>NZ_JCAPSW010000009.1:0-102197 GCF_059587045.1 Niastella sp. sgz303648 | reverse complement strand
CGATGAAGGCAGAAAAAATGAAACAGAAAAATATTACTTAAAGGCTATTGAAACAGGAAATATCGATGCGTTGTTTAACCTGGCCATACTTTATGACGATGAAGGCAAAAAAAATGATGCAAAAAAATATTACCTTAAGGCTATTGAAAAAGGAGATATCGATGCGTTGTTTAACCTGGCCATACTTTATGATGATGAAGGCAGAAAAAATGAAGCAGAAAAATATTACCTTAAGGCTATTGAAAAAGGAAATATCGATGCTTTATATAACCTGGCCCTTTTTTACTATGAAAACAACCAGCACAAAAGGGAAGCGCTTGAATTGATTAATAAGTATAAGGACCAAAACCCTAATCCAAGAGCAATAGAATCTTTGATAGTTATTGAGGTATGGAATGCTGTTTTTAAAAATACTGAAGAAAGGGTGTGGCAGGTTATCATCGATAGTAATTATGAAAACCTGTACTGGTTTTTAAATAATTTGCTTATACAGGAACAAATGCAACTTGTTTCAAATGCATTTACAAATGAAACTCATGGTAAAATTTTACAGGATAAATATTCTTTATTGTATTATGCCGTATTGCTTCTTACAAACAAACACTCAATAGAAAATCCGGAACTACGTATTCCTCCGGAAGTAATGCCTACCGTGTTGGAAATAAATGAAGATATTGAACAAATGCAGGCAATGTATGCAAAATAAAAAACCTCTCTGAAGACCGAAGCTGAAAAAAATGAAAATAGAAGGTTTGTACCCCCTATCTATTATACGTTAACTCCATCGCCAGGTAATTCTTCCCTTTTACCTGCATGGTCAGGGGATAGCCATCGTTATTATAGGTCCATATATATTCTACTTGCCCATTGGGAAGTTCGCCTTTAACAGGATTATTTACAGATCTTGTTGCATAGGGAAATCCCCAACCCATAAAAATGTAATTTAACCTCGATGTGGTGTTGAAAAAATTCTTCTTCTGGTCATAAGCCAGGCCCCTCGACTGCCATTGTGAAGTGCCATTATCGAAAACAGTCGTATTCTCATATTCATTACCGCTGCTGTTATAAGAAATAAGCGTTTTCTGAAGATGGTTAAACGCCGGGTTAGCCAGGTTCAAATAGGTCCAGGCTTCCAGTAATTGATTGCCCGACCATTTATAGGTAATCTGGATGGTATCGATACCTCCCCTTAAACCCGGCCGTGTAAAATCGATGAAGATGGTTTCACCACCATCAAAAAACTTTATGGGCTTTTTGAGTGTATCGGTTTGACCATTTGCAAAATTGACCAGCGCTATCAACGTATCTCCCTCATAAATGAATTTTTGGGTAGGCAGGTTCGTTTTAGGGTCCAGCGTGGCGGTAAGGTGGCCTTCTTTATCGTACGCATAAGCCGTTGAATCTGTCATAATCTGCCCATTAAATTCATAGCGCGTTGTTTTTTTGAGGAGTTGCAGCGGCGAGTTGTCAACAGGATCTTTAGAATCCTTTCTGCATGAAAACAGTACACATAACAGTAACACCAAAACGGTGAGGCAAGCGAATTTCATTAGATAAGTTTACAATAACAATCTACACTAATCCGTCGATTTCAGCAAATGATACTGACTCATTAACAAAAATTGCAGGGCAAAAAAATGTTACTAATTTAAATGATACTTTAGAAACAACATATGTTCCTGACCGTTCGAACAAAATAACATGTTATGCAATATAATATCTTTGTATGTTTGATGGCACCATTACACATGGCAACATTCCGCCTTTTGATTAGAATTGGATTGGGGCCCTGTTTTATAACTTCAGCAAACCAACCTTATGTAATGTATTCACTGGCTTATTGTCCCAAAAGAGTTCAAAATCTTCCAGTCCGGCGGCTTTGTAGCTGTCCATCACGTCCTGCAGCGTTAGCATTGCAGGGTTGCTGATCGACAGTACCTTTAGCATTTCGGCCAGCCAGTTGCCTTGTTCGCGGTCGACACTGATGCTGTACTTTCCGCGTATGTCCTGAAAGGTGAGAGTGGTCATTTCCCAGCTATTGCCCTTTTTACTTTTGGTGAAGTGTTCTACACCGGGTGGCTTGCCCAGGTATACGATCCTGGCAGTGGGTTTGGCAGGTGTGTAAATACCCTGTTCAAGGGCTTTCTGAATATAATCAGGAGCTACTTTTGTTTTAGGCACTTTAAAGTCGAACCATTTTTGCAGCGGATCGTTGAGACCGATGCCGTGCATATAGTTGAACAGTGATTTCTTCAGTCCAAATGCAAACGTTTCATGATCGGCGCCCGTTTCGTCTATGTGTACGAGGTCGTTGTTGGCAAAGGCTCCCACTAGGGCAGACTCTCTTTTTACCTTGAATTTCTCAGGCTGCATTCCTATAGGACTGTGCACCGTCATAGTGAACAAATGCCAGAAGGCCGACTGCAGTATGCCGGCGGCGAATAGCTGCCGCACCATTTCCAGTGAATCGATCGTTTCCTGTTCGGTTTGTGTTGGAAAACCATACATCAGGTAAGCATGTACCATGATGCCTGCCTCGGTAAAGTGCTTGTTTACCTGGGCTACCTGTACTACCGTGATGCCTTTCTGAATAAGCTCCAACAGGCGGTCGCCGGCCACTTCGAGCCCTCCCGAAATAGCAATACAGCCTGAACGTTTCAACAGCAGGCAGAGGTCGCGGGTAAAGCTCTTTTCAAAACGCACATTGGCCCACCAGCTCAACGTTAGTTTGCGCCGGATAATCTCCAGCGCCAGTGCACGCATCATGGCCGGTGGAGCGGCTTCATCCACGAAGTGAAAACCATTCTGACCGGTTTGTTTCATCATCTCTTCCATGCGGTCTACCAACAAAGAGGCGGCTATCGGCTCATAGAGTTTGATATAATCGAGTGAAATATCGCAGAAGGTGCATTTGCCCCAATAGCAGCCATGCGCCATGGTTAATTTGTTCCACCGGCCATCGCTCCACAAGCGGTGCATGGGGTTTACGACCTCAATAGCAGAGATGTATTTATCCAACAGAAAATCGCTGTAATCGGGTGTGCCAACCTGCGCCTGTTTGTAATCGGAACAGCTTTTATTGTTGATGTATTGCACGGCTCCCTCCTGAAGGATAAAAGTTCTTTTCAGTTCCTCAACAGAACGGTGACCTTCTACCAGTTGCACCAGTTGTTCAAGAGGAGCTTCGCCATCATCGAGCGTAATGTAATCGTAGAATTCGAATACACGCGGGTCGGCGACGGAGCGCAATTCGGTATTGGCGAAACCGCCACCCATGGCCACTTTTACTTCGGGGTAATGCTGTTTGATAAACTGTCCGCAACGCAGAGAAGTATACAGGTTGCCGGGAAAAGGAACAGAAATGGCTACCAGCCTGGGTTGTAACCTTTCCATGTGCGCTTTCAGCAACCTGATCAGCAATTCATCAATAAAGGTATATTCCATTTGCAGGGCGTTGTACAGTTCGTCGAAGCTGTTGGCCGAGCGGCCCAGTTTTTCAGCATAACGGCTAAAACCAAAATGCTCATCCACACACTCGCTGATAATGTCCGACAGGTCTTCGAGGTACATCGTGGCAAAGTGCTTGCCTTTGTCCTGCGTACCCATAGTGCCAAAAGCCCAGTCCAGGTCTTCCAGCTGCGCAAAACGGCTGGCTTCGGGCAAAAAATCCCGTTTGCAGATGCGGTGCGCCAGGGTTGGATTGTGCCCCTGTAAAAAAAGGATTACATCGTTGATTGTATGAATATAATCGTCCTGCAGGGCCACCATGCGGGCGGCATTGTCTGACAATGGTTTCCCGGAGCGGTTGATAAGATCGAACAATTCCTGCAGCCCTTCGCGGCAGAACAGGGCCAATGTTACCTCGATACCCAGATCGCTTTGGAAGGAATGGATATTTTTGGTATTCAGGAAGCCCTTCAGGTAAGCCGTCGCCGGATATGGCGTATTAAGCTGCGTAAAAGGCGGAGTAATCAAAAACACAGGAACGCTCAAGATCAAAAGTTTCGGGCAAAATTAGGCTAAAAGACTGGTTTTAGGAGGGGTTTGCAGACCTGCCTCCATCCCACCCTTAAAATCAATTTCGGTTATATTTCGATGTATGAAATGAACATTTTGTAATCACAGGATATTCCTGGCTGCCGCACGTTATTCCGATAATTTCCTGATGATATCCGGTATGTTGCTGATGCCCCAGTGTTCTGCATACCTGCCCTGGTGAAGGCGTATGATATCTATTACCTGGATTGCCACTTTCCTGTTTGAAGGCGGGATACCCATGAATTCACCCGTGTGGGTGGCATGAAGGACTTTTCTTGTCGTTACCTTGTCGCCCTCAGCTACCTGGTCCAGTATCTCAGCTTTTACATCAGGAAAGCCCACCCGTAATACATGCATGAGGAAATGGATCATGCTTTCTGCACCGCCAGGCATACCTTCGGGAGCTGCATGATTAATGACGTTTGGCGACACCAGTTCATGGAAAGAATCGATATTGCCTTGTTCGATCACTTCCCTGTTGAATCGTAGAACTATCTCCTTGTTTTTTTCGGTAGTAAAAAGCATGTCGGTAAAAATTTATACCGGCAAAATTACAATTGGGTGGAGGCTGGAGTCTGTCGTCAATCATTCAAAAATTGTGGCTGATCGTTCAGATATTCCAATTGAAATTCACTGGGTGTTTTGCCGAATACTTTCCGGAAAGCCTGACTGAAGCTGGAATGACTTTCGTAGCCTACTTTATCATATACCTGACCGGGTTTTTCATGATGATATTGCAGCAGCTCTTTTGCCAGTTTCATTCTCTCCTGCAGGAACCATTCATTGGGAGGTTTGCCGTATAGCCGCATAAACCGCCTTTTGAATGTGGATATACTCATATGGCAGAGGAAAGCCATTTCTGATATACTGACATTACTGGTGATATTCGTTTCCACCACTTTCCGGATGGCCAGGTCATCGCTGTGTTTATTAGGAGCTGGTTGAAAGGATAATAGCCGGGTTGAATACTTTTCAAGCAGATATAACCACAACTCTTCCAGTTTCAGCAGCCGCATTTCGGTCGATAATTGTTCTTTTGATTGCAGCAACAGCTGTAAAGAATCGATAAAATTCCGGATAAAGGGATCTTTTGTAAACGAAAGATAAGATGCCGGAGAGATTTTTTTCGCATCCTTTATCTTATTTACCCTACCGGCATATTTTATAAAAAAATTGGTTAATAAGCCGGTATCGAAGAATATGAGTATGCTGCGGAAAGGTATTTTCTCCACCAGGTTCATGGAAACCACGCAATTACCGGCAGACAGTAAATGAAATTCGGTATCCCTGGCATAAACAGTTTTTTCAGCAAAATGCATTGTCTTTTCTCCGCTAATGACCAGGCTGATGGCATTTTTGTGAAGGATACCCTTTCCTTTATAACGACCCGGAGGAGGGGAATAATCATAAAAAATGATGCTTTCTGATCCGCTTCCTTCCCCCGGTAAAATATCCTGTGGCAGGTTTATAATGTCCATATATCAAACATTTCACACCAGCTACAAATTACCGTAAAAAACAAAATCCCGGGGCTTTTTAAATTACAAATAGCAAGATTATATATGGTGGTTTGAATTGGATTGCCCCTCCTTTATACTTTTTTCATGACGCTATAATGAAATAAGCTTTTGAATTATTTATAAATAACTGAAATTTAATTCATTGAATTATTTTTTTCATATGCAGGTCATGACACGGCATAATCTTTGATTAACAAGCCATTTTAACCCTTTAAACAAAAAACATGAGATTAGTTTTGTTCTTATTAGCGCTTTCGGTCATTTTTTCTAATTGCAACTCTGATTCTTCCAATGGCTTAGCCAGTAAAAAAGACACCATAGTGATCAGGGATACGGTCACTGCCCCATCTAAACATACTTCTCCGCATAGTACGAGAAGAGAAAAACAGTATGAGGGCACTGCTCCCAACAGCGCTAATGATGGAAATTATTCCTCAACTTCAAATGAGCCGGCAACCAGCACCACTCAACCACAAACTCCTCACAAAAAGGGATGGAGCGCTGCCGCTAAAGACGCTGTGATCGGCGGTGCCGCAGGGGCTGCAGCAGGCGCCATCATAGATAAGAATAATCGCGTAGTAGGCGGAGTTGTAGGCGCTGCGATTGGTTCAGGGGCCGGTTATTTAATTGGCCGTTCAAGAGATAGGAAAACGGGTAGAGTTGTAAAACATAGGTCAACCAATTAAAACTATTTCAACAATAATTAAAGCCCTCTTAAATACACTGTATGAAAAAATTATTTTTGAGTATTATAATGATGCAGGCTTTCGCGATCAGCATCTACGCGCAGGCAAAATTGAACGAATCATCCATTCCGGAAGCAGTAAAATCAAAATTTAAAACCCTTTATCCTGGCTCAAAAGTCGAACACTGGGCAAAGGAAGAGGGCAACTATGTTGCAGAATTCGATTACCTAAAAAAGGAAACGGTCATTTTTATCGCACCGGATGGGAAAGTCATTAAGTCAGAAACAAGAATTCATCCATCTGAGATACCGAAGGATGCCCAGGCTTACATTGCCAAACATTATCCCGGAAAAAAAATAACAGATGCCGTTACCAGCAAGGACCTTCAGGGCAACCAGATTTATGAAGCGGAAGTAGATGAGCTCGACCTGATCTTTGATGCAAAGGGTCAATTCATCAGATCAGTTAAGGAAAGGTCGCTTGAATAGTAACCTGTAATGATTTTAAAACAGCCCCATCCCGCTGGCGGGATGGGGCTGTTTTATTCCAGGCATACTTCACTTTATCAACGATAATACTCCTAAGCCCTTTTTAGGATGTGTCATTTTCAAATTTTTACGCCCATTTCTTACCCATACTTTTACTGCATTGCGATATCATATAATCGATATCGCGAAACTTCAGGCCGTCGCCCAACGCACTGGCTGCATATTCGGCACTGTTCTTAAAATAGCCATGTATCATTTCCGGTTTTGTTTTAACGGGTGCTTTATGTTCTTCCGGATCTGACGGGTGTAATTTTTCTTCGAGTGAACGAATAAAGCCCGCCTTTTCTTCGTCGGGTAACTTATCAAAACGCTTGTTTGTTTCGCCCAGAAAATATTTTTTGGAATCCCATTCCTTACGTCCCATATCGGTGGAAATGGTGCGCCAGGCATCCTCCCATTCTGCCGGAATCAGTTCATATTTACCCAGCAATACCTTCTTGTGTTTTTCTATTTCCGGTGTGTTTTGTACCGTAGCGCCCATCTGTTTGTAAAAGTCATATTCCGTGAGCGCCGGCGCGCCGATCGCAATGGTCGTCATTCCTGCATCCTTGCTAATTTTTCCAAAATGATAAAGCAATACAGCACCCAATCCATACCCTTGCGGAAAAACGGAAACTACTTTCAAAGTCGATTCCTTTGCTGCTTTATCTATTTTATACGTTAAAGACCCACTTACTTTTCGATTACTGCTTATAAGTTTTATTTCTCCATTGTTTTCCTCAACAGTAATATCCGGGATTTCTTTCGTTTGTCCTTTATAGTCCGTTTTCATTTGCAGAGGTATCCGGGCCGGCCATGCAATACCATTGCCCGAAACATGATTGGCAGCAGCACGGCTGCCTGCCGGGGATAAGCTTCCGGCTCTCTTTCTTTCAATCATATGCGGCTATTATCATAGAAAGATACAAATACTTTTGGCAGCATTAAGGTAGTCTGGCGATCATCCGGTAGAGTGAGCCATTGCGTTATTATATACGCCATTTTGTTTATATAATTTTTTTTATTTTTTTCGGATTTATAAAAAAACTCATTTTTGCACTGTTAAGGCTATACTATAATAAATCAGTGAAAGGCGCGCCACTTTGAATAAGTGGACTAATTCATTATATGAGTTTTTAAAGCCTTCACTATGCTAAATAAACTTTTTTCATCCCGATCAGGTGAATTAGTATTTTCAACAGACAATACCCCTTCCGGCAAGCCATTTACACTCCCGGGGTCTCATTTGCAGGTTGCTACCAATAACCATGATTATCATTTTTCTTTCCTTGAATTTGACCTTGGCATTTTTAAAGCGAGGTTTTATCAATTTGAATCAAAGATCACGGAAAAGTATACCTGGGTCAGCGACCCAATGATCACTTTAAGAATGGGCAACGCACAGTCATTTATCTTCCATTTGCCCTACCTCGGAAAACAGGTTTTTCATCAACGGGATTTTAACCTGCTGCATATCCCCCACCACTCCATTGAGTTCACACTCGGGCCCGAAGAAACAATAAGATTTATGGACATTATTATTACCGGAGAATACCTTTGCTCACTGGAGTCTGATTATCCGTCGTTGCTTGCCGACTTCATACAAAAAACCCAACGGCGGCAAACGGCTAAATTAAAAAATCACAACAGCATTGCTTCCATAGAAGTGCTTCGCTGGATAGATAAACTTATTCAAACAGGTTCCCCGGAAAACAAAAGCCTTTTGCAGCCCGAAATGATTATTGACAAAATAGTTCGAACCTGCCTTACAGTTATGAGCGATCGACCTTCCGGTAAATCAGCCAGGTTAAATTTGCCTGAAGTGAATACCCTGTACCGCATAGCTGCCTACCTCGAAGAATCTGAAAAAAAAGTCTCTACGCCCGAACTGGCAGAAACTTTTAAAATCAGCATGTACAAGCTGCAAAAAGGGTTCAAAGAAATATTTGGCTATCCGGTTTTACACCACCCGCTTGAAGAAAAAATGCGGCTGGCCCTGCGACTTATAGAAGATAAGCGCTACAACAATAAAGAGGTAGCCGGCATGCTGGGCTATAGCGACCCCCAAAGTTTTAGTCGTGCATTTAAAAACCGCTTCGGTTACTCACCCTACCGGAATGCACAGAAAATGTAGATTTTTTTATTCCTTTCGATAAAACGTGCTACAAAATTGGATACAGTGATTGATAGTACGGATAAAGGCGTCTATTATCTTTAGGGTGGTTGTTAAATAAGCCACGATTTATATGGTAAAAAAGATCATAACAGATATCACAGGAAATTTATTGATACTGTTGTTTGGTTACGCGGCTGTTAGCAAACTGATGGTTTACCCAACGTTTGTATCGCAAATTGGCCAATCACCTGTATTACAAGGAATGTCGCCCTATATTGCCTGGGTAATTCCTGCTATTGAATTAGGTATTTGTGTGCTGCTGATATTACCGAAATGGAAGTTAAAGGGGTTTTATGCGGCAACAGGTTTAATGCTCGTATTTACCCTATATGTACTCGCTATCATGTATCTCAGCCCTACCGTGCCCTGCAGTTGCGGTGGCATTTTGAACGGGCTCGGCTGGCAAAGCCATCTCGTTTTTAATATTCTTTTTACAGGGCTTGCATTCACCGGCCTGCTGGTCGAAAAACATCAAACAGGCAGCACCCGGCAGCAAAACGTATTGGTGTGATATTTATACCATCTTCAAACAGCTATCATTTATGCGAACAGCAAATACTGTAAAGCATCCAGGTGTGATCATGTTATGTATAATATTAATAATGGCTTTATCGGGATGCCAGTCACCTCAATCGCACCAACCCGATAAACGTGTTCTTACTATACCAGCAGTGAATTTATTGCTTACCGACAGTTCACGGGTGATTAACACTATTCAAATACCACCAGGGAAGCCAACTGTATTAATGTACTTTAACCCCGATTGTCAGTTTTCCCGGCAACAAACAGCCGAAATTTTAACCCATTACGAACGATTGCAGCACTTTAGGTTCTACCTATGCTCGCCCTTCGGGTTACCTGCCATAAAAAATTTTTGCCACAACTACCAATTGAGCAGGTATAACAATATTACCGTGGGAAGGGACTATGAATACTTTTTCTATAAACAACTTAATATAAATTCTTACCCATTCTTATTTATTTATACTCCGTCTAACCGGTTAAAAAAAATAATAACAGGAATGGTTGATGCGGAAACGATTATCAAAATCGTCAACAGCTAAAGGGCGTCTTTTCATCCAACGCTTGCAGGGCAAATAAAATTATTCGAATGCTTCGTGGAGGTTGATGCCTGCCACCTTCAACGGAAGCAGTAAACAAGTGCAGGCAATAAATCGGTTTATAAAGTTTTACTTTTTGCTTTTAAAAAGTAGCGATTATTATGAAAAAAACTAAAATGATTTTCAGCGTACTGGTATTGTTTGTTGCAATAACAGCAGCTTTTGCGTTCAGGGCCCACAAAAAACTGCCCGGCGATCTTTACTATTTCAATTCCGCCAGCGCCTGCGTAGCTGCCCCTTGCGAAAGTGCGAATAATACCAACAATCCGTGCAAGCTTTCTCCATTATACAAAAATAGCACCTGCACTTCTCAGTATACCAGCACCGCGTGGGTAACTGATGGAGGCAAATAGCTGGTCATAGGCAATAAGCAATAGGCAATAGGCAATGGTGAATAAGTATTTTCAATTGTCTATTGCTCTTTGCTTATTGTTATTGATATTCCAGTCCTGATTCAATCCCTTTCGATATCGCCGGTATTCCATTCGTTAACCATTTGGGAGCAGGTTCCTGTTTCAGAAAGTGATTAAAAAACTGGTCAACCCTGATGGTAAAGTCAATTTTGTTTTTTAATTGATTTATACTGTGATACTCTTTGTCATATTCGAGCATCCATACTTTTTTGCCCAGTCTTCTGAGCGCCGTGAACCATTCAATTCCCTGCTGAAAGGGCACTTCCCCATCTTCCCTGTTATGCATGATCAGCAACGGCGTGGTGACTTTATCGGCATTAAAAATTGGCGAATTTTGAAAATACAACCTGGGGCTTTCCCATAAAGTATGCCCTACCCTTCCCTGGCCATATTCAAAATAAAACTGGGCACTGTGCTCCCGGTAAAAGCCGTTATAATAACTTATAAAATCGCAGGCGCCCGATGATTCCTGGGCCGCGGCAAACAGGTTTGTATGCGAAACAAGGTAATTCACTTCGTACCCGCCAAAACTATGCCCCTGTAAACCCATCTTCGTGGTATCAACCCAGGGAAACCGGGCAATGTAACGGGCCGCAGATTCAACCGACTCACAAACATTTTCACCCGGACTACCAGGCGTGTATAGTATATCAGGGGTGTAAACCAGGTAACCATTACTAACAAACCAGGGAATGTTAATAGTGCCGTTACTGTATTCAGGTTGTAGAAACTGGTTCAGCCGGTGCGATAGCTGTTCATAGAAATAAAAAATTACCGGGTATTTCTTCAGCGTATCAAAATTTTCGGGCTTGTATAATATGCCCTGGTTCAATGTGCCATCGGATTGCTTCCAGGCAATCAGTTCCGTTGTCAGCCAGTTATAATTTCGCTGCGGGCTTTCGTTTGATAAAACGTTGAATGTTTTAAAATCACGGGTAAAGCAAAGATTAGGATATTCAGTACTGTTCATTCGCCTGAGAATATACGCCGCAGTATTTTTTGCCTTTAGTATGGGGTATTTTGTAAGGAACTGAAGATTAAACCGGTTATTAGCATAATATAAACAGGGATCAAGGGAAAGCTTCACCGGGTCACCGGCTTCATTAATATTTTTTTTAAAAAAACCATTGTTCTTACTTTCCATATCAAAAGCCACCAATAGCACCGCCTCGTTATCAAATACCGGTGCAGCATAGTCGTTATTATCGGTATTCCAAACCCTTAACATTATATGGTGCCGTTGGCCATACCCGTTGGTTACATTAAAAGGAGGATATTTTCCGGTGAGATCAATTTTCCAGATGTCAAACTGGTCATACAATAGAACCGCCCTGTCGTTAGGCAGCCAACCTGCTATACCAAAAGGAATAAATGGCTCCATCCTCATTGGCTGAATTTTTGGCAACCATGAAAGGTCCGGTTGAGCAGTTATATTTTTCACTTCCCCGGTATCGGTATGGTAACTGAAATAATGCTGCTTTGCCGGATCATACCAGATGATATACTTACCTGAAGGCGAAATATTAATGCTTATATCCCAGCCCGTAACAACCAGTTTGCGCCGGCCACTTTTAAGGTCTACAGTATAATAGGCAGGCATGGTAGCCGCTTTCCATTTGCCGGAGAAATAACTTATATTTTGTTTGATCAAAGCCACATCACCGTTTCCATTCCCGGCCAGCTCAACAAAAGGTTCGTCTTTTTCCTGGTCTAACTGAACAATGCTGTCGGTGTTTTTTGCTACAACCGCTGTATATATTCTGTTGGCAGCCTGACTTACCATAGCCTGCTGTTCACTTTGCAAAAAATCATCATCATAATGCCAGATATTTACATCGGGCATATTCTTTTGTCCCTTTCCGGGTGTATTTATTTTCTTTTTGATAGAAAATATAATTTTTTCACCATCGGGAGAAAATTTCAGGTTGCTGCCGGCAACAGTATAATTGCTGTCCATACCGGGGGCATTGTCTTTTACCCGGGCAATCGCATGGTCCATGCCCCTGCAGTAGTATTGCAGGGTTGTATTGATCATATTGTTTCCCGGGGTATCTGTTATAAAAACCAGTTGTGCGGCCACATCATCAAAAACAAAATTGCGCGCATTATGCACGCCTTCCATTATGGTGAGCGCTTTGCCATCGGCTAAATCAATCCATTTTATTATAGCCATATTTTCTTTCGCATTGCCTGAATTACAGCGCAACAACAATACATCGCCATTGCCTGAAAACTGATAATAGTCAACCTGCTCAAACAGGTGGGTCTTGTTCTGCTGCCAATCATATAGTATCAATTTCTTTTCAGAAGATGCTTCCTGCCAGGCCAGCCATTTTCCATTTGCGGCTGCCGGCACTTTAAAAGAAAGTATTTTAGGGGCAATAAGCGTGGGGCTGCGCTTTTGAACATCATATATAAAAAGGCTGTCGCTTTTTTGATAAACAACCAACCGGCTGTTTTCGGTGATCACCGCATTTTTTGCCTCCGGTATTTTTTCTATCCATCTTTGATCAATCCCTTGAATTACCAGCGTATCAGGCGCATCGCCTTTTTCAAGATAGTAAATCACGAACTTACCATCGTTACTGATCTTTTCATCGGTAATATCGGGCCAGTTTTTAATGGCTTCGATGGTCAATGGCGGTTTTTGCGCGAGTAAGGTGAAGGAGAAATGAATAAAAAATATAATACCGAAACCTTTTTTCATAAACAGTTTTTGATCTAACACTAATATACAACTGTAATAAATATTGAATAATGAATGTTAAATTTTGAATGTTGAAGGGTAAATACAGGAATTGGTTTTTACTTCAACATTCAATATTCGATATTCGACATTCGGTATTCAATATTACTTAACGTTCAGCCAATGCCTTTTTGATCAGTTCTGTTAGTTTTGATACATTTTTTTCCAGCTCCTTATTTCGCGGATCGCCATAAATGACCGGCAGAGTCGATGAATATATTTTACCCTGTTTATCTAATAAGAGTATAGTAGGAAACCCTGTTACATTATAACTTTCCTGCATTTGCCGGCCCGATGCAACACCTTTACCACCAAACAAATTGGTATAATCCGGGTAGGTATATACCATGCCTCCTTCACTGCGCAACCTGCGCATGTAGGCATCTTTTGAACTTTCGCCCAGCATAATGCTCAATACAGCAAAATCGGGATTGTCTTTAAATAAAGGATATACTTTCCGGTGAAAGGTTTGCGTAAATACCATACAACCGGTACACTGGTAGGCCCATATATCCAGCAAAACCACTTTTCCTTTCAGGTCTGTCAAACTTAACTTCTTTGTTTGCGACGAGTCAACAGGAAGCGTGAAATTATAGGCAGTGGCTCCTTTTGCCAGTCCGTTCATATAAGCTTTGAATTTTCCTTTTAATTCATGGGTACGGATTATTGCATTGGCATCCTGAAGGCATTGCAGGTGTTCATCGGGATCGATGCCGCCAAAAAAGAAATAGTTTTCTGAAAAATTCAGCAACAACATGGCCAGCAGCTTTTCACGCATCAACCCGCTATATTGCTGAGATAATTTTTGAAAGAATGATCTCAGGCTGATGGGTTCGCCGTTATTTTCAAAAGCCACTTCAGCGCGCGTTTTTTGATACAGGTATTTTCTGTAAGTAATAGAAAGCGCGGTTATGTCGCTAATGCCGGCCGTATCTTTGAAATGAGCCATTAACCGGTCAAACTTATCTTTTTTAGCTTTCAACTCATCCATGCCGTTTGTTTGATACATATAAGATCCGAATCCGAACCCGCAAACAGTTGTTATGGCATGGGCCTTCAGGTCGCCTGTAATATCTGTAAGCAACAGGTTATAATCTTTACTGCTTAACCGGTCCATGAAATTGTTTAATATCTTCTGCTTACTGCTTAACAGCGAATCGTACAACTTAATAATATCTCCGGTTGCGGTTGCCTGATCGAAGATATCGGTGTTGATTTGTTTAAGGGCCTGTACGCATTCATAGCGGGCTGCTTCTTTTCCAAAAAAAACGGCTTTAAAGTAATAAGGTTCGCCCTGGTCGTGAATGTTTGCAAATAATTGTACCTGGTCGCCGGGCGCAATAAACTGTTCTTCCTGGCTGAATAATTTATTACCTGTATAGGCATCATGCAGCGATAGCCTGGCAATACCTGTAATGGGTGGTGTGGAAAATGAAAACGTTCCGTTTTTGTTGACCGGTATAATAATTTTTTCACTTTCCCCGCCCGCCCCGGTAATAATATCTTTGGCAAACCAGGCCAATAACTTTATGCTGTCTTTATCGGAACATACCCTACCCGAAATGGTTACGGGTTTGGCTACCTGTGCTTTTATTGAAGTGTGCAACAGAATAACAGCAAGCCAAAAAAGTGGTCTGTTTTTCATTCTATACATTTGTTGAAAGAGAACCCCGATTGATTAGGCTCAACCAGGGTTCATGGCTCTGACGGAGGGGATTAATTGTAGCCAGGGTTTTGGGGCGCCAGATTAGGGTTTAATAATATTTCATTAGAGGGTACAGGATACAGTTGCATATTCGTATTCCAGGTGCCGCCTTTTAACGGGGTTACAACCGACATAACCGCATCTACCCTTCCGGTTCTTTTTAAATCGAGCCAACGATGGCCCCATTCTGTAAACAATTCCACCTGGCGTTCGTGTTCAACAGCCTGTAACAGAGATGCCTGGTCACTGGCAGTAGTTGCTCCCAAAGTGGCGCGTGCTCTTATAACATTCAGATCGGCCTGCGCATCGCTTACATTATTTTGCTGCGCCCTTGCTTCGGCACGAATTAAAAACACTTCAGCCAGCCGCATAACAGTGGGGTATTCGGTTACCGGTGTTGAAGGCACTCCCCCTTTTACGTTATACTTAGAAGGAAAATAATATTTAACGGAATTGAGGGTGATAGAATCGACCCAGGTTTGCCTTCTTTTATCGCCCGGTTCAAAATTATCCAGGAAAGCAGCTCTTAACGAAACCGGTTCGTTGAAATTTGGCTTCACCGTGCGAATAAAAACATAACCATCGAATGAATTATAGCCGCTCAATACCGGTTGCAATTGCCACAGCGCCTCTTTATTGTTTTTCAGAAATGCTTTGTCGGGATCGGTGATCAGGCTGTACATAGTGGTGTTATTGATCACTTTGGTAGCTTCGGCTTCAGCATTTTGCCAATCACCTGTAAACAGGTATGCCCGGGCCAGTAAAGCAGCAGCCGTGTATTTATTTGGCCGTACCCTCTCTGGTGTTACCGCACCGGTGGGTGTTACATAATTAGCGCCCAACAAATTTTCAGCATCTTTTAAATCAGCAACAATCTGCTGGTAAACCTGTTGTTTTGGTGTACGGCTGGTCAATGCATTTGCCCTGTAATCGGTGCTGGTAATTAAAGGTGCATCCCCATATAAGTTAATCGCATAAAAATACAGAAAGGCCCTCATGAATTTCGCTTCGCCGGTCAACTGGTTCTTCACCGAGTCGGTTATGCCTCCGGGCGATTTTTCTATTCCCTCAAGGGCTGCGTTGGCAACATAAATGTATTGATACAAATCCTTCCATATCTGAGACAACTTTACCGACGAGGAATTGGTATACACATCCATGAAAGTGCTACCAACAGTTTGATCTGTTTCAAATTCATCGGCAGATAAACCTGCGAACAAACTAATACCATTCTGGCCTTGTGCAAAGCTTGTCGCATTTCCACTCATGCGTGCGTATATACTGGTAAGCACCGAAGCGGCTTTGGCATCACTGGTATATAACGAAGTACTGGTAGGGTTCGTTATAGGTGGATCAACTTCTACCATTTTCCGGCATCCTGCAATAAGTGATACAAAAAGTAAAATAAACAGATATATCGATTTTAATTGTTTCATTTTTCTGGTTTTTAATTAAAGGATGGTTTTACAAACTAACCTGTATGCCACCTGTGAATACCCGCAATGGCGGCAGGGCCGAAATATTCTGCGCTTCGGGATCCATTCCTTTATAGCTGGTAATTGTAAATACATTCTGACCTTGTAAATAAATACGCGCATGTTGACAATGCATTTTATTAACCCATGCGTCGGGCAACCGGTAAGAAACGGATATGTTTTTTAACCGTAAATACGAACCGTCTACATATGCCTTATCACTTTGAACTGCGGCAGAATACGCATCTGATGCAGCGCCCGTAATTCTGGTAAATTTCTGAACAGAAGCTTCATCGCCCGGTTTTTGCCACCTGTTATTCATGATTTCCACCGGCCAGTTCAACGGCGTAAACCGGCTGAATAAACCCGGTTGGCTGGCGTTCAGAAATAATGGGTTCGGCGCAATTTGTTTTACAAACAGGAAGAAAAAGTCAATATCAAAATTTTTAAAGGTGAACGTATTCTGAAAACCACCAAAGAACTGCGGATCGGGGTTCAGCCTTATATATCTGTCGACATTCGTGATGGTATTGGGAGCCGAAGTAATACTCCCGTCTGCTGCCCGAAAAGAATATAAACCTGTTTGAGGATTTACACCTGCCGAATGATATGCCTGTATAACCGATATGGGTTCACCAATCACTACCAGCCTTGAATACGTTGATTTGTCGAGGTTAGGAAATGCGATCAACTTGTTTTGCTGCCTGGTATAGTTGATGCTGGTTACCCAACTGAAGCTTCTTGTTTTAACATTATATGTTCTGGCCAAAAATTCCCATCCTGCGTTCTGAACGGTGGCGGGTAAATTCGCATTAATATTATTAAACCCGGTAATATCAGGTAATGGCATCGCCACCAGCTGGTTTCCTGAGCGGTTACGGAAATAACTTGCGGTAACAAAAATTTTATCCTTTAACAACCCGATTTCCAGGCCTGCTTCCGCCTTTTTATTAACCTCCCAGGCAAGTTCGGGATTAAACAGGTTGGAAGGATACAGCCCCTGCGTTCCCTGGTAAGGAACAGCAAAATTATTAAAAGTATAAGTATCCAGAAACCGGTAGTCCCCTACCTGGTCGCTACCGGTAGTACCATAGCTGGCGCGGATCTTTCCAAAACTAAGCGCCGGTAATGCATTCATCACAAAATCTTCATTTGAGAAAATCCAGGCTACGCCTGCCGCGGCAAAATTGTTGAATTGCTTTTCAGGACCGAATCGGCTTGAACCGTCGCGCCGGCCCGTAAGATTGATAATATATTTATCCTGCCAGTTATAATTCAGGCGTGCGAAAACGGCATTGTATTTATACTTGCTATTAACAATAGCATTTCCCTTGTTTATTGAGGATGCGGCAGCCAGGCTTTCGAGCAAACTATTATCGGTATAGCCGGTTGCTGTTATCGTATTTCCATCGGCCTGGTTTTGTTGGATGGTACTGCCCACCAATATATCGAATTTGCCATCAGACAGGGTAAACTTATATTTTAACTGCGGTTCAATGAGCCAGGATTGCAGGGTATTGAAGGCAAAAGCCGAACTACCGGTTGTTGTATTCTGGTTCGGTCTGAACAAGGTGGTAGGCATGGCCTGCACATCGTTATACTGCAGGTTCGAATAACCCAGGCTGGTTTTAATTTCCAGGCCGGGCAATAGTTCATAGCTAAGTGTGCTGTTGCCTAACAGGTTTTTTGAATATGCTTTAGACGCCACCTGCATGCGCGCATAGGGATTGTTCCAGGTATTATTGGCCCAGTTCAGGTTACCATTCACATCATACACTTCGGGCGCATCGGGATACATTTTTATTTCGGTCATAAAATCACCATACGGAAGATGATTAAAGCCCGAAACATAGCTTCCCGAAAGCTGCACTTTGAATTTTTTGTTAGCCGAAGCGCTATTGATGTTAAAATGCAGCGATGCTTTGTTGTTGCCAAAATTGCCGGGATACATCGTGGTTTCTTTGTGGTAACCGCCATTGATCATATACTGTACATCGGCATTTCCGCCCGAAACACTCGCCTGCGCATCGCTGATACGGGCATTTCCGCCTATCAGCTTCTTTTGCCAGTCGGTATAACGGGTTTTATCCCACGGGCCATTTACATCATGATCGAGGGCGCCTGGCGTAGCGCCATCATTGGCAAAGGCTTCATTCCGGTATTGGAGGTATTGATCGGTATTCAACAGCTTCATCATATGCGCCACATTGGCCACTCCTGAATACGCATTTACATCAACTACCGTTTTACCCGCCCTTCCTTTTCTTGTTGTAATAAGAATAACGCCATTAGCTGCGCGGGTGCCATAGATAGCTGTAGCATCAGCATCTTTTAAAACATCGATCGACTCAATGTCGGCTATGTTCAGAAAGTTCAAAGGGCTGGGAATAGTTTTGCCAAAAGCCTGGAACGTTGAAATGGAGCCATCGCCGGGCACCAGTTGTGCCGCATAAGGCACCCCATCGATAACATACAGGGGATCATTGCCATTGGTAATGCTGTTTCTTCCCCGTATCAATACATTAAAACCGCCACCCGTTACACCTGTTTGCTGGGTAATTAAAAGGCCGGGTACACGGCCCTGCAATGCCTGCAACGGATTATTAACCGGCTGTTTAAAAAGATCTTTCCCTTTAACAGAAGTTACATCGCCTGAATTTAACCGTTTGCTCACCGTACCATAGGCGATCACCTGCAGTTCATCTAATGAACCAAACCGTATTTGTAATACCGCATGCACCGGCCCATTGCCTTTTACATGAATGCTGGCATCTTCATATTGAACATGCGATATTAGCAGTACCGCATCTTCATTCATTCCCGGAATAGTAAATTCGCCATTGGCATTGGTCAATACCCTGGCGGGGGTTCCTTTTACAGCAATACTGGCGCCGGCAATGGGTTCGCCTTTTTCGTTTACAATACGGCCTTTAATATCTATAAGGTCTTTAACGGTATTGGGGTCAACCGGCCGTGGTTTTATAACAATCGTATTGTCGACTATTTCATAATAAAAAGGTTGCTCATTGAAACAACGGCTCAATACATCTTCCAGGTTGGCCTCTTTTACCGTTATTGTTACCTTCCTGGCATTTTCAATGATCTTTGTAGTATATAAAAACTGGTAACCGGTTTGTTTTCTTATTTCGTTGAAGATTTTTTCAATAGGCGCATTTTTTTCTGTCAATGATATTTTTTCTCCGTTCCCTTTTGCCAGCACCTGTAAGCAGGAACAAAGAATGAGAAAAGCGGTTAACTTCATAGTTTTTGCCAGGTGTTGCATACTGCGGCGGCTACCCGCTCGTAAGTAATTTTGAGAAAGGCCTGTTTTCATTAGATAGGAAAAAGTTACAGGCAGGTTTTTGTCAATAGCAATTAGTCGCATGGTGTAGGTTTGAATAGTTTATCAATATTAGATTTATAACGTTGCTCAGCTATTTAGTTGAGCAATTGCACAGGAATCTCACACGACAAACATTTAAGCCGGGATTATATCGAAAGCGATCAAATTAGTTAAGTACAAAATGAAAATCAGCAGAAGCAGGTGGTAAGCAACGTGTTTCTGTACATGCCACATAAATTATACTACCGGAAATTTTAGTTTTTGCATTGGATTTAACTTTCACTACCTGTATAAACTCTACAAACTTTTCGTAGTACCTGAGCTCAATGCCGGTTTGCTGGTCTGTACCGGTAACTAAATTCCCTTTTTCATGGATGGGTTCACTTAATTGCACCAATGGGTTTTTGCTATAATTCAATGTAGTGGCCACGCCTGAAACATCGGCATTTGCCATTGAATAAATATGCCAGGGTTGATCAATGCGGGCAATGAAATGCATTTCATATACCTCATTGCTCATTTTTTGTGATTTGAATGCCCAATGCACAGGGTCCTGCGAATAGCCACTACGGGAAGTTAATAATAGAAAAAGCATAGCAATCGTTTTTCGCATATTGGTTTTTCATTTAAGGTGTTAAATATATCTTTCTGCCATCAATACGGTAATGTATCGACTGGGTAGTTGCCAATAACTTCAATACCTTAGCCGCATTGCTGTACCTTGAGATCTGTCCGTTAAAAGCAAGATTTTTTAAAGCCGGATCATATTCTATTGAAACATCATACCACCTTTTCATTTCACGAATGATGACATCAATATTTGTATTATCGAAATAAAACAACCCGTTTTTCCACGCCATAACCACCTGTTCATTTGCATTACGGCTTACAGTGATTTCGTTTTTCCTGGTTACAACAGCCTGTTGACCGGGCGCAAGGGTTTTATTTCCCGAACCTCCGTTATTAGCAGCCGACACCGTTACAGCACCCTGTAATAAGGTAACTTTTAATTGTTCTTCTTCATCGTAGGCATTTACGTTAAAATGTGTGCCCAGCACGGCCACCTCGATATTTCCCTTTATTACTTTAAACGGAATGGCCGGGTTGTGCGTTACTTCAAAATATGCTTCACCGGTAACCTCCACTTTCCGTTCGCGGGTATCGAATGCCACCGGGTAACGAAGAGAGGATGCCGCATTCAGCCATACTTTTGTTCCGTCTGCCAGTGTAACCTGCACCACATCACCTCCCCGGGGAACAGTAAGTTTATTATATACTGCCTGATGATCATTATCAGTGGAACTGTATTCTATTATACCATTTGAGTTTCTAAGCACCTTCGTTTTTCCCTCCACAGCAAGTATGCCTTTATGTGAGCTGTCGAGTATTATTTCCGATCCGTTGGCCAGGGAAAGTGTTGCATTATTAATTCCCGGCGAAAGATCGTTCCCGTTCCGTTTCACTATCGCAGGCATTGCGTGTTGCCCCTCTTTTGGGGTGTATTGTAACCATATATATAACCCGCCGGTTATTGCAATGATTAGCAACACCGCAACGGCGTACAAGCGACGCCGTGCGGTTGTTGTTCTGAACTGGTAAGACCTGGCTGGAATGCCAGTGGTTGTCAGTCGGCTCCATAATTCATCTATATTAATCTCCTGGTCGTACCTTTGCCTTTCCTGTGCTTCTGAAAACAAATAACCTGGTTGTATACACTCTTCAAAGAACAGCCGGTTTTCGGCAGACAGATGTATCCAATCCTGCAAAAGATCGTTTTCCTCCGCCGTTATGTCCTGGCGTATATACTTAAATATGATAGTCGCAATTACCGTGGAATTTTCCATATCAAACAGGGGTTTCCATCTTTGTCGGGCGATGATTAAATAGTGTTTAATACAAATAATAAGTCACGCACATTCCCGTTGGCGCTGACTACCGAATGCTGTGATATTGACCACTGCCCTGCCGGTTTGTATCCCAAGGAGAGTTGCTATGATCCCTGATTTTTTTCCGTTAATCATTTCAAACCGGGCAGGAC
Organism: Niastella sp. sgz303648; assembly: GCF_059587045.1. Lineage (NCBI taxonomy): Bacteria > Pseudomonadati > Bacteroidota > Chitinophagia > Chitinophagales > Chitinophagaceae > Niastella > Niastella sp. sgz303648. Next base: position 80,409 of record NZ_JCAPSW010000009.1, on the reverse strand, counting down.
AATGATCGTTTTACCATTAAACCAACTGAATTGGAAACGAAATGGCGAATGGGTTTCTCTAAAAAAATAAAAAAAGTTTTAAGAAATTTACTTAGCCAATACTTTATAATGTATAAACTGTACATTCTGAAGATAAACAGTGGTGAAAGACAAGAAGGCTATCGCCAACGGATGATCGGCCAGGGCGATTCGAAGCAGTTGCAGGGCGCGGCTTTTCTGATTATACACCGTACTAACGGATATTTGAAGAATTTCAGCCACCTCAGCCGGTGTCAGGTCTTCATAATATAACATTTCAAAAATTTTGCGGCATTCAGAAGGCAGGTCGATGACGGCTTTCCGCACCATTTCAATCAGCTTATCTTTTATATCGTATTCAAATTGAAGGAATTTTTCATTTTCCATTTTAGCGGCAAATTCTTTTTGCTTTATCCGCAAAACCTTATTTGCCCGAAAGTAGTCGAAACAATTATTTCTGGCCGTTATATATAAAAAGGCCTTAAGGCTGTCTATAGTATCAATCAGGGCACAGCGCTGGAACAATTTCAGAAAAGAATTGAGGGTAATTTCTTCAGCTTCCTCTTTATTATCGATGAGCTTTCTTGTAAAATAGTATAGCGGCCGGTAATAGCAATTGAATACAATATTAAAGGCATTGTTATCTCCTTCACGAAATGCAGAAAATACGCTACTGTCGATACGATGATTCATGCCCGTGTTTTATATCTAAACCGAAGCTCACGACTCAGAACCGTTGTTTAATATATGGGATTCTTTAGAAATTGACGTTTATTGTGTTCAGATCACAAGTTTATTAAAAATAAAGGATCATTGTAAAAAAGACAATAAATTTATTTACGGGAAATTATAAGTTATTAGTAATAGTTAGTTATATTTCCTTGTCTGATTTGTATTTTTTAAAACAATTGGCCCGGATTACATTAATTAATTCGAACAACTGATTTTAGCTTTGAAACTAATTTAAAAAACAACTGAATTCTCCAAAAACCTACTAATCTTTTACGATCTACACGTAAACCTGTATACGACATTCCGCCATCAGGCAGCGTCACCTACATTTTGAAGATTAAGCACAAAACTAAATTGCATATGCTATACATTTGTATCCGCTATATCTTTGTATAGCAGATAAAGGGTAAATAATTAACAACTGGCCCCCGAAGGCCGGCAATAGATTATCAATCAATATAAATATGTCGAAGTTATCTTTGAACATTCCTCATTCACAGACACAGGAAGAGGCATTGAGTCGCATTAAGCAATTGCTGAGCCGCTTACAGGAAGAGCAAAAAGATACAGTTACTAATGTACAGGAAAATTGGGATGGGAATAACGGCAGTTTCAGTTTTTCGGCCAAAGGTTTTAATATTGCGGGCACTATACAGGTGAAGGAGAATGAAGTGCACCTTGAATCAGACCTGCCTTTTGCGGTAGCTCTATTTAAGGGAAAAATTGCGTCCCTGATTACAGAAAAAGCAAAGGAATTGCTTGCGTAAGCAGGCAATGGATTAAGGATGGAACCAAAAAGAAGTCGACGATGACAAAGTAGCAGTTGTATGCTCAGTAGATTTCATGAATATTACACATATCTACCCTATTAAACCTCGAATTATTGTTTTTTATATTTTCTGCCAATCGTAGGGAAATAAAAAGCAGGTTACTTCTTCGTAACACGGGTTTGTTGTGTTTCCACTCCTGCGATTGCTCATAAATGCCGAATAAATAATATTGCCTGTTTTCGAGGTATGATGTTATATCGAACAGGTTAACGTGCAATTTATTTTCAGGGTACATACCTGCCTCTACCTCTATTAGTCCAATTGAATGTGTTGCCAGCAATTCCTCCCCTCCTTTCAACACCTCCAGATCATATCCTTCTGTATCTATCTTCAGATAATCTATATGAGGCATGTTTACTTCGCGGCAAAAATTTGCCAATGTTTGTATGGTCACAGATTGAACAGTGTACCCGGAATCAGCTTCCATATCCATACCCTTCAAAGAAATCCTCGTTGTTTTTTCATTGGCGGGTATCTTTATTTCCTGTATGGCGGCTGTTTGGCCGAAAGCTATATTATGGCAGCTCACATTTGGATATTGTTTTGTATTTGACTGCAGTTCTTTAAAGGTAGTGACAATTGGTTCAATGCAGTGAATGATTGAATCAGGGAAGTGTTTGATAAACGATGCAGCAGATTGTCCGATATTAGCACCAACATCAATGATCGTTTGTATTTTATATCCTTTTAAAATATGCTTAACATCATACAGCGGATCTATTCCAAATGGCAATTTATTTATTGAATGCATGGTTTCCATCGATGGTTTTATCATTTTGTTTAGTTTAGAAAAGGCTCTTTTTGCTGGTGTTCCCATCGCTCCTGAAAGGCTTTGCTGGTATTTTTCAGATATTCGAAACTTCCTTCGGCAATAAGAACGCCTTTATCCATTATATATATATGATCGAAAAGTGGCAACAGGTACAACCTGTGCAGCGAAGAAATAATGGTTTTATCATTAAATTCCGTAAATATCTTTTTATATATCTGCAATTCGTTCATTGAGTCTACGCTGCTGGTCGGTTCGTCCATAAGCACTATCGAACTGGTTTGGGCTGCCAAAAGACCCCGCGCCAGGGCAAGTCTTTGCTTTTGCCCACCAGACAGATTTACGCCTTTTTCATTGATGTTTGTATCAAGTTTATCCGGTAATTGCTTTACAAATTCTGCAAGATGACATAGCTCGCATATGCGCCACAGGTATTCATCATCAAAATTCAACCCGAGCGTAATATTATACCTGATCGTATTTTCAAAAATTTCCGGGTCCTGGGGAAACAGCGCCACGCTGCCGCTAATTAAATGTATAGAATCATGTCTTTTTCCATCAACGATGATCTCCGGTTTATTGTCTAATTCGTACAAGCCGCGTAACAGGCTTAACAATGTACTTTTCCCACTACCGCTTTCTCCTATAATGGCAATTTTCTTTCCGCGGCTTATCGCGAGGGAAACATCCTGTATTCTGAAAACTTTATCCTGCCCGGTTTCTGTATGAGAAAAAGACAGATTATTAAGGGTTATTGAGTGCCATTTTTCAGGCAATACCTGATTGCATCCCTTTTTAAAGTGGCGGTAATAGTCAGCCCTCATCTGATCTACCCCTTTTACATCAACATTATACTTTACAATCTGGCTGTACTGCCAGGCAAATTCATAAAATATATTGGTGAATTGCGTTACATAAGCCAGCAGGGTAACAATACCTCCTACAGAAATGGTTTTTCCCGGTTGCCAGTGAGCCATTATATAGCCCAAAGTAACTATTCCGTAAATCAGGGCAACAAGTATATCGGCTGTAAACCATTTCCATTCCGATAATATGGCAGTTTTCTTAAATGAAGTGAAAACCATTTGTACGCGCTCTGCGAGGGTATGTTCCATCTGTTTTTCACGCCGCAACGTAATTACCGTGTTAATGTTCGATAAACTATCAAACAAGGCCGATGATACAAAATGCTCTCCTTCATTTGTTTTTTTTAAATAACCGATTAGCGGTTTATCGAATTTCATGATTAAAAAAATAGCTACTACCCCTATAAGAAGGGCTACCAATCCGCTTACAGGTGAAAAATATAATATGGCCACTGCAGAAAATACAAACCTTGTCATGGCATGAAAGTATATGAACCCGGTTTGGAAGAAGTTCTTTAAGCTTTCATTAGCCTTGCGCATCTTACTAATCAATGCCCCGCTGTGATTGTCTTTATGCCATTTCAGGTTTAGATTGATTGCCTGATGATAGTTTTCCAAAAGAAAATTGCGTCCAATGTTAAATGCCAGATACCTTTCCTTTATCCTGGCGGGACCGTTGAAAGCCCACTTTAACAAGTTAAGTCCGATATACGCTAAAACATACGCCCAGGCATACTTCAACACCTTTATGCCATCCTGTTGAATGGCGTTAATAAACCAGCCATATAATAACGGAAGTATTGAAAGAATGATATTACCAATAATAAATGCGCTATATATGTATACAAACAGCAGCCTTTCTTTACGGGCATATTTCCACGAAAGCCGTAAAAGATTCAAATAAGGATTTCCCGTTAGCAGGTTTAACATTTTCATGAACTGGTTTAATATTAGGAGGGCCGATCAACCCTGCAAATAAATGGCCCGTTTACAAGAGATTGCTTGTTGTAGAGGAACTCTTCACCGGCAGGTGTAGTAAAAACACCCCCACTGTGCGTTATGATCGCATGTCCCGCAGCAGTGTCCCATTCCATTGTAGGACCGTTTCGAAAATAAAAATGAGCCTTCCCTTCTGCAATAAGACAGAATTTCAGGGAACTGCCTACCGCAATCTGGCTGGTGACCGGATAAGGCGTTCCGGAAATATCTATATCTGCGCCTTCCGCTGACCTGCTTTTAACAGCAATCCATTCTTTGGCAGAACTATCCGTTTGTAAATGCACGGGGCGATTACCGCTTGTTATTTTCCAGGCTCCGGTTTCCCGGGAACCATAATAAAAAGTTTGTAAAACGGGTATATAAATGATGCCCAGCACCGGGGTTGTTTTATGGATCAGGGCTACATTAATAGCAAATTCTCCATTCCGTTTAAGGAACTCTTTAGTGCCATCGAGGGGATCTACGCACCAGAAATAATCCCAGTTCCTTCTCGTTTCGTAAGAAATAGAAAGGCCTTCTTCAGAAAGTATCGGAATATCGGGTGAAATTTCATGCAAGCCCCGAACAAGGATATCATGTGATGCCTGATCGGCAAGGGTTAAAGGAGAAGCATCCTTTTTCAGTGTCACCCGGCTATTTAAATTGACATCATTGTAAATTTCGAGAATAGCGTTGCCAGCCGACTGCACTAAACTTTTTAATATATCTATTGATGGAACAGGATGCGCCATTGGATAAGATTTATTAAAACGAATTGAATGTATATTGTCATTTTATCAGTAATCAGGTTTTCTCCGGATGTATCTTTTGCTTTGTATAAGAGGCTATCATCTGCCTGGCAAGCGCATCAGCCGCCTTTCTTATTTCAGGCACGCTGGTAATTTCCCAAAATAAACCTTTTGTGGGCGGTCCAAGAGTATAAAGATCAGGTGTGATTACTCCACCTATTCCTACTACTTCCAGGTCGCCGGTACAGTCTATTCCCAGGTTCATGGCATCACATCTTATGAACCCCTTCCTGAGCAGGTTTTGAATGAATGGCGATTTCAACCTTTCGAAATTTGATTCAGGCCCCATGCAATTGATGATGGCATTTACCTGCATATGCCGGATCTCCTGTTGGCCCCTGGGCCTAAACCCTACGCGAAAAGTATTTTCGTCTTCCACAATTATTTCCCTGATCCTGGCTGCAGATACTTCCAGTCGCTTTTTCGCTACCAGCGTGTTAAGCAGAGCCGCACAAGCTGAAGGCATCCGGTGACGGGCTACTCCCCAAATATGGCGGAGATGTTCCATAAATCTCTTTTTCTCGATCAATGGGAAATTGCGCCATACCTCCTGTGTGTAAGGCCTCACCGCATCGATAACAGCCTGCCATTGCAACCCTTTGGCTTTAGCAATATCAAGATGATTATGAACCACCCGGCACATGTCAAGGGCAGTGTTGACCTGACTGAAAGAACCAGCGCTCATTTCGTAAGGAGTGGTATCGCAATGGGATAATGGTAACAGACCGTGCGTGGAAAGTGAAATGATATTGCCATCATAACCATTTTGTTCCAGGCAAAGAACTGCATCTACCATCGTCAATCCACTTCCTACAATAAGAACATTTTTATCCCCCCTGAATTTCCCGAAATCATCTACCTGCCATGTAGACCCGAAATACCGTGGGTGCTGCAGAAAGTCTTTCCCGGGTACATTCAATGGCGCGGGATCGAAATTTCCCAGCGCAAGAACGAGTTGATCGTATGCCACTTTTTCTCCGGAGCCCAGCAATACCGTGTTTTCAGAAGGAAAAATATCGATAGCCTCATCATGCAGTAATTTGAAAACTTTCCCGGCACCGCTCGTTTTTACAATTTCTTCCAGGGTGTTCAATATATATTTCCGGTATAGTTTTCTGGGATAAAACCAATTCGGCTGAACCGGATATCCTGATCTTTCAAGCCAATGAAGGAAATGATTCGGATCATCGGGAAATGCGCTCATTCTGCCGGCAGGCACATTGAGCAAATGCACCTCATGATCTGTTGAATAAGCCAATCCTAAGGAATGAGGTTTTTCTTTTTCAATCACCGTCAGGAAGAGCTTCTCCCCGGTATCCAGCTTCAACAATTGTAAGCTCAGCAATATTCCGCTGAGGCCCCCTCCTGTAATTACAATACGTTTCATGTAGTTGTTGCTTATTGAAACTAAACGGCCAGTAAGGCAGTCACAGGCATATTTGCCAAAAGGTTTCTATTCAATAAATTGACCCGCACAAGTATTTTCTCCCTGCCATCGTGCCTCACTACTTCGCATATAAGACCAGCCAATGGGCCCTGATTGATTGCCAGCATCTGGCCCGGCTTGAAATTGGATGTACAGCTTTCGATTTCCTGACTGTGAGCCATCAACAACCTGATATTATTGATGATCTCATCACTGACCCTGGCTATTTTTTTCCCGAACCTGATATAAAATAAGGCTCCTTCTATTTCTGAAGTGGAAAAATAAACCTGCTGGTCGTTCAGATAAACAAATACATAAGATGGGAAAAGCGGTTCATCTATAAATTTCTTTCGATCGTTCCAGACACGCAGCTTTTTTATTGTAGGTAAATAAGAATTGATATTCTTTTGATGCAACCGCTCTGCAACTTTCTTTTCATGGTGTGGCTTTGTATAAAGCACATACCACCCTTCAGAAAATTTATTCATATCATTCATTCTTATTGTTCGGAAAAGGTTCGAATGATACGAAGTAATTAAAAAAGCATGAGTCCCTGTTGCAGCTATTACGAAATCTAATGCGGTTTTTTCGAAATGTTTCGCCCCAAAATCAGTTTAGTTGTTACTGTTACCTATTCGTTTTTGCTCATCTTCTACCCCTGTGCGGCGATTACGGGCAGCCTTCAGGGCCTTATTTCCAAATTTGTAATTAAAATTCAGTCTGATGACCCGCGAATCGCCGTAATTATGAATATTCATATGTGTATTGCCGTAATTTATACTGCCACGAAACTGGAAGGTGTGAAAAATATCCGAAAAGTTCAGCCCAATAGTAGCAGCGTTCTTCCATAACGTTTTCTGCACCCCTGCGCTAACCTGCCAAATATGCCTGGTCAACAATACATCCAACACCCGGGGAGAAATGTAAAGGCCAGACAATTCGGCGGAAAACCCTGCGGGCAAAATAAAGTTCTGGTTCATTTTCACCGAGGCTGTCAGCTTTTCGAATTGCAAATTATTTCCCAGATAAGCAGTGCCGTATTTATTATAATACACGTCAACGGAAGGGCGCACCGTCCACCATTTGGTAAGTGACAAGGGCAAACTAAAACTTGCACTGATATTTTCCCGCTTTCCCCAATTTATTGGCATTACAGTCAACCTGTTGGTTGCTGAATCCTGAGTCCGTACTACCTGTATGAAATTGGTAGTACGGTTATAGCCAAGCGTTACATTGGCCTTGCCCTTATAAGTATAGGAAACTTGTATGCTGTGGGTGTACTGCGGCTTCAAAAAGGGATTCCCCGCATATACTGAATACGGATCAAGGATATAAACGAATGGATTCAGGTCCTGGTAATTCGGACGGTCGATCCGCCGGCTATAAGACAATCCTAACTGATGGTTCTTACCCAACTTGCGGGAAATAAAAGCACTGGGAAACAGATCGAGATAGCTGCGTTCGGTCATCTTTTTCTCAGTTATTGAATTAGCCACCGACCGGGTGTTTTCCATCCTTACACCCGCCTGGAAGGTCCATTGCTTCCAACCCTTACTGCCATTCAGGTATGCGGCATGGATAGTTTCCTGATATTTAAAATGGTTTGTACGGCCTGTATCGATGGCCCACTCCCCATTGATCTCCTGCTCAAACCGGGCATCATTATCTGAAGTGATATAACTGGTTTTCCATCCCGCTTCCAGTTTTGCCGAATTTTTAAATGGCGTTACGTAATCAAGTTTGGCAGACTTTATTATCACTTCCGAAGGATAAGTATTCCGTTGAAACAGTTTGTTCGTGTCTGTTAAAGTTGTCATCATATCCCTGGGGTGGATATTGCTGTGAGAATAGTCTGCATCGATGGCAAGTTCCCGGGGAACATTTCCGTTTTGTGCACTGGCAAAGGTATGTTTGTAATTAAAATTGGCCGCTATCCGGTCAGATGCCTGGCCTGAACCATTTATATATGCGAATTGCTGAATAATGCTGCTCCCTTTATAAAGCAGGTTATCGTTGGTTAACAATGCGTCATTATTCCCGAAAGTTCCGTTGACCATAATACCTAATACGCTATTTTTCCCTGCGTAATAATCGGCCCCGGCTTTGAAAGTATGTGTACGGTCCCATTTATGCCAGTAACCCGATGTTTGCAATGTGGGATTATAAGCGGTTTCCCGGAATAGCCGCTGTGAATTCAAATTGATGTAATACTCCTGGTAATCGAAATTATATGTACTGTACAGGTTCCAGTTGCGGCTGCGATGATTCAGCGTCATTCCTGTAGAAAGCCTGGGATATTTTCCCATAGCCGGGCCCACGGAAACGCTGCCATTGGTCCCTGCAAGCTCGTTATTCCGTTTTAACCGGATATTGATGATCCCCGCACTACCTGAAGCATCATATTTTGCCGATGGGTTGGTGATCAATTCAATGTTTTGAATGGTATTACTGGGCATATTCTGTAGCAATGCGAATACCTGTTGTGCAGATAGATAAGTAGGCTTATTATCGATCATCACCAATACCCCATCCCGGCCACGCAAACTGATCCTGTTATTCTGGGGATCGATCGATACACCCGGAGACTGCTGGAGCACATCCAATGCAGTTCCTCCCCGCGACACAATACTGTTCTCAACATTGATCACCGTTCTGTCGGCCAATTGTTGAATAAACGGCTTTTGCGCAGTAACCTCCACCTCTTTCAATGCCTTGATATTTTCTCCTGTATTTATTAAAGGGATGCTTATTGCCAAATTGTCTTTTTGAACAGTAACCGGAGCAGAAAAAACCTTTCTTGTTGACTCAGCAGTAGTTACCTGTATAATATAGGTACCTGCCGGCACCTGCCCGAATGTATAATGCCCGGTCGTATCCGTTACCCCACCCATAACCATAGTTGAATCCATGGCCCGCAATAACATTATACTGGCTGCCCCAACCACTTCTCCTTTCCGGTTCTTTACCTGGCCTGATATGGTACCGGTTATAGGTTCCTGTGCATATACAGTAAAAAATGTCAAAGGAGACATCAATAGTACCAACCATGTAAGGACAAGTAAAAATCTCATGTTTCTTTATTATTTTTAAGTAAGCTATGAACGAGGAGAAATGTCACCTATTCATTCGCATGCAACTGGTGTTCAAATTTGTTCAAAAACAATTAATTGACTCTCAACAAGATGTATTCTCCGCAAGTAAATGAAGAATTGTCCCGATGCTGTCAACTCATTGAAGAAAGATTTGGGAACGGGCCCGGAAAATCCTGGTCAACCAGTGACTTCGAACGGCTGGGAGAACAAATTGCAGAAAAAACCGGTGTGTCCTTAAGCGTTACAACGCTTAAAAGAATATGGAACCGGGTCAAATATGATTCCTCGCCCACCCATACAACATTAAATGCACTCGCTGCTTTTTTGGGGTATAACAACTGGCGGGATTTCCAATCGGCCGCCAACAATCAATCACCTCATAATACTGTTCCCCCTACAGAAATACAGCAGAATATTACTGCTAACTCTGTTTCCCCTGCTTCTGACCGGTCAATAACCAAACGAAGGCCGCTGTCATTTTTACACATATTAGGTATCGTTACCATATTGACAGGGGTTTTTATTTTTTCCCGGAAACATAGCTCCCCGCCCTCACTGCTACCCGAAAATTATTCATTCAGTAGCAACCCGGTAACCAGCGGAATTCCCAATTCAGTGGTATTCCATTATGATGCTTCCAGGGCAGCCGGGCTTCCGGTGTTCATTCAGCAATCATGGGATTCGAGCCGCCGGCAACAGGTTTCCGCCAATAGTCATGAACATTCATCAATTTATTATTATCCCGGTTATTATCGTGCGAAGCTGGTCGTTAACAATCAGATTGTAAAGGAACATGATCTTATTATTCCATCCGACGGGTGGACGGTTGCCATCGATAATAAACCCGTTCCCATATATTTTAAGCCGGAAGAAGTTATCCAAAACGGAAAAATAGGCATTCCTTTATCCATCCTGGAACAACAGAATATACCGCTGCGGCCAAACCCGCCTGTTGTTTTTTATGGGAATGTTAAAACCTCAACCGGATTGATGAGCGATAATTTCATCTTTAAGACAAGAGTAAGATCCGATTTTTCATCGGGGGCCGCTGCCTGTCAATATATAATGACAAATATTCTTTGTAAAGACAATAGTGTTTTTATTCCCCTGAGCGCAAAGGGTTGCGTGGGCAACCTCCGGTTAGGCCTGGGAAGTAAAATAATCAGCAGCGCTGAAGCAGATCTGTCTGCGTTTGGCGGCGACCTTAACAACTGGACAGAAATAAGCTGCGAAGTACGAAATAACCGGGCAGTCATATTCATCAATGGCAAAAAAGCTTATGAAGGCATTATCGAATCCAAAGCCACTGAAGTGTTGGGTTTAAAATACAGGTTTGAAGGAACAGGCTCGATTGATTATGTGCGGCTGTCACACCTGAATGGTCAGCCTGTACTGGATGAAAATTTCGATTCGGTTAAATTAGCTTTACAGCATTGAGCTCGTTTTTCTCAGCCGCTCTGCTAATTCCCTAACAAAGTTTTTATCGGTTACCATGGTGAGATGCCCGCCTGGCGTTAGCATAGTTATTACTGTATCGCCATGTTCCTCCCATCCCAGGCTATAACTAACTTTACTCCAGTATTCTTCCATTTCCATAGCCCTGACAACAAGCAATTCCGCTTTAATCTTCCCCTCAGGCAGATAATTCATCGACCGGTTTGTAAGTAAAAGGCCAAGCGCTCTGATCACCAGGTCATTCTTGCCGCCATCTTCGGGAACTCTGGTTTTAATATAATCGATGAGAAAAGGGATCATATCTTTTTTCTCCTTTGTACCGAGGGCTGATTCCAATTCGATTATCCATTCGAGGTACGGCTTCCGTATTACCTTATATTCATTTAAAAAGTTTTTGCTGCTGATCATTAAGGTTTCAGCTCCGTCGATGGTAGATTGCAGGGGCGCTGAACAATCCAGTATTACCCCTGTATCCACGATCTCCCCATTTTTCTCCAGCTGCCTGATCATTTCATAAGCGATTATTCCGCCAAATGAATGCCCGATAAATTTATAAGGGCCTTTCGGCTGAATCTGTTTTATCCATTCAATATTTTGCCTGGCGATCTCTATTATGTTTTCAAAGGGACACTCGCCCACTCCAATACCCATCATCTGAATTCCATATACAGTGTATTGGTCGCCCAGGTATCCGGCCAGGGTACGGTAACTGTCGCAAAATCCGCCCGCACCCGGCAGCATGAATAGATAGCTTCCTTCCGGCCCTTTATACAGTTGCAGTAAATGCTCTGTTTCTACTTTCCCTTCGTTCATTTGCCCCGTTCGTGTATAATCTGTCGGGGTAAGCTCGCCATTTTCGTTCAACGCCTGTAGCAGTGCAGATTGCTTTTCTATAGTTTGATTTTTAAATACATCCGGTATCGATAAGCTGACGGCCATCCTTTGCCTGAGAAGGGCCAGCAGGTTTACAATCAGCAGGGAATGTCCACCCAGTTCAAAAAAATTATCGTGTATGCCTACCTGCTTTACACCCAGCAGTTCCTGCCAGATGGTAACCAGCTGTGCTTCCACTGCATTGCGTGGCCCTTCATACGCATCTCCGTGCTGTTGTCCCAGGTCTGCTTCCGGCAATGACTTCCTGTTTACTTTGCCATTCGAGGTCAACGGCAACTGATCCAGTTCCATATACGCCGCCGGCAGCATGTACTCTGGCAGGTGTTGCCGCAGGTATCCGGTCAACGACTCCCGGTCAAAACTCCCTGCCGGAACCACATAACATACCAGCCGCCGGTTGCCGGTTACATCCTCACGTACCACCACCACGCATTGCTTCACCGCTCCACTCCTGTGCACCACATGCTCTATCTCTCCCAGTTCTATCCGGTAACCCCGGATCTTCACCTGCTCGTCTTTCCTTCCAAGATACTCTATCTCTCCTCCGGGCAGCCGCCTACCTACGTCTCCGGTACGGTATAACCGCTCCCCGTTACGGAACGGATGGGGGATGAATCTTTCTGCCGTCAGTTCACGCCGGTTCAGGTATCCGCGGGCAAGACCCGCCCCTCCTACATATAATTCACCGCGTACTCCATAGGGCGTCAAACGGCCCTGCTCATCCAGAATAAGCAAATGAAGTGTGGGGATCGGGTGACCTATAATACTGATCCTGTTATTTATTTGCGCCAATCCAATCTCCTGGTAGGTTACATGAACCGTCGTTTCGGTAATTCCATACATGTTGATCAACCGGCAACTGTCTCCATACAACTCATACCATGGCCTTAACCTGGCGGGATGAAGCGCCTCTCCGCCGAATATTACATACCGAACAGCAATCTTCGGCGCCTTCGCCGTCAGGTATTCCTGCAGTACGTAAAAGGCAGAGGGCGTTTGGTTCAATATCGTTACCGATTCTTTCAACAACAATTCCCCAAAGCCGGCACTGTCACGCGCCACTTCTTTGGGTACAACTACCAGGCGGCCTCCGTAAAACAAGGCCCCGTACATCTCCCATACCGAAAAATCAAAGCAAAAAGAATGGAACATTGTCCATACGTCATTTTCGGTAAATACAAATAAGGGCTTATCGTTTTTGAACAACCGAACAACATTGTAATGAGTCACCAGCACGCCCTTCGGCCGGCCTGTTGAGCCTGATGTGTAGATCACGTATGCCACATTATCGCCCTTCACTGATTGCGGCACCCGGCCACTCTCTTCCTTGGCGATCTCCGCCCATTCGCTTTCTATGTCTATTACCCTTACATCTTCACTTACTATTTGCAATATCTTTTCACGGTTTTTCGTATCCGTTAGCAATACGTTCATTCCTGCATCTGTTACCATATAACCGATCCGGTCCGCAGGATAATCCGGGTCTACCGGAACATAGGCCCCTCCGGCCTTCAGTATACCCAGTATCCCAATGATCATCTCCAGACCCCGCTCCAGGCAGATCCCCACCAGGCTCTCTTCCCGAACACCCAACTTTTTTAGGTAATGACCCAGCCGGTTCGACCGCTCCGCCAGCTCTCCATAGCTCAGCTGCAATCCCTCATACACAACTGCGATCCTTTCCCGGTGCAGAGAGGCTGATTCCTCCAACATATCCAGTATCGTTCCGCTTACTTCGTAAACATCATCCGTTCCACTGAACGCCTGCAATTTCTTTTCCTCTTCTTCTCCGATCATCACGTAGTCATCTATCCGTTTAGCGGGATCTTTAACGATCGCCTCCAGCAACCGCTCATAATGTGTGATCATCCGGCGGATCGTTTCCTCTTCATATAAATCACTGCAATAATTGATCGCCCCGCTCAAGCCATCTTTTCCTTCCCTGACCTCCACATTCATATCGTATATTGACGTATCATGCCTGAATGACCCGGGCCACACTTCTACCTCTCCTAAACGCAGCCGGCCTCCGCCTGGCGCATTCTGCAACACAAACATCACCTGGAACAATGGAGAACGGCTCGTGTCCCGTTCCTTCACCAGCAGCTCCACCACTTTGGCAAATGGCACCTGCTGGTGATCATACGCCCCTAATGTGCGGCCCCGTACCTGTTCCAGCAACTCAGTAAACTGCGGGTTGTTATCCATATCGCTGCGAATGACCAGCGTATTGACAAAAAATCCTATCAGCCCTTCCAGTTCCTGGTGCTGGCGGCCCGCTACCACTGTACCAACTGAGATATCTGCCTGACCACTGTAGCGATGCAACAATACCTGAAAGGCCGACAATAGCGTCATGAACATCGTTGCCCCCTGCTGTTGCGACAGCCGGTTCAATTCTTCCTGCAGCTTGCCGCTCAGCCTGAACCCGACCACCCCGCCCCGCTTGCTTTGAACTAACGGTCGCGGATAATCTGTTGGCAATTCCGTCACGGCAGCACCCCGCAGCTCTTTCTCCCAATAATCCAATTGCTCCTGCAACACGGCGCCCTGCAAATAGGCCCGCTGCCACATCGCATAATCTGCATATTGTACAGGCAATGGAGGCAGCTTCGCCACTTCGCCCGTTTCATAGCTGCGGTAAAACGCCTGCAGCTCCTCGCGCAGGATCCCCTGCGACCAACCATCCGACGCTATATGATGCACTACTACCAATAATATATGTTCCTGCTCTCCCAGCGCTACCAGGTGCGCACGCAATGCATGATCTTTCGACAAATCAAATTGACGACCCGATAAATCTGCCAGCAATGACTCTAATTTTTTCTCTCCATTCGGCTTCCATGCAAGCTCATTCAACTCCCACTGCTCTTTTTCCATTACACGCTGCCAGCCCCGCCCTTCTTCTTCCCATATCACCGTGCGTAACACTTCATGACGGTTCACGATCTGAACGAACGCGTAACGCAGCGCTTCCACATTCAACATGCCCTTCAACCGCCACGCCCATGATATATGATATTGCTCACTGCCTTCCAGCTGATCGATAAACCATAACCGCTCCTGACCAAACGACAGCGCTGTTCGTTGCGGCCTTTCCTGTACCAGGATGGCAGGCAATAACACGTTATTTCGTTGTTTTTGGATCAGAAAATACAGTTGCCCGATCGTAGGATTGACGAATATATCTTTAACCTGCAGCTCCGATGCCAATTCTTTGCGGATAGCTGATATAAGCCTTAGCGCCACCAATGAATCTCCGCCCAGTTCAAAAAAATTATCGCTTATACTTATCCCCTTTACACCCAGCAGCTCCTGCCAGATAACTACCAGCTGCTCCTCCAATTCATTGCGCGGCCCTGCATACGCTTCCTCTTCCGACTGACCCGCTTCCACCTGCGGTAACGCCTTACGGTCAACTTTCCCACTCGATGTCAGCGGCAACTGTTCCAGTTCTACATATACCGACGGCAACATGTAGCCGGGCAATCGTTCATGCAGGAAAACTGCCAACAACTCACGGTTCAATATACCTGCCGGCACCACATAACACACCAGCCGCCGGTTGCCCTTGCCGTCTTCCCGCACCACCACCACACTCTGCTTCACCTGACGGCTCTCATAGACCACCTGCTCTATTTCGCCCAATTCTATCCTGTAACCACGGATCTTCACCTGGTCATCCTTTCTTCCCAAATACTCTATATCCCCGCCGGGTAACCATCTTGCTATGTCGCCTGTGCGGTACAACTGTCCGTCACTGAACGGGTTTTTTATAAAACTGTCTTTCGTCAATGGCTCATTATGCAGATATCCACGCGCCACCTGTATGCCACCTATGCACAACTCTCCGGGCGCTCCTACCGGCTGCAACTGCAGCGACCCGTTCATGATATAGAGCTGTACGTTTGTTATCGCTTTGCCTATGGCAACACGTTCCACGACGCCCTGCTGCGGAACCTCCCAACAGCTTACATCTATCGCCGCCTCGGTTGGACCATATAAATTGTATAACCGTACATGATCCAGCTTCGATCTGAATAATTCCACATGCTCCACCTTCAACGCCTCGCCGCTGCAAATCACCCGGCGAAGACTTCGGCACTCCCCCACACTGATGTCATGCAAAAATGCTGATAGCATGCCCGGTACAAAATGCACCATCGTTACACCTTCCTTATCGATCAATCGCCTGATATAATCACTGTCGCGCTGGCCCCCGGGCATGGCAAATACCAATCGCCCTCCGCTTATCAACGGCAGCAACAGCTCCCATACCGATACATCAAAACAAAAAGTCGTTTTTTGAAGAATGATATCATCCTGTGTCAAACGATGGTACGACCGTGCCCACAATAACCGGTTCACCACGCCCTCGTGCTCGTTCATCACGCCCTTCGGCCTGCCCGTAGAACCTGATGTGTAGATCACATACGCCAGCGTATCACCGCTCACTGATTGCGGCACGGGACCGGCTTCCTGCCTGGCGATCTCCGCCCATTCGCTTTCTATATCTATTATCCTTACTTCTTCACTTACTATTTGTAATATCTTATCCCGGCTTTTTGTATCCGTTAGCAATACTTTCATTCCCGCATCTGCTACCATATAGCCAATCCGGTCTTGTGGATATTCCGGGTCTATCGGAACATATGCTCCTCCTGCCTTCAGTATGCCCAGTATCCCAATGATCATCTCCATGCTTCGCTCCAGGCAGATCCCCACCAGACTCTCTTCCCGAACACCCAACTTTTTTAGATAATGGCCTAACCGGTTCGACCGCTCCGCCAACTCCCCATAGCTCAACTGCAATCCTTCGTACACAACAGCTATTCGTTCCCGGTACCGCACAACCGATTGTTCAAATAAATCCAATATTGTATCGCCTTCTTCGTAGTCAACACGTTCTCCCTGGTACTCCTCCAGGAGCATCCGGCGCTCCTGCTCCCGTACCAGTTCCAACTCACCTACCCGGCGCACAGTGCCTCCCACTACCTGCCTCAGCACCTCCACAAAATGACGACCTATGCCTTCTATGTATAATTCATCTAACAGATCTGCATTATAAGTAAACCACATATTCTGACCCAATACCGCCAGGCTCAACGGATAATTCGTTTGCTCCCTGCCCTCCATATTCTTCATCCGAAGTCCCTGCCCACCTGATTTTACCTTCTCACTCACGGGATAATTTTCAAATGACAGCAATGTGTCGAACAGTTCTCCCTTCACCCCGCTCCAGCGGCGGATCTGCGGCAATGAAACATACTGATGTTCCCGGCTTTGGATCTGATCTGTCTGCAACCGCTGTAGCCATGTCGCTATCTGCTCCGCTTCATTAACTTCCACATGCAGAGGCAGCGCATTGATGTATAAACCAACCCGGCGTTCCACTCCCGGCATATCCTCAGGACGGCCTGATACCGTTACCCCATACGTCACCTTCGGCTGACCCGTGTACCGGTACAGCAGGTACGCCCATACCCCCTGCATCAGCGTATTCATCGTCAGCCGCTCGCGGCTGCAATACAGCTCTATCGCATCGAGCTCCTCCCTGCTCAACCGCACTTTCATCTGGTTGTACTTCCCCTTTCCCTTGTTGCGCTCGGCTCCCGCCGCTATGAAGGGCAGCAAGCTGCCGTTCTCTATTCCTTTCAAATAATGCCGCCAGTACGCCTCCGCCGATCCTTTATCTTTGCGTTCTATATAACGGATATAATCTTCATATTTATCTTCGTTCAATGGACCGGGTTCTTCTCCGCGTTGCAGTTGTTCGTACGTACGGTAAAACTCCTCTATCAATAACGGCATCGACCAACCGTCGAGCAATATATGATGATGCCGCCACAACATCCGGTAGCGATGTTCATCCATACGCACCAGCGTCAACCGCAACAACGGCCACCAGCTCAAATCAAAACCACGCCGGCGTTCCTCTTCGAGGTATGCCTGTACGCTTAGATCCTGCTCTTCTTTGCTCAATCCCCTATAGTCCCGTTCCTCCACTTCCATCCGCACTTCTCCATACACGGCCTGAACCGGTACGCTGAACCGGTCATGAAAAAATACACTACGCAGTATGCTGTGACTATCCACAATCCGCTGCCAGCTGCGGCGGAACAGGTCTGCCTGCACATCCCACAGATCGCAGCTGAACTCCTCCAGATACGCCTCCACCCCTTCCTCGTATAAACTATGGAACAGCATTCCTTCCTGTAAACCACTTAACCGGTACAGCCGCAGAATGCCTGGTTTTTCGCTTAAAAAACGGTCCAGCTCCTGGTAGCTGATTTCCTCACCAAGTCCATAATCAGACGGCGTATGTACGCCACCGTGTGTAGCCATCTGCGTACAATGGTCGATCAGGGCCTTTAAATGAATCAGGTACCGGTTGCTTAATCGCTCTATTGTTTCCCTATCATAATGTGCGCTGCTGTAGTTCCAACTCAACCTCAACTGTCCTTTCCTGACCATCCCATTCACTACCAGCTTATCGGGCAACTTATATTGTTCGCTTACAGCCCTACCGATAGGTTCTGCCACCTGCCGTAACACGAGCCCGCCTGAGGTAGTCTCTGTCGACATGTTGTCCATTTGGCCCAGGTAATTGAATACAATATCCCAGGGTTGACGACCGCTTAAGGCAACTTCTTCGCGCAGGTATTTCAATACGCCATAACCCATGCCGCGGTCGGGTATTCGACGAAGGTCTTCCTTCACGCCCCTGATCACATCTGCATGATCCGATCCCAATCCCTTGCGTAGTATTACCGGATATACATTCGTAAACCAGCCAACCGTGCGGCTTATCTCTGTACTGCCCTGTTCGCTCATCCCCGGCAACTCCTCCCGGCCATGACCTTCAAGGCCGATCGTCAGCTCCTGTTGCCCGCTCCATTCGCTCAGCGTCATCAGCAAAGCCGATAGCAACAGGTCGTTGATCTCCGTATGATAAGCTCCTGCACTTTCCTGTAACAGCCGCTGCGTGCAGTCCGCGTCAAGCATCACCCGGCAACTGCCTGCTTCTGCTGCACTCACTGTGCCGGATACATGCCGGTCTACCGGTAACGACTGATAGCTATCGGTTATCCTTTTCCAATACTCCAGTTGTCTCTCTGCCCCACTCTTACTATACGCTTCCAGTACACCGTACCATTCCCGGTACGAACTACCCTTGCGGCCCGGCCGAACGGGCGCCTGACCACTCAACAACTCCCGCAAATCATCCACCAACACCCGCCACGACACCTCATCCACGACGAGGTGATGGCATATCAGCAGCAAACGGTTATTCGCCTCATAGCCCGGCAGCAGCAACAGCACTGCCCTGAAAACAATACCTTCATTGATCGACAGGCTGCGCTGGTAGCTATCCCCGCATGTTCTGATTGCTTTTTCCAGCTCCGGACTTTCCACGGACTGAAAGTCTGCTACTTCCAGAACCCCTTGCCGGTTGCCGTAGCGCTGTTCCCATTTCCCGTTCCCCTTCTTTGTATATTCAAATCGTAAAGCATCATGATGGTCTGTTATCTCACCGATCGCTTCCCCCAGTTGCTCTGCACTTACCCCCTTACTTACCTCCAGCAACATTCCCTGGTTAAAATGCGACACTTCTGCGTGGTCTCCACTTAGGTACCATTGCTGTATCGGCAGTAACCCGCTTGTACCTTCCAGCTTGCCCTGCTCGCCTGTTGAGGTTTCCCGGTCAGAACGCTCCCGCATTATCTGCGACAACAAGCCCACAGATTGATACGTGAATATATCTTTCGGACGAAGATCGTAACCCAGCTTGCGTAGCCGGCTCACCACCTGAATGGTAATGATCGAATCGCCGCCCAATTCAAAAAAATTATCGTTTATACCTACCTGCTTTACCTGCAGCAGCTGCTGCCAGATGGTAACCAGCTGCTCTTCCAGCTCATTGCGCGGCCCCGCATATGCCTGCCCTTCCAGCTCAGCTGCTTCCACCTGTGGCAACGCTTTTTTGTCCAGCTTTCCGTTCGGGGTCAGCGGCAACTGCTCCAGCTCCATATACGCCGCCGGCACCATGTACTCAGGCAGGTGTTGCCGCAGATAGTTCAACAACGACTCACGGTTCAGGGTGTTCGCCGGCACCACATAACACACCAGCCGCCGGTGACCAGCTGCATCCGCCTGCACCACCACCACACTTTGCTTCACCTGGCCGCTGCGATTAACTGCATCTTCGATCTCACCCAGCTCTATCCGATAACCACGTAGCTTCACCTGACTGTCTGAACGGCCAAAATATTCAATCACTCCTTCCGGTAACCAGCGACCCAGGTCGCCTGTGCGGTATAACCGCTCTCCCTGCTTAAAAGGATGGGCGATAAACTTTTCCGCCGTCAGCGCTTCATTATTCAAATAACCACGGGCCAGGCTTTTGCCGCCTATGCATATTTCCCCCATTACTCCCACCGGTACCAGCCGGTGATTGTTATCCAGCACATACACTTCTACATTGTCGATCACTTTGCCTATGGGCAACATCGGCGCTTCCTTATTGGCAACAACTTTATATAACGTGGTCATCACGGTAGCTTCCGTTGGTCCATAGGCATTATAGAAATCAGCATGCTCCATCCAACGTTCCGCCAGCTCCCGCCGGCAGGCCTCTGCGCCCGAGACCACCCGTTTTATACCTCCATAACGCCCGGGACGAAGCAATTCCAGAAAGCCGGCTGTGGCCTCCAGATGGGTAATTTCCTGTTCCATCAGGAACCGCTCCAGCCCTTCCTTGTCAAGTAACAGCGACCGGGTTGGCATCACCAGCGCAGCACCATTGCATAACGTCACAAACAGCACCAACACAGATGGATCAAAACAATAATTGAAAAATTGCAGCACCCGTTCGTCATTGCCCATGCGGTATTGACGGGGAAGCTGTTTAATAAGATTGAATAATCCTCCGTGCTCCACCAGCACCCCTTTGGGACGGCCTGTAGAACCCGATGTGTAGATCACATACGCCAGATTATTCCCTTTCACCGATCGCGGTACCCGGCAGCTCTCTTCCCTGCTAATCTCCGCCCATTCTCCTGCTATGTCTATTATCTTTACATCTTCATTTACTAATTGCGATATCTTTTCACGGTTTTGTGTATCCGTTAGCAATACTTTCATTCCCGTATCTGCAATCATGTACCCGATCCGGTCCTGTGGATACTCCGGGTCTATCGGCACATAGGCGCCTCCTGACTTTAATATCCCCAATATCCCGATGATCATCTCCACACCCCGCTCGAGGCAGATGCCTACGAGACTCTCTTCGCGAACTCCCAACCTGCGCAGATAATGAGCCAGCCGGTTCGACCGCTCCGCCAGCTCCCCATAGTTCAGTTGCAATCCTTCATACACAACTGCTACATGGGTCCGGTACCGGATTTCCGCCTCTTCCAATAAATCCAATATCGTTTGACCGTTCCCGTATTCATGGCGTTCTCCCTGGTACTCATCCAACAACATCCGGCGCTCCTGCCCCCTCACCAGTTCCAACTCGCCAACCCGGCTCACTGAGCCTCCTACTACCTGCTTCAGCACTTCCACAAAATGACGCCCTATGCTTTCTACATATAATTCTTCCAACAAGCTTGCATTATAATCAAACCTTATGCTTTTACCCCCACCCAATACAGCCAGGCTCAACGGATAGTTCGTCTGCTCTTTGATCTCCACGTTCCCCATCCGAAGCTTCCCCTGACGGCCTGACTTTGTATCCGCACTCACCGGATAATTTTCAAATACCATCAGGCTGTCGAACAGTTCCCCCTTCACTCCGCTCCAGCGCCGGATCTGCGGCAATGACACATACTGATATTCCCGGCTGCGGATCTGATCTGCCTGCAAGCGCTGTAGCCATGTCCCTATCTGCTCGTCCTCACTAACCTCCAAATACAGGGGCAGCGCATTAATGTATAAGCCTACCCGGTTCTCCACGCCCGGCATATCCTCAGGACGGCCTGATACCGTTACTCCATACGTCACCGTTGACTGACCCGTGTACCGGTACAGCAGGTACGCCCATACCCCCTGCATCAGCGTATTGACCGTCAGCCGCTCACGGCTGCAATACAATTCCAGTTCCTTTAACTCCACTTCACTCAGCCGAACTTCCTTCTTCTTATAAACACCCAGCCCTTTGTTACGTTCAACCCCCACTCCTATGAACGGCAGCAAGCTGCCGCTTTCAATTCCTTTTAAATAACCCCGCCAGTATGCCTCCGCCGCCCCTTTGTCTTTGCGTTCTATATAGCGGATATAATCCTCATATTTATCTTCGTTCAACGGACCGGGTTCTTCTCCCCGTTGCAGTTGCTCATACGTGCGGTGAAACTCCCCCATCAATAACGGCGTCGACCAGCCGTCAATTAATATATGATGATGCCGCCACAACATCCGGTAGCGATGCTCATCCAGGCGCACCAGCGTCAATCGCATCAGCGGCCACCGGCTCAGATCAAAACTCCGGCGACGGTCCTCCTCCTGATAAGTACGCATACGCAAATCCTGCTCATCCCTGCTCAATCCCTGGTAGTCCAATTCCTCCACCTCAACCTGTACTTCGCCATACACACACTGTACCGGTACATTGAACCGGTCATGAATAAACACAGTTCGCAGTATACTGTGGCTGTCCACGATCCGCTGCCAGCTGCGGCGGAACAGGTTTGCCTGCACATCCCATAGATCACAGTTGAACTCTTCCCTATACGCCTTCGCGCCTTCTTCGTATAAATTATGGAACAGCATCCCTTCCTGCAAACCACTCAACCGGTACATTGCCACTATATTATCAGATCGTTTGCTTTGATTGCCATTTACAATAGCTGTTTCATTGAATGAGATATATTCTATCAGTTTTTCTTTATTCTCTTTAATATAACCGATGATCTTTTGATCTTTCCGGATATTGGCAATATCGTTATCCGATAATTTATTTCTATCACCCTTTAAAATCAGTTTCCCATTATCCTTAATTAAAGAAAAATTCAGCTTTCCTAACGTCTCGATAAACTCTTTTACTTCCATTTTATAACTTTTGTTTATATAGAAAAGAGGATATACTATAATTTTTGTTATTTAGAATTCCATAATATCATCCGATGAAGCCTCCTCCTCTCTTAAGAAGCTGTCCAGTTCCTGATAACTGATCTCCCCGCCGAGTCCGTAATCAGACGGGGTATGCACGCCACCGCGTGTGACCATCTCCGTGCAATGGTCTATCAGCGCCATTAAATGAATCAGGTACCGGTTGCTTAACCGCTCTACCGTTGCCCGGTCATATTGTGCATTGCTGTAGCTCCAACCCAGCACAAGCTGTCCTTTCCTGATCATCCCATTCACTACCAGCTTCTCTTCCGGCTCATATCGTTCGCTTACCTCTCTTCCAATACCTTCTACCGCCTGTCGTAATACCAGCTCACCAGATGTAGCCTCGGTCGATATATTGTCCATCTGCCCCAGGTAATTAAATACAATATCCCAGGGTTGACGGCCGCTTAAAGCAATTTCTTCGCGCAGGTATTTCAATACGCCATAACCCATACCCCGGTCAGGGATTCGCCGAAGGTCTTCTTTAACTCCTTTGATCAGGTCAGCATGATCCAGGCCTTCACCCTTGCGTAGTACCACCGGATATATATTCGTAAACCAGCCCACTGTTCTGCTTACTTCCACACGCATCTGTTCAGCCATCCCCGGCAACTCTTCCCGGCCATGACCTTCCAGTCCGATCGTCAACTCCTGTTGCCCGCTCCATTCGCTTAACGTCAGCAACAAAGCCGAAAGCAACAAATCGTTGATCTCCGTATGATAAGCACCTGCGCTTTCCTGCAACAGGCGCCGCGTCCAGTCTGCAGCCAGTATTACCCGGCAACCGCCAACATCAGTCCCATTCGCCGGGCCGGACATTTCACGATCCACCGGCAATGACCGGTATTTATCTGTTATCTGTTTCCAATACTCCAACTGTGCAGTCACACCTGTGCTATTTCCATACACCTCCAGGGCACCGTACCATTCCCGGTATGAACTTCCCTTGCGGCCCGGCTGCATTGATGTCTTACCGCTTAACAGTTCCCGCAGATCTTCTACCAGCACCCGCCACGATACTCCATCCACGACCAGGTGATGGCATATCAGCAGCAAACGGTTATGCGCCTCATAACCCGGCAGCAGCAGCAGCACCGCCCTGAAAACAATGCCTTCATTGATCGACAGGCTACGCTGGTAGCTATCCCCGCAAGCCCGGATCGCTTTTTCCAGCCCGGGGCTTTCTACCGTCCGAAGGTCTGCTACTTCCACTACCCCTTTCCGGTTGCCGTAGCGCTGTTCCCATTTACCATTGTCATTCCTTGTATATTCAAATCGTAAAGCATCGTGATGGTCTGTTATCCCACCGATCGCTTCCCCCA
Organism: Niastella sp. sgz303648; assembly: GCF_059587045.1. Classification (NCBI taxonomy): domain Bacteria; kingdom Pseudomonadati; phylum Bacteroidota; class Chitinophagia; order Chitinophagales; family Chitinophagaceae; genus Niastella; species Niastella sp. sgz303648. Next base: position 56,106 of record NZ_JCAPSW010000009.1, on the reverse strand, counting down.
GCTGTTCTGCACTTACCCACTTACTTACCTCCAGCAACATTCCCTGGTTAAAATGCGACACCTCTGCGTGGTCTCTACCGAGGTACCATTGCTGTATCGGCAATAACCCGCTTGTACCTTCCAGCTTACCCTGCTCGCCGGCTGAGGTTTCCCGGTCAGAACGCTCCCGCATTATCTGCGACAACAAGCCCACAGATTGATACGTGAATATATCTTTCGGACGAAGATCATAACCCAGCTTCCTTAAGCGGCTAACCACCTGAATGGTGATGATCGAGTCTCCGCCCAGTTCAAAAAAATTATCGTTTATGCCTATCTGCTTTACCCGCAGCAAATTCTGCCACACGGCTACAAGATGTTCTTCCAGTTCATTGCGCGGCCCGGCATATTCTTCCCCTTCCGGTATACCTGCTTCAACCTGTGGCAACGCCCTTCTGTCAACTTTCCCGTTTGATGCCAGGGGTAACTGCTCCAGCTCTATATATGCGGATGGCACCATGTATTCAGGTAAATGTTGCCGCAGCCAGTCCGACAACAACTCACGGTTCAGCCTGTTCGCCGGTACCACATAGCAAACCAGCCGCCGGTGACCAGCCGCATCCTCCTGCACTACCACCACACTCTGTTTCACCTGGCCGCTGCGGAGAACCGCTTCCTCTATCTCCCCCGGTTCGATACGAAAGCCACGAAGCTTTATCTGTCCATCTGAACGTCCAATAAATTCGATAATACCTTCCGGTAACCAGCGGCCCAGGTCACCTGTGCGGTACAATCTTTCACCCGGCTTAAAGGGATGGGCTATAAACTTTTCCGCTGTCAACGCTTCATTATTCAAATAACCGCGGGCCAGGCCTTTGCCGCCTATGCAAATTTCTCCCACCACTCCTGCCGGCATCAGCCTGTTCCTGCTATCCAGCACATACACTTCCACATTGTCGATCCCTTTCCCTAATGGTAATATCGTACCTTCTCTGTCGGCGCCAGCTATATATACCATGGCCGTCACGGTAGTTTCCGTTGGTCCATAGGCGTTATAAAAATCAACATAATCCCTCCACTGCTTCGCCAGCTCCCGGCGACAGGCCTCTCCACCCAGTACCAACCGCCTTAAGCCACCATAACATCCCGGTTGCAATAGCTCCAGGAAGCCTGGCGTGACATCAAGATGGGTAATCTGCTGTTCCACCAGAAACCGCTCCAACCCTTCCTTGTCAAGTAACAGCGACCGGGCAGGCATAACAACCACAGCGCCGTTGCACAACCCAAGAAACAGCGTTTCCACAGACGCATCAAAACAATAATTGGCAAATTGCAGCACCCGTTCATCATTGCCCATGCGGTATTGCCGGCTGCCCCCTTTGATGAGATTGAATAATCCTTTATGCTCTACCAGCACGCCCTTCGGCCGACCCGTAGAACCTGATGTATAGATCACGTACGCCAGATTGTTTCCGCTCACTGATCGCGGTAACCGGCCGCTCTCCTCTTTGGCAATCTCCACCCATTCTCCTTCTATGTTTATTATCGTTACATCTTCTTTTACTATTTGTGATATCTTTTCACGGTTTTGTGTATCCGTTAGCAATACTTTCATTCCCGTATCTGCAATCATGTACCCGATGCGGTCCTCCGGATACTCCGGATCTATCGGAACATAAGCGCCTCCCGACTTTAGTATGCCCAGTATTCCAACGATCATTTCCAAACCCCGCTCCAGGCAAATCCCTACGAGACTCTCTTCGCGTACACCCAACCTGCGCAGATAATGAGCCAACCGGTTCGACCGCTCCGCCAGCTCCCCATAGTTCAGTTGCAATCCTTCATACACAACTGCTACACGGGTCCGGTATCGGGCTTCCACCTCTTCCAGCAAATCCAATATCGTTTGCTCATCCCCGTACTCATAGCGTTCTCCCTGGCATTTCTCCAATAACATCCGCCGCTCTTCCACATTAAAAATTTCAAGGTCAGACAGTCGCTTCGCCGTGCCTCCTGCTATCTGTTTCAACACTTCCACAAAATGACGACCTATTCCCTCAACATATTGTTCTTCCAATAAGTTTGCATTATAGGTAACCTGTATGCTTTTACCTCCTCCCACTATCGTCAGGCTCAACGGATAGTTCGTCTGCTCTTTGATCTCCACATTGCCCATCCGAAGCTGCCGCTGACGGCCGGGTTTTGCCTCCTCGCTAATCGGATAATTTTCAAATACCAGCAAGCTGTCGAACAACTCTCCCTGCACCTCACTCCAGTGCCGGATCTGCGACAATGACACATACTGATACTCCCGGCTGCGGATCTGATCTGTCTGCAATCGCTGTAACCATGTCCCTATCTGCTCTTCCTCATTAACCTCCACATGCAGGGGCAGCGTATTGATGTATAAGCCCACCCGGCGCTCAACACCCGGTAAATCTTCAGGGCGGCCCGATACCGTTACGCCGTACGTCACTTTCGACTGACCCGTATACCGGTGCAGCAGGTACGCCCATACTCCCTGCACCAGCGTATTGAGCGTCAGCCGCTGACGACTACAATACAATTCCAGTTCCTTTAACTCCACTTCACCAAGCCGTATCTTATTCTCCTTATAGATACCCATCCCCTTGTTCCGCTCAGCTCCCACTGCGATGAAGGGCAGCAAGCTGCCGCTTTCCATTCCTTTCAAATATCCCCGCCAATAAGCCTCCGCCGATCCTTTGTCCTTGTGTTCTATATAACGGATATAATCTTCATATTTATCTTCGTTCAATGGTTCCGGTTCTTCTCCCCGCTGCAGTTGTTCGTATGTGCGGTGAAGCTCCTCCATCAACAATGGCAGCGACCACCCGTCGAGCAGGATGTGATGATGCCGCCACAACATCCGGTAGCGATGTTCATCCATGCGCACCAGCGTCCATCGCATCAGCGGCCACCGGCTCAAATCAAAGCCACGCCGGCGTTCCTCTTCGAGGTATGCCTGCACGCTTAGATCCTGCTCTTCTTTGCTCAATTCCCGGTAGTCCAGTTCTTCCACTTCCACCTGTGCCTCACGACATACACCCTGCACCGGCACACTGAAACGGTCATGGAAAAACACACTGCGCAATATGCTGTGGCTATCCACGATCCGCTGCCAGCTGCGGCGGAACAGGTCTGCTTTCACATCACTCAGATCGCAGTTGAATACTTCCAAATATGCGCCGGTTCCCTCCTCGTATAAATTATGGAATAGCATTCCCTCCTGTAAACCGCTTAACCGGTACAGCCGCAGAATGCCTGGTTCTTCACTTAAAAAACGGTCAAGTTCCTGGTAACTGACCTCTTCACCGAGTCCAAAATCAGACGGAGTATGTACGCCTCCGCGTATAGCCATCTGCGTACAATGGTCAATCAGTGCCTTTAAATGAGCTACGTACCGGTTGCTTAACTGCTCTATAGTTTCGCGCTCAAAGTGTGCGCTGTTGTAACTCCAGTATAAAACCAGTTCACTGTTCCGCACCAACCCATTCACTCCCAGCTTATCGGGCGACCTATATTGTTCACTTATTGGTCTTCCAATGCCTTCCGCCGCCTGCCGTAACACCAGCTCACCGGATGTAGCGTCCGTCGACATATTGTCCATCTGACCCAGGTAATTAAATACTATATCCCAGGGTTGACGGCCGCTTAAGGCAACTTCTTCGCGCAGGTATTTCAATACGCCATAACCCATACCCCGGTCAGGTATTCGACGAAGGTCTTCCTTTACGCCTTTGATAACATCCGGAAGGTCCGATCCCGACCCTTTGCGCAATACTACAGGATACATGTTCGTAAACCAGCCCACTGTTTTGTTTACTTCTACCCGATCCTGTTCAGCCATCCCCGGCAGTTCCTCCCGGCCATGACCTTCCAGACCGATCGTCAGCTCCTGTTGTCCGCTCCATTCGCTCAGCGTCATCAGCAAAGCCGATAGCAGCAGGTCATTGATCTCAGTATGATAAGCTCCTGCGCTTTCCTGCAACAGGCGCCGCGTCCAGTCCGCGGCCAGCACTACCCGGCAACTGCCTGCTTCTCCACTAACTGAACCGGATACCTGCCGGTCTGCCGGCAATGAGTGATAATTATCCGTTATCTGCTTCCAATACTCCAACTGTGCAGTCACACCTGTGCTATTTCCATACACCCCGAGTGCGTTATACCATTCCCGGTACGAACTACCCTTGCGACCCGGCTGCATTGACGCCTTACCGCTTAACAGCTCCCGCAGATCTTCTACCAGCACCCGCCACGATACTCCATCCACGACGAGGTGATGACATACCAGCAGCAGCCGGTTATGCGCCTCATAGCCTGGCAGCAGCAACAACACTGCTCTGAACACAATACCTTCTGTTATCGACAGGCTGCGCTGCCTGCTATCCCCGCAAGCCCGGATCGCTTTTTCCAGCCCGGGGCTTTCTACCATCCGAAGGTCTGCGACTTCCAGAACCCCTTCCCGGTTGCCGTAACGCTGCTCCCATTTCCCGTTCTCCTTTTTCGTATATTCAAATCGTAAAGCATCATGATGATCTGTTAGTTTCCGAATCGCTTCCCCCAGCTGTTCAACACTTACTCCCTTACTTATCTCCAGCAACATTCCCTGGTTAAAATGCGACACCTCTGCATGGTCTCCACTTAGGTACCATTGCTGTATCGGCAATAACCCGCTTGTACCTTCCAGCTTGCCCTGCTCGCCGGCTGAGGTTTCCCGGTCAGAACGTTCCCGCATTATCTGCGACAACAAGCCCACAGATTGCCAGGTGAACATATCTTTCGGACGAAGATCATAACCCAGCTTACGTAGGCGGCTCACCACCTGGATGGTGATGATCGAATCTCCGCCCAGTTCAAAAAAATTATCGTTTATGCCTACCTGCTTTACGCCCAGCAGGTCCTGCCAGATGGTAACCAGCTGTGCTTCCACTGCATTGCGTGGCCCTTCATACGCATCTCCGTGCTGTTGTCCCAGGTCTGCTTCCGGCAATGACTTCCTGTTTACTTTGCCATTCGAGGTCAACGGCAACTGATCCAGTTCCATATACGCCGCCGGCAGCATGTACTCTGGCAGGTGTTGCCGCAGGTATCCGGTCAACGACTCCCGGTCAAAACTGCCTGCCGGAACCACATAACATACCAGCCGCCGGTTGCCGGTTACATCCTCACGTACCACCACCACGCATTGCTTCACCGCTCCACTTCTGTGCACCACATGCTCTATCTCTCCCAGCTCTATCCGGTAACCACGGATCTTCACCTGCTCGTCCTTCCTTCCAAGATACTCTATCTCTCCTCCGGGCAGCCGCCTCCCCACGTCTCCGGTACGGTATAACCGCTCCCCGTTACGGAACGGATGGGGTATGAATCTTTCTGCCGTCAGTTCACGCCGGTTCAGGTATCCGCGGGCAAGACCCGCCCCTCCTACATATAATTCACCGCGTACTCCATAGGGTGTCAGACGGCCCTGCTCATCCAGAATAAGCAAATGAAGCGTGGGTATCGGGTGACCTATAATACTGATCCTGTTATTTATTTGCGCCAATCCAATCTCCTGGTAGGTTACATGAACCGTCGTTTCGGTAATTCCATACATGTTGATCAACCGGCAACTGTCTCCATACAACTCATACCATGGCCTTAACCTGGCGGGATGAAGCGCCTCTCCGCCGAATATTACATACCGCACAGCAATCTTCGGCGCCTTCGCCGTCAGGTATTCCTGCAGTACGTAAAAGGCAGAGGGCGTTTGGTTCAATATCGTTACCGATTCTTTCAACAGCAATTCTCCAAAGCCGGCACTGTCACGAGCCACTTCTTTGGGTACAACTACCAGACGGCCTCCGTAAAACAAGGCCCCGTACATCTCCCATACCGAAAAATCAAAGCAAAAAGAATGGAACATTGTCCATACGTCATTTTCGGTAAAGACAAATAAAGGCTTATCGTTTTTGAACAACCGGACAACATTGTAATGAGTCACCAGCACGCCCTTCGGCCGGCCTGTTGAGCCTGATGTGTAGATCACGTACGCCACATTATCGCCCTTCACCGATTGCGGCACCCGGCCACTCTCTTCCTTGGCGATCTCCGCCCATTCGCTTTCTATGTCTATTATCCTTACATCTTCACTTACTATTTGTAATATCTTTTCACGGTTTTTCGTATCCGTTAGCAATACGTTCATTCCTGCATCTGTTACCATATAACCGATCCGGTCTGCAGGATAATCCGGGTCTACCGGAACATAGGCGCCTCCGGCCTTCAATATGCCCAGTATCCCAATGATCATCTCCAGGCCCCGCTCCAGGCAGATCCCCACCAGGCTCTCTTCCCGAACACCCAACTTTTTTAGATAATGACCCAACCGGTTCGACCGCTCCGCCAGCTCTCCATAGCTCAGCTGCAATCCCTCATGCACAACCGCAATCCTTTCCCGGTGCAGAGAGGCTGATTCCTCCAACATATCCAGTATCGTTCCGCTTACTTCGTAAACATCATCCGCTCCACTGAACGCCTGCAATTTCTTTTCCTCTTCTTCTCCGATCATCACGTAGTCATCTATCCGTTTAGCGGGATCTTTAACGATCGCCTCCAGCAACCGCTCATAATGTGTGATCATCCGGCGGATCGTTTCCTCTTCATATAAATCACTGCAATAATTGATCGCCCCGCTCAAGCCATCTTTTCCTTCCCTGACCTCCACATTCATATCGTATATTGACGTATCATGCCTGAATGACCCGGGCGACACTTCTACCTCTCCTAACCGCAGCCGGCCACCGCCTGGCGCATTCTGCAACACAAACATCACCTGGAACAATGGCGAACGGCTCGTGTCCCGTTCCTTCACCAGCAGCTCCACCACTTTGGCAAATGGCACCTGCTGGTGATCATACGCCCCTAATGTGCGGCCCCGTACCTGTTCCAGCAACTCAGTAAACTGCGGGTTGTTATCCATATCGCTGCGAATAACCAGCGTATTGACAAAAAATCCTATCAGCCCTTCCAGTTCCTGGTGCTGCCGGCCCGCTACCACTGTACCAACTGAGATATCTGCCTGACCACTGTAGCGATGCAACAATACCTGAAAGGCCGACAATAGCGTCATGAACATCGTTGCCCCCTGCTGTTGCGACAGCCGGTTCAATTCTTCCTGCAGCTTGCCGCTCAGCCTGAACCCGACCACCCCGCCCCGCTTGCTTTGAACTAACGGTCGCGGATAATCTGTTGGCAATTCCGTCACGGCAGCACCCCGCAGCTCTTTCTCCCAATAATCCAATTGCTCCTGCAACACGGCGCCCTGCAAATAGGCCCGCTGCCACATCGCATAATCTGCATATTGTACAGGCAATGGAGGCAGCTTCGCCACTTCGCCCGCTTCGTAGCTGCGGTAAAACGCCTGCAGCTCCTCGCGCAGGATCCCCTGCGACCAACCATCCGACGCTATATGATGCACTACTACCAATAATATATGTTCCTGCTCTTCCAGCGCCACCAGGTGCGCACGCAATGCATGATCTTTCGACAAATCAAATTGACGACCCGATAAATCTGCCAGCAATGACTCTAATTTTTTCTCTCCATTCGGCTTCCATGCAAGCTCATTCAACGCCCACTGCTCTTTTTCCATTACACGCTGCCAGCCCCGCCCTTCTTCTTCCCATATCACCGTGCGTAACACTTCATGACGGTTCACGATCTGCCCGAACGCGTAACGCAGTGCTTCCACATTCAACATGCCCTTCAACCGCCACGCCCACGATATATGATATTGCTCACTGCCTTCCAGCTGATCGATAAACCATAACCGCTCCTGACCAAACGACAGCGCTGTTCGTTCATTCTCCTTCCTGTTATACGGCCTGATCTCCTGTTCCACTGCAGAACCATGATATTGGCTATCGCTTAACAAGGTTCTTATAGGATCTCCATATTTTTTTAATTGTGCAATAAAATCTGCTTCAACAGGTTTTTTAGGGTCTGCTTTATACTTGAGCTTATCCCCATCGAGAAAGAGGAATATACCTTTCCTTCTTGCGCTTTTAATAACTTCAATTGCTTCACTTAAAACAGGTGAGTTCATCGTGGTAATGTTATTTTATATTTTCCCTGAGGACAATAAATTATAACTCGTACACTTCGGATCCGGCATTGTCCGAAGCGTCCCCGGTCAAATGCAGGGCTTCTATATAGGAGGATAATCCGGCTATGTTGCTGAGTTGAAATATTATCTTTAATGGCACGTTCAGTTCAAAATTCTTTTTAATACCTGATGCCAGCCTGGTGGCCAGCAATGAGTCTCCGCCCAGTTCAAAAAAATTATCGTGTATACCTACCTGCTTTACGCCCAGCAGTTCCTGCCAGATGGTAACCAGCTGTGCTTCCACCGCATTGCGTGGCCCTTCATACGAATCTCCATGCTGTTGTCCCAGCTCTGCTTCCGGCAATGACTTCCTGTTTACTTTGCCATTCGGGGTCAACGGCAACTGATCCAGCTCCATATACGCCGCCGGCAGCATGTACTCCGGCAGGTGTTGCCGCAGATATCCGGTCAACGACTCCCGGTCAAAACTGCCGGCCGGAACCACATAACATACCAGCCGCCGGTTGCCGGTTACATCCTCACGTACCACCACCACGCATTGCTTCACCGCTCCACTCCTGTGCACCACATGCTCTATCTCTCCCAACTCTATCCGGTAACCCCGGATCTTCACCTGCTCGTCCTTCCTTCCAAGATACTCTATCTCTCCTCCGGGCAGCCGCCTCCCCACGTCACCGGTACGGTATAACCGCTCCCCGTTACGGAACGGATGGGGGATGAATCTTTCTGCCGTCAGATCTCTCCGGTTCAGGTATCCACGGGCAAGACCCGCCCCTCCTACATATAATTCACCGCGTACTCCATAGGGGGTCAGACGGCCCTGCTCATCCAGAATAAGCAAATGAAGCGTGGGTATCGGGTGACCTATAATACTGATCCGGTTATTTATTTGCGCCAATCCAATCTCCTGGTAGGTTACATGAACCGTCGTTTCGGTAATTCCATACATGTTGATCAACCGGCAACTGTCTCCATACAACTCATACCATGGCCTTAACCTGGCGGGATGAAGCGCCTCCCCGCCGAATATTACATACCGCACAGCAATCTTCGGCGCCTTCGCCGTCAGGTATTCCTGCAATACGTAAAAGGCAGAGGGCGTTTGGTTCAATATCGTTACCGATTCTTTCAACAACAATTCCCCAAAGCCGGCACTGTCACGGGCCACTTCTTTGGGTACAACTACCAGACGGCCTCCGTAAAACAAGGCCCCGTACATCTCCCATACCGAAAAATCAAAGCAAAAAGAATGGAACATTGTCCACACGTCATTTTCGGTAAATACAAATAAAGGCTTATCGTTTTTGAACAACCGGACAACATTGTAATGAGTCACCAGCACGCCCTTTGGCCGGCCTGTTGAGCCTGATGTGTAGATCACGTACGCCACATTATCGCCCTTCACTGATTGCGGCACCCGGCCACTCTCTTCTTTGGCGATCTCCGCCCATTCGCTTTCTATGTCTATTATCCTTACATCTTCACTTACTATTTGCAATATCTTTTCACGGTTTTTCGTATCCGTTAGCAATACGTTCATTCCTGCATCTGTTACCATATAACCGATCCGGTCCGCAGGATAATCCGGGTCTACCGGAACATAGGCCCCTCCGGCCTTCAGTATGCCCAGTATCCCAATGATCATCTCCAGACCCCGTTCCAGGCAGATCCCCACCAGGCTCTCTTCCTGAACACCCAACTTTTTTAGATAATGACCCAGCCGGTTCGACCGCTCCGCCAGCTCTCCATAGCTCAGCTGCAATCCTTCATGCACAACTGCAATCCTTTCCCGGTGCAGAGAGGCCGATTCCTCCAATATATCCAGTATCGTTCCGCTTACTTCGTAATCGTATTCTTCTCTCTGATACGATTCCATTTGCATCCGTCGTTCTTCCGCATTAAGAATATCCAGGTCAGAAACCTGCTTCGCCGCTCCTCCTGTCACCTGCTTCAACACCTGCACAAAATGGCCGCTTATGTCTTCAACATACCCGCCTTCCAGTATATCGGAGTTGTATATAAACTGTATGTTCTGACCTCCTTCCAAAACTGTTATGCTTAACGGATAGTTCGTCCGGTCTTTGATCTCCACATTCCCCATCCGAAGCGCCCGCCGGCCTGATTTCACTTTCTCACTTACCGGATAATTTTCAAACACCAGCAAGCTGTCGAACAGCTCTCCCTGCACCTCAGTCCAGCGGCGGATCTGCGGTAATGATACGTACTGATATTCCCGGCTGCGGATCTGATCTGCCTGCAACCGCTGTAGCCATGTCGCTATCTGCTCCGCTTCATTAACTTCCACATGCAGGGGCAGCGCATTGATGTATAAACCAACCCGGCGTTCCACTCCCGGCATATCCTCAGGACGGCCTGATACCGTTACGCCGTACGTCACTTTCGACTGACCCGTGTACCGGTGCAGCAGGTACGCCCATACCCCCTGCACCAGCGTATTGACCGTCAGCCGTTCACGACTACAATATTGTTCTACCTGCAGAAGTTCTTCCTTACTCAATCGCACTGCCGTTCTATTGTACTTTCCCTTCCCTTTGTTCCGCTCAGCTTCCGCTGCGATGAAGGGCAGCAAGCTGCCGGTTTCTATTCCTTTCAAATAACCCCGCCAGTACGCCTCAGCCGACCCTTTATCTTTGCGTTCTATATAACAGATATAATCTTCATATTTATCTTCGTTCAATGGTTCCGGTTCTTCTCCCCGTTGCAGTTGTTCGTATGTGCTGTGAAGCTCCTCCATCAACAATGGCAGCGACCAACCGTCGAGCAATATGTGATGATGTCGCCATAACATCCGGTAGCGATGTTCATCCATGCGTACCAGCGTCCATCGCATCAGCGGCCACCGGCTCAGGTCAAAGCCACGCCGGCGTTCCTCTTCGAGGTATGCCTGTACGCTTAGATCCTGCTCTTCTTTGCTCAATTCCCGGTAGTCCAGTTCCTCCACTTCCACCCGTACCTCACGACATACACCCTGCACCGGCACACTGAAACGGTCATGGAAAAACACACTGCGCAGTATGCTGTGGCTATCTACTATCCGTTGCCAGCTACGGCGGAACAGGTTTACTTTCACATCACTCAAATCGCAGCTGAACACTTCCATATATGCGCCGGTTCCCTCCTCGTATAAACTATGAAATAGCATTCCCTCTTGTAAACCGCTTAACCGGTACAGCCGCAGAATGCCTGGTTCTTCACTTGAAAAACGGTCAAGTTCCTGGTAGCTGACCTCTTCACCGAGTCCATAATCAGACGGGGTATGTACGCCTCCGCGTATAGCCATCTGCGTGCAATGGACAATCAGGGCCTTTAAATGAGCCACGTACCGGTTGCTTAACTGCTCTATTGTTTCGCGCTCAAAGTGTGCGCTGTTGTAACTCCAGTATAAGATCAGTTCACTGTTCCGCACCAACCCATTCACTCCCAGCTTATCGGGCGACTTATATTGTTCGCTTTTTGTTCTTCCAATACCTTCTGCCGCCTGCCGTAACACCAGCTCACCGGATGTAGCCTCTGTCGACATATTGTCCATTTGGCCCAGGTAATTAAATACTATATCCCAGGGTTGACGGCCGCTTAAGGCAACTTCTTCGCGCAGGTATTTCAATACGCCATAACCCATGCCCCGGTCGGGTATTCGACGAAGGTCTTCCTTTACGCCTTTAATCAGGTCAGCATGATCTAAGCCTTCACCCTTGCGTAGTACGACCGGATACATATTTGTAAACCAGCCCACCGTCCTGCTCACGTCGACCAGTAGTTGATCGTTCAATCCCGGCAATTCCTCCCGGCCATGACCTTCCAGACCGATCGTCAGCTCCTGTTGTCCGCTCCATTCGCTTAACGTCAAAAGCAAAGCCGACAGCAACAGGTCATTGATCTCCGTATGATAAGCTCCTGCGCTTTCCTGCAACAGGCGCCGCGTCCAGTCCGCGGCCAGCACTACCCGGCAACTGCCTGCTTCTCCACTAACTGAACCGGATACCTGCCGGTCTGCCGGCAAGGGCTGGTATTTATCAATCACTTTTTTCCAATAGTTTAACTGTGCAGTCACCTCTGCACTTTTTCCATACGCTTCCAGGGCGCTGTACCATTCACGATATGAACTACCCTTGCGGCCCGGCTGCATTGACGCCTTACCGCTTAACAGTTCCCGCAAATCTTCTACCAGCACCCGCCACGATACTCCATCCACGACCAGGTGATGGCATACCAACAGTAACCGGTTATACTCCACATAGCCCGGCAGCAGCAACAGCACCGCCCTGAAAACAATACCTTCATTGATCGACAGGCTACGCTGGTAGCTATCTCCGCATGCTCTGATTGTTCTTTCCAGCTCCGGACTTTCCACGAACCGAAAGTCTGCTACATCCAGAACCCCTTGCCGGCTGCCGTAGCGCTGTTCCCATTTCCCATTGTCATTCCTTGTATATTCAAATCGTAAAGCATCATGATGATTTGTTAATTCCCGGATCGCTTCCCCCAGTTGCTCTGCACTTACCCCCTTACTTACCTCCAGCAACATTCCCTGATTAAAATGCGACACCTCTGCATGGTCTCCACTCAGGTACCATTGCTGTATCGGCAATAACCCGCTTGTACCTTCCAGCTTGCCCTGCTCCCCGGCTGACGACTCCCGGTCAGAACGTTCCTGCATCATCTCTGATAAAACCCTTATGCGTTGGTGCAGGAAAATATCTTTTGGACGAAGTTCGTATCCCAGCTTCCTTAAGCGACTCACCACCTGGATGGCGATGATCGAGTCTCCGCCCAATCCAAAAAAATTATCGTTTATACCTACCTGCTTTACTCCCAGCAGGTCCTGCAAGATAGTTGTCAGTTGCTTTTCCAGTTCATTCCGAGGCTCTTCATACCCCTCTGCAGGCAGTTGTTCCGGCTCTACCGCCGGCAGCGACTTCCTGTCTACTTTCCCGCCCGATGTCAGCGGCAACTGCTCCAGCTCTACATAAGCCGAAGGCATCATGTACTCAGGCAGGTGTTGCCGCAGATAGTTCAACAATGACTCACGGTTCAGGGTGTTCGCCGGCACCACATAACACACCAGCCGCCGGTGACCAGCTGCATCCGCCTGCACCACCACCACACTTTGCTTCACCTGGCCGCTGCGATTAACTGCATCTTCGATCTCACCCAGCTCTATCCGATAACCACGTAGCTTCACCTGACTGTCTGAACGGCCAAAATATTCAATCACTCCTTCCGGTAACCAGCGACCCAGGTCGCCTGTGCGGTATAACCGCTCTCCCTGTTTAAAGGGATGGGCGATAAACTTTTCCGCCGTCAGCGCTTCATTATTCAAATAACCACGGGCCAGGCCTTTGCCGCCTATGCATATTTCCCCTATTACTCCCACCGGTACCAGCCGGTGATTGTTATCCAGCACATACACGTCTACACTGTCGATCACTTTGCCTATGGGCAACATCGGCGCTTCCTTATTGGCAACAACTTTATATAACGTGGTCATCACGGTAGCTTCCGTTGGTCCATAGGCATTATAGAAATCAGCATGCTCCATCCAACGCTCCGCCAGCTCCCGCCGGCAGGCCTCTGCGCCCGAGACCACCCGTTTTATACCTCCATAACGCCCGGGACGAAGCAATTCCAGAAAACCGGCTGTCGCCTCCAGATGGGTAATTTCCTGTTCCATCAGGAACCGCTCCAGCCCTTCCTTGTCAAGTAACAGCGACCGGGTTGGCATCACCAGCGCAGCACCATTGCATAACGTCACAAACAGCACCAACACAGATGGATCAAAACAATAATTGAAAAATTGCAGCACCCGTTCGTCATTGCCCATGCGGTATTGACGGGGAAGCTGTTTAATAAGATTGAATAATCCTCCGTGCTCCACCAGCACCCCTTTGGGGCGGCCTGTAGAACCCGATGTGTAGATCACATACGCCAGATTATTCCCTTTCACCGATCGAGGTACCCGGCAGCTCTCTTCCCTGCTAATCTCCGCCCATTCTCCTGCTATGTCTATTATCTTTACATCTTCATTTACTAATTGCGATATCTTTTCACGGTTTTGTGTATCCGTTAGCAATACTTTCATTCCCGTATCTGCAATCATGTACCCGATCCGGTCCTGTGGATACTCCGGATCTACCGGCACATAGGCGCCTCCTGACTTTAATATCCCCAATATCCCGATGATCATCTCTACACCCCGCTCCAGGCAGATGCCTACGAGACGCTCTTCGCGAACACCCAACCTGCGCAGGTAATGAGCCAGCCGGTTCGACCGCTCCGCCAGCTCCCCATAGTTCAGTTGCAATCCTTCATACACAACTGCTACATGGGTCCGGTACCGGGTTTCTGCCTCTTCCAATAAATCCAATATCGTTTGGCCGTTCCCGTACTCATGGCGTTCTCCCTGGTACTCCTCCAACAACATCCGCCGCTCTTCTGCATTAATAGTATCCAGGTCCGAAAGCAGTATACTGCTATCCTGCACACAAGCCGATAAAATTTTCACGTAACGCTGTAGCAAAGAACTACCCACCTGCCGATGGTCCTCGTCAGCCCGCCATTCAAGCCGCAAGCGCACGCTTTTGATCCTGTCTAAAACAAATAAAAAGATATCGCTTCGCCTATCGAGGGTAGAACGGAATGCAGGCCCTGCGCACTGCTCCATACCATAAAAATCGCCTCCCCCCTCTATCCGCTTCAGCATATTGAATGTAGCCTGGAATAAATGGTTCAAACCGCTTTTATTCTTCTTCCCCAATTCCCTTCTCAATTCATCATAAGGAATGCTGTTTTCAGCAGCAAGAATAAGCTCTTTATGTACAGTTTGAAGAAGATTGCCGATCTTATCTTCTTCATTCAACTCTAATATGTTCACCTGCCTATCGGCAAACAGGCCAATAACGCCATAATTCTGCCCTCTCCCTTTTCCCCGACCGTTTACAATATTTCCCACGCAGATCTTTTGCTGCCGTGAGTATTTATGCAATAAGATAAAATAGGCGAGTTGAAAAACGGAAGAATAAAGCACTCTGTTCCTTAAAGCGAAAGTTTTAATATCCTCTATCAGGTCTGCAGGAATGTCGAACTCTTCAACATATAAGCGGGATGCCGTGGTGGCGCTATAGAGTCCCAGATCAAGAGCCGGCAAATCACCGGATAGCTTATCAAGCCACCAGGCCTTCCTGGCATTATGCTCAGGTAATTTTGCAATACTATCCGCTTCGGTTGAAAAATTAATATATTGTTTGGGCAAGGAAGAAGGCATGCTACGCTCCAAGCCCTGAAAAGAATTATAATAGCCTACCAATTCACTCCAGAATATGCGGTTCGATACGCCATCTGTTACGATATGGTTGATGGAAGAAATGAGAATGACCCTATCTGAAAACTTCAACACCTTGAATTTTATCAGCGGCCCCGTTTCCAGGTTAAATTCAAAATTCGAAATCCTGAACACTTCGCCGTCTATGAAGTCACCCATATCAGAACCCGCCTCCTCAAAATCTTCATATTCGAAAATATCATCTATAGACATTTCCTCCTGAACAACCTGGCACAATTTATCATTGTATATGGTAAAATTAGTTCTAAGGGAAGAATGTCTTTGTACTACGGCCATAAGCGCATGTTTCAATGCAGCCACATTCAGCTCGCCCTTATAAGATTTTGCCCGGTAAAGATTCCAGCACGAATTATTGAAAATGGCATCAAACCAGATCCCTTCCTGCTGAACAGTTGCCGGAAACATCTTTATTTGTTCGGTCATCATAATGCTATTTTTTTAGCAGCGGCCTATAATTATTTATTGATAACTGCGTTGAAATGATCTCCATTATTTCAACGGGATAATTATAAATAAAGAAGTGCTTTCCCGGCATTTGTCTGAAATCCACTTTATATATCGTCTCTTCCTGCCATAAATAAATATCCCGCATCTCCATATCTTCTTCCGTGCCTGTAATAACCGTGAAAGGTATACGCATAGGGTCTTTCTTCTGATAAACATAACTTTCACTCATTTTGAAATCGGCACGCAATACCGGCTCAAAGTATTCGAGCAGCTCTTCATTTTGCAGAAATAAATTAATACTATCCGTTTCATTATACTCCTTAATTACTTCGAAAAACTCCGTTCTTCCAAGCGCATGCTTCGGGTCAGCGCCTCTCGATGTTGCCGAGGGCCCCGTAGTGCCGGTGATAAATATCCGAAGAGGACGCTTATGCCCACATTCAAGGATCTTTCCGGTTAACAGCCATGCCAACAGGCCGCCGAGGCTATGACCATACAAAGCGTATTCTCCCTCATTCAACCTGTCACTGATCCTGTTGTAAAGGTCAGCTACCAATTCATGTGGGTCTACAATCAATGGCTCGTGTACCCGACGTCCCCTTCCCGGATATTCGAGGGGTATCACATTTAAAAAAGGAGGCGCCGCTGCCTCCATTTTTCGATACGAAAATTTATTGCCTCCCGCAAAGGGCAGACAAAAAAGATTGATCTTACTATTCACACTGGTATAAATGTATTTTTATCAAACCTGAAGATCTCTTCCCTGATACCAATCTTTTCTCCGGTGAAAATGATCCTGCCGGCATTGGTATTCTCCCTGGAAAGAAAATAATTGTGCTTGTTCATTTTTTTATAGCTCATGCTGGAGTCTGTATTCTTCAGACTGTCATTCTTCGTATTTGGAATGGCGTTATTATACTTCGGATCTTTTATTGATTCATAATTTAATCCGAACAGATGAAGCCGTTTAAGTATATCCAGGTCCTGGTAACCCATTGGCAGAAATGATTCGTCATAGCCGCCTATTTTAAGGAAATAGTCTTTTCGCAATCCGATACGGCCGAAACTTCCATCGCGGTAAACGCCACTGAACTGATGCAAAAGGAGAGTATTGCCGAATCTGTCAAATTGCTCCAGCACGAATGCCCCGCCTCTTTTACCGGTATAATTGTCACAATCCAGGTTCACCACTACTTCTCCATTTGAAAAATAATGTGCTGTATTTTTAGCGATTGAAGCATGCCAGGAAACCAGGGATTCTGTATATAAATAATGTAAATAACCCGACTCCAGCTCTTTGCTGAAATTAGACAGAACCCATTCTTTAAGCCCATCTTTACTTCCAAAATCGACCAGAATAAATTCTATGTCATTTTTATCCGTCAGATTATCGGATAAATTAACAGGTAATGTCTGTGATATCTGGTGAAACCTGTTCTTACAGGTAATGCAAAAAGAAACCTTCTTCATAAAGCTACATTTGAGTGGGCACCAATATCCCTCTCTTCTCAAACAATCTAACCCTTGGCCGGATATCAGGAGTTGTTGATTCAGAACCGGTTTGCTGTGCGGCCATCGCCACGGCAAGTTGAGTTATCACAGCCGCAATACGCCCGGGCCGTCTAAAGGCCTTTAAGATATACTCATCTTCACCGGTTAAAACTTCTTCTTTTACCCGGCGGCTATGCATGTCGGGATAAACAAAAACTGTATACACATTTCCTTCAGCAGGACTGGCTTCAAGGATTGTTTTCATGACACTGATACTACGGTTTCTGTAAACAGTAAAAATCCGGCCCTTCGGGTGAAGCTGTACGTTTTCATCCGCATCAACACCCGAAACCGCCGGGGAAGTCTGCATTTCGTCGAAATACAGGAAACACTTCTCCAGGTTTAGTTTGAACAATTCATATTCATGTAATGCTTCAATCATATTCAACTCTTCTGCGCTGAAGATTTGTTTATATCTATCCAGGCATTCTATAAACCTTCCCTTTTCACAAAAAACTTCAAACGCGGGAATTTCAAAAGCCCCCCCTTTCCCTTCGATGACATCTTTTATTGTAAAAACAGTGAAATTGAAATAATGCAACATGTTCCTCTTATCTATCCCGGATAATTGCATACAGATAAAAGGGTAGATGCGAACATGCCTGTCAATATCGTTATGCCCGCCGGGAAGCACAGTTTCGAGGGAGAAATATTTTTCTGAAAGAAGATATAAGGACCGTAAAAGTGGAGTTCTACACCCGGCCGGTACAGCTTTCCCCATCTCAATATGTTTTGATAAAATGGAGAGCAGGCTGATCAACAAAGACTCGTGTTTTTCGATAAGCAGATTATTACCGGTTTCCGCACCCGCCAATTTGAAAATCCTCAGTCTCATGCTCACCACTTCAACATACGAAAGTACAGCTTCGATTGTTGAAGGGCCTTTACCGGTTGCCATTAATTCTGACAGGCTTTGAAAACAGGAATGCGCGATAGGATCTGTAAGATCAAGGACCGGTACTGTTAAATGGATCAGGGAATTGTTACCAAAACACCGGCCGAGTTCATGAAAGGCAAGACAGTATGCATATTGCAGATGAATAAAAGATATTTCATCCCGGATGCAGCCATCGACCCAGAACATTCCCTCCTTATAAACGCGCAATTCGCGTATTGCTTTTCCGATAAGCATATTGATCTTGTCCAGCACATCCGTTTGTCCGGTAGCATAATAAAGAGCAACAAGCCCTCTTAAAAGTGCGGCCTTTTCGATCGCAGAAGCCCGGCCGGAAAATGCATTTTCATACTGCTTCTCTGCCGTCGACAAAGCAACAGTCAAATGATATTTGTTCCCGTTTGCTTTATCGAGCTCTAACAACATCGGCATTAGTCCGGCATCCGACGGGAGATCCGTTTCATTTAATTCCCTCCAAATGGTTTCAAGGGCCTGATCAATATTCAAATCCTGTAGTATCATTGCCAAGTTTCTCCTTAACTGATTGTGCCAGTATCTTTCCAACAAAATCTCCGTAAAGTAACCCCTGATCGGTCAGTTCCAGCTCTTCCCTGTTACCGGTAATATATCCCTTGCTTACAAGTTCGTTTATCACATCAGGGATCAATTCAAAATAATCAAAACCGAATTTGTTGATAAATTCTTTTTTTCTATAAGAACGCAGCCTGGCGCCACATAGCAACAATTCCCTTACGATCATATCTTTAAAAGTCAGGGCATATGTTCGGTATACAGGCAGGCTGTTATTGTTGATCTTATCGTAGTATAGCTTTGTGTTATTCATGTTCTGATAGCTCAGCGTTCCGATCTTGCCGAATGAGGATGCACCATATGCGATGAGGTCCTGCCCTCTCCAGGTATTCTCTGCATATATATTCAGGTCTTCATCTCTGGTAAAAGCAAATGTGCTCCACTGTTTGTATCCGGCCCCATTTATTTTTTCCAACGCTCTTTTCATGAAAGCGACCTCTTCCCCGGCCGAAGGAAGCTTTATCTCGGAGCCATGCACCCCTTTTTTGAAAAACATCGTGTTTGCATAGGCCTTCATTTTATAAATGGTAAGCATACCCACCTGTTGCCCGAGAGCAGTGTCTACCGATTTTTCCCACGAATCCATATACTCGCCGGCCAATCCGCTCAACAGGTCGATATTCATTTTGAATCCGCCTTCCTCCTGCACCATTTTGATGGAATTTATTGCCTGTTCAGCAGTATGCTTCCTGCTGCTCATCTGTATAATCTCATCACTAAATGATTGAACACCCATGCTGATCCTGTTCACCCCGCTTTCTTTGTACCATTTTAGTTTGTTCTTACTGAATGTTCCCGGCTCAGCTTCAAAAGAAAACTCAGGGTTTTCCATCCGGTGATATTTATGAAGTGTTTCAATAAGCTTTTTAAACTGAGGTTCTGTGAGCACGGAAGGTGTACCTCCGCCGATGTAAATTGACTTCACCTCTCTATTGCTTAATCCAAATGTTTCACTCACCAATTTTATCTCTTTGCATAGATTATCCACATACTCATTTACCTGGTCCTTTGATTTTATAAGCTCCTTCATGTAAAAACAATAATCGCAGATCTGAATGCAAAAGGGAATATGGATATAAATGTTCACATATTCAGGGCCCGATAACCTGTAATTATTTTCATTGGTCCAATATTTATAAAAAGGATAGTTGGTATAGAACTCCTCTCTGGTGGGAGATTCCGTTTTACCATTTATATTTAGCATGATATCCTGAACATCAGACAGCGGTTCGTTTGGAAGAATAACATCTTTCATCGCTTTTGCATTTGATTGTATAAAATAGGTAATTGCCGCAATAACTCTTCGAGGCAGGAGTCGTAATCAGTTGCCTCGGTATCTATTATTATCTCAGGAAATACAGGTGGTTCAAACACATCGGTAATCCCCGTAAAATTAGAAACGGTTTTTCGCCTCGCTTGTTTGTATAATCCCTTTACATCCCTTTTTTCACATTCTTCGATGGAGCATTTTACATACACTTCGATAAATTGAAAGCCACTTAGCCTTTCTCTGGCATCAGCCCTGTCGTCCCTGTATGGAGAAATGGCTGCGATTATAGGAACAATGTCCTCTTCCGCAAACAACCTGGCTATTTCGGCGATACGCCTCACATTTTCCTTCCTGTCTTCTCTGGTAAACCCCAGATCTGCATTGATACCTTTTCGCAATACGTCGCCGTCGAGCAGGTAAGCGCGGATACCGTGGCTTAAGAGATGCTGCCTTAATCCGGTAGCCAATGTCGTCTTTCCGGCTCCGGACAATCCGGTCAGCCAGATCACGCATTTTTTATCCATATTGTTGTTATTATTTTTGATGGACTTAGTTGAAATACTCCTTCCAACGCGTTCCTGAAAAAGCCTGTTTCAGATCGTTGAAGTTCTCAATCACTTCTTCCATAGGGAAGATGATCTGCTTTTTTAATATTGTTTCTGCATTCTTTTTCTCCAGGTTCAAAAACCGGAAGATCCTGCCCATTTCATTTACCCTGTCTTCGACAAGATCTTCATACGTGACTTCAATGACATCATGTCCCTGATATATGGAGGTAACTGATTGCTCACAGGTTTCAATCTTATTGAAATAATTACGGCATTCCTCAATACCAAGATTCAAAACCGTTTTATTACGTTCTGCTGCCGACCAGTGCATCCATTCGCTGGTTGCATAAGCTGTTTTAAGGGAAACCAGTGTATGTAGTTTGTTCCTGCGTGTGAGATGGATAATTTTCAGATCCTTATCTTCCACCAGGAACTGCCTCGCTTTTTCAAACCTGGCAAACATTTCACCGGGCGAACTATGCCACCTGATAAACTCATCGAGTTTACGGAACTTCATTTTCATTTTTTCTGTGGCCAGTTCCGTATTCACCAGCTTGGTGAAATAATCTTCCGTCAGGTGGTCATAAAATAATTTAAATCCTGCCAGCGTTTTTCCCTCTGGTAAATGGTCGTATATTTTTTCCTTCAAATAAACTACGGGATCTTCGAGCACCTTTTTCAGCTCATGCTCCGGCAGCCTGTCAAGATTAAAAAGCTCTCCATATATCTTGATCTTCTCATGAGCGCTCAAAAGTGACATTAAAAGATTGGACCCGGTTCTGGCTGTACTTAAAATAAAAAACCTTCCACCAGGTGTATCCACATGATTGTTCATACAATTAAATTTTTTCGGAGGCTAAACAGTTATTCAGGTATTGGTCAATGCAGGCGGCGGCAAGATCATGAGGAGCATTATCAGGAACCGTTTCGCATAACGCTTTTATGCGACCGAAATATTGTTGATAGCTATCGTTGATCCGACGGATAGCATTCCGAAGCGCCTCTCCCGATATCCTGTTAACAGGTATATGAATGCCCACTCCTAATTCCTCTATCGTATTGGCCGTTATTTGTTGTTCGGGGATCCCGGGAATAACGATTACGGGTGTTAATGTGTACATCGCCTCCTGGATGCTGGCCATTCCGCCGCGTGTAATAAAAACGGTGCTTTTTTTCAGTATATCGACCTGGTCGCAGAACGCCACTACATTGATAAATGATGGCAAGGGACCGAATTGC
Organism: Niastella sp. sgz303648; assembly: GCF_059587045.1. NCBI lineage: Bacteria > Pseudomonadati > Bacteroidota > Chitinophagia > Chitinophagales > Chitinophagaceae > Niastella > Niastella sp. sgz303648. The sequence goes on along the minus strand of NZ_JCAPSW010000009.1, from coordinate 34,098 downwards.
CGGGGATCGATATTTCGCCCGATGGCGATCACAGTTTCCATCCCTAATTTTTTTACAACTTCAATGATCAATGCAAATATGGAAAGGTCTTTATTTAATACCGTGCCCATTGATACATAGATCAGCCCTTTTTGAGGCCGGCACGTTTGAACTTCGAGCGGAAATCCTATGAATTTATACCGATCGTCGAGTAAATGTTTTTCAGGTTGAAAACCCTGCAAAATAAAAGACAGGTTCAATGCTTCTTTGTTCACGTAAACATCCCATATATCGGGTAGGCCTTCGGGATCAAACTTCTTACATATTCCCTGCAATTTCCTGTATAGTTCCAAAACATCATTAATATGCCCTGAAGGAGATTCCGTGGATGATTTCATTTTTCTGAAAAAGGGCAGCATGATCCTTTCATCCATGATAAATGTTGTAAATAGACCAACGGCAGGCAGCTCAAAACGCCTGGCTATCCATTTGCCCCAGGTTGCCAGATGTGAATGGAGAATAAAATCGGGCTTTTCTCTTTCCACCTCATCACATAAAAAATCAAATAAGGCAATAGCGGTATCGGTCAGTATCTCAGCAAATTGAAAATAAGAGGTTCCTTCATCGATCCTATTGGTATCGTACCCTTTTTCATAATCGGGGTAAGCCCTGAACCTGAGCCCATGATGAACCTTCGACTGAAATGCCTCTGTATTGTAGTAAATGATCTCAAATTTTTCTTTAGGCAGCTTATCAATGACAGGCGTCAATGTTTTTGTAACACTTATAGAAGGCAGGCTGAAAAAAAGACCTTTTCGCATAGTCCCTGTCCTATTTAATAGTTTCGGTAGCGTTGGCTTTTCCGGTTTTAGTCATGATGAATTCTGCGAGGCTGTTCAGATTACTGAACAGTTTTGAATTGATTTCATTGTCTTCAAAACTAATATTGAACCTGTTTTCGATACGAACGATAAAATTCACGATCACTATGGAATCAAGACCTATTCCGTCTTCATACAGCGAAGTATCATCTTCTATTTCTTCTATCGGAATATTGACATTAAGATCTTCCACAATGATCTTTTTTAGCTTAAGCTTTATTTCATCCATAATTTCAGAATGCATAATTATCAGTTTATAATTTTTAGCCAGCTTGCTTCTGTCGGGCTTACCGTTTCCAAGCCTGGGCATTTTTGAAATAAAGTAGAATTCATCGGGAATTAAATGGCGGGGCATCTCAGACACACAGGCTTTTTGGGCAGTTTCTTCATTTAGTTTTTGCCCTTTGATCAATTCACAGAGGGCAATCAGCGTTGTTCCGGACATGGTGCTTTCATTACCCGTCACTGTTATTACCTGATTTATCTGAGGAAAAATGCGGCTAAGAAGCCCCTCTATTTCCTGTAAAGGGATCAGGAATCCGTTTCTGTTGATACAGTAATCGATGCGGCCAATTATTTTATAGCAGGCATTCCCCATGTCAACACCGAGGTCGCGTGTGCTGTACCAACCATCATTTGAAGAGGCGGCAGGAATTGCGATGCCCTTCTTATCTATATAATAGTTGAATCCTGCATTATGCTTCACCAGCATTTCTCCCTCCCTTTCGTGGCCCTGCACTTTTACCTGCACACCATTCAAAGGCTGGATAATATCTGCGAGATCGTTTTCCAAAGGAAGCCGGTCTACAGGTGTTGTACCAATTACACCCATTTCAGTACACCCATATAAGTTGATCAAAGTCCCGTATTTTTCCCTGAATTGCAATATAGTCTCAATATTCAGCCTTTCTCCTGCGCTTATGAACCGCCCGGTGCTTTTGAAATTTTTATTAATGGCAAGCACCATTCTGCAAAGGGTGGGTGTAATAAATGTAAGATCAGGCTGCACATCGCTAATGGTTTCGATCAACCTGATCACATTACTCTTATTGATAAGCGAAATATCTGCACCTGTGAGCAAAGCAGGCAAAAGCCCTGCACCGAGCCCATACATATGATTTACCGGCACAGGCACCAGCACTTTTGTATCGCTTGCTAACCGGAACCTTTCAATACAATTTTTAGCATTATGGAGTAAATCAGCAGACCGGAAGCAAACATATTTGGCAGTACCGGATGTTCCGGAGGATGAAAAAACTACAGAACCAGATCCGGCTGCAACCCTTCCCGGTTCATCTGTAAAGCCCGTATTATTGGTGATTTCCCCGAAATCAGGCAGTGTATCTGTTGATGGACCTTCTTTCTTCATACGCAGCACCCTATCACAAAAAGCAGGTACTGCTGAACCAGCAGCCTGTTGGGGAAGAAGGAAAAAATTAATGTCCTTTAGCAGAAGATACAAGATCACCAGCACACCATTTACAGAATTGGAAAGGTCAACGGCTATACAATAAGTATCCTTCGCGCCATGATCGAAAAAATAACGATCCAGTTCTTCCATTTTAGCCGGCAGATCAGCATAACTTATCCTGGAAAGGCCTTCACTGATGAAGCGCTCTTTGCTTAATTCTGGTAACAAATCCTTCAACTGTTTCATAACCTGGCTATCGACTCCTGGTTAAAAAATTCAACGATATGCCCTATATGCCGTTCACCAATCCAGTAATCATAACTTTTACGCCACAACGAGGCATGTTGTACATTTAAAAGATTGGAAATATCCCTGTCGAGAACCAGCCTGACCGAAATATTCAACTTTTTAATCTCATTCCCGTTATTCAGCATTTTAAATACCCTGCCAATGGGTAAATCTTTTTGAATGAGCATTGCATATTCCTCTGGTGTCAGTTCCCCTTTTTTGAAATAGCTCTCGCAATAAAGGGCCGGCCTATCGGGAAAAGTAAAGAAGAGCTTAACTATTCTTCGTAAAGTACTTCGATCCTCTGACTGATCATCAGACTGTGACTCTACAGCAACCTTAAGATTCATCCCCTTTACTTCTTCCAAAAAGAATGTAGTGGAATCTTTCAGATTGATAAGGTCATTGATCACGACATTATAGTCGATCAATCGCCCATCAAATCCGTTAGGATCCCTGGTGACATTGTTCATAATATAAAGTGAGGGTAAAGCTGTCGCTACTGCCTGTAACAGGCAAGATTCGGTTTAAAAAATTTCTGCATAGGAAGTCGCAGAATCTGAAGCTTTAATAAACTAAAATTATTGATTTAGAAAATAACGGCCAATATGCTTAACCGTATTTCTTATTCGGTTACTACGAAAACTTAGTCATGAAACACACAGCACAATCATTTCTAATCGAATATAATATTTATTTTTTTTAGTTTCTTTAACCTAACATTAAAATTGATAACTGTGCAAAAAACGGCCATAACTGTGTCGATTTGATGAATAAGTGCGTTATTCATCACGTTATTCCGCATAACCATTTATGATAGCTCAGGCAGAGCATTAAAGAAACAACGAAACGATTTGCACCCGGGCTTCGGGGCATTCAGCGTTAGTTGGAGTTACACAAAAAGGGTACCGATATGTGACCTATGATTTACCCTGCCACGTTATCCTGATCCGATTCATCTTTTGGTTCCCAAAGTTCAATAATGTTCCCTTCGGGGTCAAGCACATGGATGAATTTGCCATAATCATATTCAGCAATTTCATCAACAATGGTCACGTTGTTCTTTTTTAGTTCATCCACAAGCTCAACAAGGTTTTCAACCCGGTAATTGATCATAAATGGCCTGGTCGACGGATTGAAATATTTGGTATCCTGCGGAAACGTGCACCAGGCTGTGGATCCTTTTTTCGACGGATCATCGGCCTGCCGCCACTCAAACGTTACGCCATATTCACTGGTAGGCAATCCCAGGTTTTTTGTGTACCATTCGTTCATACCTTTCGGATTATCGCATTTAAAAAATACGCCGCCAAGGCCCGTTACTTTTTTCATAATAGTCAAAATTTGTTATTACCTATGCGCATGCAGTATTTAACTTAGGAATATTTTAAGTATAAGCGCCGCATAAGCGATATTACGAAATTCATTGAACCATTCATCATGATTTCCCCTGTTTTATTTTAGGTAGCCCGAAGCGGAGAATCACTTGCATTGACCTTATTTTTTACCGGCCGGAATTTGGCGTGTTGTTAACAGGAGTATGCCTTGTTCGGCATACTCCTGTTGAAGCCGGTTATCTATCCAATAACTTTATAACTTTTGCCAGTCTGCGCACCCAGAACGCTTTTAATATATGCCTGGGTTACCCTATGCATGGTTACAGGAATGCGCCCGGGAAAAAATGGAAAATAAGCAGGAGATTCTTCAACCACATCAGGGCCTACAGAGTTGATCCGGACTTCATTTTTAAGTTCTATTGAAGCGCCGCGTACAAATCCATCTATTGCTGAATTAACGGCACTGAGCGATGCCCCCAATACAACAGGGTCTTCTCCAAGACTCCCGGAAGTTAATGTGAAAGAACCATTCGGATTAATAAAGTGTTGCCCGATCAGTACAAGGTTCACCTGCCCCATCAGCTTACTGTTTACACTTATTCTGAATTGGGCATCGGTCATTGTTTGCAGGGGGCCAAAGTGGCCATCTCCTGCTACGCAAACCAGTGCATCAAAAGGCCCTGCCTGTTCGTACATCGCTTTGATCGAATCAGGGTTGTTCATATCAACCTGCAGATCGCCGCTTTTAGTTCCTGCTTTAATGATCTGGTGATCCTTTTCCAATGCCTTTGCTACGTGTTTACCAATGGTGCCCGTAGCTCCAATGAGTATGATCTTCATTTTGTAAATTTTGTTGCCAAAACTATCCCATTACTTTACTTTTGGCAAGTAGTTACCTTTTTGTCAAGTAATGACCAAAAGGTTGTAATTATGAATCCTGTTGAAATATGGAAACAAAAAAAATTCAAAATAATTTTCATGGAGCAGAGGAATGCCCTATAACCGCCACCATCGAAGTAATCGGGGGAAAATGGAAACCACCGATCATTTGGCTGTTGTTGAAAGGACCCATGCGTTTTGGAGAACTAAGCAAAACAATGCCGGATATTGCACTTAAAGTATTGTCGAGGCAATTAAAAGAACTGGAGGCAGATGGCATTATCGTTCGTAAAGTTTATCCTGAAGTTCCCCCAAGAGTTGAATATTCGTTGAGTGAAAAAGGTGCTTCCCTTAAGGATGTGATGTTCTTATTATCGGATTGGAGCAGAAAGCATATTATGGGGAAGAAAGAAGTAAAGATGTAGCCTGCAAACTTATCCTCCATTGATATGGCGACTTATTTTCAGTTATCGCATTCATACGCAACGTAACCCCTTATTTTCAAAAGTTAACCTGCCAGCTATTCAACATACAATTAACGAATTATCGTAATCCAATTAATACTAAGAAACAGTTTCCCCCAACGGTTCATTTTTACACAGTTTTGATCTGTTACCTATAACAAAAATCCGTTACCTGATGAAATCCGTTGTTCAAAAATGCCCTTTCAAATGCTTCCTGTTTACGGTTATATGGTGTATAGTGATATTATCAGTAAATACCATACAGGCTCAAAATTGTCCGCCACCCGTTACCACTACTATAACTTCTAATTCTAATACCTGGTATCCGGGACAGGCAACGGTAAGCGCAGGCAGTACTTCAGTTGCCATAGGTATGGCCATTTATGGAATAACCCCTATTAGTGCGGGTGATGCTTTATTGATCATTCAAATGCAGGGTGCGCAAATCAATTCAGCCAACGACAACACCTACGGTGATGGGGTAAACGGCAGCGGTTACCTGAATAATGCTCAATTATATGCCGGAAATATGGAATATGTAATAGCAGCCAATTCCGTTCCGATTACCGGTGGTACGTTAATGCTGCAGACAGGAACGGTTAATAATTATAAAGATGCCGCTTTTGGAACCGATGGTCAGTACACTTACCAGGTAATTCGTGTACCTGTGTATTACAACCTCATTTTAAACGCCGACATTACGCCGCCTAACTGGGATGGTGCTACCGGCGGGGTAATAGTGATGGCGGTGATGAACACCCTTAACATGAACGGGCATTCGATCAACGTTACCGGCGCTGGTTTCCGTGGCGGCAGCGGCGTACAGCTGGTTGGCGGCACGAGTACCACCCGTGACTTTGTCGTAGTGTCGCCCACCAATGCCGACATTAGTGCCAGGGTTGGCAACCATGCTTCGAAGGGAGAAGGGATTGCCGGCACACCGAGGCTTATTAACAGCAACAATTATGGTTCTCTGCTGCCCAATACAGCAGAAGGATATCCCGGCGGAAGTTTCGGCATGGGCGCCCCCGGCAATGCCGGTGGAGGCGGAAGCGATGATAACACTCCGATCAATGCCAACAACAGTGGCGGTGGTGGGGGTGGTAACGGCGGCGCAGGCGGAAAAGGCGGCAACAGTTATGGAACAAGTGGGCCGTACGGCGGTTATTCCGGCGCTCTATTCGCGCAGGGAAGCGCGTTGCGGCTGGTGATGGGCGGCGGCGGCGGAGCCGGCGACACTAACAACGGTACCGGCGCCCCGGGCGGCGGATTGGCATCCGGCGGCGCCGCGGGTGGAGGCATTGTTATTATAAGCGCCGGTTCTATCATTAACCCCGGGTTTGTATTTGCCAATGGTAATAACGCAAATACTACTATTACCAACGATGCATCAGGCGGTGGGGGCGCCGGCGGCAGCGTATTGATTAACGCCCGCAGCGGTCATTCAAACCTTACAGTATATGCGAATGGCGGCAATGGCGGCACTAATAATTGGACTGGCCTATCTCCGCACGGGCCCGGCGGCGGCGGTGGTGGCGGTGTTATATATTCCGATGGAACACTAAATGCAGCCTCTTCAGTCAGTGGAGCAGCACCCGGCACTACAAATAGTGCATCGGGCACTATCAATTATGGCGCCCGGCCAGGTGCTGCAGGTGTATTAGTTACAGGCCCGGTTATGGCGTTCCCGCCTGGCTGTATGGTTTTACCCATGCAATTCCTGTTTGTAAATGGAATAAGGAACGGGGCGCAGGTGTTGATCAACTGGGAGGCAACCAATGAAAAAAATACAACAAACTATATCATAGAAAGAAGCAACAATGGATACGATTTCTTTACAGCCGGCATAGTAAGTAAGAAGCCGGGTATTGGCAATATCAGCAGGTATACCTTTTCAGATGAATCAGCCGCTAAAGAAGCGACTAGCTTTTACAGGATTAAAGCTCAGGATGCAGACGGGCAAAAAACTTTCAGTAAGGTTATTACCATGCAAACTGTTTTGGATGAATCGATAAAATTAAAAGAAACAAATAACCTGATCATGTTCCCTAATCCATTTACTGATTATATTTTTCTGAAAGTGTATGCTCACCAAAAAACGTTACTCCGCATAACCATTTATGATGGTTCAGGCAGGGCATTAAAGAAACAACGAAACGATTTGCACCCGGGCGATAACCATATTATTGTTAGCGGATTGCAGACCCTTTCAAAAGGTAGCTATATTTTAAAGACCGAAGACGGTATGCAAACCTTACAGTACAAACTCATTAAGTAAAGGTCAAAGCTTACAACGAGCCCGGCTTATTTGACTGGCTCTTCTCGCGGAAGCGGCAATAAGTGCGCATTCTCTGCCGTAGGGTCAATCATTCAACGTATATTTGATTTTTGCAAATCACCCGTATATGGCAAATAAGCAACCGAAAACCCTGGAGGAGTTTTACAAAGGCATCGACATCAATATTCCCGATAGCATCAGCAAAGCAGTTGGGCATTTTAATGTGTTTAAGATCGATGAGGTGCTTGCCAGCCTCCGCACTAAAAAGGGTGTTATGCCTTATAACCGGCGTAATTTTTACAAGATCAGTTTGATAAACGGACGCAACCACGTAGAGTATGCCGACAAGGTGATCAATATTGAGAAAAATGGCTTATTGTTTGCCACACCCCGCATCCCCTATCATTACGTGCCGCAGGACGACAACCAGCTGGGCTATTTCTGCATATTTACAGATACTTACTTTACATCGGGCAAAAATGGGATCGAATTGAATGAGTTGCCCATTTTTAAACCTGGTGCGTATCCGGTATTCCGGCTTACCAATGAGGAGTATGAAGAATTAGCCGCCATTTTCCGTAAAATGATCAAAGAACTATCGTCTGATTATACCTATAAATACGATCTGTTACGCAATTACCTGATGGAGCTGATCCATTACGGACAAAAGCTACAACCCGCTTCTACCCTGCAAACACCGCACAAAGCGGCCGACCGGGTCACTTCGCTGTTCATTGAATTGCTCGAAAGGCAATTTCCTATCGCATCGCCCTACCAGAAGCTGGAGCTGCGAACCGCCAGTGATTTCGCCGGCAGGCTATCGGTTCACGCCAACTATTTAAACAAAGCATTGAAAGAATCAACCGGCAAAACCACTACTGAGATTATCGGTCAGCGTGTATTACAGGAGGCAAAGATCCTGCTGCGGCATACCAACTGGAACATTTCCGAAGTTGCCTGGTGCCTGGGTTTCGAAGAAGTAGCACACTTCAGTAACTTCTTCCGTAAACATACCAGCGTATCGCCCAATGCTTTCCGTGGAGAATTAGAAAAGATTTGATTTTTGCAAATATTGGTTTGTTGCCTGCAACTCCCCTGCCTGGTTCCCATGCTACCTTTACACTTCAATTAAACGAAGTAAAAAGTAATCGAACATGAAACCAAACAGTAAAATACTCGTAACCGGTGGCGCTACCGGTATCGGACTTGGGATTGTTGAACGTTTATTAAAAGACGGCCACAGGGTAATAGTTTGCGGTCGCCGCGACAATGTATTAAAGGAATTAACGGCCACGCATCCGGCTGTTATTACCAAAAAATGCGACCTCGAAAGTGCTGTCGATAGAGAAGCGCTGTACAAATGGGTGGCTGCTGAGCATGCCGATCTGAATGTACTCATCAACAATGCCGGTATTCAAAACTGGATGTCGCCGGCAGATGATGACTTCTTCACCAAAGCCCAACAGGAAATTGCCATCAATATCGAAGCGCCCCTGCACCTGATATCGTTGTTTATAAAGCTGCCTGCATTGGATACCATTATGAATGTTACCTCAGGACTGGCATTTTCGCCCTTTGCCAAAGTACCCGTGTATTCGGCAACCAAGGCATTCTTCAGATCCTTTACCCTGTCATTGCGTTATTTATTGAAAGATCGCAACATCAATGTAGTGGAAATAGTTCCTCCGGCATTGAAGACCGATTTAGGCGGAAAAGGATTGCATAACCATGCACCTGAAGTAGGTCCTTTTGTTGAAAGCATTTTTGAACAGCTGCAGCAAGGTAAAACCGAGCTGACCTATGGCACCAGTGCCGACAGAGCGAAAATAGGCGCAGAAGAACTGACCAGGGAATTTGCCAGATTACATCCATAACAGGCATATAGCGATGAACGTTAGGCCATCACGGTTAAACCGGGATGGCTTTTTTACCGTTCCCCGACACATTACAACCACTCATTCCGCGACCAGGGACCTGTAGTACAATTGCAGGGGTACAAAAATTGCTCACCAGCCAAATGTGTTGGATATTTGCTGCCTATGCTTCCTGTTTCATCACTTGTTTTCGGTTACCCTCACCCAATCAACCAGCATCCTGCTTTTGCCTTCCTTTATAGCCTGCAACGTTGCGGCCGATAGTCCGTAGTACGGCTCTTTGATGCCGTTTATTTTAAATGGATAAATACCGCCTACTGCGAAATTCAGAATGAGGTATTTGGGATTGTCAAATGCCCAGGGTCCAAAAAATGCAGTCATTGGTTTGGTTACCCTGAACATAGTGATGCCATCGTATTTGAAGATCAGGCTGTCGGGTTTCCAGTCAACCGAGTAAATATGCCATTTTGTGGCATCGTTGCTATCGGCAAAATACAACCGGTTAACCAGGCCGGCATCACCGCTGTATTTAGGTCCGTGTACGGCGGCGCTTGCCCAATTTTTTTCACCCACATATTCCATAACATCTATTTCGCCTGTTTCGGGCCATTGCCCTGTTCCCAATATCCAAAAGGCCGGCCATAATCCTGCTCCTTCCGTAAGCTTAATTCTTGCCGATACCGTTCCATAGGTAAACTCTGCTTTATTTCTTGTATTGATACGGCTTGAAATAAAATCAAATTTGCGGCCATCGCCTGTTGTGTATCCCGGCACAAACCGCGGCGTAAATGATGCCGCTCCGTTTTCGGCCCCTTCCCCTTTGGCTCCGCTCACAAACTGCAACACATTCACAGAGTCTGCATAGGCCTGTAATTCGTTATTGAAATGCATGCCGGTGATCTCTACATTCCATTTTGAGGTATCGAGGCCGGGGCCCGAAAAATCATCAAAGAATATTTCCTTACGTGCAATCTTTACCGGTTCACTTACTGCCGATCTGCCGGTTGCTTCTGTACAATGCGAAAACAGCGCCCATGCAGAAAATGTAAAAACAATTCCTATGAGCCTATAACTTAACAATTTCATCTGTGTGTGTTTTTCTATTTTATTCTGGCCTTGATAAATTATTTACTGGTAAACTCTGATGTAATCAATTTCCATGGCAGCCGAAGTAAATGCGGCATCAACCGGCCCGCCAAAGTTGCCGCCCATGGCTACATTCAGGATAATAAAAAAATTCTGGTTGAATGGTAACCCACTATTGTTGCTCACCGTATGGAAAAGCTGGTTGTCGACAAAGAACTTTATCGAAGTGGCCGACCATTCAACTGTGTAAATATGGAACTCAGTAGTAGCATTCGAAATAGTAACGGTGTTGCCAACACCGTTACTGCCGGAGTGATCGGGATAATGCACCGTTCCATAAATTTTATTCAAATCCCTTCCTACGTGTTCCATGATATCTATTTCACCGCAGGCCGGCCATCCTGCCGTGGTGATGTTATTTCCCAGCATCCAGATGGCAGGCCATGTGCCCACCCCTGCCGGTAATTTTGCCCTTGCTTCGATCTTTCCATATTTGAAAGAGAACTTGTCTTTCGATAACAACCTTGCAGAGGTATAAGCGCTGCCACTGTAATTTTCGGCTTTGGCAATGATTTTCAGGGTGCCGTTCGATACCACTGCATTGTCGGTTCTGCTGGTGTAATATTCTAATTCATTATTACCCCAGCCGCCGGCGCCCAGATCGTACCCCCATTTTGCGCTGTTGGGCGCTCCGGCTGTATCAAATTCATCTGACCAAACAACAGATAGTGCAACGGCAACAGTAACCTGAATTGATTTTGATATGGTTTGCCCGCCTGCACTTTTTGCAATTACATTCACCGTATAGGTGCCCGAAGCAGTATAGCGATACGTGACAATGCCCGATGGCACCAGTTGAAACACGCCGTTGCCAAAATCAAAATCATAGGATACGGCGTTCGTGGCGGCAGCGGTAAACGACACATTGCCGCTGTTATCGGTACTTACCGTTGCAATAACCGATAGGTTAACCGGAGGGTTGCCGGTTCCGTCATCCCCTCCCTTTTTGCCGCATGCAAGGGTTGATACAAAAAGAAGCGAACAGCCGATTGCTTTTACAATTTTCATTATCATCAGGATTTCACTTTTAGTTTTTGATACCATGCATTTCCATCAACTCCGATATTGCGCAAATGGATAGTAGATTCGGTTACAGACAGTATTTCATATTTCGTTCCACCGGTACCAAAATTAATGATGCCATTGCCCGGAACAATAAACTCAATTTGCCTTGAATTGGCCGATGTTGAACCCGAGGTAGCCGTCATAAACGACAATTGTTTGGTGCCGCCGGTTGTAAGCGAATAACAATCATCGCCGCCGCCCAATCCATAGAATGCCGTGGCAGCGCCTATTGAGAAAGAAGCCCCTTTGTTATCAACGGTCATGAACACCCTGCCGGCCGCATCTTTTGAAAAGGTGATCTCATCATCATAGGCGCACGCTTCCCTCGAATTGGGTGTAGCCGCATACCATATGGGGCTAAATTCAGTGTTGGGCCCCACGCCAAAATGACCCGCAACATCGTGATCTGTTACCCAAATACGACTGCTGCCATTGGTGAGATCCTGCATAATATCGGCAGGCAGTGAAAAAGCTACAAATACAGTGACCTGTTTGCTGATCGTAGTCATGGCGCCGGCGGTGCCAATGGCTTTTACTGTTATGGTATAGCTATTGGTGCCTGTAGTTGTGTACTTATGGGTTACAACACCCGATGGTTCCAGACTATTTGTTCCATCGCCATAATCAATTTTATAGGAAAGTGCATCGGTGGCGGTGGCTGTTATCGCTACACTGCCCGAACCGTTGCCGTTGGGGTTACCTGCATCAGCGCCGGTAACTATCGCGGCAACATTCAAACCGGTTGGTGTTTTAATGTTGCCCAATGAATAATCTGTTTTATGACAGCCGGCAACTGCTGTTATGATCAGCAGCACGCCTGTTAGTAATTTAATTGAATGTTGCATAATAATATTTTTTACGGTTACATTAACCTGATATCATCAATAGCCTTTGTTTTGTGCTAAACCACCATCCGCTTCGGTCTGTGGTATGGGAAACACTTCGTGCTTGCCGGTTACAAAACCAATGGGCCCCAGCACTGTTGATGCCCTGCCTGTTCTTACCAGGTCAAAAAAACGTTCTCCTTCCATAGCCAGCTCCAGGCGTCTTTCGTTTAAAATAGCATCGTATAAGGCAGTACTGCCGGCCGTTATATCGTGCAACTGATCGCCAAAAGCCCGGCGCCGCACAAGATTCAGATAAGTCCTTGCTTTTACATCGTTAGCGGTTGTTGCCTTGTTGTTGGCCTCGGCTGCCATCAGCAATACATCGGCATAACGAATGGTCCTGTAATTATTGAGATAGTTTAATTCAACCTGACCCGATGTTTCACCTTTGCGCGGAAGATACTTTTGATTATACAGGCCGGTATTCTTGTAGGGCGCCACCTGATAGGTGATGTTGAAAGAAGGATTGGCTGCCTTATAGGCTTCAATATCAAGAATGGTTACCGCTTTTCGCTGATCGCCGGCTTCATAAGCTTTTGCAAGATTTTGTGTTGGCAAATTGGTACTCCATCCGGGCGCATAGGGCATGCTGCCTGCGCCATTCAATCCCCTGACACCGCATTGCTGAACAGCATAATTCCCCTGCCCTCTTGTTACATGATTCCAGTCGTAAGTGCCTTGTCCGTTTGAGTATTGAATTTCAAACACCGATTCGGGGCCATTCTCTCCACTCTGTAAAAAAATAGCGCCGAAATCACTCACCAGTGTAAAGGCATTGGATGTAATAACATTTTCGAGCATCGAAGCGGCCTCGGTATATTTGTTCTGGTACAGGTATACTTTACCCAACAGCGCCTGTGCGGCATATTTGGTAACTCTCCCCTTTTCAGATTGTACGGCCGGTAATACGGCAATGGCCGTGGTTAAGTCCTGTTCAATCTGTTTATATACTTCTGTTTTGTCGGCTCTTTTCAATTTTCGTGAATCAGACAGCGTTAGTCTTCTGTCGGTGAACAAGGGAACATCGCCGAACATTTTTACGAGCGTGAAATAAAAATATGCTCTTAAAAAATATACCTCGCCATACAGCGCTTCTTTACCGGCAAAGTTCACGGCTTGGCCTGCCAGATTTTTTTCTTTATACTGATGTAAATAGTTCGCACGATTGATGCCTTCATAGCTTACCTGCCACAGATCAGCCAGTGTTGAATTAACCGGATAGTAAGTAAAATCATCTATTTGCTGAAGCGATAATACATCGGCTGCACTTTCGCCCCCCGATACCGCATCGTCCGACGCAATATCACTTACCGGCACTACCTGGTTCAACCATTGCAACGGCGAATAAACGCCAACAACCATGGCGCGGTAATCGGCCTCCGATTTAAGGTAATCTATCTCGGTAATTACAAAGTCGTCGTGCGGATCATACTCAACCCATTTCTTACATGAGCCAAGCCCCATCAGCATTATTGCTATATATATTATACTAAACTTTTTCATCTGTTACATTTTAATAGAGAAATTAAAATTTGATATCAAGCCCAATGGTATAAGACCTTGCCTGCGGGTAAGCGCCCCGGTCGATACCTGTATCTAAAAGGCCCGAGTTGGGGATTTCAGGATCGTAACCGGCGTATTTCGTGAAGGTAAAAGCATTCTTTACCTGTGCATATACGCGAAAACTTCTGAACAGTTTAGTAATGGGTGTTGATGGCAAAGTATAACCCAGCAGTATGTTTTTGATCTTTACAAATGAACCATCTTCCACATACCGGTCAGATACCCGGCTGTTATTGTTGGCATCTGTAAATGAATACCGCGGATTATTGGCATCATTGGTGCTTCCGGGGCCTGTCCATCTGCCTAATACGGCCCGGTATTTATTGGTATAGTTATCATTTCTTTCAAAAGCCCTGTACACATCATTGCCAACCGAAGCATAAGTAAATGCGCTGAAGTCGAAGTTTTTGTAAGTAACGCCAACCGAAAGCCCCATGGTAAAATCAGGGAAAGGGTTTCCGATAATGGTTCTGTCGGCCGCATCAATTTTTCCATCGCCATTGAGGTCGGCAAATTTTATATCGCCGGGTTGGGCCCCTGTTTGAGTGGGTGATTTTGCAATTTCGTCCCAGGTTTGAAACAGCCCATTGGTTTTGTAACCATAATATGCAGCAGGCGTTTTACCCGGTGCAAATACGGTAACAGACTGCGATTGACCATTGAAGTAATTACCACCTGTAACCCAGGAGCTATCTTCGGAAGTTTTGATTACCCTATTGGTGGCTTTGGTAAAGGTGATCGATGAAGTGAACCTGATATCTTTTGTAATAGCCGTGTTAAAGCCTGCGGTAATGTCGATACCGCTGCTTTTGGTGCTGCCAATGTTGGCAATTGGCGCAGGGATAGTACCCAGATAACCCGATGCAATAGGCGTAAACAACAAGCCTTCGGTCCTTTTTTCAAAATAATCGGCACTCAGGTTAAGTTTATTGCTCAGGAACGCCGCATCAAAACCTGCATTCCATTGTTTTTGTTTTTCCCATTTCAACGCATTGTTGGCCACTGAAGCAACGGTAGCTCCGGGATAAAAGGTATTGCCAAACGTATAGCCGATACTGTTACCGGCTCCGTAGAGCGAAGAAAGATAATCTGTTTGAATGGTTACCAGTACCTTTTTGGGATCGAGGTTATTATCACTGCCCACAGCACCATAGCTTCCTCTTATTTTCAGATTATTAATGAACCCAACTTTAAAAAAGGGTTCGTTGGTCACTACCCAGCCAACTGAACCTGAGTAAAAATTACCAAACTTATTTTCGGTTCCAAATGCATACGAGCCGTCTCTTCTTCCGGTAAATGAAACAAGGTATTTATCCCTGTAATCGTAATTCAGCCGTGCAAAACCCGATGCATGCCTGTTTACATATTGATAATAATACCCCCGCAGGCCGTTCGTGTTATTGTTGGCGGTAGTTCCGGTGGCAGCGGTAAAGTCGGCAAACTCCCAGGAGTTATAGGGTACATCCTGCCTGCTTGCTCCTGCTGCATTCCCTATGCCTTTATTAAGGTTAATACCGGCTGTTATGTCGAAATTATGGCCGTTAGCCAGCTGAAAATTGTAGTTGGCAAAGCCTTCATATACCAGTTGCGAAGCAGTTGTTTTGTCGTGTGTTACACTGTTATGAAATCCGGCAATGGTAGTTCCATCGGCATTTAAGGTATTGCCTGTATTATTCAATCCCCAGAATACGAGCGGGTCAAAACTCTTTGCATTGCCGTCATACTTTGTGTATCCCAGGCGGGCAGTAAGCTTTAAATTCTTTATCACTTCATATTGCAGCTCAAACTTGCCATACAGTTTATGACCAATATTCTGGTTCCAGGTGTTTTCGAGTTTGGTAAGCGGATTATAAATTTCACGGGTAATTATAGTACTGAACCCGTATTGCCCAATGGTGTTTGGTACGTTATTGTATACCGGAACGGTGGGATCATAATTCAATGCGCTGCCGATGATGCTGTTAAAAGCATTTTCCTGCACACCCTTGCTGTTCAGGTTCAGGTAAGTGGCATTGACGATAAATTTGAGTTTTGACGAAAGATCAAAGGAAACATTAGAGGTAAAATTGAGCCGGTTAAAACGCGACTTATCATAACCGCCAACAATACCTCCCTGCGATAAATAACCGGCGGAAAGAAAATAAGTCATCTTTTCACTGCCGCCCCGGGCAGATATGTTATGGTTTTGTATGGGGGCCTTTTTAAAAATTTGCTTTTGCCAGTCGGTACCGGCGCCTAAGCCCGAGAGGTCCTGAAAAACAGTATTTCCGCCCGACAGCGTGCTTCCTTCATTCAGCATAGCCGCGTATTCTGTAGCGTTTAATACGGGAATCGTGTTGATCACCTCCTGACTGCTGTAACTGCTGTTGAGGTTAAATTCTGTTTTTTGATTTTTGCGGCCCGATTTGGTGGTAATTACAATCACACCGTTGCCACCCTTTACACCATAAATAGCCGTTGTTGCTGCGTCTTTCAATACCGTTACGCTTTCAATATCACCCGGGTTAATAGAGTTCAGGTCCTGTAAAGTTTGTTGAATGCCATCTACAATAACCGTTGGGTCGGTACCACCGAGGTCGGGAATGCCTCTTATCAAAACAGTTGGTTTAGCGCCGGGCGAACCGCTTTGAATAACATTTACACCCGATACATTACCCTGCAATGCTTCTTCAACACGAACAGGTTTCAGCTTTTCAATTTCTGCAGACTTTAATGTAGAAATGGCGCCGGATACCTTTGTTACCTTTTGGGTTCCATAGCCTACAACGACAACATCTTTCAGGGAAGTGGCAACCTCTTCCAGCACAAAATACAGTTCATCGCTTCCCGAAACCTGTTGCTCCTTCGATTCAAATCCTACATAAGAAACCACAAGGGTTGAACCTTTTTGCGGAACTGATATGGAGAAAATACCTCCGGCGCCAGTAGTAACGGAATTATTTGCACCCTTAACCGATACCGTTGCGCCTTCAAGAGGCACACCCGCTTTACTGCTGACTTTTCCCTTTACAGTAATGCTTTGGGCACACACCACACCATATAATAATATAAGTGCAGCGCTAAGCCAAAACTTTAGTTTTAGTCTCATACACATTGTTATTTTATATTGTATAAAATCAGGTATGTTGCTTAACCAGCAAGCCAGACTTTTTGACACTTTGTGCAGCCAGATTTTAAAAATTGCTATATGAACCGGATGGCAATGGAAGGATTGTTTAAACAGGTTGGGGCAACCTTGAAAAAGAGGGAATGATAATAATCTTCTCATAATGGCAGCAATCGTTAAAAACTGTAATGTTAAAACTGTATGTAACTCCTGGTAAGTTTAACCTTCAGTAAAGGTATTTTGCCTGCCCGCCCTGTCAAATTTTTAGCCTACATCAGCACTACACAATCTTTTTTAAAATGTTACATTTGAGCATGTAGTACTACATCTGTACTACATCTGCCATATGAAAATGATAAAACCGAACAGATGTACCTGGTTTGGGCTTGTTTTAAAGCTGCTGCTGTTTTTTGCCACACAGAGCAAAGGCCAGTCGTTTATTGGACAAAGAGAAATGGTCAATTTCTCAAAACAGGAATATAATGGCGGTACACAAAACTGGGCGATCAAACAGGATGGTAAAGGCAGGATATATGTAGCCAATAATGAAGGATTGCTGGTATATAATGGTACAATATGGCAGCTTTTTCCTGTTCCCAACAACACTATATTAAGATCAATAGAGTTTGGTAAAGACGGTAAATTATATGCCGGCGCCCAGGATGAACTGGGCTATTTTGCCCCCGACCATGACGGAAAACTTGTTTACACGTCATTAAAACACCTGCTTCCTGAAAGCGAAAAAACATTTGCAGACGTATGGGATATTGTAACCCTCGGCGATGAGGTTTTCTTCCGTACTACTTACAAAATTTTCAGGCTGTCGAATAACCGGCTTATTGCACACCCTCCCATTTCTTCGTGGCTTTCTTTGCACAAACACAACAACCAATTGATAGCCCATGATGAAAAAGCGGGTGTGCTCACTTATAAAAACGGGCAGTGGGAAATCATTATACGCAGGGAAAGCCTGCCTGCCGATTTTTTTATTACTGATATGATCCCTTTTGGGAAGGATACCAGCCTGATTTCTACACCTAAGAACGGATTATATTATTTATATAACAATGTGTTGCAACCGTTCAATTTAAAAAGTACAACGATCGGGCAGCAGGACTTCACGGCGTTAACACCCATTGATGCGAACCATTTTCTGGCAGGTACCTATTTCAATGGGGTTTATCTTATTAACAAACAAGGACAGGTGCTTGAAAACATTTCGGCGAAAAGCGGATTGCAAAACAATACTATCCGCCGGCTGTTTTGCGATGCAACCAGCAACATTTGGCTGGGCCTTGATAATGGCTTAAGCTTTATTGCTTTTAGTAATGCCATAAAACATATCAATCCGGCATCTTTTAATAACGGTGGCGGCTATGGAGTAAAAGCATTGGGGAACAACCTGTATTTTGCTTTGTCGACCGGTGTACTGCGACTGCCCTTTCAGCAAACGAATGACTTTACTACTTTACCCGATAACCTTCAACAATTGCTTGGCGGCCAAACCTGGAATCTGAGTGTATTGGGAAATGATATCCTTGCCGGCCGGGATGATGGATGCTGGCGTATTTCGGGTGACGGCGCCCGTTTGATGACGGCAGAAACCGGTTTCTGGACCTTTCAACAACTTCCGGCTTCAGCCAGTCAATTGATTGCGGCCGGTAACTACAGAGGTGTTCGCTTATTTGAGAATAATAACGGAAACTATATTGAAAAAGGCATCATTTCTACATTCAATGAATCGGCCCGGTATCTCGAAACCGATGAAAAAAATATATGGGTCTCCCACCCCTACCGCGGAGTTTATAAGATCAGCCTGCCGGATTATTCCATTAAGTTGTTTACCGATAAAGACGGTTTGCCTTCTTCATTAAACAACCATGTTTTTAAAATTAAGGGAAAGATTGTGGTAGCCACTGTAAAAGGTATTTATGAATATGATGAAAGATCAGGCACGATGTTTCCTTCCCCATTGTATGCACATGTGTTTGGCAACAGACCAATCAGATACCTTAAAGACGATGCCAAAGGCAACATCTGGTTTGTGCAGGATAAATTACCAGGCGTAGCGGATTATAGTTCCAAAGAACCGGTTATTATTTATATCTCTGAATTAAAGAACAGGATATTAAGTGGTTTTGAAAATATTTATCCGCTCAACAACCAGAACATTTTTATAGGAGCTGAAAATGGTTTTTATCATATTAATTATGAAAAGTACCGGCAAAACATCCGTCCTTTTAAAGTGTATATCACGGCAGTAAAAATATTTGCCGGTAAAGACAGTGTTTTATATGGAGGTTACGATACCCCTGACAGTACCGTAAAAGCGAAAACAGCTGCTGTTTCGTATACATGGAACTCTTTTCATTTCTCTTATTCTGCTTCGTTATATGGACTGCAACCGGGTATTGAATACAGCTATTATCTGGAAGGTTTTGATAAAGGCTGGAGCGAATGGACAAAAAAGTCCGAAAAAGACTATACCAACCTGCCGGCGGGTTCATACACCTTCCGGTTAAAAGCAAAAAATAACAGTGACAATATATCAAATGAATGCAGTTATTCATTTGCCATTACGCCACCGTGGTACAGAACCATATGGTCGTATATTTTATATGCCCTTATCATTGTGTTATTGCTTTATTGTTTATTCAGGTATCAGGCCCAAAAACACCAGGTAAAACAGGAGCAACGCCGCTTAGCCGATCAAAAAAAATACGAGGAGGAGCAAAAACAAATGGCCTATCAGCACCAGCTGGAGTTAGAAAAGTCGGAGAAAGAAATAATACGTTTACAAAATGAAAAGCTCGGGAACGAGATAGCTCATAAAAATGCTGAGCTCGCTTCATCTGCCATGAACCTTGTTCAAAAGAAAGAGTTTATTCTGAAGCTAAAAACAGAATTACTGCAACTGCAAAAATCAGGCAAAGCTGCAGAAGAAATGCCGGAATTAAAAAAGATACTTAAAGTATTAGGTGAAGAGGAAAAGCTCAATGATGAATGGGAACAGTTTTCGCATCATTTCAACCATGTTCACAGCGATTTTTTACATGTGCTGAAAGAAAGGTATCCATCGTTAAAACCGCATGAATTAAAATTGTGCGCCTATTTGCGTATGAACCTTTCAACAAAAGAAATTGCCCAGTTGATGAGCATCTCAGTAAGAGGTGTTGAAATAAGCCGCTACCGGGTAAGGAAGAAACTTGAATTGCCTACCGAGACAAACCTTGTTGAGTTTTTGTTTGATATAAATCCATCCAAAAAATAAAAGCCCCCCCGATGTATCGGCGACAGTGTGTTCGGTTGGCGATGACCGCCAAGATAAGTTCAGCTTCATTCGTGTGATTTTCGCTCCTGGCGTTGTTTCACAGAATGATTGCCGTTATCGTTTAATATTCTATATTTGATTTATCACATTATTTTTATTTAATTCCCGATGGCACTTCCTTTTCCTTCTGAATCCTTATTCAGCTTTCTCAATAAGCGCTCCATTCAAGGTTTAATCAGCTTACTTTGCGTATTGGTATTTGCCCAACAGGCACAAGCCCAGTTCACCGAAACCATATTTTACGATACTGTAAGCAAAGTATCAAAGGATGGTTTTATTACCGGTGGTTATAGCGAAGGAAAGTATATATATCTTACAGGGGGCTCGTTTTCGAATCAAAAACCAATTCCGTCTGTAACCAAAATAGATACTGGCGGAAATGTTATCTGGACTGCCATTGATCCGGAAGTGACGGGGGTGTTAGGTAAACAACCTGCTATAGATCTTATTACCGGTACAACCTCCCATTTGTTGAAAGATGGCCATCTGCTTTTCACTGCCTGCAGAAACGAACGCCTCTGGTGCCTGAACGATAGCAGCGGAGCTTTGATCTGGAACATTCAAACGCCCGGCGATCTGGTATTAAAAATTATAAACTTCAACGCCTCAGAATTATTAATGCTAACCGGCCGTAATGGTTTGCAATATCATGTCATCAATAAACAAACCGGAAAAATTACTTATACCCGCCAGCTTTTATCAAACAGTTGGGTATATAGTGCAGAAATGATGGTAGATGACAATCACAACATTTTAATCAGTTGGGGAGATACCTGTTATAAATATCGCGATCCGCAACTGAATCAACTGGCATGGAAATCAAGTGTGCCTTATTATTCCAATAAGTCTGTTACCCGCATCATACAGGACTCTGCACAGTATATACTTTCGGGGTTGAATAATGTACGCGCGGTGGATACGCTTACGGGTAACACTATCTGGTACACGCGTGTTTTCGTTGGCCAGGTACCTCTTGTACAATCAGGCGATGATGGCAACCCTAAGAAAATAATCGTGCGCGACTCAATGATCTACATTTCCTGGGTATCACCTTTTGTGGGCGGATTGGATTTGAAAAGATCATTTACACTGACCTGTGTTAATAAGAACAACGGAAACATCAGATATAATGTAGCTTATGACTTTACCGGTATACCTGCCGATCCGCCACCGGGAACTACCCAGGAAGAACTGGACTGGCCCATGGATTTTTGCCAGGACCCCAATGGCAATTTTTACCTGACCGGATCGTATGACCGGAGCGCAGGTCCGGAAAATCCCGGCAACTGGGGCATTATGAAGATCAATGGAGCCACAGGTGAAAAAATGTACGAGGCTACTATTACATCCGATTCTCTCAATCGCGGTTATAACTCCCAGGGACTGTTTATCGATTTTAAATACGGCAAACTGTATGCGGCAGGCAATCTGGCAAAAGGGAGCAGCAGCTATGATGAAACAAAGCCGGTTTTGGTTTCATTCGATAGTAGCGCCACATATAACGAGCGATTCCGTATTTCTCCATTTTATACAATAAGATACCCGTCGTCGCTTGTTGGTATGGAACCGGTAAGCAGTTCAAAAATGGCGTTACTGAAAATGGTTGGCCGTTCGGCAACCATAGAATTGAGAAGCGGATACAATCAACTGATATGGAGCAGGAACTTTGCCAGCAGTACAAAGTTCATGATTCCACAAATGATAAGAAACCTGCATGATACGGCTATTGCCGCTTCTTTTCTCCTTTTTAACGAAGAACCGGTTACCAAAATCATGACAGCAGCGCCCGACTCAGTGATCTTTGTTTGCCTCGATACATCAGGCAATGTCAAATACCTGCAACAAATAGCTCATATCTCAACCGATTCAATAGCTCCTGAACCAGTTGAGATATATACCGATGCCTACAACAAAACCAATTTTATTTACAGGAGAAGGTATTACAATGATTATTTATCAAGGTATTTTCCCATATACTATGGTTTTACGATGGGAGGATCGCAAAACAGCTGGAGTACTTTAACCGGTGATCCATTACCGGAAGAAGTATCAACAGAGATGATAAGAAAAAGCGTTGCATCGCATTATGCTGCTGATACCATGGTGGTGTTTCGCACCCCTTCCGGAATTTACAGCAGTGGACATTTTTGCGCAACCACGCAATATCCTTACCCCACCGGATACAAGGGATATTATACAAAAAGAGTGAACCGGTTTAAGACCATTTATTCTTCTATTACGGTTGATTCAACAACGCAGGTTATTTTTGGAAGAGACAGCAGCGATCAGATGCTTGCAGCACGCTACAATTTTCATCAACCCAATCCTGTTATCTGGAATTATGTGCAGGCTGCCGGTTCCTTTTATACCGCAGACACATCCTCAACGCACCTGTATGTAACAGGCAGACAGCAATCTGATAATTCACTGGTAATTTCCAAAATAGATAAAACGACAGGCGTTCTTAGCTGGAATTTTCAAAGAACGCCTCCCGTTAATACAGCCCTGATGCCTCTGGACTTCCGATACGACAGGTTCAATCAACAATTTACAGTAGGCGGCTGTATATTGGACTCTTCATCAGGCCAGATCAAAAGCAGTTATTTTTACATCACTCTCGACTCAAATGGTTCAATTGTTAAAGATATCGTACGGCCAGGCGACCTTTTCGGTACTACAAGGATCAATGTGATAAACACTTTACAAAGCGGAAGCCATTTTTACGGCGGACGGCTGGCCATTACTCAACAGGGCGTTGTTGGTTTTTACAATGCTGATTGTTTTGCTAATATATTTATACCATCGGTGAGTATAAGTATAAGCACACCCACCAGCACTATTTGTGCCGGAGCTACCGTAACCTTTACGGCTACACCGGTAGCAGGCGGTACGCAACCTCAATTCCAATGGAAAGTAAATGATGTAACGGTTGGGAATGGCAAAGATACTTTCATTACAAATGCACTTAATAATAACGATCGGGTAAGTGTTCAAATGACCAGTAATGCAGGTTGCCTTCAAACTAACAGTGCTACCAGCAATATTATCAATATTGCCATAATAAATCCATCGTATCCGACCATTCAAATATCAGGGAATACCACTTTGTATCCCGGCAAGTTTGCGCTGATCAGTACGACGGTCACCCCTACCAGCAGCGATGCCGTATACCAGTGGCAGGACAGTACCCAATCACATAACTGGCTGAATATACCTGCAGCCAGTGCACCAACCTTATTGTATACACCACTTGCTACAGGTGATAAACTGCGATGCGTGCTGATGAGCAATACGGAGTGTGCCCCCAACTACAAAACTACAAGCAACGTTTTACCGTTCGTTTTGGATGCGACCACTGCGGTAGGTACTGAACCTGCGATCACTAATGGCATACGTTATTACCCCAACCCGGCAAATGATATGCTTGTTATAGACAGCCTGAAAACTGCAGACATGTGGCAGACCATTGAGATCATTTCAACCAATGGAAATACGATTCAAACATATCCGGTTATTCCAAACCAGCATAAAATATATCTGAATGTAAGTGAACTGCAAAAAGGGGTTTACATAGCCATATTACGAAGCAGGAAGCATATATCCGTTTATATGAAATTTGTAAAAATGTAAAGAGTGCGCATAATTACAAAGGCCCCGGCTTCTATGTCGGGGTTTACAAGCCAGTATATCAAATTGATAATCAATCAAATGCAATGCACCCCTGCGGTGTTAGCAATAGTCTTTATACAAGCTTAATGATTAACTCCCAATAACTCCTAAATTTGTAAAAATTAGGAGTTATTATGAAAGTTCCTCAAAGACCTCCTTACACCGGCAAATCAGAGTGCCCGCCATCATACAGCAATATTTACACGAATTTGATATAAATTTAGTTGGTTCGCTGCAGAGCGACAACATAATACCATCACAGGAAAGAGACAGGTATTTAATCAGCTCGTTGATGGAAGAAGCAATTGCCTCCAGTCAATTGGAGGGAGCAGCCACCTCCAGGAAAGTGGCAAAAGAAATGTTGGAAAATAACCGGAAGCCACAAAATCATTCAGAACAAATGATTTTAAATAACTACCTGGCTATGAAATGGCTTGTTGAACATACACAGGAAAATTTCACCCCGGCAAATCTTAAGCGATTACATCATATTCTTACCGATAAAACATTGCCCGATGAAAATGAATCAGGTAGATTCCGGCAAGACAACGAAATTAAAGTCGTGGATACGCAAACGGGCGACATCTTACATAACCCGCCGTCCTTTGAGCAACTTGAAAAACTTATGGAACAGTTTTGCAATTTTGCCAATGATAAGGATAAAATTTCTTTTTTTATCCATCCTATTTATAAGGCAATTATTTTACATTTCCTGATAGGCTACATTCATCCATTCGTAGATGGAAACGGAAGAACGGCACGAACTGTCTTTTACTGGTACCTTCTTAAAAAAGGATACTGGCTGATCGAATACCTGTCTGTTTCGCGGATTATATTGTCGTCAAAAACGCAATATGCAAAAGCTTATTTATATACTGAATTTGATAACAATGACCTCACTTATTTTTCGATCTATAATTTACAATGCATACATCGGGCGTTAGAGGATCTGAAAAAATATGTGCAAAGGAAAAATTCAGAAAAGCAGCATGTGATAGCTATGATGCGGAATACGGATTTCAATGATCGCCAGATAGCCATCATTCAGGATATAATTCAAAATGACACAACTGTATTTAATGTGCAGCAAATTGAGAACAGGTTTAATGTAAGTAATCAGACTGCGAGAAACGACCTGAATGATCTGGTAGAAAAGAAAATTTTACAAACCCGCAAGAGCGGACATAAAATTCAATTCTTACCGGTAAAGCACTATTTAAAGAGGTTGGGTATAAAATAGTAAACAACAGTCACACAAAATCCGCAATTAGACTACAAAAGTCCTCAATTAGATTACATACGGCAGGCGGCGCCTCCTGATTTTTGCCTTATCAAATAATTGAAAAGAAAAGGAACATGAAAAATCAAAAAAATAGTAAAGTTTGGTTCATTACCGGAGCTTCGCGCGGCTTTGGACGCGTTTGGGCGGAGGCCGCCCTGAAGCGTGGCGATAAAGTTGCCGCAACAGCACGCAACGTAGATAGTTTAGCCGCACTTAAAGAAATGTATGGCGAAAGCGTATTGACCCTGGAATTAGACGTGACCAGGCCTGGTCAGGCAGCAACAGCCGTAGCCCAGGCGCATGCCTGGTTCGGGAGGCTGGACATTGTGCTGAACAATGCCGGTTATTCACTGGTGGGCACTATCGAGGAAGCGAGTGCGGAGGATGTTAAGGCGATGTATGAAACCAACGTTTTCGGGGCGCTTGCTGTTATCAAGGCTGCGTTACCGTTGCTTCGGAAGCAAGGCGGCGGACATATACTTGGTACTTCAAGCAACCTTGGCCATGTAACACTGCCGGTAATTGGCTACTACTGCTCGACAAAATGGGCATTTGAGGCTATTCACGAAAGTCTGTTTACAGAGGTTAAAGACTTTGGAATTAAAGTGACCATTATCGAACCGGGCGCATACGCTACGGAATTTGGCAGTCAGGAGTCTTTGAAATTTGCGGCCGGCATGGAAATATACTCGGATTTTAAAACGCAATTTTTCGGACAATTAAAAGATATGGAAAGAGGGGATCCGAATGCCACACCACAAGCGCTTTTTCAGATCGTAGATGCGGAAAATCCGCCGTTACGGTTCAATCTGGGCAGTCAAAATTTACCATGGGTACGTGCTGCTTATGAAGAACGTTTGGCTCTTTGGGAAAAATGGGACGCCGTTTCCAGTTCAGCCCAGACTTTATCTAAATAAGAACCGATCATAACCGGTAACTATAAGGGTTGCCGGTTATGATTATATTTGTTTTTAAATGAAAAAAGACGAGAAAAGTCCGCACAAATTTGAGACACTGTCCGATGCTCATCGCGCCTTTGGCCTGCCTCAACCAAAGCATCCATTGATCAGTATGATCAATGGGGCGCCTTCCTGGTCGGAACTACAACAGCCGTCACACCATCATGTATTAGGATTTTACAAAATTTCTTACAAGCCAAAACTTGGCGGTAAATTAAAATATGGCCAGGGTTATTATGATTTCGATGAAGGAGGCTTGCTGTTCGCTTCGCCCGGTCAGGTGATGGGTGGCGGAGAAAACGAGGGAACAGTATGTTCTGAGTATACCTTGCTGATTCATCCGGATTTCTTTTTAGGTTATCCCATAGCTAAAAAGATCAGTCAGTACGGATTCTTTTCTTATGCAGCCAACGAAACGCTGCACCTTTCTGAAAATGAGAAGGCCACCATCATGTCTATTTTCAGGATCATGGAAGAGGAACTGAACAGCCGGATAGATGACTTCAGCCAGGATGTGGTTATATCCCAGATCGAGTTGTTGCTGAATTACGCCAATCGCTTCTATAAGCGCCAATTCATTACCCGTAAGATCGTCAGTCACGATCTTTTGCAAAGACTGGAAGACCTGCTGGCCGGTTACTTCAGCAATGAACATTCTTTAAGCAAGGGTATTCCTACCGTTCAGTATCTTGCCGAAAACCTGCATTTGTCGCCCAGTTATTTAAGCGATATGCTGCGCGCACTGACCGGTCAAAATGCGCAGCAACACATTCATAATAAACTGATCGAAAAGGCAAAGGAAAAACTTTCTACCACTACGTTATCGGTGAGTGAAATAGCCTATGCGCTTGGTTTCGAACATCCGCAGTCGTTCAGTAAGCTATTTAAAACAAAAACCAACCTTTCTCCACTCGAGTTCAGGCGGTCGTTTAACTGAGCGGTGTCACTTTTGCTACTGGCGTTGCGATAAAGTTGTCAATAGATTTTCGAGGGTTTGCATGCTCATTGCGTATCCTTCTTTGAAGCCCATTTCAATCATCTTTTCCAAACGGGCAAGCGATTCATTATAAATACTAATACTGACTTTTGTTGTTCCCCCCTGGTCGATAAAATTATAATCCCAATCAGAACCCGGCAATTCAGGGTTTTCATTTTCGTCTGCAAAAGCATTGAAAAATTTGAAATTGGTTTTCGGTGTAATGGAAGTGTATTTCTGAATTGCCCAACGCTCCTGTCCTTCCGGGCTTACCATCGCATAAAATCGTCGCCCACCCACTTCAAAGTTCATGTGTTTTGTTTTTGAAGTCCAGGGTTTAGGTGCCACCCATTGGTCAAGAAGTTCCTGTTTGGTAAAAGCATCCCATACCAGCGAAAGTTCGGCATCAAATTCTCTGGTTATGAACACTGTTTTTGTTGCTTTGTCAACGGTAAAATCAAATTGCAAATTGGTTGTCATTTTTTTTGTTTTTTAATTGTTGCTAATACTTTGTCAAGTTGATTAAATTGAGTTTCCCAAAGCCTTCTGAATTGGTCTAACCATTTATCAACCTCTTTCATTTTTTGAATTTGAAGTGAGTAGTAAATTTCCCTGCCTTGTTGTTCCTGTTTTATCAGTTCGCACTCTGTTAATATTTTAATATGTTTTGATACAGCCTGTCTGCTTGTATTAAAATGTTCGGCAAGGGCATTGGGTGTCATTGCCTGCAATGCAATCAGGGCGATGATTGCCCGCCTGGTCGGGTCGGCAATTGCCTGAAAAATGTCTCTTCTTATTTCCATCTTTGGGTAATTTGCAACTATGTGGTTGCAAATATAAATGCAATTATCTGGTTGCGCAAGTTTTTTTTTCCAGGTTGAAGAAAAGCAATAATGAGGCTATAAGTGTTTAGCTATGGATTACGTTTATGGACAATCTGAGATAATTCAAAACAAGATTTCTACATGCAGCAATAACTGACGAAAAATGATATAATGTCGAAAAAAGAATTGTAATTTTTGCAACTGTTTTGTAGATCCTATTTCAATGGCAACATTCAACCAGTCCCGCACCAATATTATCCGTCTTATCCTAACCAGCGTATTTATTATTATGCTGGCGCAATTATTTAACCTGCAGGTGCTCTCGGGTAATTATCGTCAACTTGCATTAAACAACGCTGTATTTCCAAAAGTAAAATACCCCGACAGGGGCATTATTTTCGATCGTAAGGGTAAAGCCATATTAAACAATGCCATCATGTATGACCTCGTGGTAATACCAAAGGAAGTCAGGGCGGTTGATACTACAGAGCTTTGCGCATTACTGGGTATCGACAGTAAAGAATTCAGCAAACGCATTCACGATGCCCATATCAGGAATGGAGGTTACCGTCCCTCGGTATTCGAGCCGTTATTGTCTGAAGCTGTACACGTTCGTTTAGAGGAAAATATATGGAAGTATCCTGGTTTCACTTTAGTTGAACGACCGGTGCGTGTTTATCCATACAATGCCGGCGCCCATATTTTAGGTTATATAGGAGAAGCTGATTCGGCTATCATCAGGCGTTCAGGAGGTTTCTATAGAATGGGTGATTACGTTGGACGCAGTGGTTTGGAGAATACATATGAAAGCGTACTCATGGGACGGCGGGGTGTGGAATACTTACTAAAAGATAACCTGAACAGGCTGGTGGGTAGTTATGAGAAGGGAACTCATGATACTGCCGCGGTTGCCGGGCGTAATCTGCATACGTATCTTGACATAGAGCTACAAATGCTGGCCGAAAAGCTCCTGAAGGGGAAGGTGGGCGCCATTGTTGCACTCGACCCCAAAAACGGAGGCCTGCTGGCTATGGCATCCAGTCCCAATTTTAATCCCAATGACCTGAGCGGTTCATCGAGGCAAAAAAATTATTCGCGGCTGGTGCTTGATGTAACAAGCCCTATGTTAAACAGAGCGATCAAAGGGCAGTATCCTCCGGGTTCAACTTATAAACCGGTGGGGGCATTGATTGGCCTTGAAGAAGGCCTGATCACGCCTGCGAGTGGTTATGACTGTCACGGCACTTATTACGGTTGCAGCCGCGCATTAAATTGCGTGGAAAAGTGGGCAGGACATGCGACCAATCTAAGGATGGCAATTGCCTGGTCATGCAACTCTTTTTTCTCAGAGGTTATTAAAAAAACAATCGATAACCCGGCTTATCATAATCCGCGTAAAGGATTAACAGCGTGGAAAAAGTATATGTCAGCTTTCGGTATGGGGCATCGAACAGGAATTGATTTGCCGAGCGAAGACGGCGGCAATGTGCCGGATACAAGTCAATATGATAAAGCGTATCACGGCTTGTGGAACTCGTGTACAATGACAGGCGGAGGATTAGGTATAGGACAGGATAAGATGCTGGCCACTCCCCTGCAAATGGCCAATGCGATGTGTATTATTGCCAACAAAGGTTATTATTATATTCCGCATCTGGTAAACAGGATCGAAGCTGAGAATGCGAACGATACGCTGCTGAAAAAATACCGTGTAAAACACGAGGTACTTACCCACATTGCAAGTGATGAATATGATGTGGTGACTGCCGGCATGCAGGATGTTGTTGAAGTGGGAACTGCAAAAACGGCCCGTATTCCCGGCATTAACCTGTGCGCCAAAACAGGCACTGCTCAAAATATGATTGTACTCGACGGCAAACGCTATGAATTAAAGGAGAACTCGACATTTGTTTGTTTTGCGCCACGGGAAGACCCAAAGATTGCTATAGCAGTTGTTGTGGAGAATGCAGGAGCCGGCGGTACATGGGCCGGCCCCATTGCATCGCTTTTAGTAGAAAAGTACCTGCGGGATACATTATCTCAGGAACGGTTGAGAAAGGTGGAAGAAATCGCGGGTACTAATTTGATGCCTGCTTACTTTGAAAGAGTACAGTACAAGGCTGATTCAACACGTGCGTTTGAATGGTTCAAAATCACTAAAGACAGCAGCTATATTCGAAATTATTTAAAACCAGGCCGCCCTTTTGTTCCACCGGTTCTGCGAAAAAAACGTTGATGCAGGAAAGACCTAAAACTTTTTACATCTTTTCCAGGGGCGCATAACACAAATAATGACCAAATTAAGTACAAAAGTTCGCATCTTTATAAGAGCATTTCTTTTAACCACGAAACATGAAAACAAAATTAAGCCTGATTGTATTTGTTATTTTTTTGCTGTTGCAATTTCCCCGCTCATTGTACGCCGGCTCCCCTGCTACCGCTTTTAATGATTCTGTTACATTAAAAATTGATTTAATTGATGAATTTAAAGGGCAAGGAACAGGAAACGGCGCGATTTTTCCTGCCAGTGGATACAAATTTGTGGCAGTACATGTTCAGGTTATAAATATTTCTGAAACCAAACAGGAAGTAATTCTGGATGATATTTGTTTGCCCGATACCGTAAAAAGGATAAAATACAGGCCTGAGTTCGTTATGCAGGTAAGCCTGCTCGCCGTGTATAAAAAAAAGTATGCCACTATAAAAAAAGGCGACTCCATCTATAGAAGACTGGTATATGCAGTGCCTAAGGATTTTATAGCCACTGGTGTGTTATACAATAAGAAAATATGGACTATTGAAAAATAGGTTGGAATATTTTCAGGAAGTGACAATTTAAATTACAGGCATAAAAAAAATCCGGGCAACAATTCGAAAAGGCTCTTAATTAGACGAAGGATTCCTTTTCTACGGCACCGGACATTGTAAGGTAAAAGACGAATAAAGTACGTTTGGCGCTCTAACCATTGAGCTATTCCGCAATATTAAAAAATAAATACTGTGGAAACAGGAGTCGAACCTGCAACCTCCCGATTAACAGTCGAAGTAACTCTACTCTACGACACTTACATATTTTGCAAATCCTATAGTTCAATTTGATTGATTTGATCAACTACAGTCGATCCGTTTTCAATATAATAGATCATATCAAATATCTTTTCGCTCCAACCGCTTACCAGCACGGTGTTTCTGTTCTCTGCTTTGGTTAAGCTGTTGCCATATCCTTTCAGGTCTACGCTATACACTTTTACTGCCGGATTGATAGCAAGATATTGTGTCAACAATTTATTGAAGTTATCTCCTTTGTTGCCTTTTGAATCGAACCAGTTGCAACCTGTACCTATCTGGCAGTCTGAGAAGATGATAATCCGGTCAACTATAGTTTTAGAAGATATCAGCTTGTCCATGTACTCAAAAATACCACACTCTGTTGATGGTCCGCATTTCTTTGCTTCGGCATTGATCAGTTTAAAATTTTCAAACAAGTCGGACTTCCTGTTTAATACAGGCTGTATTAAATGGTCACCAAACAAACCGATAGATGTGTTGTTGCTTTTGTTCCAGTACAACACAGCAAACAGGTTGGCTATATCTGCCGTTTTACGGCTGCTCATAGCAGAGACCAACGACTTACCTGCTGCATCGCCATACATACTTCCCGAGTTATCGGATAATATCACTGTTTTCCCTTCGTTGATATGTATATTATCACAAGCGATCAGCAATGCTTTTTCCAGTGCTGTAGTTGCCTGTTTTATTCTTTCGGCCTGGTCTTCAAATACAATTTCTGCAGCTGATAATTTTTCAATCTCAGTGAAAGCAGATAAATATCTGAATGGCAATTGTTTTGCCTTCTTCACTTTATTTGCGTCTGTCAATATAATCAATGCTTCGGCAAAAGCTTTTGCAGAGCCCTTCGTAAGAATGTTACGCAGGTTACGCAATACGGCCATATAACCAAGCTTTCCGCTCATCACCAGTTCTTCCCATTGCATTGCTATAGCCTGTTGCTTTTCTGCCTCTGTCGCAAACGCTTTTTTACCGAGTTCAGACAAAGCTGTTTCCCATGTATATGGTGTTTGCAACTCATCCTTCACTATTTTATTAAACAATGCCTGCTGCGCTTCGTCTTTCGCTTTTGGATGAACGAGGAACAAGGCATCTTTCATTTTTACTTCGGCAGCAGTATTGTATTTGGCAAACTGGTATTCGTCGAATTTGTTGAATGCCGTAGCCAATCCTTTTTGAACCTGTTTACTCAGTTTGTTTAATTTTTTTACACCCGCTCTTTTATTCGCAACCTGATAATAAGCCAGTATTTCTTTTATTTCATCAGCCCTTTGCACGATACCGTTGATCGTTTGGCTTACCACGTTATTGCCTGATGCAGCCTTTGCCAATTCAACAGCCAATACAACCGGTATTGAACGCAGGTTCATTTCTTTACGTGCGTAAACAGCCAGTTTAGCAACAAACCCGGGTGCGCACTGTGCGATCAGTTGCCTGATACGACCAAGCCTTTCTTCCTGCTTCTCGTAATAAGAATCATCTACCATACAGGTTGCCACTGCTGTGTACAGCTCCATTTCAGGAGTCAGCTTATATGCGGTAGCGCCCATGTAGTTCGTTGTTTCTTTCCCTGCGTTTGCTGATACATTGAATTTCATAACCTGTCGTTTTTGTGATTGACATAGCAAAGATGGCCGCACTACTGCGCACTCAATCTGCGCAGTGGAAAGTTTTTTTCATAGTTTTTTTATTTCTTTTGATATTCAGTGATTTAATCGGAATCTTTTTTTGAAATTGACCGGCTGAAAAATCATCTGCGCAGTTGGATTACGCAGATGATAAAAGCCGGGAGATAACGGTGAATTCTACCCGGCAACTTTATAACTTTTGCCAGTCTGCGCACCCGGAACGCTTTTAATATATGCCTGGGTTACCCTATGCATGGTTACAGGAATGCGCCCGGGAAAGAATGGAAAATAAGCAAAGGAATGTCCTATAACCGCAATGATCGAAGTAATTGGGGGGAAATGGAAACCACCGATCATTTGGCTTTTGTTGAAAGTACCATGCGTTTTGGCGAACTAAGCAAAACAATGCCGGATATTGCACTTAAAGTATTGTCGAGGCAATTAAAAGAACTGGAGGCAGATGGCATTATAATTCGTAAAGCATATCCTGAAGTTCCCCCAAGGGTTGAATATTCGTTGAGTGAAAAAGGCGCTTCCCTTAGAGAAGCGATGTTTTTATTATCGGAATGGAGCAGAAAGCACATTATGGGGCAGAATGGACCTGAAAGAACAGATAGTTAGGGGCACTTCATGATTCGAACCACTGCTTGTTGACCGTTATAAATCAACGTACAAAGGATAATTTCGCATGAACAATGATATTTTTCCCAAAGGAAATGATCCTTTGCTTGCAGGAAATGAGCTTTTACTTACATGAAATGAGCTTTTGCTTGCAGGAAATGAGGCTGTACTTACAGGATATTGGTCATTGCTTGTGGAAATTGGATAATTGCTTTGGAAATTGTGGTCTTTGCTTGCTGGAAAAATATCTTTGCATGTAAGTTCCGGACTTTTTCTCATGAACAAAAACCTTTCGCCTATACGCAAAGCACCAATTCCTGAATTACCTGACACCTTGCAACAAAGTTCTGTACCATTGCTAATGGGAAATGATGCTTTGCACATGAGCATCCTTCGACTACGCTCAGGACAAAAAGCTTCGCACAGGAAGCCTGACTGTTATTGCGGAAATCAGACAGTTACTCCTAAAGAGTCTATTCAATAAACTGCGTCATTGAAACACATCACTAAAGCTGTAACCATTTTGCATACGAGTCAAGTTGACCCGTCCTAATATAACTATACAATAAAACAAAAATTGT
>NZ_JCAPSW010000008.1:0-475368 GCF_059587045.1 Niastella sp. sgz303648 | reverse complement strand
ACGAGCAAGATGATAAAAACTACCAATTGTGTACGAGGAGTACATACCCACCCTTGTGGTGCTTCAGGGATACGACAGGACGTATACACAGCAGTTTAATTTTACATCGCATGATCTTGCGTATTCGAACCCTTTTATGCTCGGTACCCTCACCGATATTCAACATCTGGGCAATAAAGTGCATTTTGATTATATTAAAATGCGCAACAGGATTCACGTTCCTTCAAAAGAAGACAGCACCATGCTCACAAACCTGAAGCTGGCGCAGCAGGCCGGCATAATGGTAGTAGCAGGCACCGATGCAGGCAACATCGGTACCCAGCATGCAGCTTCTTTTCACGATGAATTGCTGGCCATGCAACAGGCGGGATTAACCAATTGGGAAATTATTGTATCGGCCACCATCAATGCGGCAAAAGGATTCGGTAAAGAAAAAGATTATGGCAGTATAGAAAAAGATAAAATAGCCGATCTGTTGTTGCTCAACAGCGATCCGGTTAAAGATATAAATGTACCCGCCGCCCTGCATACCATAATTCACCACGGTGTTTTGCTCGATCCTAAAAAATTGCTGACACCCACGCCCGAAATGTTGGTACAGCAACAGTTGAATGCCTACAATGCCGGTAATATTGAGGAGTTTCTGGCGCCTTACAGCGACAGTGTGGCGATTTATGATATTTCGGGCCATTTGCAAATGAAAGGGAAAGACAACATGCGTACATCGTATTCGGGCTTCTTTAGCCACTCACCCAACCTGCATTGCCAGATCGTCAACCGCATGATACAGGGCAATACCATCATCGACCAGGAAAAAGTAACCAGCACCGGCAATAAACCAATTGAGGGTTTTGCTGTTTATAAAATAGAAAATGGCAAAATAGCAACCGTTTATTTCTTTAAATAACCTGTTATGGCACGAACACCATCTGTAATGACGCCGCTGGGCAAAAAAGCATCGGACTTTATACTGCCCGATACCGTAAGCGAAAAAGAATTGACGCTGGCCGAACTGAAAGGTAAAATGGCCACAGTAATCATGTTCATCTGCAATCATTGTCCTTTTGTAAAGCATGTAAATGAAGGGATGGTAAACCTGGCGAATGATTACAAAAACAAGGGCATTGCTTTTATTGCTATCAGTTCAAATGATGTATCGGGCTATCCCGAAGATGGACCTGAACAAATGAAACTGGTGGCCAAACAACTGAAATATCCTTTCCCTTACTTATACGATGCTTCGCAGGAAGTAGCCAAAGCATATCAGGCCGCCTGCACGCCCGACTTTTTTATTTATGACGATGACCTCATATTAGCCTACCGCGGACAATTAGATGATTCGCGCCCCGGTAATGGCATTCCTGTTACCGGATCAGATATACGCAAAGCACTGGACCATTTGTTAAAGAAAGAACCGGTACAGCAGGAGCAAAGGCCAAGTATTGGATGTAATATCAAGTGGAGGGAGAGCTGATTTTAGGTATAATCATCGGCACCCTTTGTTTATACTTTACATATTGCTCGCCAAACTGCGCTTCGAGCTTTTTTTCTTCGAGGCGGGCGCCGGCTATGGTATATGCGGTAATGATAATACAGGCCAATAAATTATTCAGAAAAGGGATCAGCAAAAACAACGACCAGATAAATAATAAAGTACCGGCATATAAAGGATGGCGAACAAAGCGGTTCATTCCGCCCAGCTCCAACGCAGCCGGAGGCTGCTTTTTAAAAAAAACACTGATGCCACTCAGTGAGAAAAAATATTTTCGAATAACAACGCCCATAATGGTAACACCCGCCAGCAATGGCAGCCATATAATCCATTTCACCCATACCGGTACAGTAAACAACAACACACTGTTCATGTTAAACTGAAAGATCAATACCAGCATCAAAGTATCCGCCGCAAATACCGAATACCCGAAGTGATAATATTTGTACTTCGCCCCCAGCCTTACCTGCATTTTTTGTTTAAACCAGTCAGTGGCCAGCACACTGTGAGATACACAAAATGCTATCCACAGTACCACAATAATGATATGATTGATTATTGACATGAATGAGCAAGCATGTTACATGTTACAGGTTACAGGTTACAAGGTACAGGTTTCAGGGGAAATCAATTAGCAACAGGCAATGGGCAATAGGCAAAAATTCAATAGCAAAGTATGTACCGCAGGGGCAATACCTGAAACCTGCACCCTGCAATTTGCAACCTGAAACCCTATCTTTGCGCCATGCATTACGTATCAGTGGAAGGACTTGGTAAGTCGTTTGGTATAAAACCACTTTTTGATAATATTTCATTTCATGTTGAAGAAGGCGATAAAATAGCCCTCGTTGCCCGCAATGGCAGCGGTAAAAGCACCCTGCTGCGAATTCTGGCCGGCAAAGAAACGGCCGATAGCGGCACCGCGTGGATCAACAAAGAAGTAACCGTTGCCCTGTTTGAGCAGGACCCTGTTTTTGACGAAAAAGGCTCGGTACTGGATAATATCTTTTATCATAATCACCCCGTCATTAACGCCATCAGGCAATATGAAGCTATAAGTGAAGAAGGGGATCCTGAAAAATTAGGCGCCGCCATTGTAAAAATGGACGAACTGGGCGCCTGGGATTTCGATGCCAAAGTAAAACAGATACTCGGCAAACTGAACATCCACCACCTGCAACAGGCTGTAAACACCCTTTCGGGCGGACAACGCAAACGCGTGGCCCTGGCCAAAACCCTGATTGATATTGGTTTTGATCATAAGCATGTTTTACTGATCATGGACGAACCTACCAACCACCTTGATATTGAAATGGTGGAATGGCTTGAAAATTATCTCGACCAGCAAAATGTAACGCTGTTGCTGGTAACACACGACCGCTATTTTCTGGATGCCGTTTGTGAAGAAATATGGGAACTCGATGGCAGTGAGCTGTTCGTATACAAAGGCGATTATCAGAATTACCTCGAAAAAAAAGTAGCCCGGCAGGAAAGTACCGCCGCCAGTATTGAAAAAGCCCGCAATACATTTCGCAAAGAACTGGAGTGGATGCGTAAGCAACCCAAAGCGCGTACTACCAAAAGCAAAAGCCGTCAGGACAATTTTTATAAGGTAGAAGCCAAAGCCAAACAGCGATTAGAAGATGCCCAGCTACAGCTGAATGTAAAAATGACCCGGTTGGGCGGTAAAGTAATAGAGTTGAAAAAAGTATACAAAAGTTATGGCGAAAAACCGATCCTCAAAGGCTTTGATTATACTTTTAAAAAAGGCGAACGCATTGGTGTAGTAGGAAAAAACGGTGTAGGTAAATCAACCTTCCTTAATATACTACAGGGCATTGAAGATGCCGACAGTGGCAAGGTAAACATAGGCGAAACGGTAATTTTTGGCAATTACTCGCAACAGGGATTAGTGCTTAAAGAAGACATGCGGGTCATTGAATTTGTAAAAGGCATGGCCGAAAACTTTCCGTTGGCCGATGGCGGTTCATTAAGCGCTGCTCAGTTTTTAGAGTTGTTTTTATTTCCGCCCGATCAGCAATACACCTATGTATCCAAACTAAGCGGTGGTGAAAAAAGAAGGCTGCATTTATTATCCATCCTGTTCCGCAACCCGAATTTTTTAATACTCGACGAACCTACCAACGACCTCGATCTGCCTACGCTCGGCGTGCTGGAGAATTTTTTAAGCGACTACCCCGGTTGTTTGCTCATTGTTTCGCACGACCGGTATTTTATGGACCGCCTCGTAGATCACATGTTCGTATTTGAAGGCGAAGGTGTGGTTCGCGACTTCCCTGGCAACTACTCGGAATACCGCATATGGTTAAAGGATAAGGAAGAAGAAGAACAGTCGGCAGCCAAAATTCCAAAACCTGAAGTTAAAGCTGAGAACAATAAACAGCCTGTCGCTGAAAAAAGGAAATTATCCTATAAAGAAAAAAGGGAATTCGAGCAATTACAGCAGGATATAGCCAACCTCGAAAAAGAAAAGCAAACCATTACCGAACAATTAAACACCGGTTCCCTGCCGTTTGATCAATTGCAGCAATTATCGGTACGCATAAGCGAAATCACCAACCTGCTCGATGAAAAGGAGATGAGGTGGCTTGAATTGAGTGAGTTTGATGCGTGATGTTCAAAACCATCAAACCATCTAACAATCCAACCATCAATAAAGGTTTTTAAATCAACGGTATTCCTGCTATTTTTGAAAGCAATCAAATAATACATCATGCGAAGAATGTTCCTGGTTGTGGCGCTTGCCGCTTCTTCTGCCGCCTGGGGCCAGAAGATAGCCGACCCTAAGCCCTTTGCCGGCAGTATAACAGCCGAAGACCTGAAAAAGCATCTGTACATAATTGCCGGCGCCGAAATGGAAGGTCGCGAAACAGCTACCGAAGGCCAGCGCAAAGCTGCTTCCTACATCGAAAACCAGTTTAAAACACTTGGTTTAGTGCCAGGTAATAACGGCAATTACCAGCTTGCTTACCCGGTTTTTCAGGATTCTCTTATCAATGCAGCCATTGACGTAAACGGAAAGCATTTTGAATTAAATACCGACTTCAGCGTCAATTTAAGCATGGCATCTTCAGGCACTTTGATGTGTGGCGAAGTGGTATTTGCCGGATACGGCATCAGCGATAGCAGCCGGAATGATTATAAAGGTGTAAGCGCACAGGGCAAAATTGTGTTGATACTACAGGGCACCCCACCTGCTACGGGAGGCAATAGTGCAGGTAACCGTGGCAGCCGCTTCAATCCGTTCGCGCTCATGGAAGCAGCCCAAAAGAACGGCGCTGCTGCTATTTTAATGGTTCAATCAAATTTTCCGCGTCGGGCGAGCATTACCAAAGGCGCCCCTTATATGAATGGATTCAGAAAAACTGTATTCCCCAATACTTACTATATATCTGAACAGGTTGCCAAAGCCATTATGGGAGCCGATTACGATACGGCCAAAGAAGCTATGAAGAACGGCAACCCGCAACCTAAATCATACGATGCAGATGTAAAACTGGAGTTCAAAAAAAATATCAATGAACTGAGCAGCACCAACGTTATTGGTTATATTGAAGGCACTGATAAAAAAGATGAATTTGTTTTTATCACAGCGCATTATGATCACCTCGGCAAGCGCGGTGATTCAGTAATTTATTATGGCGCCGACGACGATGGTTCAGGAACTGTGAGCGTGCTGGAGCTGGCAGAAGCATTTACCAAAGCAAAAGCAGCAGGTAAAGGACCGCGCCGGTCGATTGTATTTATGACTGTTTCGGGCGAAGAAAAAGGATTGTGGGGATCGGAATATTACAGCGACCATCCGCTGTTTCCGTTAAACAAAACTACTGTTGACCTGAACATCGATATGGTGGGCCGCATTGATCCCAAACGTAAAGAAGGCGATTCAACCAATTATATTTATGTAGTGGGCGACGACAAGCTTAGCAGCGACCTGCGCCCCATCAGCGAGTCGATGAATAAGAAATATTCAAAGCTTGAGCTGGATTATAAATACAATGCACCGAATGATCCTGAACGTATTTATTATCGCAGCGACCATTTCAACTTTGCCCGTAAAGGCGTTCCGATTATTTTTTACTTCAACGGCACGCACAACGATTACCATCGCCCCACCGATACCCCCGATAAAATCAACTACAACCTGATGACCAAAAGAGTGCAGTTGGTGTTTTACACCGCGTGGGAAATGGCCAATCGCAATGATATGTTGAAAAGAGATATTCCGCTTACGCAATAGAAGAAGTCAGAAGTCGGAAGTCGGAAAGATATTGCAATAAGTATGGAATTACGAAAGTTGAAGTGAAATACTTTATTTCGTAATTCCTTTTTTTATGAGATAGTGAAAAGGCTATGAAATTCGGGTTCTTCTGACATCTGACTTCCGACATCTGACTTCTGACTCAAAAAAGCAACCCGCTCCCTTACTACTTCGTATTCTTCTATAAATACTCATAAGCATGAAACGATTATTGCCCTTGCAGGCAACGGGCGCTGTATTGCTTGCATGTATGCTGCTGCAAAGCTGCAAGCACGATTCAGACAACAACGCATCTTCGATAAAAAAGTGGGGTGATGTTGAAATGAAAGCGATATATGAAGTACCGGCCCCTGCAGGCAGAAACGAAGAAGGCGAAGCAACGATTGAATTGTTTGCCAACAACTCGCTCACATACAGTTTTCATATACATAATCTTTCGCCTGGTGATGCATTAACAAACGCCCATATTCATGCAGGTGACCCGGCTACACCCGGCGGCATTCTTATTCCGTTGAATCCGGCATTTACAGGAGCCGGTGCAACGGGTACGGTTACGGGGTTACGACCAGGGCAAATAGATACATTATTAACGATGCCTGTTTACATTAATGTACATTCAACCCAGGCGCCCGGCGGATTGGTACGCGCACAGCTTGATAAAACCATTGATTATGCTGTAGATGTTGCCATGAACGGCGCCAATGAACGGCCAACACCGGTAACTACCACAGCAACCGGTTTAGCCATATTACGGTTAACCACCGATAAAACCCTGTACTCGAATGTTACAGTTAACAATCTTGAAACCAACGATACATTAACCGCATCGCATGTACACCGGGGAACAGCCGATATTGCAGGGCCCGTACGCATAACCCTGTGCGGATCGAAAGCCGATTTTGGCATCGTAAAATCACAACTGCTGGTTGATTCGCTGGTAACAATTTTGAAAAACGATGCCTGTTACACCAATGCGCACTCGAAATTAAAACCAGCCGGCATTATAAGGGGGCAGATAAGATAAACAGATGGTTCAATTGTTTGATGGCTCGATTGTTGCAATTCCGCGTAATTAAACACTCCGAATAATTGCAAACTGCCTGAAAACTGAACGATCAGCCATCAAACAATCCAACTATCAAACAATTCTGTATTTTTCATCCGATTCTTACTGGTGATGGTAAAAGTTCATTTCATGAAATATACCTGTTCAGCAGTTCGGTATATACAATCTGATCGTGAGCACCGATGGCGGCCATGCGAAACCAGCATTTTACACCTAACGGAAGATGCTTTAATGTTTTTTTGCAACGGGTACAATAGATGATTTGCCAGGTACTGTCGCTCGTCAACGGATCAGGCGTATACTGGTACAGATAGGCCTTTGCCCCTACAATCCTTTTAAGCTGCATGATTATTTCGCCATTATTACGGCCGGGCATTATTTTAAATCCGGTTGGGTTGGTTAAAGTTGTTTGACCATTGTGTTTAGCCAGATGAAACCCGCTACTGATCAATAATATTTGATTTCCTTTTGCAACATTGATAACATGCTCGCCCAACTGCCTCATTTTTTCGATCAGCCTGAGCTTGATTTTGTTTTTGAGCTCAATTTTATAAATATCTCTCGTATGCGCATCAACCATGGCAAGCCTGAACTCTTTAATTAATTCGCTTATTTCAATGACAATCGGACCGGCATCGGGAAAATATTTATTGCCGGTCATTTTGGCAACAACATTAGTAACAATCAATTGAAATTGCGGGTCGGGAATTGGTTTAAAATTCAATACCAATGGTTTTTTCATACAGCTTGTTTTAAGATCCTTTCAATTTCACTAAGCGCACGCCTATCCTGAGTCCCGCGAGTGCGGGAAAGGATCGGTAAAGCATCGAGCGTACTAAGCGAAGTCAAAATATCGAGATGCAGGTACCATGCAATTGATATCCTTCCACCCGCCAATAGGCGCGCAGCCTTCGCTAAGGACTTCGTTTACAAATTGTTTCAACGCATTTTCCTACATGCGTATTCGCAGTTATTCCCCCCGTAAAATCAAATGAATTATAAAAAGATGAGCTTAACCAGGTAAGATTGAATCAACTACTAATCATAATTGACTTTGCTTATTAAAAATAAGTAATATATGATAAATAAAAAGAAAAAATTTATCCAAACATTTATAATTATGCGAGAATAAAATTAATATTCTGATAACAATTATTCTTACTGATAAAATAATTTAAAAACACGATATCAAAAATAATAATCACCATATCAGATTTTGTTATTTATCAATCAAACTAAATAATTTCTATATAATATGTTTAATCTCTTAATGATAAACTATAATTATCGATTGAAATAAAACAATT
The DNA here is from genome assembly GCF_059587045.1 of Niastella sp. sgz303648. NCBI lineage: Bacteria > Pseudomonadati > Bacteroidota > Chitinophagia > Chitinophagales > Chitinophagaceae > Niastella > Niastella sp. sgz303648. Next base: position 467,221 of record NZ_JCAPSW010000008.1, on the reverse strand, counting down.
TTTTAATTAAAAATCATAAAAGTTTTATTAAAAAAATATGATGCAGCCAGATAACATTGAAATTCAGGTGAAAAATGGAAGAAGTTTACCTTGCCCCGGTCTCTTTTCCTTGCAGAGATGGTTCGGAGGTGAATCAATTGGCAATGGACAATAAGCAATTGGCAATGCAAGATGCAGTTCCGCCTTGCCGGAATCAAATGTTGGTAAAAATGATATGGTTTTAATAAAGTCCCCGGCAAAAGCTGAAGGAGCAGATGATTTGTAATGAGAAGATTGGTAGTTATGATGTAAAATAGATATCCCGGAATATTTTTTTACAGGCCCGACGTGATTTGGAGAGCCTGGACTCGTTGGTTAGTATTCCACGTCTTTTTGTGTTAGACTTTCCTCCTTTTGGGTTATAATCCAGGCATCAGGTCAATCTACTTTTGTGTTATAACAAACGCAAAAAATCAAATGGAACTTAAAGGAAAAACAATACTGATAACAGGCGGTACAGCAGGTATCGGCCTGGAAGCTGCAAAGCAATTTTTAGCCAATGGCGCAAAAGTGATCATCACCGGCAGAAACCAGGAAAAATTGGATGAAGCCAAAAAATTATATCCTGCGTTAACTACTGGGTCAAAAGACATGCATTCCAACAGGGCATTGCAGCCCATACTCTCCCCTTTTTCATCAACAAACTTCTTACCCCTCCTGCCTTCTAATGATTGGTAGTGAGCAATTAAGAGGTAAACTTTTAATGAATAATTGCTACCGTACCCGAAATAGGCCTGGTTCCATTTTTACAATCTATTACATAAACAAAGGTTGAGGATGGCAACTCTCTGTTATTAAAAGTTCCATCCCACGGTTTAGTGTATCCTGTTGAGTAAAACACTCTTTGTCCCCATCGGTTGAATACGTTTACAATACAGTTCGGGTATGCGTCGAGACCGCTTATGTGCCAGGTGTCATTTTTGCCATCGTGGTTTGGGGAAAACGCGTTGGGTACATGCACATCAACTACAACCTCAACCAAAATGTTTTTTGTATTTGAACAGCCTTTTTCAGAAGTAGCAGTTACAGTATATTCCTGTGAATTCTTCGGCCATACATAAGGATTAGGTACGGTATTATCGCTGATATTTACCGGTGGGGTCCAAAGATAGCTGGAAATATCTGATCCTGTAACCTGTAGCTGAATCGAATCATTCCTGTGTATGACAGGTTTTTGTGGAGTAATATTTAAAGCCGGAAGCGGATAAATGTCTATGCCCATCTTATTGGAAGCCACTGTTCCGGGAACTACGCAAGTGCTTTTATCCGGAATCAGAAAACATTGCACTATATCACCCGCAGATAAATTGCTTGTGCTAAAGTTTGGCTCGGTGCCAACTGGTTTTCCATTGATCATCCACTGGTAAGTTTGATTCCTGCCGCCGTTCATTGTTTCTGAAGTGAAAGTCACTTCGGTCCCTGCACAAACGCTATTTACAGATGATTTTATGTTAATTGAAGGAGTACTTCGCGGCGTTATTGCTACTGTGAGCTCATTTGACCGGACTGTAGTAACCGGGTTACAGGAGAATTGATTGGTTAAAATGCATGAAATAATATCTCCATCGGCAAGGTCGCTGGAGGAAAATACAGGACTATTGGTGCCGGCATCAATGCCATTAATCTTCCACTGATACACAGGTGCAGTTCCCTGATTACCTGGTACTGCGGTAAAAACTATCGGGGTGCCTTTGCAAATGCTGCCAACCGGTGCCTGGCTTATTGAGATAGCCGGAATTACAGAAGGTAGTATTGAAACGGTGATGTTATTTGAATTAGCGGAAGGATTTATTATACAGTTAGAGTTGGCAGTAACACTGCAACTAACGATATCGCCATTTTTAAAATTGGAAGCAGTAAATGTACTTTTATTGGTACCGGCAATGACCCCGTTTACTTTCCATTGATAAACAGGATTGGCGCCGCCATTAATAACCTGAGCGGTAAAAGTAAGCGGCGTTCCGCTACATACAGCGCCATTATTCGTTGTATTAATGGTACAGGAAACTGTTGACGATTGAATATTTTCACTGAACATAGCCACATACATATCCTGATTGTGATTCCAGGTTTCCTGAACCGCCCCACAGGTGGCTATAGCCTGGGTCTGCATTGTTTCACCACAGGCATACACATTTCCGGCATCATCGGTCACAACAGACTCACCAACGTTTACGGCACACAACGATGCACCCTTTCCATAATAAGTGCCCCAAACCTGGGGCCCATTCTTATTTAGTTTAGCAATATAAGGCCCGCTACAACCAGGAAAAGCCGGTTGATAGGAATTTGCAGTTGTGATATGTTGGGTTGAACTTGTTGTACCCGTAATTATTACATTGTTATTGGCATCTATTGCTATGCCATTGACATATTCCTGGCCTTCGCCGCCATAATAGGTACCCCAAATGCGGCTGCCACTGCCGGAAAATTTTGCTACAAACCCATCCCCGCTACCTCCTGAATAGGTTGTAAGGTACGTTCCCGGGGTGCTGATGCCGCTTGTAGAAAGCGTAAAACCTCCAATGATCACGTTGTTTTCATGGTCGCAGACAATCGCCTGTGAATAATCTTCGTTGTTGCCACCATAATAAGTTGCCCATCGCCTGTTGCCGGCATTGTCAAAGCTAACCAGCAACGCTTCATCACTTGCGCCATTAGGGGTTGTAAATACATTGGTTTGATATGCACCGGGAGAAGCAAGTCCGGAAGAATAAGCAATACCGCTTGCGTAAATATTTCCGTTACCGTCGAGGTCCATCGCGTAAAACCGGTCGAAGTCAAGCCCCCCATAATAAGTACCCCATATACGGTTCCCGTTAACATCAAACTTTACCAGCAGGGCATCGCCCTGATGCAGTGGTTGAGCATCACTGCCATAGCTTGTTTGAAAAGCGCCGGGGGTGACAATAGAATTCAATGAATGCGTCCAGCCAGCGATAAAAATATTATTGGCAGCATCTATTCTTACTGCATGTAAATAATCAACATCCGTTCCTCCGTAATAAGTTGCCCATATTCTGTTGCCAGCGGAATTGAATTTAACAAGAAAACCATCTCGTCCATAGCTTGTTCCGTTTCCATGCGTGGTTTGGAAACTGCCAGGTGTTGCAATGCCGGTTTTTGAATCGGTGATCCCCACTGCAAAAATATTTCCTGATTTATCTGTACATATACCAAATATTGCATCACTTTGATCACCGCCGTAATAAGTCATCCAGATCAATTTGCCGGAAGCATCAAATTTACCAAGCATAGCGTCTGAAAAACCCGCAAAAACAGACTGGTAAGAACCTGCTGTAGCAAGATTTGGATTGTCTGATCCTCCCCCTACAAGGATATTTCCATCCGGGCTCCGCGTTATACTATAGGCCCAGTCATTGTTGTAACCGCCATAATAAGTACCCCAAACTAAATCAGGAACGGGATCAATGATCAAGGTTTGGCTTTTATCATAAGAAGGGATGCGAAACCCATAAATACCGTTGCCATGGTTTATGTAAGAAACATTAACTGCAACATTTGTTTTCTTGATTGCCATGCCAGACTCTTTTTCATTATTTAGAAAACTGGCAGGAATTTTCTCTTCAAGCTGTCCACCTCTTACTTTAATGGAAATTTTTTTATTGACAATATGGGAAGCAGCGCCTTTATATTGGAGCCTTATTTTGGAAGAGTTTGCCCCCGGACGTACAATAAAATTGTATTCAAACCCGCGTTGTGTAGCTCCATTTCCCGTTGTAAATACCAGATCAATGCCAGGATAAATATCTTTATAAATTATTTGCTGGTATTGAAAAACCCTGATCGGCTCTGTGTTACCCGGTAAATAACAGGTTATATAGTGAGCCGATTTGTAAACAGGAATAATAGCAGGATTAGGATTTGAGCCTGGGAAAGATATGTCGACCCTGTGAAAGCGAAATACAGTAGAATCCGCAGGTGTGTTTGGGTATGCTTTTGCATCATGCTGAACAGGCGTGTACTTATTCGATATCATTTCATATGTGTCATAACTAAAGCTATTCTTACGCAATTGAATATTCATTCCGGCCGTATGCAGAATATATTTAACATCCTTATTGCTCTTATGAAATTGATCATACACCTGTCCCTTATTTTCGGTAAACCCGGTTTTTAATGCAGGCAAAAAAGTGGCAGCGCCTGAATTCTGCCCATACGATTTAAAACCTGGCATAAGAGTTATAATAGAAAAAAACACAATACTACAGTAGGCGGCTGGGGTAATTTTCATAAAATACAAAATCGGATAAAAATAATAAAAAAAGTAATTGATGACCGTGGAGTTGGTAGGTGCGTAGATTCGGCTGATAAGTGTGTCGTTAGAGGGAAAAACTGTACTTTTCACTTTATGAACTTCTCCAGTTCCGTTCGATGGTCTTCGCCCCATTGAGCTGTAGTATTAATAGCAGGAATAATCGTTTCTCCCAGCGCTGTTAATGAATATTCTACTATTAATGGACGTTTAGAATAGATGGTTTTTGAAATTAAACCATGTGCCATCAACTCTTTGAGCTGGGAATCTAAAACCCTTCTCGAAGCTTCTGATATCGCTTTGTGAATTTCACTTGGACGCTTATAGCCTGAATGAATACACCAAATCAAACTAATTTTCCATTTTCCGTTCATTACAGCCAAAAACAACTGTAATCCGCAGTCATTGGACACTGGTATCTTTTTTTGATACATAGCTTTTACCGGAATTTTAAATATCAAAGATTGTTTATATCGCATCTGCTGCCAAAGGAGGATAAATTTATCCGTGCTTTGGCAGCATTATTCATCAATCTAATTTCGCTAAAAAGAATGTATGTGGACAAAAAATAATATCCCTGATTTAAGCGGTAAAATAGTAATTGTCACAGGTGCCAATACAGGTTTGGGGTTTGAAACAGCACTTGCCTTATATGAAAAAGGGGCACATGTAGTTTTGGCCTGTAGAGATTTACATAAAGCGCAGCAGGCAATTGCAAAAATAAACGAACATAAAGGGACTGGAATAGTAGAAGCGGCCAGACTTAGCCTGGAAAGCTTAAAGCAAATAAATGAATTCTCCGAAGCCTTTATCCAGAAATACCGGCAGCTTCACGTGTTAATCAATAACGCAGGCGTCGCCATGCCACCTGCATCTAAAACAAGCGAAGGCTACGAATTGCAATTCGGCGTAAATTTTCTGGGTCACTTTGCGCTCACTGGACTTTTATATCCTTTGCTTTTGACAACACCGAATTCCCGGATAGTAACAGTAAGCAGTAACGGATATCAAGGGGCAACCATTGATTTTGATAATTTAAGGTCGGAAAAAGATTATAATCCAATTAGGGAATATAGGCAAAGTAAATTGGCAAATTTGATCTTTTCAATTGAGTTGAATCGCAGAATAAAAGCAAAGGACCAGAAAATATTATCTATAGCTGCACAGCCTGGCGCCAATAAAACAGCATTGACCAGACATTTGAGTAAAGAAGAAATTGCTATTGGTAAAGAACGGCTCGGAGAATTTATGGAGCCGTGGCAGGGAGCCTTGTCGTTGATTTATGCAGCAGTTTTTGATGAATCAGTTGGAGGAAGTATGTACGAGCCAGAAAACAGTGGATTGAGAGGCTACCCAACTTTAGCCAATATACAGGAAAATGCAATGGACGAGGCTGTTGCTAAAAGGCTGTGGCATTTTGCAGAACAAGCAACGAGCATTCATTTCCCAGGTAGTTAGAGATGCCAGTTATAACGAAATTGAATAGGGGCATCTATATAACAGGGTTGAAATTATCCTATTAATAAGTTGGAATATTTTTTCAAACATAACTTAACTAAAACCGGTAGGAATGACTTTTTGACCTTTTCCCATGACCGGTTCGACCCGGAAATGTTTGAAGATTTTATAAACCGCCAATTCTAAATTGCCTGGCGCAACTTCAATTCTTAGAAATTTGTAACTCTTGCTATAATCCTTGTACGTTCAGGGGGTGGTTCATGATCCAACTTTGTGTTGTCAACAAAAATAACTAAACAAACAAAGTTTTATGAACTCACTAAAAAACAAAGTAGCATTAATTACAGGTTCAGCCAGAGGTTTGGGCAAAGCCATTGCAGAGCGTTATGCAGCACTGGGTGCAGACATTGTTATTAACTATTCCCGCGATAAAGCATCTGCCGAAGAAGTAGAAAGCAGTATTAAAGCAATGGGAGCAAGAGTAATTTCAATACAGGCCGATGTAAGTAAAGTAGCCGATATCAAACGCCTTTTTGCCGAAGCAAAAAAAGCATTTGGAAAAATTGACATCATTGTAGCCAACGCCGGTATTGAAATGGTAGAAACCCCCGTAACTCAATTTACCGAAGAACAATTCGACAGACTGTTTTCTATCAATACCAAAGGAGCTTATTTTACCATGCAGCAGGCAGCCTTGAATGTTGAAGACAACGGTCGCATTATTTACATAGCCAGCAGCACTACCGCATTCCCTGTGCCCGGTATGGCCGTTTATGGCGGTAGCAAAACCACTCCACGCTACCTGGTAAATGTTCTTGCACAGGAAATCGGTCATCGTGGTGTAACAGTTAATTCAATCATTCCTTTTGCCGTAGACCATTCAGGAATTTTTGCAGAACCCGGAAGTTATCCCGAACTGAGAAAATCATTGTTAGCAAGCTGCCCTATGGGACGTTTGGCCGAAGTAGAAGACGTAGCCAACATTGCAGAGTTTTTTGCCAGCGGCCTTTCTTCCTTCGTTAACGGTCAGCATTTACTGGTAAATGGCGGCGCTAACCAGTAAGGTATTAAGCACCAGGTTGTAAGTAGTAAAGAGTAAGTATTTAATTCAGGTTACAGGTTATAGATTACAGAACTCATTTCCTGTAATCTGTAACCTGAATCATGTTCTTTTTACCTTAATACTTATTACTTACTTTCGGGATATGTCATCGAAAAGTCTTTATATTGAAACCCTGAACGAACTGTATGAGCTGATGGGGCTTTCTAACAGCCCGATTGATTCAAGCTCTGGTTTCACCATTGTTTATCTACAGGATCATTTTAAAGAATTTCCTGTTTCCTCCATTCCTTACCGGCCGAATTTCTTCAGCTTTCTTTTTATTAAAGATGCCTTTGGTAATTACACCATCGACGATCTTCATTTTACAATGGGGCCGCAAACAGTATACTTTACGAATCCCGGTAATTTTCGCAAATTTGAATGGCACAAAATTACCGATGCCTGCCTGATCGTTTTCAATGAATCTTATTTAAAAGAACAGGTGCATCCCGACATATACCGTGATTTTTCTTTTCTACTTACCGAAATAGTTGAACCAAGGGTACTAAAACCCGAACAATTCCAGGTGATAGAAGAACTGTATCGTTTTATTTACTGCGAACACCATGGCAGGTCTCCCTATAAGAATAAATTAATTGGCAGCCTGGTAGTGTCGCTTCTGCTAAAAATAAAAGAGTTTTTCTTCCAGGACTACAACCCTATTTACGAAGGAAACCGGAGCTCGCAAATTGTAAAAACATTCAAAAAAAACCTTGAACAGCATTTCAGAGATCTTGCCAACGGTAAAACCGACATCCAATTGCGCGTACAGGATTATGCCGATAAACAGTTTCTTCATGTAAACTACCTTTCCAGCGTAATCAGCAGTAAAACCGGCAAATCTATCAGTACCTGGATTGCAGATAAAACCATTGCCGAAGCCAAAGTAATGCTACAGGATAAAGATTTGAGCATTAAAGAAATTGCCGGCAGGCTCGGCTTCCTGGAAGCCTCGCATTTCAGCAATTATTTCAAAAAACACACTTCCCAAAGCCCGGCAGAATACCGCAAACAACTCGTTCAATAGTCAATCTTAGAAATTTGTAACTCTTGCTATAATCTTTGTACGTATGAAGGCCTGTTCATAAGCCACCTTTGTGTTATCAATTAAACAATAAAAACAAAGTTTTATGAGCACATTAAACAACAAAGTAGTACTTGTAACAGGCGCTTCAAGAGGTATCGGTGCAGCCGTAGCAAAAAAATTAGCCAGCCAGGGAGCCAAAGTAATTATTAACTACGCTGGCGCACAGACCGAAGCCGATAAAACCGTTCAGGAAATTAAAGCCAGTGGTGGCGATGCCATTGCACTGAAAGCTGATGTAAGCAAAGCCGCCGAAGTAGCCACCCTGTTCAATGAAGCCATTGCACACTATGGCCGGATAGATGTATTGATCAATAATGCCGGCATCATGATCACCAAATTGCTGAAAGACACTACCGATGATGATTTTACCCGCCAGTTTGAAGTGAATGTTCGCGGTACCTTCAATACTCTAAGGGAGGCAGCCACTAAACTGGCGAACGGAGGTACCATCATTAACTTTTCTTCCAGCACTACGCGTATGATGTTGCCCACTTACGGTACCTATGTAGGCACCAAAGGAGCCGTGGAACAAATGACCCGTGTATTTGCGAAAGAAATAGGCCGGGGCATCAGTGTGAATGCCGTGCTCCCTGGCCCCACTAACACCGAACTGTTTACCAACGGTAAATCAAAGGAAATAATCGATCGGCTGGCTTCGCTTAATGCCTTTAATCGCATAGGCGAACCGGAAGATATTGCCAATGTAGTTGCCTTCCTTGCCAGCAACGATGCAAAATGGATCAGCGGACAAACCATTGGTGTAAATGGCGCCATGGCATAAAACGCCTAACAGCCGCCCCGACGAACAAGAAACCTATAAAAAAGACTTAGGTTAAGAGGAAATTTGATTTTTATGATCTGGCACGTATATTTAAACTTTAACAACCATACTGGATGAGATTGATTCGTAACCTGCGGTTATTCCTGAGATTTTCTTTGTTTTGTTTTTGCGTCCTCCTGAGCATACGTTCAAATTCACAAGTATGTACAACAGAAGTTTACACAAATAGCTTCGATCTGGGTCCTCCTAACGGAGAATTTTTGCTACCACTGCCTGGCGGAGGGACAATTTTTGGCGGACGCGATTTTTACGACTGGACCCAGGTTGGAATTGTCAAAACCACCCCTGCAGGTAATATTGTATTTAACAAACGAATCGAAGGTTTTGAAACTTCTAACCGGTCAGTAGCCTGTTTAACCAACGATAAAAATGTTCTTATTGGCGCACGCACAGGTTTGGTGCTGGTTGATACAAACGGTGTTATTCTAAAATCCGCAGTTACTAATGTGAATGTTGGAGTTATTAGCGATCTTAAAACAGACACAAGTGGAAATATATACGCATTATATGAAGCAACAGGCGCGATGCCCCAACAACGGTGGGTAGTAACCAAAATCACCCCCGATCTCTCAACCGTGCTTTGGTCAGCAGCATTCGGAACAGATTACGCACCATTGTACAGTAGTATTTTGGTGGACGGGGACCGCGTATTTGCAGTCGGTAGTTTCCCTACGGCTCAGGGTAGTAATTCTGTTGGATCTGTGCTTTGTTTCAACGCCAATAATGGCTCACTGTTAAAACAGATTGCGCTTACGGTGAACGGGTATGAATGTTCCTGGAAAACGATGCACAGAACAGATAACGATTACCTGCTTGAAGGATTTTTTATCCCCTACGGTCAGTCATATTTTCTCTATAACCACATTATCGTTCGTTTAACTGATTCATTGCAACCGGTTAAAGGAGCGCGAGTCACCACTTTGTATAACACAGATCCCTTATTTATTAAACCAGATGACCAGGGTGGATTTTATGCCTGCGAAGGATCGGCCGGGATCACTTTCTTTCATTGTGACCGCCAGGATTCGGTAACCTGGGGCAGATATTCTGTAAATAATCTTAGGGGGGTAGGCGCTTTTGCAATGTCTGCAACCAATCTCTATGCAGTTGAAAAATATTGCTACAGCCTGTTGAAAGCTGATTTAAATGGTTTTGCCGGTGGTTGTAGTGAAGGAAATGTAAACATCAGCACCGTACCGGTTACTCCGGCCCTGGTAAATAAGTCCCTCAATCCTGTGCCGGGTTTGGTTTCAATTACTAATGCAGTCAACACGGTATCTGATAAGACGTTTACCATTTGGCAGACATGTAAAGCAACGAGCAGTTGTTCTTTTTTGAAACTGATCGGCCCGGCTGCAGTTTGTACAAATGGTACACCTGTTATCTTCAAAGGCCGGCGAGATCAAAATTGCCGATTGCCGGTCCTGTGGAAGATGAATGGTTCACCAGCGGACATTAGCCGTTTTAACGATAGCACCCTCTCTGTGCGATTTCAAACAAGTGGTCACTACCAACTTATTGCATCCCTTCCTACTCCTTGTGATGAAGTTATTGCAGACACACTGAATATTGATGTTACGATGTTTGTTCAAACAGCGTTAGATCTTGGCCCTGATAGGGAACTATGCACAGGTAATACGATAGTATTGAATGCACACAAAGGTTATTTTTCGTATACATGGCAGGACAGTTCGGCAGATTCTGTTTTTAATGTAACCAGTCCCGGACTTTATTATGTAACAACAACCGATGCCTGTGGCGGCGTTTATAAAGATTCGGTAACGATCAGCGCTGCTCCCCCCATTCCTTTCGATGTTGGTTCCAATCGCACCAAATGCAACAATGACACTGTACGGCTTTCGGCGCCATCAGGGTTCATAAACTATTCATGGTCGCCTACATACAACATTTCAAGTACCACCGCATCGGATGTAACGGTTAATCCTCTTGTAGATACTTCTTACTATGTTAAAGCAGAGAAGACTCCAGGGTGTTTTGCATTTGATACTATTCGCGTTAACGTTTATCATTCTGCCGCCATTAATCTTGGCGCCAACCAGAGTTTCTGTAGTGGCGATTCAACTTTGCTCGATGCGGGAGCTGGATTTAGTTCTTATTTGTGGAATGGTGTAAGCGGATCACAGTACAAATTTGTTTACTCAACTGGTGAATATAGCGTTATAGGAATTACTTCGGAAGGATGTCGTTCGTATGATACGGTTCTAACCAATGTCTGGTCGCTGCCACAGGTGGATCTCGATCACAACAATGAACTCTGTGTCGGTACTACAAGAATATTGAACCCGGGCAGTTTTTCTTCATATCAGTGGCAGGATGGTAGTACCAATTCAACCTTTACGGTCAAAGATACAGGAACATATTATGTGCAGGTAACGGATAGCCATAATTGTGTAAGCAGCGATACAACCCTCATTACCAAAATCCTTGCCTTACCGCACGATTTTTTACCACCCGATACGGCGATCTGCACTTACAGTAAGATGACACTCCAGTCATCGCAGCGCTTTTCTTCCTATTTATGGTACAATGGAAGTAGGGCAACAAACATCACAGTGGATAAACCGGGTAGTTATTGGCTGGAAGTCGTTGATGGAAACAATTGTATAGGTCGCGATAGTATTATAGTCAGCCCCAGGCCGTGTATGATGGGTGTATACATTCCTTCGGCATTCACACCTAATAAAGATTACAGGAACGATATCTTCAGGGCGATGGTCTTTGGTACGGTGAAAAAATTCGAGCTTTCCGTATACAACCGTTGGGGGCAATGTGTTTTTTATACTGCGGATTACAGCAAAGGATGGGATGGTAGTATGAATGGGGTGGAACAACTATCGGGTGCCTACGTGTGGACCTGCCGCTACCTGCTCGAGGGCGGGCAAGAGACTTTTGATAAAGGAACCGTAATGCTTATTCGATGACCACCGGCTAAAATATAAAAAGCTTTTGGCTTAAGCCAGGGGCTTTTTAGGTCGGTAGGCGGGGGCACAAGTTATTTTCTTTGATCCAATAGCGTACTCGTAATATTTGGATATTGCATAGAGTTGATTATATATATAAGCCTCTGTATATACAAACTTAATTATAGAATCTCTACGACTAAAAATAAATTCTTTAGGGCTTTCAAACGTTCAAACAAATTGCCCGGTCTTTCGTTTTTAGGTGCGTATAACGCAGTGGCGTATACTCATGATAAAAACAAAAACCTTTCTTGTGAATCGAGACGATCTTTATGGGCAGTTCAAACAATTATTCAGGACACTCTATGATCCGCTAAGCAAGTATGCCTATACGCTGGTGCAGGACCATGATGTGGCCGAGGATATAGTACAGGAAATTTTCATCCGTATCTGGGAAAAACACCAGGATGTTATTCAATCACCACAAGTACGCCCCTATTTGTACAGGGCAGTGCGAAATGTCTGTTTCAACCACCTCGGCGCTCAAAAACGAATGCCGGTCTCCAGCCTTTCCGATACAGAGCTGGCTGATTCAGCTATTATTACCTGGACAGTATCAGAAGAACCTGATGATTCAGCAATACCCAATTACAGGGAGTTGCTGAAAAAAGGCATTGAGCAGTTGCCGGAAAAATGCCGGGAGGTTTTTCTGTTGAGCAGAACCGGAAACCTCAGCAACCAGGAAATTGCCGACAACCTCGGCATTTCCATTAAAACCGTCAACAATCAAACATGGAAGGCCATGAAATTGCTGAAAGCATTTGTGCGCAAGGCCAAAAGCTGGCTGTGGCCATTCATCACCTATTTTTTTACCAGATTCTGACCAATACAATAGGAGTTTTTTAAAATTCCCTGTACTATTAATAACGCGATATGATAGAAATACCTGAACATATATTATTGCTGATTGAAAAACAATTGAAAGACCAACCCGGCGAAGCGGAAACGGAACAATTGCAACAATGGCGTTCAGCCAATCCGGCACATGAAACCGTTTTCCGCCAACTGGAAAAAATATGGCAGGAATCGGGAACCATATTACAGGAAACCGTATACGATGCAGAAAGGGCCTGGGATAAAGTAGATCACCGGCTTGAACAGGGAAATAAGAAAGGCGCCATTCGCCTCATGACCAAACTGGCCATGGCTGCCTGCATTGCCGGTATTCTTTTCATAGGCGGCTGGATGCTTTTTCACAAAGAAGTCCCTGCCCTACGATTGGTACAGGCCGCACAAATAAATACACCGGTCACACTGCCCGACGGATCGCAGGTAGTATTGCGTAAAGGGGCCACGCTTTCCTTTCCGGAAAAATTTACCGGTAACGAACGCGCTGTATCGTTAACCGGTGAAGCCTGGTTCAATGTGCAGCACGACAAAGCGCATCCTTTCCGCATTCAAACCCTCAGGGCTATGCTCGAAGTGCTGGGTACTTCATTTACTATTAGCACAAACGATCAACAGGATGAACTGGTGGTCACTTCAGGGAAAGTGTTGTTCACCAATAAAGCGGCCAAATCAGAAAAACAGATCATTTATCCCAATCAAACCAGTGTATTAAATGCAAAAGGGTTTGAAACCAAAACGCTAACAGACCCCAACTTCCTTTCCTGGAAAACGGGCCTGCTAACATTTGACAATACGCCCATCGATCGGGTGGCTACAGCCCTGGCGAATCACTATAAAGTATTTATTAAACCAGACAGCGGGTTGATGAAATTGCCGGTAACACCTACCATTACGGCAAAATTCAATCAGCAACCTGTTGAAACGGTGTTGGAAGATATCAAACTGCTTGCTGACATCAGTCACCGCAAACAAAACGATACTATTGTATTATTTAAACAGTAAGACCTGATGCAGCGTGTATTACTGGTTGTTGTTTGTACGCTGTTGTTTACAGGCAGTATGGCACAGCAACGGTTATTAAGAACAAAATTTATTTGCAAAGCATCGGCAGGAACCGCTCCCGAGCTGCTGCATGAACTGGTTTCCTATTGCGGAATAAATATTGAATATTCACCAACCAGTTTAGATAATTCCCAACGGATCAGCTTAACCGCAGGCGAAACAACCATTGGTGCAGTGCTGAATAAAATACTAAATGCACAACGGGTCACTGTTATTGAGCGAAACGATAGGATCATCATTGCCGCCGCCACTACCCCTTTGCCACCAGGCGCTTTGCTCGGGCATTTTGTATTATTTGGATTCGTTCAACAAGGAGGCAGTCTGGAACCATTGCCATTTGCCTCTATGCGGGAGCTATCAGGCGGCGCCGGGTGTGAATCAAATATAGCAGGTTTTTATACCATGAATCTGCCAGCCGGTGTACACCGCTTCGAAGTGTCGTTCACCGGTTTTACTACACGCATCATAGAAGTAGATATTCAACAAAACACCCGTTTAAATCTGGTGCTTTCCCCGGGGGTTTTACCTGAAGTACAGGTTAGCACCGGGAATACATTGAAACGGGATGCAGGCAGCAACCTCGACAAAGAACAAACCGGTATGTACAGCAATATGCTGGGTGAAACGGATCCGGTACGCGCTGTTTATCTGTTACCGGGCAATACGGAGAGTCAGGAAACAGGTGGTCAACTAATAGTGCGTGGTGGTGAACCGGGACAAAGTCTTTTTTTGCTGGATGGCAACCCCGTATTTAATCCCGCTCACTTGCTGGGTGAAATTTCCATTGTAAATAATACCAGTATAAAATCAGTAAAGCAATATAAAAATGATTTTCCCGGCAGTTTCAGCAACGGCATTTCCGCCATTACCGCCATTCACACCAAAGATGGCAATATGGAACACTGGAGCGGCGAAGCGGAGGCTGGATTAAGTTCAGTCGCCCTTACGATTGAAGGACCATTATCCGAAAAGCGTACCGCACTGATGTTTTCAGCCCGGCGCAGTTTGGGCGATGCTGCTAATAAAGATCTGTTAGCCTATGACGCCTTGTTTACCGATCTGCATTTGAAACTCACCAATCAACTCAATAAAAACAACAAGTTATCGATCAGCGGATATACCGGTGATGATCGCCTGCAGCTAACGCAGGATAATTCCGACTATTTGCAAACATGGCGCAACGGATTATTTACGGTTAACTGGGACCTGGTGACCGGAAGGCGTTCCTTCGTTAATACGGCTTTGAACATAAGCACCTTTGACAATTATGTGGCATTGAAATATAAAATGAACAATGCCGGCACCATGCCCCTGTATCAGAACACGGTTTTCAATAACTATGCCTCGGGCCGGCGCTATGAAGCAAAAACAACTATTGAAATAACTGCTAATTCCGGTTTGCAATTCCTTTTTGGCGGAAACTATGAGCATGTTGAGATATTGCCCTATAGCACACTTGTTACCCCGGAATTTGTAGAAGATAAAGAACGCTATGCCGCCATGCCTGCGCTGCCGTATGATAATTTCGGTATCTGGTACGAAAATGCGATCCGCATTTGCAATAACCTGCTGATACGGCCAGGTGTGCATGTGAATGCCTATACAACCAACGGGTACAACAACCAGTCGGTTCAACCCCGGTTCTTTGCCAGTTACCGGCTTAACAACAACAACCAGCTCAGTATTTCGTATTCGCATATGGGTCAGGCATTGAACCAGATTACCAGTCCTTACCCGGGCATTAACCGGGAGATCTGGCTGCCCGCCAACAAACGGTTTCAACCGGCTTTGAGCAAAATGGTCAATCTCGGTTATCAATATAAAAACAGCCACCTTATTAATTTATCCCTCGATATGTATTACAAGACCATTGAGCATGTAGTGAATTTTTCAGAGACGGCCAATGTGCTTTTTTACAATAACTCCATAGAAAACAAATTCATTGAAGGCAAGGGATCGGGTTACGGAACAGAACTGGTAATGGAGCGGAAATTCAAAAAATGGAAAACGTTGTTGTCCTATACGCTGTCGTGGAGCTGGCGGCAGTTCGATAGTGTACATAATGGCGCCAAACAACCCTACCGGTACGACCGGCGGCATAATATGAACTGGTTGTTCAGCTATCAGCCAGATGCCCAATTTGAGATCAGTTTGCTATGGCATTTTCATACCGGCGACTGGATAACCATTCCAGCCCTTATTCCGTCGAACCCGGAGGAAAGCATGAACAAAAGCTCCTCTACTTTTACACCTTATCGCGGCAAAGTCTTTAACCGCGTGAATATAAATGCTACACGTTATTTTAAACCCTGGAAGCGATTCAACCATAAGGTGAACGCCGGCATTCATATTATGGACCACCCCGCAGATGCATACACTACCCGGTTTTCGACTCCCGACAATACTAATTATAATGTAGACCTGTTTTCCGACCAGCTGTTCAAGTACAGTGTGTATATTTCTTATAATATAAGTTTCTAACAGGTTTAGAAATATTTTTATTTTTTTGGCTGCCCCATAGGAATTTTTGAAAAAGCCAGGTTGTACAGGTATAAATAGTAAAACATGACAACAAGAAACCTGGTGTTGATACTTTTCTCATTAGTACTTTTTTATGCCTGTAGTAAAAACAATAATCCGGATAATTCACCCACCAACCCCGGCGGCAATCCAACAAACAATAATTCCAGACCATTACTTATAGATGACCTGGTGTTATATACCAGCGATGGCGCTCACCGCGACCAACAAATGATCAAAGACTTTGTAGCCCGCAACTTTCCCGATCATGTGAACAAGTTTTATTATGGCCAGTCAACCGTCACTGATCATTTTATCAGCACAAACCTTGTTTTCCTTGACAACAATAAAGTAAAGTTAAAGGACACGCTCATGGAGATCGTCAGCAAAACCGATACGGAAATGCTGTTGTCGCCCATGGATTCAACCAATATGCCTGGCAAGGAAAGCGAGTTCTTTGGCCATTGTATGTTGTTGCATGAACAGGTTCCGCAATACAATCCCTATTCAATTTGCAATAAGGCCGGCGGCAATTGCAAAAAGTACCGCAAGATTTATCCGGTCATCATTTCCAATGGAGCATATTATTTGCCTATCCTTAATTATGCGGTGGTGAGTAATTGTAGTATTTTATTTTATAATTCCGCTCCTATGCCCAATTATTTTAATAAGGAAATTATGAATGGTATGCTCCGCGATAAAGATTCAGTAGTGGTGCAGGTTGCGAGGTTGCAGGTGGGGAAACAGTAAAGGGATGAATATGGAGGTTGACTGGATTAAACGCAGCTAATCCAGTCAATCCTACTCGCTGATTAAAATGGTTCTATGATGTAACTAAAGCGGTAATCGCCGTAAGGAAGCAGATAAGGCTGCATGGGCATGGCCCCCCAGCTATCGATACCTCCTACCCCCATTTGTTTTAAGTCGATATTGAGCTGGGTCTGTGATCTTTTCTGCAAATCCGCTGCATGACGCTGATTACTGTTCATGCCATTGTCGAGTTCACTGTCGAAATAGTGAAGGGCGCTCATGCTTAACAGTAAGTCGGAGTGGATGAACAGCCCTTTCCCTTTGGCATTGGTGATCCTGTACCAGCGGACATCGGTTTTATTGCCGGTTTCCTGCGGTATCACGTAATGAAAGTATTGTTCATCGACCGTTTGCTTATACAATCCGACATGCGCACTGAAATGCCTGTCCTGGTAGTTTTCCTGTGGCCCTCTGCCATAGTATTCTACCTGGTTGAATCCCGGCGGTAAAATCCATTGCATACCGAACCTTGGCATAACGGCCATCTTTACTGCAGCATCCTTATTGACTTCAATCCATTGCTCTACTTTTATCTTACCCGCTGCATTCATAGTATAATTGATCTGCAGGATAGCCTGCACGGAAGGAAGCTGGTAGGTTACGTTCACTGTTGCCAAACCATTGCGAATGGTATCCTGAAAAGAAAGGAGCACCTGCTTCATAGTAGCTTCTTTCCACGCCTGCAGTTTTTGTGGTGTTTTGGCGCCATAGTCGTTATCGGTGGGGGCACGCCAGAAGTTGGGTTTGGTTTCGGTTGAATCCAGCATAGGAATTCCTTTATAACTGTACCGGCAAATCGCTCCCGTGGCTTTATCGAACATGATGGTAGCCTTGCTGCTGTTGAACTGCAATTTTCCAGGATATTCTTGCCTGGAAATATTCCCCTCGTTTTGAATAACTATAGCAGGTAGCGGCCCCGCATGGATAAGCAGTTGTTCCGTTGCCACTATATGACCTGCCGGAATGAGCGGTTGTGCCTGTTTTGTGCGATAGACCAGGTTCAGGAACACTTCACCATCGGTAATCTTTTTATAAGGCAGGTACATGGTAACCGACTGCTGCGGCAGCACCTCGATATGGGCTATTTCGCCTGCTTGTTGCCGTTTGCCATTTACAACCAGTTCCCATTGCAGACTTATATTGGAAAGGTCAGTGAAGAATTTTTCATTGTAAATGGAAATGGAGTCATCTGCCGCCAGGCTCGTATGAATATCCTGGTAAACCTTTTTCATTTCCCAGGCATGGGGGTAAGGCGTGCGGTTGGCGTAAAAAACACCCTTGGCTGAATGGTTATTGGCAGTGACGGCCTCTGCAGACTCATAATCGCCACCATAGGTGTATACGGTATCGCCTTTGCTGTTGACCCGCTGAAAACACTGATCTGCAAAATCCCATATATACCCGCCCTGGAATATGTTCCTGTGGTTTCGGATCACCTGCCAGTAATCGGTAAAGTTGCCGAGTGAATTGCCCATGGCATGAGCATACTCAACCATAATGAAGGGGCGTGTTGGTTGGGGATTGTTCTTTGCATATTCGAGCAACGCGGCCGGTGTAGGATACATTGGGTTGATAACGTCTGAATTCCATTCCCAAATATACCGATGGTAGTCGGCCACCGCCCTTTCGTATTGAACGGGCCGGCTATTGTCGCGCTGTTTCATCCACAAATAGCAATTGTAAAAATTATACCCATTGCCCGCTTCATTGCCCATGCTCCAAATGATGATCGAGGGATGGTTCTTGTCTCTTTCCATCATTCTTTGTACACGCAGCAGGTGGGCTTTCAACCAGGTGGGCCGGTTGCCCATTGTACGGGTAATATCATAGCCCATGCCATGCGATTCAATGTTTGCTTCATCAACAACATACAAACCATACTGATCGCACAGCTCCAGCCAGGTTTCGCTGTTGGGATAGTGGCTCGTTCTTACTGCATTGATGTTGTATTGTTTCATCAACTGTATGTCTTTGATCATGGCTTCGCGTGAAATGACCTGGCCTGTTTGCGGATCTGTTTCATGCCTGTTCACTCCTTTAATAAGAATAGGACGTCCGTTTACGAGCAGCAATCCGTTCTTTATTTCAATTTTGCGAAAGCCTACCTGCTGCCTGGTCATTTCAAGCAACTGGTTGTTGGCATTCCTGATCCTGATCTGTGCCTGGTATAGCGTGGGCGATTCTGCCGTCCATAATGCAGGGGCTGTTACCGGCAGGTTCAATGAAAGCCTTGCCGAATCGAAAAAGCCCTCCTGTGTAACGATAACCTGGTTGTCTTTCAACAGTGTTATTTCCGCTTTCATTCCTTTTTCAGGCGCCCGGTTCAGCAGGCAATTCACCTGCAGGATGGCGTTCTTATAAGAATTGTCAAGCCCTGGTTTCAGTTCAAGATCATACAGGTGAACGGGGTTCCTCGCTACCAGGAAGCAACTGCGCGTGAT
Organism: Niastella sp. sgz303648; assembly: GCF_059587045.1. Classification (NCBI taxonomy): domain Bacteria; kingdom Pseudomonadati; phylum Bacteroidota; class Chitinophagia; order Chitinophagales; family Chitinophagaceae; genus Niastella; species Niastella sp. sgz303648. The sequence goes on along the minus strand of NZ_JCAPSW010000008.1, from coordinate 447,755 downwards.
GCCGCTGAGCCGCCACATGTCCTGATCTTCGATATAATTAGCATCGCACCATCGCATCACCTTGAGTGTGATCAGGTTCTTACCTTTTTGCAGATACGGCGTGATGTCGAATTCAGAAGGCAGTTTACTATCTTCCCCATAACCTGCATATTGACCGTTTACCCAAACCGACAGATTCGATTTGGCGGCACCGATATGCAGCACCACTTGTTTGCCATCCCAATCGTGTGGAATCATCACTTCCCGCCGGTAAATGGCAGTAGGATCAAAGCTGAGCGGAACGGCCGGTGGGTCAAGCCGCTGCATGAGGTACCTGAATTCAAACCCTGAGGTGGTATAGATGGGGAATCCATACCCGTTCATTTCCCAGTTGGCCGGCACATTGAATAAGGGCCATTGGCTATCGTTGAAGCTGTTTGTTTCAAATCCTTCGGGAAGATCAGCAGGGCGATCAACGTATTTGAACCGCCAGGCCCCATCAAGGGTCTGGTAGTTTTTTGATTGATGCCAGTCGCCTTTGGCTGCTACCGTTTCATTTTCGTATACATAGAAACTGGCATGCATCGACAGGCGGTTCTGTTCAATGATGGTTTCATCGAGCCAGGGCACACCGGCACAGGCAGAAGTAGTGTCATAGGGGTGCAAAGTTTGGCTCGATTGAGGGGATGCAGTTAACTTACCAAGCAGGAGAATGACAAGTAAAAAAAATATGGCTTTCAATTCTTTATTATTTATTGAAGAATGAATTAAAGGGAATACCTCGCAATCGTCATTGCCGAACAGGACAAAAATAGAGGAGATAAAACTGAGGGGGGGTGGGCTTTTCAACCAAAAAAGAGGGTAGAAATGTCCAATTCATCCTGTAGTCAATGATAAATAAAGTATCTGCCAACCACTAATCAGAAAATAATTTAAATCACTTTTTTTCTAAAAAAACTATATTTGCCCATATTGTATTATCTAAATCTCTGTAGATAATCCTACGTCTTCCGTGACGATGTTTTAGCAAATCTTTTTGCAGGCAAAAACGGCTATCATAATCTAAAAGATCATGTTATGCCTTTATATGCCTTTATTTTTTTTAGACAAAAAGTTCCTCCATAATTATTCTGCCAATCACAAAAGTCAAACTGCTTAATCTTAGCGGTAAGCTCAATTACTCACAAAAAAATACGTACAAAATAAAATGACAATAATAATTATTGGCGCAGGTATTGGAGGATTATGTCTTGCACAGATGTTGAAGATGAATGGAATAAATGTTCAGGTTTTTGAACGGGATGCGACTGCTTTTGACAGGCCGCAGGGCTATCGTCTTCACCTTGATGCTGATGGTATTTCAGCTATTCGGGAATCATTACCTGAAAAACTATTCGAATTGTTCGAACTGACATCAACAAATCCATTGCCCTATACAACAATTTTGGATACGGCTTTAAAATTGAAGAAACGATATCCCATCGATGAATATAGTAAGACAGAACACCATATTGAAACGGGAATTGCCAGACACCTCAATGTAAACAGAGCAACATTAAGGGAAACATTACTGATCGGACTAGATGATATCTGCCATTATGGAGCTAAATTAGACCATTATGAAGCTGATGAGAAAGGAATAACAGCATTTTTTGAAGATGGAAGAATTATAAAAGGAGATTTATTGGTTGGTGCTGATGGAGCAGGTTCTGTCGTAAGAAAACAAAGAGCCCCTGAAGCAAAAATTATGGACTCCGGTGCCAGAGCCATCTATGGACGTATTAAATTAGAAGTTGCAGGAAAAGTATTGCCACAGCTATGTATTGCAGACGTTTTCACTGCTGCCTCAGATACCCGTAAATTGATCTTAGGTGTAGGACCAGTCATTTTTCCAGTACGTCCGGAATCTGCAGCTCAGGTTTTGGGTCTTAACATGACACTGAACGAACAGCACGATTATGTAGGCTGTATTATTTCGGGACGTAAAGAATTTTTTGGTTCTGACGATACAGAAATAAGAAAGAAAACAAGCGATGAGTTGCAACAAATGGCCATTGAACTTTTAAGTGACTGGCCAGGCGAAGCATCATCTGTTCCGGCAGCCGGTGAAAAAGGTTCCTTTTTTTATATTGAAATGAACTCCAGCATTCCCTTTGATCTAAAACCTCATCATAATGTTACCCTTTTGGGAGATGCCATTCATAATATGACACCCAGTTTGGGAAGAGGCGCCAATGTAGCCCTAAAGGATGCAGTGCTTCTTGGCAAAGAACTTATTCAGGTAGCCTTAGGAAAAAAAGAGTTAGTCAATTCTTTGGCAGACTATGAGAAGGAAATGACTGAATATGGCTTCAATGTTGTTCGTCACTCAGCCGAACAGGGAACAAAGCTATTAGGACAAGACCCGCTGACTGATTAAGGGGGAAATGAACCTGCTAATCAACGTTTGAATTATAATTTGAAAAATGATTTCATGATCGTACAGCTTTTGCTGTACGATCATTTTCAAATATAACTCGAAACTAAAAACGCAATGATTAACAACTTATCAAATCAAAACACAATTATAATATGCACGAATGGAATGATTTTTTTGTAGCCATTGCAAGTGCGGCAGCCGCTTTGACAGGATTAATTTTTGTCGGAATCTCCATTAGTCTGACAAAAATACTATCATCATCAGCGCTTCCTAACCGGGCATTGGTTTCTTTAATTTTATTACTCTCCATCTTAATTTTCGCCATACTTCAACTTGTACCCCGGGAAACACTTACTTTAATTGGCTACGAGCTTGTTGTTCTTGGATTTATCGTTTGGACAATAGTACTAAAAATTGACTTGAAAATATATCGACAAAAAGAAAAGAAATATAAACGACATTATCTCTTCAACTTGTTTTTCGACCAACTTGCAATTATTCCATATATCATTGGAGGAATTTGTATTTTATACATTGGCGAAATCGGACTTTATTGGTTAGTGCCCGCCATTGTTTTATCATTTATTAAAGCCGTTTTAGACGCCTGGGTTTTACTTGTAGAAATTAACCGATGATTATAAGAAAATCAAAACCAGTTGGGTGGAAGATAGCCTACAATACGGTATTATCAGTTTCGGGATTACAAAAATTCGATGAAACATAAAACAGGATATTTCATTTTAATAATTATCGATTAATCAATCATAGGTAAGGGTCTCACTGGTTTTATTCTACGGTGGATTTTATACCATGTGTAAAGCGTGGCTACTTCGTCAAATTCCTTAGTTCTGTGCTCGAAAGGACCAAACTTATCTTTAAATTTTGACAGGCATTTTTCAGCCTCACTGCTTCCTGATACGTAAGCCCAGAAAAGCCGGCGTTCTACTTCAAGGATTTTACTGTAATCATGAGGCTTTAGACGTGCGTACTCGACAAGTACATTTTGTATCTGAGAGGGTGAGTATTTCAGCAGATCGGTTCGGTAAACTGTACTGTCGACCCATTCTTTTCCGTTGTAATAAAGCTTTTCAAATTTGAATGTGGTTGACACAAGTTCCATATTGGTGCCAATCGGTAGCCATGAGAGTCGCTGAACAATAATGGTATCGTTGTCCTGAAAGACTTTACAGGTTCCCGGGCCGTCCCACGAATAAAAAAAAATTGTTGGCCGCAGCGATACAATATAGCCCTGGAGTAGGTCGTGTCGTTGTTTTCTATTTTAATAACTCCGCGCCACCCAAACTGTTGGCCATTTTTGAAATAAAATTTTATTTGGGGGGCACCCCGGAAAACGTACTGTTTTTTGGGACAATTGCAGGATTGTTTATTAATCTGCCCATAAGTAGTGTGAACAAATACAAGTAATGGAAGAACTTGCAGAAGCCATTTTATAGGAATGATGTTTATGTTTCCCTGGTAAAAATAATTTAATTTTATTGTATAAGATATTCAAAATGGCTTTAATGAATAAACTTATTCGTGGCGGCATTTTTTTACACTACCATTCACTGATAAATTTGATAGCCGTTAACTAAACATTTGCATTTACTTCCAGATCTTAAAACAATACCTGAACAGCTTGCCCTCAAAATCAAAAGGCGTGGTAGCGCGGGTGATATCTTTTATATCGGTTGCATTGATATTTTCTTTATCCAGTTCAAATTTGCGGTAATTGGTGCTGAAATAAATGACGCCGCCGGGGCTTACGGCATGCAATGTTTTATTCAACAGATCGGCATGATCGCGCTGGATATCGAGAAAATCTTTCATGCGTTTACTGTTGCTGAAAGTGGGCGGGTCCATAACTACCAGGTCGAATGATGCAGGCGGTAATGTATCGAGGTACTGCTTTACATCGGCATGAATAAAATGATGTTTTTTTTCATCGAAGAACTGATTTAACCGCATATTATCTTCGGCCCATTGCAAATACGTTTTCGATAAGTCGACCGAAGTAACGTTGGCGGCGCCGCCTGCAGCGGCATACACCGAAAAAGAACCCGTATAACAAAACAGGTTCAAAACTCTTTTGTTATTGGCTTCATCCCGCACCATACCACGCGTAATACGATGATCGAGAAATAAACCGGTATCGAGATAGTCAGATAAATTCACTTTAAATTTCAACCCTGCTTCTTCAACCACAAAAAATTCTTCTTCGGTTGCTACCCGCTGGTATTGCCCCAACCTGCCCGGCTTGCGTTTACGCTCTTTGATGTACACATTATCAACCGGCACTTCAAGCACTTCGCAAATGAGCACAATGCAGGCTTCGAGCCAGGCTTCATGTTCTGCCTCGGCCATTTCAAATTTCCGTTTGTATTCGGCCAGGTATAATTTATCGCCGTATTTTTCAATGCACATGGCAAACTCGGGCAAATCGTGATCATAAATACGATAACAGCCAATGCCCTGCCGCCGCGCCTGTTTACCAATATGCCGGTACACCTTTGTTAACCGGTTACGAAACATTTCAAATTTCTCAGCGCCCATAGCCCCAAAAGTAATATTGAATAATGAATTTTGAATGATGTAATTGGATTAACCTTCCTGGTCAGCCCACCCGCGCCGTACCATGAGCATGCGGGCTATATTATAATAAGTTTAACAAGGTATGTCATGTAGCTGTTGCAACGGAATGTCCGTTTACAATGTCATGCTTAAAAACCGGCCATGAGAAAGAACCTTATTGCTCATTTTTTCATCTTATCCTGTATTTCGTTTGCCTTTTGTAAAAAGGCTGCAGACATAACCGATAGTACTGAAAATCAGCAACAGGAAGATAAAGCCAAATCTTTTTTAAATGATGTCAAATCCGATAATCCTGGTGATTATTATATCTCCGGCGAGTTTGACGGGCATAAAATTTATCTTGCTTCAACTTTAGGTGAGTACTATCCATACAATGATACCGGAATGAATGCCCTGTATTTGAATGATTCGATTAAGCTGGACAATATACACCTCGTACGGGAAAACAGAGATATGACAGCTATGCTGGCCATTTATTTTGATCAGGCTAATATTTTCAAACGATCGTTCCCATACGTTTTACCGCATCCCAATCTTGCTCAGTGCGAGGCGGCGCAGATGGAATTGATCAATATGAAAAAGCTGGGAACCACCACCCAGGGCTCTGCTACAGACGACTTTTCATTTTTCGGGCATTCCAATGAAAATATAAAAGTTCAGGTTACCAGCTTTGAAAATAATATTATGGAGGGAACCTTTGAGGGTTCGTTATCAACCAAAACAGGTTCAACCCTTAAAGTAAAAAACGGAAAGTATCGCATAAAGATTTTAGTGGTTAATATGGGTAATAAATAGTTCCCGTTTAGGGTACCGGTAATTTCTGTGTCAACGTGCCTGTTGTGGTAAATACCTGCATTACGTAACACCCGCAGCAGCCTGGCTAAAAAATAATAGCAATGCCCCAAACCTGGAAGTGAGAACTCAGAACTTAAAACTTAGAACTTACAACTTTATTCAGCCACACAAACCCAATCATAGTTGCAAAAGAGGTTGCTCCAAGCACCCACCAAAGCACATGAAAACCGTAGTGTTCGGCAATTAACGCACCCAGCAAAGGGCCGCCGGTTTGTGCTATCGACCAGGCAATGGAATACAGCCCTGCATATTGCCCGCGGTTGTGATCGGCGCTGCGCGCGGTCCAGAACGTACTCATAAAAGGCAATGAAAATATTTCCCCTATGGTCATAACCACCATCATCAATAAGGCCATTACATGATTGATGTGAAATACATTCAGCATAATATAGGCAATGCCCACCAGCGTAACGCCTCGTGAAATATAAAACAGGTTCGACCGTCGCCCCTCGAGCTTAAATATGAGCACCATTTCAATAATCACAATCATAATGCCGTTCAATGCGCCGATCATGCCAATAAACCGTTCGTTAAAATGCAGTTCAATTTTGTAATAGGCATTCAGGTTAGTAAATAACTGAAAAAAGCAGGCGGCAAAAAGTATGGTCAATAAAATAAACCACAGGAATACTTTATCGCGATAGGGTGAATGCAATGGATCAGCTGCTGTTTTTTTCATTGGCAGTGTAACCTGCTTCGATGGCCGTAAAAAATACCACATCAGTAAGGCAGCGGCAATATTGGTAGCGCCATCTACCCAAAACAACAATTCATAATTAATGGCAGCCAGCATGCCGCCAATAGCACTTCCTACCGCCCAGCCTAAATTAACGGCTAACCGGTTCAGCGCATAGGAACGGGTACGGGTACCTTCTTTACTATAGGCAACAATGGCAGTAGAGTTGGCCGGCCTGAAGGCATCATTTACCATACTCAGCAAATAGGTAAACAAACAAATGAGTGGAAATTGCTTCATTTGTCCCAGCACCATAAACAAAATACCGCCCCCGATCAATGTAATCAGTTGCACCGGATAATACCCGATGCGGTCGGTTAACTTACCACCCAAAAAACCGCCTGTAACAGAACCCAGCCCAAATAACGCCATTACAATACCGGCATCCCCAATGCTGTAGCCCATGGAAGAACTGGTTAAATAAATGGTCATAAACGGTAATACCATGGTACCGCTTCGGTTCACCAGCATTACCACCGACAACAACCATGTAGAGGGTCCTAACCCGCTATACGCGTTTTTGTATAAGGAAAAAGTTTTCGTGATCATGCGACGGTTGGTTGAAAGAAGTCGGAAAGTCCGGAAGTCAGAAAGTCCGAAAGAATCTACGTTCCTGAATGTTTTTCTTTCGGACTTAAAAGAGTCTTTCCGACTCAATAAAAAAAGAATCCCCCAAATGTGGGGGATGCAATTTATAATAAATCTCTAAGCAGGAGACGAAATATTAGCTACCGAACACTTTTTTCAATATATCGGTAACGCGGGCTGCAGGATCTTTACGTATTTTCTGTTCTTCCTGAGCAACCTGGTAAAACATACCTCCCAGCGATTTTTCGGTAACATAACCCGCTAAATCGGGGTTTATTTTATTAAAAGTTGTGGGTAGTTTGTTGTAGGCGTCAAACACTGTTTTCCAGTATGAGGTGGCTGCCGTTTTTTGCAAGGCGCTGTCAATTACCGGACGGAATGCAGTAGTGAGGGCTGATACTGTTTTACCACGCAGATAACCGGTAGCAGCCGTATCACTTCCTTTTAAAATGCTCATAGCATCCGAGAAACTCATGCTTTTTACGGCATTCACAAAAATAGGCGCCGCTGATTTGCTGGCTTCCTCTGCGGCCCGGTTCATCGATAAAATAGCATTATCTACCAGTTTGCCCATACCTACGCTTCGCAGGGTGCTTTCAACTTTCTTTGCTTCGGGAGGCATCAGCACTTTAATAGCGGCATTGGCAAAAAAGCCATCTACTGCCGACAATTTATTGGCACTGTTTTGTGCGCCAACCGACAACGCTTCTTTTAAGCCGGCTACAATATCGTCATTGCTTAATGATGAACTTCCACCTTTTGCCTTGTTCAATAATCCGCTCGCTTTTTTCAGCAATCCGCCACCGGAAGTGCTTTGTGCAAAAGAAACAACACTTGTAAGTAGTAACAGGGGTAATACGATCCGTTTCATCTGGAAATTTTTTGGTTTTTTAGCTAAGAGATTAAAGGAGTAAAAAAGAAAAAAGAGAACCCTTTTTAATAATTCAGTTTTATTTTATTCGGGGCAATTCACAAGTTTAAATAAATAGAAATAACTCCTTTTCCTCTTTTGCTCTTTGATGCTCTTAGCCCTACTGGATTTACGGGCGCTGCCGCCCTGTTTATTAATAAATATAATTTAGCTAAAGTAACGTGTTAAATGGTAAAAAGTTGTTAAGTACAGTCGTTATTTATCCCATTCAAAATTCTCAGCTTTTGGCATTTGCTCAAATACGTGTTTTATTATATCCGGAGGGGCGGTAAGCTTACGCTGCAAAACATCGATCCAGGCCCCATCTACCGTTAAAACAGCTGCAATTTCATTGCCATTTTTCATAATACGATGTTGAATACTCCACCTCGACAAATCGGTTCGCGATTTTAACAATTGTACGTCGATAGTTATTTTATCGCCAAAACGAATCTCTTTTTTAAACACGCATTCTTCCCTGAATAATATAGGGCCAACATGATTTTTGGCCAAAACTGCAGATGTTAACCCGTATTCTTCCAGAAAAGTTATACGCATAAAAGCGCCATAATCGTAATATACGGAATGGCGCATATGAAAGTTGGGATCAAGGTCACTCCAGCGCACCTCAACAGGTTTTACATACGAATCCATAACTTTTTTAAATTTTGATTGCCCAAAATTATATAGTTATCGTTATTATCATTAATTTTTCATTCTACAAATAACCGGTTCAGGGTGCGAACACTTACCGCCATATTTTTTCTCACTGCATTTTTTGCCCTTCAATACGGCAAGCTGATCAGTTATTACCATTGCCGGATCATTACACTTACAGCAACCGCACCGTGCGATTGCGTAAAACATTTGCTCGATGTGCATAAAGATGGCACCACTCATAATACAGCTATTGTAAAAGAAAAAACCGAAGAAATATGGCTGTTTTATGAACAGGAGGGATATAACTGTCAGGCTCCGCTCACAAATTCATCTTTTGAAACAGTATACATCAACGTAATACCTGATATGTATACTGCATCTGTATTTCAACCTCCGCGTGCGTAATTGGTTTCCCTTCTTTTAATGAACATGTATGTGCGGGTATTCCCCTGTACGTACCAGCATGCATTTCCCATATTTGCGCGCAAAGCAGTTTATAGTTTGAGGTTTGTAGTTTGTGGTTCTTTATAGTCCTCAAACCCCGTCCGACCGGGTCATCCGGGCGGGCACAAACAAACATATTGTGCCTTTGCGCGAAACTATAATCCCAAAAACAATTATTATGAAACTCATTCATATAACCACTATACTAATCATTAGTCTTTTTACGCTCAACTGCACCCACAAATTGGCTACGCAATCAGTCACACCATTGAATACTGAAGTGAAAGACAATAACGGCAACATCATCTTACTCGGTAAAAGCACCCGTGACCGCCTGGCACAACCGCCTTTTAATACCTGGTTCGATAAAAATTATGCCGATTACAATATCGATAGCAATACCGCCAATCAATTGAAACCTTTAGTAAAACATAAACGGTTCATCATATTTATGGGTACCTGGTGCGGCGATAGCCGGCGCGAAGTGCCCCGCATGTATAAATTGCTCGATTATTTAGGCGTTGCCCCGGCACAGGTGCAACTGATCAATGTTAATAATCATGACAGTGCTTATAAACAAAGCCCCGGTCATGAAGAAAAAGGTTTAAACATTCATCGGGTACCCGATCTGTTAATTTACGATGGCGACCACGAATTGGGACGAGTTGTTGAATCGCCCAATATATCGTTGGAAAAAGATGTTCTTGCTATATTAAACCGGCAGGCTTATCAACCCCGGTACAAAGCGGTTTCGCGGCTGGTATCAATATGGCAACAGTATCCTCTTGCTGAAATACAAAACAATTTGCCGCATATAGCCGATACCCTGAAACCGCTGGTATTGAACAGAGGCGAGCTATTATCTTACGGAAAAGTTTTAATAGCATCCACTGAAACAGACAAAGCCCTGCTGGTAATGGAATTGAATACCCTGTTGTTTGCGGCAGACGCCGAAGTATGGAACGGACTGGCTGCTGCCTGGTTGAAAAAAGGCAATAAAAACAAGGCGGAGGAATGTTACCACAAAGCCATTGCCCTACAACCCGATAATGCAACTGCAACTGGTATGCTGCAGCAGTTAACCAATTCTCCGCGCTAACCGGTGTGGCAATTTTGTAATTAAAACATATCTGTGTAATCCCGCGGCAAAGGCTTTTTCCGGCGGAGGCGGTACAGGGCAAACGTGACAATAATTAAGGCCCAAATTCGTTTCATTCACTTACATTTGATGCTTAAAATTTATGTAATGAAGAAGTACATGCTGTTTGCAATAGGCATTCTTTCTGCCAGCCTTATTTTTGCTCAGGCCAAAAAGAAGCCGGTTGCACCTGTTAAAAAAACAACCGCTACCCATGCCCCTGCTGCCCCTGCTGCTCCTGCTTTGAAAAATTCAGCTGATTCGTTTAGTTATGCCATTGGCTTAAGTATTGCCAGCTTTTACAAAGCCCAGGGCATAAACAATATAAATAATCAGTTAGTGCTGAAAGCGCTTTCTGATGCACAATCAAACAAAGCCCTGTTAAACGAAACACAGGTTAATAACTGTATTGTAAATTATATGCAGGGAGCCCGCAGCGTAAAAGCATCGGGTAATAAAAAAGCCGGCGAGGCATTTCTGGCTGAAAATAAGAAAAAGCCTGGTGTAGTTGCATTACCAAGCGGTTTACAATACCAGGTAATGAAAGAAGGTAATGGTCCCAAACCAGGCCTCGAAGATCAGGTAAAAGTACATTACCACGGTACGTTAATCGATGGCACCGTATTCGACAGTTCTGTTGAAAGAGGTGAGCCCATTACACTTGGTTTAAAAAATGTTATTCCCGGTTGGACAGAAGCGTTACAATTAATGCCAGTTGGCAGCAAATGGCGTTTGTTCATTCCTTCGAACCTCGCTTATGGCGATAACCCCGCCGGCCCGGTTATTAAAGAAGGTTCTACTTTGATATTTGAAGTTGAATTGCTTGAAATAGTTAAGCAGTAATAAGTAATAAGTTCTAAGTTTTAAGTTCTAAGTTGAGAGTTCTTAGATTCTAATAAAAAAGTTGGCAGTTAGCAGTTGGCAATTAAACCAGCCACTAACTGCCAATTATGTTTTAAACATTGCCCATTGCCTATTGCCTATCGATATTCCCCTTCATTTCCGCTATCTGCTCTCTATTGCCTAACACCAGTACTTTCATTCCTGCTGAAATAACTGTTGATTCAGGCGGACTAATAACAAATTTTCCATCGGCCGTTTTTATACCGATGCAGTTTACGCCGGTTTTCTTCCAGGCCATAATATTTTGAAGCGTTTTATCGCGAATTTCCGGCGGCAGCTGTTTGTAGTCGACAGATTCAATATGTATAGATTCCCCTTCTTCACTGGCCAGAAAATCGATAAACTCAACCACATCGGGTTTTGAAATTAAAGTGGCCATATGGGTTCCGCCGATCCGGTCGGGCATTATAACATGGTTAGCGCCGGCCTTTATTAATTTGGGATAAGAGCTGTTTTCCGAAGCACGGCTGATGATCTGAATAGTGGGGTTCAGTGAGCGGGCCGATAATACAATAAAAACATTATGTGCGTCGGTGGGCAGTGCAGTGATCAATGCCCGGGCCCTTTCAATACCGGCTTTCTTTAATATTTCGTCATCGGTACCATCACCTACAAGGTATAACAGCTGCGGCTTTTCGGGAATTAACCGGTCTATCAATTCCTGACTTTGTTCAATCACCACATAAGGCTGGTTATGATACTGTAAAATCTGGGCGGCCTGTTGACCGTTTCGGCCGTAACCGCAAATGATTACATGGCCTGATATTTTTTCGATCGACGACATAATTCGGCGGGTTTTAAAATATTTATTAATCTCTCCGCTTATAATATATTGGGTAATGCGTGTAACGGCAAAAGCAAGGGCCGTCCAGCTGGTTACCAGTAAAAAAACCGTAAAAATGCGACCTGCAGGCGATAAGGGATGAACTTCGGTAAAGCCGGTTGTGGTTACAGAAATGGTAGTCATGTAAACGGCCTCAACAAAAGTGAAATGCTCAATGGCCATATACCCACCAATACCCGATAATATAATGAGGTGAAGTATTAATATGGGCTGCAGCAATTTCCAGGCAGGTTTAGTCACGCCATGATGGTTTTCACAAAGATAGCAGTTTATGGTTTGTAGTTTGTGGTTTGTAGTTTGTGGTTAAACCCTCAAAGTAATCGGCCTAAGTAAAAAATGCATTCTCAGTTTTGATCCGGAAATAAACCTGCTAAATTCACTCATGCTAATTAAATCGCGAAGCAACAACAAACAACAAACCACAAACCAGAAACTAAAGATTTATGGTTTTATCTTTCGGATACTTCACACTATAGCTTACCCGCAATTTTTTAATTTCTCCGGGAGCCAGTTTCAGTTTCCAGGTTAATATGCCGGTTTCGTCGTTCTTTGTTGCACCGTCGTATTGCAAAAGCTCTACTTCAATATCTTTATTGGTCGATAAAGGATACTGGTCCTGCAACTCCATTTGTATACTTTCCTTTTTGTTATTTCTTACCGTAAGTTCATAGGTAAAGGTTTGCTTTTTGTTGCTGCCGAGGAATTTCACGCTGCTGAAATCGGTCATTTTTTCGCGGGTAACCACTACCCTTTTATCTTTACCCAAAGTTAAGTTCAGCGTATCTTTTGTTGATTCGGCATCGATAGAAGTTTTACCTATATATGTTCCTTCAAAAATAATATTGGCTTCGCCGGGCAACAGGTTCAATGCTTCCCAGTCAACCACTTCACCTAACAGGTAGGCATCTTTATCTAATTTCGGAACGCTGAAATATTTATAGGTTGCCGGTATTTTAAAGTCTTTCAGATTTACATTTTGTTCTTTGCCGTTGGTTGGCACGTCATAAGGCAAATCGATATCGAACACTACATTCAGCTCGTTGTCTTTTACCGATACATAATCGCCCATTTCTTTTAAAGTAATTATTATAGCTCCATTCGCCGCACGGCTGCCATACATTGATGTAGCCTGTGCATCCTTTAATACGTCTATGCTTTTAATGGCTTTCGTTTCAATTTTTTTAAACTCCGATTTACTGATTATGTTACCATTCACTACGTAAACAGGTTCGCGGTCCTGCTTATCATCGTTGTCTAACGAAGAAGATCCTCTTATTTTCACACCGGTAACAACAACCTCTTCCATGGCAGGCGCGGGTGTGGCTGCAAGCCCCTGCGCTCTTCCTGAAAATATCCGCGCGAAATCTTCGTATGCCAGGAACCATGTTTTCATTTCAGGAGCATTATTATGCTGCGATGGAACAGATGTGCTCAATGCCAGTTTTACCTGTTGCCAGTCGATACCTGTAGTTTGCACCAGTTTTGCCTTGTATGCCAGCGACACCGGTTTATTTACATTTTCAATACGAAGATCATACGTAGGATTCCAGTAAGCAGCAGGTGTTACATACGAAACAGTAAATTCGTAGGTTCCGGCCATAGGAGCATATAGCTGCAGCAACAACTTTCCGATCGATTTATTATTTTTCTGTTCTTCTTCCCGAATCTGCCGGTTAATTTTTGAGGTAATATCCAAAAACTTAATTTCTTTTTCTTTATAGCGGCTTATTTCATTTTGTAACTCGAGCGTTTTTGATTTGTAATAATCCATCATTTTAGTAAGCTCAATTACACTAACACCGGTTTGATCGCCGCGTATTTCTTTATTGGCCTTTAAAAGTTCAAGCAGTTCCTGATCGGTTTTCAGCACAACCTGCACTTTATTCAATTCATCTTTAACATTCTCCAGGGAGTCTTCGAGTTTTTTTACGACAGGTAATTTTAGTTCAGGCCGCAGAAAGTTGGTAGAAAATTCAACCGACATAATAGTTACATTACCTGTTGACCCTATTTGCAAACTATTAATATCAATACGGTTGCTGATATTATCAATAACTAATTCATTATTGCCCTGATTTAACGAAGCTTTGGCTGCATGCATCAGTTCGGCTCCGGCGCGATACACCATGGCCGATTTGAGTACGGAACTAACAATGTTTTTATCGTCACCGGCGCGTACGGATGTAATTAACCCGGCGAACAGCAAAACAATCAGCGTGCGTTTCATATAATATAGTTTAGTGAGTGATTATACTATGGATGCGCACTAATTGTTTTTTACATAAAGCCCGGGGGAAAAGAAGTAGGATGCAGAAAAACGAAGTCGGAGGTCAGATGTCAGATGTCGGAAGAACCCGAAAAACGAAGTCGGAAGTCGGAGGTCAGAAGTCAGAAGAACCCGAATTTTATAGCACTCTTAGTATTTTATAAAAAAATAAGGAATTACGAACTCAAAGCATAACACTTTAATTTCTCGTAATTCCTTACTCTTGTATTTTCAGACTTCAGACATCTGACTTCAGACTTCAGATTTCTGACTTCAGATTTCCTACTTATTACTTACAACTTATTACCTACTACTTATAGAGTTGTTCGTAATACTCGTTCGCCATGCGGCCCGAATCGAACTGGAAGCGCACATCACGCATTCCGTTCTTGGCTATCTGGCGCCAGGTATCGTAGCGCTCGTAATACATGGGAAGTATGTCGTGTTCAAGCAGATCATAAACTTTGTCGAGGTCGTATTGATCCTGTTCCTGTACAGTCATACGCGCATAATCGGGCATAGGAACAACAAAACCATTATGGCCCTGATCAATAAACTCGGGTATCCATCCATCGGATGTACTAAAATTGATAGCGCCGTTCATGGCTGCGGTCATACCGCTGGTGCCGGATGCTTCGCGGGGAACGCGCGGGTTGTTGAGCCATATATCTGCAGCCTGTTTCAGGCGTTTCGACAACCGCAATTCGTACCCGATCAATACAGCTATATTCTTATAACTTTTGCTCAAATGCACGAGGCTGTTGAATTCATTAATAGCGGGATAATCCATGGGGTATGGTTTACCGGCCCAAATGATCTGTACGGGATATTTGGTATTGCTTATTAATTTTTCAAATCGCTCTTTGTCGCGGGTGAGCAGGTCGGCACGTTTGTAACCGGCAAAACGGCGCGCCCAAACAATAGTAAACACATTCGGGTTAAATAATTTCCCCACCTGGTCGGCCACAATATCAAAGGCCCTGCGTTTGAGGTGTTTTTTGCGATCGTCCCACCAGCTGTCGTTACCCTCTTCTGCAGCGCGGTACAATTGTTTATCGGCCCAGTAACGCCAGTTCTGTGCATTGGTGATGGAAATAATCGGACAAATGCCTTCATACTTACCCCACATCTGGCGCGATACTTCGCCATGCAGTTTCGATACGCCGTTGGCAAGATGCGCAAACCGCAATGCTACCAGTGAGTGGTTGAACTGATCGTCCTGCAAACCGGTCAGCTTTCGAACTTCATCAATGCTCAACCCGCAGAAGTAGCTCATTTTATGACACAGGTGAATATCATGCTTTTCGTTACCGGCCTCTTCGGGTGTGTGGGTGGTGAACACCAGCCGCTTTTTCACCTCTTCGGCCTTGTTGCCGAACTTTTTATACAGATAAAATACTGATGATACACCATGCGCTTCGTTCAGGTGATATAGTTCGGGATTGAACCCTATTTCATCCATCAGCTTCGCCCCTCCTACTCCCAGTAAAATAAACTGGGCCACTTTGGTTGCCACATTGGCATCGTACAAACGATGGGTGATGGTTTGCGATACGTAATCGTTTTCGGGCAAATCGGTGCTCAGTAAAAAAAGCGGGGCTGTTTTAAATGTTTCGGGATTAAGATAATAAGCTTTAACCCATACCAGGTGATCGTGAATAGCGATCTGAAATTTGATACCGGTATCTTCAAGAAAGTGATAATTTTTTTCGAGCCAGGTTACCTGTAAGGTGTGGTCCTGATTGCGTGCCTGATCGTAGTAGCCATATTTCCATAATATGCCAACGCCAATCATATTTTGCTGTAACTCATATGCACTGCGCAAATGCGAGCCTGATAAAAAACCTAACCCCCCACTGTAAATTTTCAACGGCTGGTGAACAGCATATTCCATTGAAAAATAAGCAATACGTTTCGAATACTTTGGTTCTATTGGGTAAGGAACTGTAAAATTGGTAAAACTCATAAACTTCGCTTCATTTTAGACATTAAGTCTGATCAAAAAATTAAATCTCTTAATTGTGGTACAAGACTCAATAACGGGGCCGCAATATAACGCTAAATTTTATATAGTATTATTCATGTTGGCACGGTACAGAGAAACCTGTATTAAGTTAAATTGATAAGTTAATCAGTTAACAAGTTGACAAGTTAACCAGTTAACTTGTCAACCTGTTAACTTGTCAACTAGTTAACTATACATATGGTAACATTAACCCGGCAAATTGTAACTGCTTATTTAACGTCAATTCAACATTATTTTTTTGACTTTACAGCCTTTTTCTTTTTCCAGAAACTTCCTTCAAAGAAACATTTTATATCCCTGAAAGATCCGCAACCGCCTTTTTCTTTCATGGTTACCTTGCTGCCGGTAAATGCCAGTTCAAGCACACAGGGGTTATCGCCTCTTGTATAAACTGCTATGCCGGGCGAAACAAAACGGGCATTGCCTTTTAACTCGCCGGTACACTCGCCATTGTTCTTTTCAAAGTGAACAAAGAAAGTGATCTCTGAAGGGTTTTTGCCATCACGCACCGAAATATAATTTTTGGCATTTTGAACATAGTCGCCCGAAAACTTATTTTTAGCAGCCAGAGTATCAATAGGATTGATGACATCCTGAATAATATCCTCATTAGGCTCTGTTACAATCAGCGTATAGTTGTCTGAATTGCGGTCATAGAAATAGATATTCCGCTTAAACAGCACATCGCCGTTGGCTTTTTTGGTTTCACGATATGTGGTGATCTGAAATTTTGAATCAAGCAATCCATATGCCGAGGTATAGTGATCGAAACCTGTTCTTACCAGCGGCATCGCTTTTAAAAATTTATCGTCTTTACTAAAACAAGCGAGGTAAGCCACTCTTTTGCTGCCCGAAACAGCTTCGGTAAAAATATATTTCTCTTTTCCTTTTTCGGCCGTTCTTGCCAGGGCATACAATTTTGGTGTGGCGCTTTTGCCAAAGTCTTTCCTGAAAATTGTATCGGGAATAAATTTTGTGAAAGTTTTAAGCCCTATTACCATGGAGTCGTTCGGTTTTCTTAACAACATGGTATCAGAAATAATATAAGGGAGTGATTCCTCAGGATAAAATTCAATAAAGTCTGAAACGGTTACCTGCTCATCATCCTGCAACGATGCTTTTTTGTTTTTACATCCAAATACCAGTAAAAGCAAACAAAAGCTGAAAAGATATTTCTTCATATATAAATCCTGTATGCTGTTGATAGTTAAAAATAAGCATTCATCGGCAAATTGCCACAGAAACCCGACAAAGCAGTTTATAGTTTGAAGTTTGTGGTTTGTGGTTCTTTCGGTGAATCATAATGTGCGATTTTGATCCTGTAGCAATTTTAAGGCGCGGGGAGGTAATAATGATTTCCAAAGCGCGGCAGCAACTACAAACCATAAACCTCAAACCACAAACAGATTTCCGGCTTAACGCCTTTGCAAGAGACATAAACTCCGCTTCGCTAAGGCATTTGGAAAACTGCGATTAAATTTTTAGATTTGTCTAAAATTTATTTTAGATAAATCATTAAAAGCGGAAATAATAACTGTATGGGTCCTAAATTTTCGAGCAGCAGAGAAAATTACCTGAAAGCAATTTTTCACCTGCAGGAAACACACGGTACCGTAACCACCAATGATGTTGCCAATGAAATGCAAACCCGTCCCGCCTCGGTTACTGATATGCTTAAAAAGCTGAAGGCGCAAAAACTGTTATTGTACGAAAAATACCAGGGGTTTAAGCTAAGCAACGAAGGACGGAAAGTAGCCCTGCAGATCATTCGCAAACACCGGTTATGGGAGTTTTTTCTGGTAGAAAAACTTCGCTTTGGATGGGACGAAGTGCATGAAATGGCGGAAGAGCTGGAGCATATCAGCAGTAAAAAACTGATCGATCGCCTTGATGAATTTTTAGGATTCCCCAAAACCGATCCACACGGTGATCCGATACCCGACAGCCAGGGGCGCTGGACGCTTGCCCGCCAGGTCGACCTGTTGAATTTACCGGTAAATACGGTGGCTGAAGTAAGCAGCATCGGCGATCAGTCGGTCGAAATTCTTGAATTGTTAAGCCATAAACATATCGCCCTTGGTACCAGGCTCGAAGTGAAGAAAAAGTTCGCTTTCGACAATTCAATCGAACTGAAAATCAAAAATCAGTCAACTGTAACTATTAGTGAACACGTAGCTAAAAATGTTTTTGTGAAATATGATGAATAGAATAAAAGGGGAAGCCTCATTAAGTGATGTACATGAATCCGTTGATATCGGTACAAAAAAGATAGGCTGGAAACAGGCATTTGCATTTTTTGGTCCTGCATATCTTGTTAGCGTAGGTTATATGGATCCCGGCAACTGGGCAACCGACTTGGCCGGCGGAAGCAAGTTTGGATATACATTAATATGGGTATTGCTCATGAGTAACCTCATGGCATTGCTGCTGCAGGGACTGTCGGCCCGCTTAGGCATTGTTCGGCGCCGCGATCTGGCGCAGGCCAATCGCGAAGCTTATCCGCGTACGGTTAACTTTATGTTGTACGTATTGGCCGAAATAGCCATTGCAGCCTGCGACCTGGCCGAAGTGCTGGGTATGGCCATTGGTATTCAGCTGCTCACCGGGTTGCCATTGGTTTGGGGTGTTGCCATTACCGTTTTCGACACCCTGCTATTATTGTTATTAGGACAATTAGGCATTCGCAAAATGGAAGCCTTTATTATTGGTCTTATTGCAGTGATCGGGTTGTCGTTCCTTGTCGAGATCATATTGGCCAAACCACACCCGGCGGCTGTTGCATCGGGTTTTATTCCCTACTTTCCCAACAACGAGGCTTTATATATTGCCATTGGCATTATAGGCGCCACAGTTATGCCGCACAACTTATACCTGCACTCGGCGCTGGTGCAAACGCGCAAAATTCAAAAGAACCACGAAGGCATTAAACAGGCATTGAAATGGAATTTTATCGATAGCACCATTGCCCTGAACCTGGCATTTCTGGTGAATGCAGCCATTTTGATTCTGGCGGCTAAAGTATTTTTCGAAAGCGGATTAAAAAATGTAGCCGAAATAAAAGAGGCCCATCGTTTGATGGCGCCATTGTTAGGCACCAAAGTAGCACCGGTATTATTTGCGGTGGCGCTGATCGCGGCTGGGCAAAGTTCTACAGTAACCGGCACGCTGGCAGGCCAGATCATTATGGAAGGCTATCTTCGGTTACGTATCAATCCATGGATGCGCCGGCTGCTCACCCGTCTGCTGGCCATCATACCTGCCATACTGGTAATTTCCCTGGCAGGTGAACAGAAAGTTGATAGTTTGCTGGTGTTGAGCCAGGTTATACTGAGCATGCAGTTGGGGTTTGCCATCATTCCGCTCATTCATTTTGTGAGCGACAAAAAAACAATGGGCGATTTTGCCATCAAACCCTATGTACAGGTAATTGCGTGGATCGTAACATCGATATTGGTTTATCTGAATATTCGCATGGTGATCAGTGAAGCAAACTCTTTCTTTGCTACATCACATAGTATGTTATGGGAGGTGCTTATAATTGCCGGAGGAATAGTATTTATCGGGCTATTAGGGTATATTATATTTTATCCTTTCTTCAAAAAACCCAAACCGGTATCAATACAAATACATCCGCAAACCGAAGTTTTGCAACAACTCAGCATACCTGTTTATAAAAAAATTGCGGTAGCGCTCGATTTCGGACAGCATGATGATGTACTGCTGGCGCATGCCATTGGCCAGGGGCAAAACAATGCAGAATATGTGTTGATTCATGTGGTTGAAAGCGCCAGCGCCCGGGCATTGGGAAAAGAAAGCGACGATTTTGAAACCCGTAATGATGAAATGCGGTTGCAATTCTATGTTCAACAATTGCAGATTAAAGGATTAACGGCCACCGGACAGCTTGGCTTCAGAAACCCTTCGGCCGAAATAGTTCGCATCGTCAAAGAATCAAAAGCCGATATGCTGGTCATTGGTGCGCATCGCCACAGCGGCGTTAAAGACTGGATCTACGGCGAAACCATTAATTCGGTTAGACATGATATTACGATACCTATACTTGTAGTGAATTTATAATTAATTTCAAGTTTATAGCTTGTGGTAAGTTAATACACCTATGATAAGTTTGTGGTTTGATGTTTATGCCCGCCCGGATGACCCGGTCGGACGGGGTTTGTGGTTCTTTCGGAGAATCCTGCCCTGTAGTATTGAACCTGTTAAACTGTTCAGGTGTTTGATTTACTTAGAATGTTCAAATCGCGAAGCAACAACAAACTTCAAACTACAAACCACAAACAACAACCTATTTCTTTTGTAAAAGATGTTTCAACCTGCTGAAAGTTTCAGGTTTGATATTCAGGTACGAAGCCAGAATTTTTTGCGGAACGCGTTGCAGCATGTGCGGGTGATTATTGATGTATTCCAGAAAGCGTTGCCTGGTAGGAATTTTCAGCTGTTCAAAATAGCGGGCATCTTTTTTAATGAACATCTGCATTACAATGGCCCGGCCCAGCGCTTCGGCTGCCGGCACCGTATTCAATGCCTCATTCATGCGGTCGTATTGCATCGAAACCAGAATAACCGGCTCCAACGTTTCGAGTATTACTTCAGAAGGCTCCCGGCGATGATAGGATACTTCTGACTGTATAAAATGACCTTCGGTAGCCAGTTGCAGCGTTATTTCGCCTTTGGGCGAGGGTACATATTTGCGAACGAGCCCTTTGATCACGACGTTCAGGTAATTATCGATCTCTCCCTGGTTTACAAGGATCTTTTTTTTATCGAACCGGCGAATCTCCATGTAAGGTAAAAGCGGTTGAAGTCCTTCGCGGCTTATATAGGTAAACCGCTGCAGGTACACCAATAGCTGTTCATAGCATTCCCTGGCAGCAAGATTTTTATCCCCCATAAAAATATTATACGGTGTGAAGCGCAACAGCTAATCTACAGATAAAAATGAAAGCAAACCACAGCTCCATAAAAAACTATCATTTAAGATAAGGCGCATCTGATTTTTTGCTTCGTAACAAATGCTTTAGCCGGCTAAACGTTTCGGGCTTAATATTCAGATAAGAGGCGAGGTACTTTTGCGGAACACGTTGAAACAATTCAGGGTTATCGGTCATAAAACGTAAAAAACGTTCTTTTGTATTATACCGGATGCGCTCCAGTTCCCACACTTCTTTCTGTAAAAACAATTCGGTAATGATCAGCCTGCTTAGTCTTTCCAGTTTAGGGTAACGGTTATATAGTTGCTCTGCTTTGTCTTTGTGTAAAGAATAAAAAGTGGTCGGTTCAATGGTTTCTATAACATAACCCGAAGGCTGGCCTGAAAAATACGATACCGAAGAAGATATCAGCTCACCTTCTTTGGCTATTTGTGTTATTATCTCTTCCTTGCCTTTATAAAAAAACTTACGCGCCAGTCCTTTAATTACGAAATATAAATACTTCTCATTTTCATTTACATCGGTAAGCCGTACTTTTTTATCAACGGACCTTACTTCTATAGCATTTATCAGGGACTCCAGTTCTTCGGCAGGAAGATCAATAAACTGGTCTATATACTTTTGTAATATAGCAACCATACTGCAATTTATAATTTATCAACTATTATTAACTGTTGTTTCTCAATCACTCCAATTTTTTAAGTACAATCATGTATCGCTTTTCCGCCTAAGTACTCAGAACCTGGCCTTTGGTAAACCGTAAACGGCATTTTAACCTGTTATCAGCTTAAAATGCCTTTTGTGCATTTGGTCATTCTGCTGTAGGTTTGCACCCTTATTTGAAGGCTAAAACCACGCATTTATGGCACAAAAAATCAATGTACAGAATCCTGTTGTAGAACTGGATGGCGATGAAATGACACGCATTATCTGGAAATTTATCAAGGATAAACTCATCCTTCCCTACCTGAACCTCGACATTAAGTATTTTGACCTGGGTATCGAATACCGCGACAAAACCAACGACCAGGTTACCATCGACGCCGCCAATGCCATTAAAGAGCATGGCGTGGGAATCAAATGTGCTACTATTACTCCCGATGAGGCCCGGGTAAAAGAATTTAGCCTCAAACAAATGTGGAAGAGCCCCAATGGCACCATTCGTAATATATTGGATGGTACAGTATTCCGCGAACCAATCGTAATTAATAATATCCCCCGCCTGGTTACCAACTGGACAGCCCCGATCATCGTTGGCCGTCATGCATTTGGCGATCAGTACCGGGCTACCGATACAGTGATCAAAGGAAAAGGTAAACTCACCATGACCTTCACTCCCGAAGGTGGCGGAGAACCGCAAACTTTTGAAGTATTCAATTTTAAAGGTGATGGCGTTGCCCTTACCATGTACAATACCGATGAAAGCATCCGCGGATTTGCCCGCAGCTGCTTCAACATGGCGTTGAATAAAAAGTGGCCTTTGTATTTAAGTACAAAAAATACCATTCTTAAAAAATACGACGGCCGGTTTAAAGATATTTTTGCCGAAATCTTTGAAAATGAATTCAAACAAGCCTTTCAACAGGCAGGTATCGTGTACGAACATCGCCTGATCGATGACATGGTTGCCAGTGCCCTGAAATGGAACGGCAATTTTGTTTGGGCCTGTAAGAACTACGATGGCGACGTTCAGAGCGATACTGTAGCCCAGGGTTTTGGCTCTTTAGGTTTAATGACTTCGGTTTTGATAACCCCCGATGGCAAAACCATGGAAGCTGAAGCAGCACACGGTACAGTAACACGCCACTATCGCGACCACCAGGCCGGTAAACCTACCAGCACCAACCCCATTGCTTCTATTTTTGCATGGACCAGAGGTTTGGCTTTTCGCGGTAAGCTCGATGGCAACCAGCCCCTGATCGATTTCTGCAATGCAATAGAGGCCGTTTGTATAGAAACAGTTGAAAGTGGTAAAATGACTAAAGATTTGGCCGTATGTATCCATGGAAATAAAGTAGAACATGGTAAACACTACCTGTATACCGAAGAGTTCCTGGATGTCATCGATGCCAACCTGAAAAAGAAAATGGGACTCTAAAGTTCTAAGTTTTAAGATCTTAGTTCTAAGTTCTTTTGCAGTGCTGAAGCGATAAATAAAAATTGAAATTCTGATACAAAAGCGTTCCGGTTTACCGGGACGCTTTTTTTATGATACTGAGCGAAGTTGAAGTATGTTCCTGAGCGGAGTCGAAGGATCGAAAGATCGAAGCATAAAACGCTTCGACTGCGCTCAGCATTTTTACAGGATCCTTCGACTGCGCTCAGGATTCCCTCCGCAGAAAGGCCCTTGCCGAAGCAAAGGCCTTGTGATGATAAATACCCCTTAACTTACCTTCCAATCATTAACATTATTTGTGCCTGACAGACTTATTGCAGAAAATTTCGTGTTAAGAAAATTGTAAAGGCCGGGTGCATCTTAGCAACAGCAGCCCTCATTCAACAGGGTGAGACTTTTATTCCACAATACAACAAAAGGATTTTTTATTTCGCAGACAGATAAATAACAGAAGGGTAATAAAAACAACTTTCCATGTACATATCATCAGGATAGAAAGAGTATATATAAAAAAATCACATTCTCACTTCTTTAAATATAACTTTAAAATAAATTTAAAGGCATGCAGCAAAAACAACACTTGTAATTTGCGATTTTGATTTTCGCACGTATTTTGCCTGTAGATATATGATCACCTTTACCTACCCCCTATGAATAAAACATCCGTACTGCTTATAGCAGGGTGCAGTAAAAAAGACGATAACGGCAAGGGTGATTCGCAGAACACCTTAACTACCAAAATCGAGGTCACGGTAAAAGATGGCAATAGCCGGAGTGCTCAAAACACTTCAATGACTGTGGTAAGCGATGCCATACCCCCCACCCCATCTGTAGGTTTATTGAAATATGCAGACCTGAACTTTGATGGAATAATCAATTCATCGGATAAAGCAACAGGCGATTATGTACTTCCGGTTCAGACCCAAACGATAATCAAAACATCGTTCAGTTACCAATAATAATCTTTAGTAAATATTTCCACTTGCCAGGGAACGCCCATGTACCGTGAAGGATTAAATTAGTACAGGCGTTCCTTTTTTTTTTTGTTTCGGAGGTCGGATGTCAGAAGACTCAAATTGTTGAAAAGTCTCAGCATCTCAAACTTTCAACCTCTTCTGACTTCTGACCTCTGACTTCAGATTTCGTTCTTCTTATTTTTTCTTCTCCGTTCTTTTCCGCAACTCCGCTACCGGCATTACGATTTGTCGCCCGATGGGCTCCCTGCCTTTATAGGTAATTACTTTTAGGTTCACCGCATCTTTCGGCACAATCAACGGCTGCGTATACCGGGGATAAAATCTGTCGGGAAATGAATTATCAAAGCTGTAATAAATATCAAGTCCTTCTATTTCGGTGCTCATTTCAACTTTCAGTTGTTCGCCATCTTTTGTTGCTGTAAAAATGGGATCGTACATGCTGGGTGCATATTTAATTTCGGCTACATCAAAACGCTGAAAATGATTTTCGACCCTGCGCACAAAATCATTCCAGTTCTTTTTTGCTGCAGGCGACCATACACTCTCTGCTACCGCAAATGCGCGGGGCCAGGTCATATACTGCGCATGTCGCATATTGTAAACCTGCTCCGTCCATAAATTGGCCTGTCCGCCTTTTATATATTTAGGATCGGCGCCTTCGGGAACGGGCTCAAACTGATACGATGTTTTTAAACGAACAATTTTATAAACGGGTGGTTCAATTACACCATCGCCCTGCATCAGATCGATATAGGTATTCGAATTGGGACTCATTACCACATCGTGCTTCATGGCGGCTGCTTCGGCCCCTCCTTTCGATCCGCGCCAGCTCATTACAGCTGCATTTGGCGCCAGTCCGCCTTCAAGAATTTCGTCCCACCCTATCAGTTTTTTTCCTTTCGATTCAATGATCTTCTCAACCCTTTTCACAAAATAACTTTGTACTTCATGCAGGTCTTTTAATCCTTCACGTTGCATCAATTGTTTTATGGCATCGCTTTTTTCCCAGAAATTTTTAGCACACTCATCGCCGCCCATGTGTATGTATTCAAACGGAAAAAGCTGTGCTACTTCGGTAAACACTTTATCGAGAAAATCGTACACTTTATCATTGGCCGGGCAAAGCGTATTATCTACCAGCGCATAAAAACCGGTATCGCTCCATTGCATAAATTTTTCACCTGAATTAACGCGGTAAGTACCCGGTGTACATGAAAGATCGGGATACGAAGCCACAGCTGCCATACTATGGCCGGGCACATCAATTTCGGGCAAGATATTTACAAACCTGTCGGCCGCATATTGAATCAGTTCTTTAATATCGGTTTGGGTATAAAATCCGCCATAAGTGCGGGGTTCGTCATCAGCGGGCGGCGAAAAAGTGCCGAAAGAACCCGTTTTATCAACCCGCCAGGCGCCCACTTCGGTTAATTTGGGCAGGGCTTTAATTTCTACCCGCCATCCCTGATCGTCGGTTAAATGTAAATGCAACAGATTGTATTTATATTTAACCATTTCATCAATATATTGCTTTACCTGCTCTTTGGTAAAAAAGTGGCGAACCACGTCGAACATCAGCCCCCGCCAGGCAAATCGTGGATAATCGCTGATATGCACGCCGGGAATGGTCCATGCCGTTTTTTTAACCACCGACCCGCTTTCTATTTCTTTCGGCAACAGTTGCAACAGGGTTTGGGTGGCATAAAACAACCCGGCCGGTTCATTCGCCAGCACTTTGACACCCGTAGCCGAAACATCTATAGTATATCCTTCTTTACCCAATGCGGCATCGGCCTTATGGTTCAGCGAAAAACTAATTATATTACTTTTTGCCGGTGTTGCCGGTTGTGCGGCCAGCGCAAATCCCGTAGCCTGATGAACCTGTGCGGTAAAAAAGCCAACCACCCGTTGTACATCGGCATTTTTATCGGCCGCAATACGGGTTTGATTATTCAATAAAAACCGGGTGCTCTTTTTTTCGAGCGAAACCGGTTCGGGTATAATGGCAATATCGGAAGCAGTTTGAGCGGCACATATTACAGTAATCCATACAGTGACAAATAACAGGCTGATTGATTTCATGTTGGTATATTATATGGTCGGGAATCGGCAATCGTGAATCGGCAATTGAAGTTTCTGATTCGTATCATGTTGTCATTTGCCGATTGCCGACTGCCGATTCACGTTTAACGCTTTTAAAATTAGGGAATTTATTTACACCGGTTCCCTGAAAAAAATACAATTGATTGATACTCTTATTGAATTATATCCTTATTTTGTAGCCCCATAAAACCAGCCACAAAATGAAAAAATTGCTCGTTCCAACCGACTTTTCCGATACATCGAAGAATGCAGCCCGTTTTGCTGTGCAAATGGCTGCCGACATTGATAATGTAAAAATTATTTTAATACATGTGTCAGACAAGATAACAGGTGGTTCCGATGGTTCTCCGCTCACCGAAGACGATGACGACCGCCGTATTATTCTTACACAGGCACTTGGCCAGCTGAAAGAAGAATTATTGCCTGCGGGCAATGTGCCTATTGAGTTTGCTATTGAAAAAGGTTCTTCGCTGGTTGAAACCCTTACCCGTTATATACGCCACCAGGCTATAGATATGGTGATCATGGGTATTACCGGCGCCACACGCCTTGAGCAGATTTTTATGGGAAGCAACACGCTCGACATGGCCAATGAAAGTATTTGCCCGGTGCTGATCATTCCGCCCGACGCAAAATACCGCAAAATAAAAAATGTAGTGCTGGCCAGCGATTTTAAAGATGTAGACACCTCCATCCCCGAAGCGCCGCTTAAAGCTACGCTCGACCTGTTTAAACCAGCCCTACATATTGTGAACGTCGACAGCGAACATTATGTTGAACTGTCCGACGCATACAAGGCCGAAAGAGCTAAACTGGAAGCGATGTTGCAGCAATATGCACCCGAATTTTATTTTATCCGGCAATACGACTTTTTAGATGCCATCAGCCAGTTTGTGGCCGATAAAAACATCGACCTGATCGTTATGGTTCCCAGAAGCAATTCTTTTTTGAGTAGCTTGTTCAAAACCAGTCATACCAAAAAGCTGGCCTACCATAGCCACGTTCCCATTGTAGCAATTCACGAATAAAGAAATAACGAACTTCGAATAATAAATAATGAATGTTGAAGTGCAATACTTCAACATTTGTTATTTATAATTCATTATTCGAAATTTGATTATGCTTAGCTATAGTCACGCAGTATTTTTTGAAGTGGCCACGCATCTTAGTTTTTCCAAGGCAGCTGAAGTGTTATACATCAGTCAGCCGGCTATTACAAAACACATTCAATCGCTCGAAAAGCATTATAAAATAAGTTTGTTCGAGCGTAAAGGTAATTCCGTAGCACTTACAGCCGAAGGAAAAATCTTGTTGCATTATGTGGTAAATGGCCGTGAGCTGCAGCGGCAGCTGGAGTTTGATATCACCAAACAAAAAAACCTGCAACAGGCTAAAGGATCGCTAACATTAGGCACCAGCACCACCATTTCATTATATGTTATTCCACCCGTATTTTCTGCCTTTCATCTTAAGTATCCCAATATAGAACTCACCCTTGTTAACCGGAATTCAGAAAATATTTTAAAGGCATTGCTCAATCACGAAATTGATCTGGCCATTACCGAAGGCCGCAACACCATTACATCGGTTAAATACCAGTTTTTTTTAACCGATGAAGTGATACCGGTATGCAGTGCCAAAAGCGACCTCGTTAAAAAAAAGACCATTTCGCCCGAAGATCTGAAATCCATTCCCGTAGCCCTGCGCGAAAGAGGCTCCGGCACCCTGCAGGCAGTTACCGAAGCGCTGCAGAAATTAAAAATAAGCATTGCCGATATACAGCATAAAATTGTACTGGGAGGTACCGAGGCTCTGAAAAACTTTTTGTTAGATGATGTTTGCCTCGGTTTTTTGCCGCTACGTTCGGTTGCCCGTCAGCTTAAAAACGGCGAACTGGTTCGTTTAACCATCCCTGGTTTACAAATAAACCGTGAATTTTATTTTATGCAACGGCGCGGATCCGAAACAGATCGTATTAATCAACTATTCATTAAGCTGGCTACCAGTTACTATAACAAAAAGTTATAGCGTATAAGCAAACGATATCGATTTCGTTGCAGCAGGTTGTTACTTTTACCTTGTCATACCTGTACAATGAGAACGATAGAACAAATTACTTCTTTAACACAGCTTAGCTGTTCGCAATGCGGCCGGTCATATAGTGCGTACGAAGTTCACACCTTTTCGCCCTGTTGCCGGCAACCTCTTGTTGCCGGATACAACCTGCACGATGTACCGCATAAAACTGAATTGTATAACCGCATTGCAACTATGTGGCGATACAGAGAAGTTTTGCCGGTATTTGAAGAAGAAAATATAATTAGTCTTGGTGAAGGCATGACTCCTATACTTAACCTTCAACGGTTACGGGCAAAATACGAATTGCCCAACCTGTTCATGAAAGATGAATCAAAAAATCCTACCGGTTCATTTAAAGCAAGAGGCATAAGCGCTGCAATTTCAAAAGCAAAGGAATTTGGGGTGCATACCTGCATTGTTCCAACAGCCGGAAATGCCGGAGGCGCCATGGCCGCTTATTGCGCAGCAGCAGGCATAAAAGCCATCGTTGCCATGCCACGGCATACACCAAAAGTTTTTAAGGATGAATGTGAATTGTACGGCGCTGAACTGATACTGGTAGACGGACTGATCAGTGATTGTGCAAAGAAAGTGGCGCAGCTGAAACAATCGATCGATTGTTTTGATATATCTACCATGAAAGAGCCATACCGCCTTGAAGGAAAGAAAACCATGGGGTACGAAATTGCAGAACAATTTAACTGGGCCCTGCCCGATGTAATACTTTACCCCACCGGCGGCGGTACCGGGTTAATTGGCATGTGGAAGGCATTTAAAGAAATGCAGCAAATGGGCTGGATCAATGGAAAATTGCCGCGTATGATTGCAGTGCAGGCCGAAAACTGCCAACCGGTTGTGCAAACATGGAAGGGCCTGCAGCCGAATGCAAAAAACTATACCGGCAAACCGTCGCTGGCCAACGGTCTGGCGGTTCCTAACCCGTTTGCCGAGGATATGATATTACAGGTGCTACGCGAGTCGAACGGATGTCCGCTAGCTGTTAGTGATGCGGCCATGATTGCATCGGTAAAAGAAATAGCCCGTGAAGAAGGATTGCTGATAGCGCCTGAAGGCGGAGCGTTATTAACCGCCTTGTTACAACTGGTGCAGGCCGCAACTATTCAACGTACAGAAAAGATCCTGTTGCTCAACACAGGTTCAGGATATAAATACCTCGAAAATATTATATGATTTTTATGGAGATTTAGGGTTGTTAAAGGGCAGTCCCCCGATGGATCGGGGGACTTTTTTAATATCGAATATCGAACCGAAGAATGTTCAATATCGAACGGTTTATAACTTCAAAATTCAATATTCTTCAGTTCATTATTCGATATTGTTTGGTGTATTTACTTTTACATTCAAAATTCTTCAGTTCAATATTCATTATTATACAAGAGGCTCCTGCTGGCTTAAACAATGAAAACTTCCCAGGCCCCAGATAATTTCGGTTGAATCGATGCCGGTCACTTTTCGATCGGGGAAACATTGCTGAATGATCTGTAACGCTTTATCGTCTTTATTACACCGGTAGGTTGGAACAAAAACTGCGTTATTGGCAATATAAAAATTGGCGTACGAAGCGGGTAATCGTTGTTCTTCATGTACTACGGCATCGGGCATAGGCAATTCAATGATGTTCAATTGCTGCCCGTTCAGCAATCGCATTTGCTGTAACTGACGCAGGTTGTGCTGCAGCAGGCCGTAGTTTTCGTCGTTCTTATTTTCTTCAATTACAGTTAATACAGTATTCTCATTTACAAAACGAACGGTATCGTCAATATGTCCATCAGTGTCGTCGCCAATAATACCTTCATCAACCCATAATATCTGCTCTACCCCATAATAATGATACAGGTATTCTTCAATCTGCTGCTGGTTCAGGTGCGGATTACGGTTAGGATTTAACAAACAGGCTGTTGAAGTAAGCAAAGCGCCTTTTCCATTAAACTCAACCGAACCGCCTTCCATTACAATACCGGGATGGTATACAGGTATGTTGTAGTGTTTGCCTATTAAAGTCGGAATTACATCATCCAGATCATAGGGAGGATATTTATTGCCCCAGGCATTATAACCCCAATCAACAATTACTTTTTTGTTGGCGGCATTAGGATTGATCAAAAAAGCCGGACCATGGTCGCGGCACCAGGCATCGTTGGTAGGATGTATAAAAAACTGAATACTGCTCAGGTCGGCGCCGGCCTTCATCAAACAGGTTTCAGCAAAAACCTTCATGACCGCATCACACACATTGATGCACACTTTTTCGCTCAGAGCAAGCTGTTTTACAAACTCGCTGTAATACGGGTAAATAGTTTCAATTTTACCCGGCCACGAAGCTTCTTTATGCGGCCAGCTTAACCAGGTAGCCGAATGCGGCGCAAATTCAGCAGGGAAATAATAACCTAATTCTTTTGGTGTTGGAGAGTCAGGAAGTTGAAGAGAAACAGATTTCATTTAATTAATTTGAAAATTTGAAAACGAGCCAATTTGAAAATTCGAAGACAGATTGGCAATCGGGTATTCCATTTTCAAATTTTCAAATCCTCAAATTTTCAAATTTATATTTCTTCGTCAATAAATCGTTTGGTGATCGGCTGATATGAATCTATTCTGCGGTCGCGCAAAAAAGGCCAGTGTGTGCGGTACTGGTCGCTCAGCGCAATATCCAGCTCCATAACATGCACTTCTTCCTGTTCGTGCGTAGCCTGGTATAAAATAGTGCCGAACGGATTGCTCACAAATGAACCACCCCAGAATTTCATAGCGCCGTTTTGCTCCAACCCTACCCTGTTCACACTTACCACATGCACGCCGTTGGCAACTGCATGACTGCGTTGTATGGTTTGCCATGCATTGTATTGTTCTGTATTGGTAATAGAATCCTGCGAAGTGGCCCAGCCAATAGCCGTGGGATAAAATAATATTTCAGCGCCCATTAACGCGGTGATGCGCGCTGCTTCAGGATACCACTGGTCCCAGCAAATGAGCACACCGATGGTAGCGAATTTTGTTTTGAAAACTTTATATCCCAGATCGCCCGGGGTGAAGTAAAACTTTTCGTAATAGGCCGGGTCATCGGGTATATGCATTTTACGGTATTTACCGAGGTAAGTACCATCTGCATCGAGCACGGCTGTTGTATTGTGATAAATGCCTTGTGTTCTTTTTTCAAATAAAGATGCAATAATTACCACGCCGGTTTCGGCCGCTACTTTACTTAATGCTTCAGTAGAAGTACCGGGTATTGCTTCTGCCAGTTTGAAATTTTCATAATCTTCCACATCGCAGAAATACAGCGAGGTGAACAATTCCTGTAAACAAACGATCTGAGCACCTTTGGCTGCGGCCTCACGTACTTTGGTAATCGCTTTTTGCAGGTTTTCCTCCTTATTATTTGTGCAACTCATCTGCACCAGCCCTACTTTAACTTTTGTCATGCTTTTGTAATTCGTATAAATGCAAAAAATTCAATTCTATTACCAGTTACCGGTTGCCAGTTACCGGTAACCGGGACCTGGTAACCGGAACATATTCCTCACGTTTCAACCTGCAGCAACGCATCTAAATTACTGATGCCGATTTTCTTTTCACTGATAAACCCTTCGGCATACTTTACCCCGATCCGTTTGCCCATCATGCGCGCCCGGCCTATCAAACTATCTAAAAAATCGGGTGATGAAATATAGGTTTGCGGCCCATCACCACCGTTTACAGGATTATAAAACTGGGTGGTATATGCTTCAATGGCCTTCATTCGCTGTTCAAAAACATCGGTAATGTCAACAATCACATCAGGTTCATGATACCAGTCCTGCAGGTAATGCAGCACGTATTTTGGGCGCCAGCGTTGCTGCGGCTTTCCATTCAGGTCGTTTGTTTCAATTTTTGCAAGTCCGGCCAAAAAGCAGGCGGTTGAAATCAGGTGACCGGCACGCCCGTGGTCGGGGTGACGATCGTCGAGGGCATTGGCCAAAACAACTTCAGGTTGATAAGTCCTTATCGCCTGTATCAGCTGCAACTGATGTTCCTCGTCATTGCGAAAAAAGCCATCCCGCATTTTCAGGTTGGCGCGCAGGTGAATACCCATTATTTCAGCCGCTTTGGCTGCTTCGGCATATCGGGTTTCGATAGTGCCGCGGGTGCCCAGTTCGCCTTGTGTAAGGTCGAGAATACCGGCTTTTTTGCCTCGTTTTATTTCATTTAGCATAGTGCCGGAGCAGCCCAGTTCCACATCATCAGGATGAACGCCAATGGCCAGTAAATCCAGTTTCATAGTTTTAATTAAACCGCAAATGTATGAAAATCCTGAGCGCAGTCGAAGGATGTGTAACAGTTCCTGAGCGCAGTCGAAGGAAAATCATGGCAAAGCTTGTTGCGCAAAGTTCAGAACGCATCCCGATAGCTATCGGGAAGTGACACAACAAACGGCGATAGTAGTACCACAGCCAATAAATGCATCCCGATCCTTCGACTATGCAAGCATTCTTCGACTTCGCTCAGAATGCCGGGTCAGTCCCCTTCGACTACGCTCAGGGCCCTACAAACTCAACCCCCATTTTATCAGCGCATCTACCTCTGCCGGAGCCATATCGATGCGCTCCTGAGCTCTTTTTTTGCCAAGTCTTACCACTACTGTTTTTTTCGAAGGAATTACGATGATGTACTGGCCCAAAATACCGCGGGCATAAAAAATATCGGGCCGGCTGGGTATGAGCCACCACTGGTACCCATAATATTTGGTGGGTTCACCCGTTTCGTCGGGGATCATGCAGGGGTGTATTGATTTCAGGTAGTAATCGGTTGAAATAATTTCATTGCCTTTCCATCGGCCGCTGTCGAGCATCAGTTGACCCAGTCGCGCAAAATCGCGTGCATTTGAATTAAAACAGCAATAGGCTTTTTCGGTTCCGCCTATATCATCGGTGCTCCACAATGCAGCATGTTCGGCCCCCAGCGGCTGCCATAATTTTTCCGAAGCATAGGCGCTGAGCGATTTACCGGTTGCTTTTTTAAGAATCAGTGCCAGCAGTTCTGTATCTCCTGATTTATATCTATGCAAAGTGCCGGGCGGCCGAACTACCGACACCGCAACAGCAACTTTATTGGCATTATGGCCATAATACAATTCAGTTGTTGCCGAAAACGGGTTCGCATACGATTCGTCCCAGTTGGTGCCGCTGCTCATGGTAAGCAAATCAACAATGCGCACTTTTGCCTTCTGACCCTGCTTAAATTCATCCAGATAATTGCCAACCGGCTCTTCAACCGATTGAATCTTTCCTTCTTTTATGGCAGCGCCAATCAGCAAACCGGTTATGCTTTTGGCTATCGAAAACGAGCCCGATAAAGAAGAGTCGCTATAACCATCCCAATACTGCTCATAAACAATGCTATCGTTTTTAATGGCCAGCAGGGCAATGGTTTCCAGGTCTTCGAGCATTTTTTTCAACTCAGGCTTAAGGGGCGTTTTATTATAGCCGTTTGCCTCGCTCCAGGGTTGTGGAACACCGGTTACAACGGTGTTATTAGTAAATTTTTGATAGTCATCGATATTGGCAAAATTGTACCATACAGCCTCAAACAAATAAGTTTTGCCCGAAATGAAAGCATATGCGCTAAAAAGAACAACTATTAACAGAATAATGTAAATAAAGCCACGGATAAACTTTTTCATAATGGGGTTGTTAGATGAAGGTAGTAAATCGACCGTGTTCACCATCTAAAAGATACAGGTAATTAACAATTTCTGAAGCATGTGCAAAAAAAAGGCATATATAACACAATAAATATTACCAAAAAAGCGCGGAATGGAGTCATTCCCTTTTTTTTGCTCTTTTCTCATTTTCGAGTAGCTTCGCAGGTCTTTAGAAGGTAATAAGAAAGTCAGTAATACAATACTGCCGGAAGAATCAGAAAATCGTAAAATCTAAAATCGTAAATCGAAAATGGCATACGACGTAGTAGTACTCGGAAGCGGCCCCGGCGGATATGTGGCGGCTATCCGGGCTTCACAACTCGGTTTCAAGACCGCTGTTATTGAAAAAGAAAGTCTTGGAGGTATTTGTTTGAACTGGGGCTGTATTCCCACCAAAGCTTTATTAAAAAGCGCCCAGGTATTCGAATACATTAAGCATGCAAAAGATTATGGCATTGAAGCCAGCGGACAAGCCGACTTTGCAGCAGTAGTAAAACGCAGCCGCGGAGTAGCCGATAAAATGAGCAAAGGCGTTCAGTTTTTAATGAAGAAGAACAAGATCGATGTGATCATGGGTTTTGGAAAACTGAAAGCCAAAGGCCAAATTGAAGTAAAAAGCACCGATGGTAAAACTCAGATAGTAGAAGCTAAACATATCATTCTGGCAACCGGTGGCCGTAGCCGCGAATTGCCCAGCATGAAAATAGATGGCAAAAAAATAATCGGTTACCGCGAAGCGATGGTGTTGCCCGGGCAACCCAAAAGCATGATCGTTGTTGGTAGCGGAGCGATCGGCGTTGAGTTCGGCTATTTTTACAACGCCCTCGGCACCAAAGTAACCATCGTTGAATTTATGCCGCGCATAGTGCCGGTAGAAGATGAAGAAGTATCAAAAGAACTGGCTAAAAACTTCAAAAAGAACGGCATCGAAATCATGACCAGTGCAGAAGTTACCAGTGTTGATACCAGCGGCAACGGCGTAAAAGCAAAAGTTAAAACAGCAGATGGCGAAGTAACCCTCGAAGCCGATGTGTTATTAAGCGCTGTTGGTGTAGCTGCCAATGTTGAAGGCATTGGTCTCGAAGAAAACGGTGTAAAAACCGAAAAAGGTAAAATTGCAGTTGACAAATATTACAAAACCAATGTACCGGGTGTATACGCTATCGGTGACTGCGTTCCCGGTCAGGCCCTGGCGCACGTAGCTTCGAAAGAAGGTATTATTTGCGTTGAAGCCATTGCCTATGGTGAAAAGAAATTCAACCATCAGCCCGAACCGCTCGATTATGGCAACGTTCCGGGTTGTACCTATTGCTCACCCGAAATTGCTTCGGTTGGTTTAACCGAGCAACAGGCTAAAGATGCCGGTTACGAAATTAAAGTTGGTAAATTTCCGTTAACCGCTGCCGGTAAAGCATCTGCAGCCGGACATAACGAAGGTTTTGTAAAAGTAATCTTCGATGCCAAATACGGCGAATGGCTGGGCACTCACATGATCGGATATAACGTTACCGAAATGATTGCAGAAACAGTAGTTGCCCGCAAACTCGAAACTACTTATCACGAAGTGCTTGATAGTATTCACCCGCACCCCACTATGAGCGAAAATATAAAAGAAGCGATAGAAGTGGCCTACGGTGAGCCGATACATATTTAATATCGAATAACGAATGTTGAATGTCGAATGCTGAAGTATTTACTTCTGCATTCGACATTTTTTATTAATTTCCAATACTTCAACATTCTATATTAAATATTCTTTATTTATCAGTGAGTCATATTTCAAAACTGATCGAAGAAAGGACAGGATATGCCAACCTGTTAAATGATCTGAACGAAAAGCTGAGCGCATCGGAATTGAATAGCTTATTGCTTGAATTGTTCAGGATAAAGGCCAAAACAATTTCACCACCCGAACTATTAAAGCTGTTTGAAAAGAACAGGTTCACGGCCCCTTCAGGCGTTTCGGCCATTGATTTAAAAGAATATGAACTGCAATGCCTGAAATTAATGGAAGAAGCCGGGTTCAGCGTTGTTACCTTATCGCCATTAACCCCTTCGGGAACCTGCTCTGCCGTAGGTTTTGTTGATCAGAACAATGTTGTTTCGGCCACAAGAGGAACTGAAGTTGTTTCGGATGCTACCAATGTGTTTGCATTATTAATGGCACAGGAATTCAAACACAAAAAAACAACCGGCAATATAAAATATGCCACTGCCCACCGCCATGTAAGAAGCCAGGCTTTTTCGAACCCGGGCTTCACCGCTCATTTTAGTGTATTGTGTATGGCAACCGGCGGACGCGATACCGGCAGCTTTGCTTTTGAGCTGCAAAACCTGCCGGAACACATCAATATTCATATAAGCCTTTTATCGTCAGCGTTCAACAGTGATAAATTATCTATTAAGATCTATTTAAAAGATAGCAATGCCGCCTTCCGTCAAAAATTAGAAGCGCAGCTGCACAAACTGAATCAATCGATCAGCATACATATTGAACAACAAAAAGATCCCGGCGATTATTACCAGTTGGTTCAATTCAAATTTTTTCTCGAACACAATGGCATGGAGATCAATTTATCGGATGGCGGTTTCGTTGACTGGACACAAAAATTAATACCCAATAAAAAGCACCGCATGCTGATTAGTGCTGTGGGGATTGAGCTGGTTTATAAAATTAAGCATGGGCTTTTAAATATCGAATAATGAATGATAAATGTCGAATATCGAAGTAAAAACCAAACTTCGACATTTTTTATTTCTTCATTTCAACATCGACATTCAATATTCATTATTGCCCTTGCGCCAACCGGCTTCCAAACACTTTCTTCAACAGATCGGTTACCCGTGCAACAGGATCTTTGCGGATCTTTTGTTCTTCAAGACTTACCTGGTAAAAAATACCATCGATGGCTTTACCCGTTACAAAACCGCTCAAATCGGGGTTGATTTTATTGGTTGCAAAACGATTGTAATTCGTAAATACATCCGACCAGTATTTGGTAGCGCTTACTTTCTCGAGCGATTTTTCAATAACCGGTTTAAAAGCCGTTATCAATGCGCTGGTTGTTTTTGATTTCAGGTAATTGGTCGCCGCAAAATCACCGCCCTGCAAAATGCCGATGGCATCCTGTATGGTCATTGTTCTGATGGCATCGATAAAAATAGGTGAAGCAGATTTGGCGGCATCTTCTGCGGCACGGTTTACCGATAAAATAGCTTTATCAACCAAACTGCCCATGCCTACATCGCGCAAGGTTTTTTCAACTTTTTGCGCTTCGGGCGGCAACAATATTTTAATAGCTGCATTTTTGAAAAATCCGTCGAGGGCCGATAACTGGCTGGCCGAATTTTGAGCACCCACTTCAAGCGCCTGTTTTAACCCCGAGGCAATTTCGGTACTGGTTAACTGTCCGTTCGGGTCCTGCCCCAGCGTTTTAAGTATTTGTTGAGTACTTTCACAACCGGTTAATAGTAATACACAGGATAGTAATTGGATAATTTTTTTCATCATCAGTTGTTTACTTCTTAATTTATATTCGATTACAGTTGTAAAAATATAAAAATGCAAGTTTCTATCTGGGAAAAAGAAAGTTTTTATGCACCCAAAGATGTAATTATTGTGGGCAGCGGACTGGTAGGGTTATGGTGCGCCTGGTATCTTAAAAAGAAAAAGCCCAAATTATCAATAGCCATTGTTGACCGGGGTATTATTCCTACAGGCGCCAGTACGCGCAATGCCGGCTTTGCCTGCTTTGGCAGCGTTACCGAACTGGCAGAAGATATGGCAAAGTATGGCGAAGACAATATGTTACAACTGGTTGAAATGCGGTATAATGGGCTGCAGCGAATTCGTAAAGTGTTTAAAGATAAAGCCATTGATTTTGACCTGTGCGGCGGCTACGAGCTTTTCACTGAAAATGATAGCCATCAAAAAAAACAACTGCACGATGACATGCACCGGCTAAACAAATTGCTGCACAACATAACCGATAAAGAAAAAACATTCAAACAGGCCGATAAAAAAATACCTGAATTGGGTTTACACAGCGTAGCCCATTTAATTGAAAATAAACTCGAAGGATATCTGCATTCGGGCAAATTGTGCCAGGCATTGCTACAGGCCATACAGGGCATGGGAGTAACTGTTTTAAATGCCGTTGAAATTAGCGGCTTTGAAAAAAATAATGACCATATCGATCTGTATACCAATCAGCTTGTGAATGTGAGCACCAGCCGGCTGCTTATTTGCACCAATGCATTTGCCCGGCAATTGCTGCCCAACCTGAATATTATACCTGCCCGCGGACAGGTATTGGTAACAACGCCCATCGAAGGATTGAAATTAAAAGGCACTTTTCATTACGATGCGGGCTATTACTACTTCCGCAACCTGGGCAACCGCATACTGCTCGGCGGCGCACGCAACAAGGCTTTTGAAGAAGAAGCCACCACCGAAATGACGATCACCGAAAAAATACAAAACGAACTGGAGCAATTCCTCGCAAAATATATTCTGCCCGGTTATACCTACCAGATAACCGACCGGTGGAGCGGCATTATGGGTATGGGAAATGAAAAAATGCCCATCGTAAAAGAAGTGTCTCCACAGGTATTTTGTGCCGTTCGCATGAGCGGCATGGGGGTTGCCCTGGCTCCGGTAATTGGTGAGCAAATTGCTGATATGATGCTGTAAATAATATCCAATTTCGAATGTCGAATGTCCAATGACGAATGTCGAAATTTCAACATTCAAAATTCAACATTCGATATTCGTTATTTAAATTGTGTGCGTGTAGCAATGATCGTAGTGGTAAATCCCAATACCGCAATCAGCGCCAGCGACCATCGAAGGTTGGCAGCCTGCGCTATAAAACCGATCATTGGCGGACCGGCCAAAAAACCAAGATAGCCGATGGTAGATACGGCGGCCAGCGCCACGCCCGGTGAAAATATGGTTGATTTTCCGGCAGCGCCATATACCAGCGGCACTACCGACGATACGCCAATGCCCACCAGCATAAACCCTAATGTAGCCGTAACAAGATATGGCATTCCGATTGCCAGCGACAATCCGCAGACAATAACCAGTCCGCTTATTTGCAGCATACGTTGTGTACCAAGCCGGGTTATCAGTTTGTCGCCGATAAAACGTCCGCCTGCCATGGTACACATAAACGCCGTATATCCAACTGTCGTTAATCCTTTGGACACCTGAATTATTTTTTGAAAATAAACACCACTCCAGTCAAACATAGCTCCTTCGCAAACCATGCAGCACATGGCAATCAAACCCAGCTTCAACAAAGTAGCATCGGGTTTTGCAAACAAGGGCCTGTCTGAATCAGCATTGATATCCTGTATCAGGGTATTTCGGTATAACAAACCAACAAGCGTAAACGCAGTTAAGGTAATAATAACAAAATGCGTAAATGGTGAAAGATGAAAATTGATCATAATGGTGCCGACAGAAGCACCGGTAAAACCTGCGAGGCTCCATATTCCATGAAAGGAGGCCATGATGGAGCGGCCATACAAAACTTCAAGACTAACCGCCTGTGTGTTCACAGCGATATTTAACAGGTTGCCCACCAAACCAAAGGCAAATAAGGCAATAACCAGTTGCCAGGTAGCGTGCACCAAACCGATCGTACTCAATACCGAGGC
The DNA here is from genome assembly GCF_059587045.1 of Niastella sp. sgz303648. Classification (NCBI taxonomy): domain Bacteria; kingdom Pseudomonadati; phylum Bacteroidota; class Chitinophagia; order Chitinophagales; family Chitinophagaceae; genus Niastella; species Niastella sp. sgz303648. Next base: position 407,806 of record NZ_JCAPSW010000008.1, on the reverse strand, counting down.
ATACAAAACGGCAGATAATAAAACCATTTTTCGGCTGCCGAAATGATGCACCAGCCAACCCGAAAAAGGCAACGAAACCATTAGTCCAACCGGCAGGGCAAGTAATACGCCGCCCAACCCGGCATCGCTTAACTTCAGATAAAGTTTAATATCGGGAATGCGGGAGGCCCAGCTGGCAAAACACAATCCGGCCATAAAAAAGAATGCACCAATCGATAACCGGGCTCTCCGTTTCGAAACAACAGGCTGCACCAAAGCTGTATTCATGCGTCAAAATTAGGGTAACTTATTAGTTCTCCCTGCTGAGCTCATTGGCCGGTTGTTGTATGATTTTACCCCCTTTTCCTCCTATTTATTGATCGCCGGCAATTTTTCCAAACCCGGGAAGTACCCGAATCAATTCATCATACCGGTAAAGCACCGTAATTATCAAAGAATTAGCCCCGGCCGGTAGTACTCCTGATTTTTTTATCAATTAAAATTGAACAATAGTTAAGATTTATAACCGTTAATGAAATCTGTTTAATATATTTTTTTAAATTTACATTGTTAGTTTCCGATACACATTTGGCTCAGTGACTTTCCAACCGGTCAATTAATCTCTCTGAATAGTAGCAAAAAATCCCTTCGTTAGGCCAGATATGTTTTCATGTTAATGCATGAAAGCGGAGTGTTCTTTTGACACAACTATATAAAATTATATATGCAAACATCTTCTGTTTCGCGTAGCAGTACCGGGCATTCTACAGATACCGAAAAATGGCATTCAGATATGATGGCTGTTTTAAGTAACGTAGTTGAAAACGCCGAAGGGTACATGTGGGTATTAGATAAAAGCTTTCGATACATTATCTGCAACATACATCTTCGTAATAAAATAAAAGAAATCACCGGAAATGATGTGGCGCCCGGCAGTGCCGTTGTTGATTGCGTCGGTATGCTCGATGCTTCGAAAAAAGTTGAGTGGGAAAAAATTTACGAAGCTGGTTTTAAAGGCATATCCCAAAAACTTACACAACAATTAAACATCAAACAAAAAACTGTTTTTTTCGAAATATCCGTTACCCCTGTTCGTGAACACAAAAAAGTAATTGCTCTTTCGTGCACAGTTAAGGATGTTACCGAAGAAATGGCCAATAAGCAAAAACTTCGCTCGGTTGAAAAACTGTTTCACACGTTTTCAGACCATGCAACAGATATGATTGTACTATTAAACGAACAGAGTACAATTATGTACAGCAGTCCCTCTTTTCAAAAAAACACCGGTTATGCCGAAGGCGATCAGTTGACCAGCGAAGCTTTTATAAGTGATTTATCAAAAGCATTAAAACATCCGGCCTGCTTTATTCCCTTTCCTGCCAGCTTCAATAAAAAAGACGGCACCATTATATGGACAGAAGGCATCATCATCAATCAACTGCATTTAAGCGATGTAAACGCCATTGTGTGCAGTTTCAGAGATATTACCGAACGCAAAAAGGCCGAAGAAGCATTGCTGCAAAGCGAATTAAAATTCAGATCGCTTATTGAAAACAGTACAGATATAATTACGATGGCCAATGCCGAAGGAAATATTTTTTACGGTTCTCCTTCTGCCAAAAAAATTCTCGGGTACGACGAAAGCGACTACATGGGCAGGCATGTATGCTCTTTTATTCACCCCGACAGCCTGCCTTCGATAGCCGAATTATTGCAAAATTTAACTGCCAATGCTTCAAAGCTATTTACTATAGATGTTAAGGTATTTGATAAAAGCGGAAAAGAACGGTGGGTGCAGGGACTGGCTTCCAACATGCTCGATGTACCCGGCATCAATGCCCTTGTTGGTAATTTCAGGGACATTAGCGAGCGCAAAAAAGCCGAAGAATTAATTAAAGAGTCGGAATACTTATATAAGAACCTGTTTTATAAAAGTCCGCTTCCTATTTGGGTTGCCGATGCCGCCACGCTGCAGTTTGTTGAAGTAAATGAAGCGGCTGTACAATTATATGGCTATAACCGGAAAGAGTTTATGAAAATGACGGCTTATGATTTGATGTCGCCCGAAGAAAAGCAGGAACTGCAACAATTATTACCCAAAGCCAGTCACACCAACCGGCCTTCTATATTAAGAAAACACGTTAAAAAGAATAAAGAAACCATTTTTGTTGAACTACTGGCCCACGCCATCAATTACAAAGGCAATAATGCCTGGCTGGTGCTGGCAAACGATATCACTGAAAAAATCGAGCTGCAAAACCAGCTTGTAGAAGAAAAGATCAGGCGGCAGCAGGAAATAGCCAAAGCCGTTATTGATGCACAGGAAAAAGAAAGAGAAACCCTGGGTCGCGAACTTCACGACAATATCAGCCAGGTGCTAACAACAGCACGATTATTTTTAATTTGCGCAAAAGACAATCCCAACATGCAGCTCGCCATGATACAGCGGAGCAGCGATACCATTAACAGCGCCATTGAAGAAATACGCCGGTTGTCAAAATCAATGATCGAAACTTTTCATAAGGAAGTGGGCCTTGAGCTATCGTTAAATGATTTGATCGCAAACATTACACTCGTTAAAAACTGCCCCATATCGCTGAAATTTTCAGTACCCGACGAACAGCAGTTGGATGACAAACTTAAAATGACCATTTTCCGCATTGTTCAGGAACAGTTAAACAACATCATAAAACATGCAGAAGCTACGGCAATAACCATTGCTGTTGTTCAACATAAAAACATGCTGCAGGTAAATATAGCCGACAATGGCAAGGGGTTCGATACTTCAATGAAACGAAATGGCATTGGTATCACCAATATTATAAGCCGCACAGAACTTTTCAACGGACGTGTTAAAATCGAGTCATCGCCCGGCAATGGTTGCCGAATGCAGGTTAATTTCAATATATGACCGGCGCCAGCGCCGTGAATGCAGTAGCGCTGCTCTTTTTTCTCTTTTTACTTCTTTATTCTCTTAGCTAAAATTCATGTGTTTGGTTGTTTTACACCGCAAAACAGGGCTGATACCTTATTTTTGCGGTGTTTTTTTTATTTAAATGCACATGAAAATGAATAAGGCTTTTTTATTTGATCTGAACGGTACCATGATCGACGATATGCAATTCCACGTAAAAGCATGGCATTATGTATTAAATGAAGAACTGGGAGCCGGATTAACCCGCGAACAGGTAAAAAGCCAGATGTATGGCAAAAACAGTGAACTGCTGGTACGGGTGTTTGGAAAAGACCGGTTTACTGCCGAAGAAATGGACCATTTATCTATTGAAAAAGAAAAAAGGTATCAGCAGGAATACCTGCCGCATTTAAAACTGATACCGGGCCTGCAGCAATTCCTTGAAAAAGCATACGACCTGAAAATACCGATGGCCATTGGGTCGGCCGCTATTATGTTCAATATCGATTTTGTATTAGACAACCTGAATATCAGGCATTTTTTTAGCGCTATTGTTAGCGCAGACGATGTTGCCATAAGCAAACCACATCCCGAAACTTATTTGAAAGCTGCAAAGCTATTAGGCGTTGATGCACCCGCCTGTATTGTATTTGAAGATGCGCCAAAAGGCGTTGAAGCCGCACAAAATGCCGGGATGCCCAGTGTGGTACTTACATTATTGCATGAAAAAGAGGAATTTGCACAGTACAACAATACAATTCAATTTATAAAAGATTATAACCATCTGTCGCCCGCCGATCTGTTACAATCCATTACAGTTTAATTAAACATCCGACTACAAGCGGCAGGTTTTCTTTATAATCAGATAAAGTATAACCATTATCAACAAAGAAATTGCATCAATAGTATTAGCTGTTTTCCTTTATTAATTGTATTTTTGACATATTATTATTCCAACCTGACTTCAATAACTAATTTTCATAATTTATTTATCTTTTTTATGCATTGAGGGCATAAATAAAACAGGATGAGAGGGTTCTCCCTCTTTCCTTTTTTTATTGCCTGCATAAAAAAAGGGTGAGCCTTTCGACTCAACCCTTTCCAACTGCTAAACTGTAGTCGCTAAGTATTCAAATAAAAAATCCTCCTTAGAATTTCAATACAGGCCCGGCCATTATGGTATGGACATTTCCAAAGGCCTGCTTTATCCCGGTTTTGCATAAGGGAATGATCTTCATTCACCCCCCAAAACCATTCTCCGTTTTTATTATCATGGATGTATTGCTTTATAAAAGCCCAGTTATTAAACACATACTGAAGGTACCGGTTGTCATTACTGATTTGCCAGGCATTATAAAAACCTACCAATGCTTCGGCCTGCGGCCACCAGTGCTTTTCTTTGACCAGGTGCTGATGCGATGGCTCATATTCATACCATAGGCCTCCGTCGGCATCAAGCCCCCGGGTGGCGGCATCGGCCATTAAAAGAGCATTGGTTTTCATTGTTGAAATCAGCTCTTTATCTTGTATAACCTCAGCGGCCTCCAGTAATAACCAGCTGGCTTCAATATCATGTCCGTATGAAACCGTGTCTGATTTAACCGTCCAGTTGTCATCAAAAAACAAATTCAAATGACCGGTTTGTTTATTGATGATGTATTTATCAAAATCATTTAGCAATAAGGTTATCATATGCGCCAGCTCAGGGTTGGGCCATATGCCATACAAACTGGTATAAGCTTCCAGAATATGAAGGTGCGTATTCATGGTTTTCTTTTCATTGGCATCTTTTTTACTGAGCCGTAAATCGGCCAATGGTGTCCAGTCTCTGGCAAATGCTTCAAGGTATCCACCCTTTTCTTTGTCGAAACTGTATTGCTGAATAAGCGTATACAGTTCTGTAGCGAGTTTCTTTGCCGTTTCCTGTTGCACGGCACGGTAGTATTCGCTGCAGGCATATATCACAAAGGAAAGGGCATATATCTGCTTTTTTGTATCAGCCGCTTCACCGCTGCTGGTCACACTCCAGAAAACACCGCCGTATTCCTTATCGATGAAATGGTTTTGTATGTATTCAAAAGCCCGGGTGGCAATAGCTGCATACTGCGGTTCTTTTGTACAATTAAAAGCGGCAGAAAACGTCCACAAAATGCGGGCGTTCAACACAGATCCTTTGTCAGCCCCGGCATAGCAGATATTGCTGTTATCGATCTTACCACAGAAACCGCCTTTCACTTCATCAACGGTGTATTGCATCCAGTATTGAAGTATATCGCGCAGTTCCTGTTGCATTTCCTGTTTGAAAAGCTGCAGGTTCATGAAATATTATAAAACCTTTTTTGATTTCGGTTTTGCATAGGAAGCTGTTGTTATTTTACCTTCCCGCTGCAGTGTTTTATTGTTATCAATAATTTTATACAGTGTATTTACCGATGCGGCCGAAGTAAATCCGTCGGCCGGCGTATGCATAACATAATCTGTCAACTGGTCAATGGTTGACTCGGCCACATGCATGCGGGTATCGGATGAAGCGTAGTAAATTAATACCCGTTCGTTATCATCAACCACCCAGCCATTTCCGAATACAACATTCGACACATCACCTACCCTTTCTTCACCTTCCGGAGCAATAAAATAACCGCCGGGTTTGTAAATTATTTTTGTGAGATCGTTCAAATCGGTCATAAACATATATAACACATACCGCAAACCAGCTGCGGTGTTGCGCACGCCGTGAGCGAGGTGCAACCAGCCGTATTTTGTTTTTATAGGCTGGGGCCCTAAACCGTTCTTTGATTCAGATATGGTATGATAAACTCTTTTGTCAACAATAACTTCTTTATGAATAACGGCATTTTCCATACCGGCACTTAAACCAAAACCAATGCCTCCGCCTGAGCCTGCCTCAATAAAACCATCCTGCGGCCGGGTATAAAAAGCATATTGTCCATCTACAAATACGGGATGCAGCACCACATTTCGCTGTTGCGGCGATGGCGTTTTCAGATCGGCCAGGCGCTCCCATTTTTTTAAATCTTTTGTGCGTGCGATGCCACATTGTGCAACGGCCGACGACTGATCAGCATCCGATGCTTTGGGATCGCGGCGCTCTGTACAAAACAATCCGTAAATCCATCCATCTTCATGTTGCACAACCCGCATATCGTATATATTGGTGTCTTCCACTTCGGTTTGAGGCATCAAAACCGGGTAATCCCAAAACCTGAAATGATCAACGCCATTTTCGCTTTCTGCTACTGCAAAAAAAGATTTACGGTCTATACCTTCTACCCGCGCAATCAGGTAGTATTTTCCATTGAGCTTTATAGCCCCTGCATTCAGCACGGAGTTGATACCAAACCTTTCCATTAAATACGGATTGGTATCGGCATTCAGATCATAGCGCCATAACAGGGGTGCATGGCCTGCAGTTAATACAGGGTTTTTATAACGGCAATATATACCGTTATTTTCTTCAACTTTTTCATTGGTAAGGTTAATTAATTCGTCATGTGTTTTTTCAAGCATTTCCAGCCGCTTCAAAAAATTCTTATCCATTATTTTCAATTTTTGTAGACTATTTAGTTTTCCAACTTGTTCCACCATGTTCGTTTCAATATCAATGCAATTATCACCAGAATACCAACTGTTATCAGCAAAGGAAGCTTCATCCATAATACAACATACATAGGTAAAATGGTTAAACAACACTGACCAATGATGCCTAACACCACATTGAACATATCTGTTTTGAACCGGTCATTTGGTTTAAACGCCGGATCTTCGGCCATAACCTTAAGCTGTATAGGTTTCCAGAAACCCCATGGTTTTACTGTTTTATAAAATTGCTTTAATACGGCTTCTTCCGTTGGAGGGGCTAACCAGGTACCAATAAAACAACCGCTTAATGAAATCAAAAACAACAATGGCCAGCTGTATAAGGGTAACGTATTTTTAAAAATGTATGGAAAAACAAGGGCGGCTATAATACCACTGGCCATACCCCAGAAAAATCCGTTCGCATTAAATCGCCACCAATACCACTTCAACATATTCGCTGCAATATAACCACCGTATAAGGCGCCAACGATCCATTGCAAAACAGAATTTACATCTTTGGCAAAAAAACCAAGCCCTACACCAATAACCACAACTACAATACCAACCAGGTAATTAGCCGTAATTACTTTTTTTGTGCCGGCATTGGGATTTATATATTTCAGATAAATATCATTTACTATATAGGCCTGTGCGGCATTAAGGGTACCCGAAAATGTTCCCATAAAAGCGCCCAGCAAACCCGTTAGCACCAATCCCAGAATGCCAACCGGTAAAAAGTTATTGATAGCGCCTGGTAGTATCTTTTCAAAATCAGTACCCCTGGCAGTATGTAAATCGAGTTGGTTATAATATAACAAGGCCAGTACGGTAAGACCAATGATCATCGCATAACGCACCGGCAACAAAATAATGGATACGAATCCCGACATTTTACTGGCTTCCTTCGGGGAACGGGTCGACAAAACCTTTTGCATGTCGTAGTTGGGCGCAGGGCCTGCAAGACTTGCAAATATACCTTTGAACAGCATCATCATAAAGAAAAAGCCAAACAACCCAAATCCGTCTTCTGCAATCTTTTTATTAGCGTCGGGTATAATCTTACTCCAGTCGAGGTTCAGGCGCCAGTTAAAGAAGGGATTAGCCCAACCCTGCGGAACATGCAACGGAGTACCGTCGCCATGTAAACGAATCATAGCAATAATTGCAATAGCAATACAGGCCACGGTCATGATTACGTATTTGATCACATCACCCAGCACAATGCTATGCATACCTCCTAAAATAGAATAGAACATGGCAAACAGCGTGAATATTATTCCATATAAATGAGGTACGTATTCAGGCGTCACAGCAAATGGTACGTACTCTTTTACCATATCCCACGGAACAAATATTTCAATGAACTTTCCCAATCCAACAAACCCATAGGCCAAAAAGCCAAAACAGCTCAGCAAAGCAAAAGCCACTACTACATTATGCGAGCTTTTTACACTTTTTCCCGTTGAACCAAATCGCGTTACCAGCCATTCGGCGCCGGTGCTTGCATTTGAGCGGCGCACCCATTTCGACAGGAACATCATCATAAACACCTGGTTAAATACAGGCCATAACCAGGGGATCCAGATCGATTTCATGCCATATACAAAACACAAAGCCACCATCCACATAGTGCCGCTTATATCGAACATATCGCTGGCATCGCTTAAACCCAGCATATACCATGGCAGCGATTTACCACCTAACAGATAGCTTTCCTTGTTTTTCCTTGCCCTTTTACGTAACGTCCAGCCTATCGCTACCATGGTAGCCAGGTATAACAACACAATGCCTGCGTCTAATAATGTTAACTTCATTGGTGAATGGTCAATGGTGAATAGTCAATGAGAAACCTCATTTTCCTGTTCACCGGTTAAATCATCAGGCGTAAAACGTGAAATAGTAAACGTCAAACGGTTTTTATTCACCATTGACCATTGACCATTCACGACTTGCCACTTACTATTTACTACTCGCTTCTTATAACAAATTATACACTGTATTAAAGTAACTGCTCTTACTAAAGCTGGTAGCGGTTGGGTTCGATACCCATGCAGGAGTAACCATGTTCATACTGCCACCATCACCATTCCAGCACCATCCAAGCACCGTAAAGCCTTTTGATTTGGCATAATTCACCAGGCCCAGCCAGTCGGCGCTGCCCGATGTGCCATTGCCAAATTCACCCACAATACATCCTTTTCCTGCCGTAGCCAGTTCATCCAGATCGGCCGTTGCCAGCCACCTGTTTCGTCCCTGGTTCCATGAACCGGGATAAATATGTGTTGAAAGAACTATGTTGCCATCGGCAATACGGGTTCCATTGGTTCCCCTTACTGCATCCGCGGCGGTGCGTGTTTCCTGCCCCCAGCCGGGAATATCAATGATAATGGTACCGCTGTACACCTGACGTACGATACTAATGGCGGTATTATACGCACCGGCAAACAAATTTGAACTGATGTTATGGCTGCCCCATTCGTTCATGAGGTTAACCGTAAACGAACCGGATGCTGCCAGGTTACTATAATTGCTCCTCCACCAGTTAGCCGCGGCCGTTAGCTCGCTACCATTATCACTGCCCAGCACCGAAGCCTTGTGATAGGTGCAAATAACATTGTACCCATTGCTTTTTGCCTGCGAAATCCACGACTTAACAGTTGTAATACTAACCGTAGGTTCAATTTCAATACGCACTGTTTTAATTTTAGTGTTCGCTTTCATCAGGCTCCATCCAAAGTTTACGTTGCCACTGTTGTAATACGATGGCTGCAGGTTTACACCATTTCCCCAGCCATTTGTTAATTCAGTTGTTACCTGCCGTGAACCTGTTGGCTCATCAGCTTTTTCGTTGATACTTTTTTTACAGCCGGATGCAAACTGAACAGCCGGCAAAAGGATAAGCATGGCCCTTACCCAGGCCATTAATGGATAGGTTTGTTTTTTCATATGCAAGTTTTAAAGTGAAAAAATCACGCTTAAAACCCGTCAGTAACCACCCCACAGGTCATCAGGGGTTAATCGTTATATATGAAGTTTTATAAAAGGTTAGGGTACGGATCGTATTTTTTACATCTGACAGGTTTATGGAATAGATGGTCTGATTGTTTAAACAATCAAGCAATCGCAGAGCTACTCGTTGTACAACTTTTCTTTTTCTACATCTTTTTCAAAAAGGGTATTGGATTGCTGATAAAATTTTATAAAATCGGGGGCTGAACCATGGCCTGTATAGGGAGCATAGTAATGCATTTTTTTCATCCATTCATTATATCCATGGTTACGCCAAACCAATACATAGGAAATTTTATGTTGCCCTATTGCTTTCAACAAAGTTTCTGTCCACCATTCCCCATAGGGAATTGTTTCATATCCTGTTTCGGCCAGCGCACATAATTTGTTATTCGCGGCAGCTACTTCTTCGATGATGCCTAATAAAGAACCGGTGTTTTTTACAAACCAGTCGCTTTTTAAGGGGTCGTCATATTGGTACGCATCAAAACTAACCATATCGGCAGCATCATCACCTGAATAACGCTCCAGAAATTCTTCTTTGGTTTTAAAATCACCCGCTGTGTTATATACATACAACAGGTTGTGTACTTTCTTTTCTTCGCTCAGGTAATATTTCGTATAGCGCCATAATATTTTGTATTGCTCCGGCGTGCACGCATTTTTTCCCCACCAGAACCAGTTGCCTGTTAATTCATGAAATGGTCTGAACAATACAGGTATTGTTTCGCCTTTACTTCCTTTCAGAGATAATAAGAACCTGGCCACTTCATCGAGCCATGATTTATATAACTCATGGTTACTTCCGCCGGGTAAAATAGTTGCTACTGTTCCGTGCGTAGTATCCCAGGCGCCTTTTTCGGCACCCAGCGGACTACGGGTATGCCAGCTGATAGCAATCACGCCGCCCCGTTCGTAGCCTTCTTTAATGAATTGCCGCATTTTCTTAAAAGGTACGCCATCAAGATTCTTATCCTGCCCCGCTTCCAAACCGCCTAACTCCCATCCGTAAACGGCCGGATAATCACCCGTAACGTCCTTCACGTCGCTGCGACCGCTTTCGTATTTCCAGTTAACACCATAGGCCAGATCGTCCTGGTGGCCGAACATAAAACCCTTCTGTGATAACTTTTTCAAATTATTATACAGGTTAATGGTTTCAACAGTAGCATTTTTATCGGCCGGCAATTCTTTCGCCGGAGGCTGAGCCGGGGAGCAGTTGGCCCCCAACAGACCCGCCACCAGCAAAAAAAAGTTTATCTTAATTAAATTCATGATTATCATTCGTCTTAAAAACTACGCCTTTATTGTATCTGTACTTACTTAACCAGCAACACATCGTCGAAATAAAATGTTTCATCCTGTGCATCGGGGCCTTTAATTCTGAAACCAAGCTGATTAAACGGTGTACCTGTAGCCCACAGATTCAGTGTCGACAAAGGAACTTTAAAATACGTCCATACATTGGCAGGAACGTCAATTCTGTTTGATTCGAGATAATTTCCATATCCGCCGGTGATTTTATCCGACATGATATACAACGAATAATCTCTTGAAGCACCTTTTACCCAACAAGTGAGGTATGTGTAAGAAGCATCATAAGCACAACCAGGCCACCAGTTGGCAAAGCCAATCAGGTGCCAGTTACCCTTTTGATATTTCTTCCCTACCGATGCGGTACCTGTTTTAAATTCTGTGGTTGAAATGACAGCTGCATCACCCCACGAACCATCGCCAAAACCGTTGCTATAAGCATCTGTAAAGATCTGGTAAGCCTGAGCGAGGTTTACAAATTCCTGCGTTGTAGTAATAGCTCCGGTTACATTGGTAATATCCAGAGCAGCTCTTGCAACAGAAGTTGTTGGCATTTTGATCACCAGCTGCTTTTTTGATTTTGATATAATGGTAGCTGCATCGGTGCTGCCGTGCAATACCACTTTGCTAACTGTTTCAAGATTATTACCTGTTAAAGTAAGTTGCGTGCCTGCCACGAAATCATAGTTCGACACAGTTGTAACACTCGGAAAAGCCAGACCGTTAAATGCAACAGATAAAGTTTTTCCGTCGCTGTTTGTGAAAATAATATTCTGCGGACCACCCGATACTGTATCAGGCACTCTGAAAACAATAGCAGTTGATGTATTAAGCGTTGTGTAAAATGAAGCAGGAACACTGTCTTTATCAAATACTATTTTTCGAATCTGCCCCAGTCCGCTTCCTTTAAGGGTGAGCACAGTTCCACCGGCAGCACTTGAAGGATACAATGAATCGGCAACCAGATTGCCGGCTTTTATATCAGGACTGCCGTCGCCATCTTTTTGGCACGAATACAACGTAACAGCCAAAGCGGATATACAAAATGCAAGCAGAAGTATTTTATTATTGAATATCGTTTTCATATCGACAATCGTGTTTAAATGAATTAATAATACGCAATGGGATCTTTTGACAGTTCAGGGTCCTGCAGTATTTCGCCGGCAGGCACGGGCAGATACATATACTTTTCAGCAAAAGTTACAGTTTGCGCAAAATCGGCCGTACCTCTGTTTTGCGCTTCAATGATCTGTTTGGCTTTTGCAAATCCCTGGCGTTGGATATCGAACCAGTAATCGCCTTCAAAAGCAAATTCAACACGACGTTCATGTAAAATATCATCTTTGGTGATCGACGTTTTGGCGGTCAATCCTGCACGGGCACGTACTTTATTTACGGCATCAAGTGCAGCGGCATCTGTGGTTGAAGCGTTGGTACCCAAAACGGCTTCGGCGTAGATCAATAAAATATCTGCATAACGCAACATCATGGTATTTATACCGGTGTTCATGCCAAGTACGGTTTCCCCTCCATACGTTTTACCGGGACCAACTACATATTTGGCAATATTCGATCGGGTGCCATTTTTTATACCGCCATTACCTTCTGCCTGTACAGTATCATACACATATCCATTTGCCATAAACGCATTATAAGTGGCATTGGCATTTTTCGGTTTCCAGGCCGATTTCGACCATCCCTGCTCCATTACAGATCCTTTGCGACGCAAATCGCCAAACTCATAGGCTTTCAAAATGTCTATCGAGGGAATGTACAGCTGCCACATGCTGGCTTCATCTGTTTGCAGGTTCGAAGGGCCACGGTCGGGGTTCATTTGATTGGCAGAACCCCAGGGGTTGCCGGTAAGCTGGTGCTGTATAGAGAAAAGCGCTTCTTTATTATTGTTATAGCTGCTTGAACTAAATATAGCTCCATAGTCAGGCATCAGATCATATTTCCCCGAATTAATTACTTCCAGCGCTTTTGCTTTGGCGTTATCGTAATCTTTCAAATACAAATACAACTTTGCCATCATGCCTTTAGCTGAATATTTGGTTAACCGGCCGGCCTGCGGATCCGTTTCGGGTAATCCGGCCTCTGCCAGTTTCAGTTCTTCCAGTGCAAAACGTAATACATCTTTCTGGATGTACCGTGGAATATTGGCACTGCCTGTTAAAGCAATTTTACCAGGGTCTGTTACAATCGGTGCATCGCCCCAGATTCGGCCGATATAGAAATATACAGTTCCTCTGAAGAAGTGACATTCTGCAATGCCAGGATCGAGTATGGTAGCATTACCACCTAAAGATTTTTTTAACTCAAGCGCTTTCATGTATTCGCTTGTCCAGCCGCCTATTTTATAAAACACTTTCCAGGCATCTGAAATACGTACTGAAGTGGAAGCAAACGAAAAGTTCAAAAATGGAGGATCATCACTGCCACCGGTATATTCATTACCGGCCATTACATCGCCGATGGCGTCCATGGCTCTGTTTTCGTAACCCGACCAGGGAAGACCATACAATGTACTGGTAAGCCCTCTTACATCGTCTGCTGTATTGTAATAATTATCAATGGTGGTACTATCCAAAGCAGGTCTGTCGGTGAAAGATTTTTTACAGGAAGCTGCTATCAGCAACACTCCTAAAAAAGCATATATATTTTTACGTTTCATTGTATTAATATTTAAAACCTTAAACATCTAAAAATTATAACTCAATGTTGGCGCCAATGGTAAATGAACGTGGATTGGGATAGTGGCCCATATCAACATTCGTCAGTCTGAAGTTGTTATTAAACTGACCGATCTCAGGATCGTATCCGCTGTAATTGGTAAATGTTTTCAGATTTTGAATAGACAGGTATACTCTGGCGTTGCTGATTTTTGCTCTTTCAATATACTTCTTCGGAACCCTGTATCCTAAGGTGATATTTTGAATACGAACGTATGAGCCATCCTCTACATAACGGTCAGAGATATATACGTTGTTTGTATTCGTATTTGTAAAGCGGGGCAGTTTACCGTTCGGATTTGCATCGGTATACCGGTCCATTACGGTCCTCAACTGATTATAGAAGGCATTGTCCATTTTCTCTAACTGCCAGCGAAGGAAGTTGAAAATTTTTGCTCCGTAGCTACCCTGAACAAATACTGAAAGGTCAAAATCTTTATAAGTGAAGCCGTTGGTTAAACCATAGGTGAATTTCGGAATGGGGCTGCCGATAAAGGTAATATCGTTCGCATCAATTGATTTATTACCATCAACATCTTTGAATCGTACATCACCCAGCCAGGTGTGCGTTTTGTCGACTGAATATCCAAACTGAGGCAAACTATTGTTCAGATCATCCTGTGAACGGAACAGTCCGTCGGTTTTAAGACCCATGAACGAACCTACCGCATAGCCCTGTTTCGTATAGCTGATAACGTAATTATCGTAATATACTTTACCCGACAGACCTGCGTTTTGAAGTTGCATTTTGTCGAGGTTGTTTTTGTAATGAGTAAACACGGCAGTGGTTTTCCACGAAAGGTCTTTGGTTTTGATATTATTGCTGGTAAGGCTTATATCAACGCCCGTATTGCTCATCTGGCCTATATTCATGATGGGCCCCTGCATATCATTCCATTGGTCGCCCAAACCAATCAAACTGGCGCCGGCGCTGGTCAATAACATTTTGGTGGTTGATTTTTTGTACACATCAACACTCAGATCTATTCTGCCCTTCAAAAACGAGGCATCGATACCTGCGTTTTTGGTAACAACGGCTTCCCAGCTCAAATCAGGATTAGCAACCCCATTAATGTAGTTAGAGGTACCAAAACCAACGGGGCCAGGCCAAAAACTAACCACTCCGGTATAGGCAGGCCTGGGTGCATTCCAGGGTAAGTCCTGTCCACCCACTGCACCATACCCAACGCGCAGTTTCATATAGTTCATCACACTTTTTATAGGATCGGCGAATTTTTCGTTGGTAACCGTCCATCCGGCAGATCCACCGGGGAAATATCCCCATCTTTTATTGGGTCCGAAATTCGACGAAGCATCTGCCCTGAAGCTAAGCGAAATCGAATAGCGATCGTCGTAAGTATAGCTGGCTCTTGCAAAGTATGATCTCATGGCCGTATTCCACTTAGTGCCACCTAATTCCCAGGTAGTTTTATCGCTGTTGCCTGCGTTCAGGTCTAACAGATTATTGGCAAGATCTACTTTTTTGCCACTGATGTTTTCATAATAATTATACTGCGCTTCATGGCCAAGAGTAGCATTGATACTATGCTTATTAAACCATTTGTTATAGGTAAAGTAATTTCTGAAGGCATAATAATAACCATTTCCCCTGTTATCGAACAGCTGGCTTTGTAACTGGGTGGGCCCGATAGCACCGGATTTCTGAAAAGCAATGTTATCATTTAAATTGAGTGAATAAGATAATTCGGTTCTGAAAGTAAGGTCTTTTCTTAATTGAACTTCTCCGTATGAATTGCCAAATACGTTCCAGTTGGTAGATGTATTACCCCTGTAATTACTTCTGGCAATCGGGTTATCCTGGCTGTATTGAAAACCGCCTACAGTAGTTCCGCCGCCCCAGGTGCCATCGAGGTTTTTAACAGGTATCAGCGGACTTTGAACAGCACCCCACCAAATAGTTCCTTCAGCCGCATCGGCCAGGGTTACATTCTGAACACTTCTTGTTGCATTGGTGCTGAAGCCTATTTTAAACCAGTTCTTTAACTGGTGATCGAGGTTAAAGCGGGTGGTATATCTTTTAAAATCAGAACCGATCAAAATACCTTTCTGATTGAAATAGTTGAACGATAAATAATAGCTGGTTTTATCTTTTCCACCTGAGAAGCTCAACATGTGGTTTTGAACCTGGCCGTGCTGAAACATAGCCTCCTGCCAGTCGGTACCGGAACCCAATACAGAAGGATCCTTAAACTCCGGTGATGGGGTAAGGCCAATCAGCGGGGCTACTTCATTCTGGTATTGGGCAAACTGTTGCAGGTTCATAAGATCTAATTTCTTTTGCACCTGTTGCTGACCATAATACATGTCATAATTTATTTTGCCTTCACCATTTTTACCTTTTTTGGTAGTGATCATAATTACGCCATTCGCAGCCAGTGAACCATAAATGGCCTGGGCCGACGCATCTTTCAACACATCTATTGATTCAATATCACCGGGATTTATAGAAGCCAGTACGCTGTTACCGGTTTGACCGTTTGAACCGCCTAAACCCGCATATCCGGTATTATTTCTTGTATTGCTTGTAAAAGGTACCCCATCTATCACCACCAACGGATCATTGCTGTTGATAGAAGTAATACCACGCACATTTACCGAAACGCCGCCGCCGGGTTGACCACTATTATTTTGTATCGTTACACCGGCTACTTTGCCCTGCAACGCCTGATCGATGCCTGTTACAGGCATATCTTTAAGGTCTTTGGCTTTAACCGAAGAAACCGCCGACGACACATCGCTTCGTTTGGCAGTTCCATAACCAATTACAACCACCTCATTCAATTTGCTTTCAGCGAGATTGATAGTTATAGCAAGCGTTGTTTTTCCTTCAACGGAAATTTCCTGGGGCGATATGCCTGCATAACTTATCACCAGGGCTTTTACATTTTCAGGAACCACAAGATGAAACCGGCCATTCAGGTCTGTAATGGTCGAAGCTTTTTCGCCTTTTGCTTTTACAGTAGCTTTTTCAAGAGGAAGACCGAGATGGTCTGTAATGACCCCCACAAGTGTTTTGGTTTGGGCATTGGAAGAGGATGTTAACGCGAGTACCCACAATGTGCATAGCAGTACCCGGTAGAATACTTTTTTTCTCATACAGCAATCAATTTATTGTCAAATTTATCACTCAATATTGATAACCATATAATACTTTATTGACATATTTTAATGTTTTTTCGTTTTGTAGAACATATATAAAATAATAAATTCAGCTAAAACCTTTGACTGTAGCGGGTTTTGAGTAATTTCATTGTCATGATATAAATATGATACAAATCATACCTTGAATTGTATAATTTTGATCATCTTTACAATACTAATTAAACGATTTTGCTATTAACTGCCGCTGTATGAAAAACAACTTACTCAGGGAAATCACCCCCCTTACGCAGAATGATTGCTTTACACTTTTTTCACGTGTTAAATCGAAATTCGACTTCCCACTGCATTATCATGAGGAATTTGAATTGAATTTTATTCAGAACGCCAAAGGCGCCAAACGTGTTGTGGGCGATCACATAGAAGAAATCGACGAGCTGGAACTGGTATTGGTAGGCTCAAATTTGCAACACGCCTGGTTTACCCACAATTGTAAAAGCGGCGAAATACGCGAGATCACCATTCAGTTTCATAAAGATCTGTTCGATGAACGGTTCCTTCGCCGCAACCAGCTGAGCTTTATTCGCACCATGCTCGAAAAATCGTTACGCGGCATCTTATTTTCAAAAGAAACAACCCAGCAGCTGGCTCCGCGCATAATAGAACTGAACCAGAAACAGGGTTTTGATTCAGTGCTGGAATTAATGTCAATACTACACGACCTATCTATTTCACGAAATATGCGCATTTTGTCGGATGCATCCTTTAACAATACAGAACAATTCACTTATAACAGCCGGCGAATTGAAAAAACGCTGGAATACATGAACCATAGCTTCGACAAACCCATAACCCTAAACGAAGTTGCCCGGCTGGCCAATATGTCGGATGCCGCCTTTAGCCGTTTTTTTAAACAGCGCACCGGCAATACGTTTATCGACAGTCTTACCGAAATACGCCTCGGGCATGCATCCCGCATGCTGATCGACACAACGCAATCCATAGCCGAAATTGCATACCATTGCGGATTCAATAATATCTCCAACTTCAACCGCATTTTCAAAAAGAAAAAAGGTTGTACCCCTAAGGATTTCCGTGAAAGCTTTTCAGGAACACGGATATTTATATAACAGGCCCTTAGCGTTAAACCAGGCCGTTGCCGTTATTGACCGTCATCCTGCTGAAAGCCAGGCCCATAGCCGGCCACCTTTATGCCCCGGCCAGCCCTGCCGGGTCTGCATCCCCAAAGTCTTTCCTTCATACTTACCTGCCCCTTATGGCTTGTTCCCTGTGCCTTGAGCCTTGTGCCTTGAACATTTTTATGTGGTACGTTTAAAAAAAAATACCGATCTTCATCAGGTAACTACTTAAGTTTCAGTTTTTCTTATTACTTTAACCCAAAATTTCTATCCGTTTTCCACTATAGAATATTTTTTATAGTTTAAATGGAGCGATTTACTTTCATATGAAACATTATTCCAGGCAAAAACGTATGCTGGTTGCTGTAGACTCAATCATCTTTGGTTTTGACGGTCATGAATTAAAGCTTTTACTGATTCAACGCAGTTTTGAACCTGAAAAGGGGAAATGGAGTTTGATGGGTGGCTTTGTTCAGCCCGATGAGGATTTTGAAGAAGCAGGGACCCGCGTTTTAAAACAACTAACAGGATTAAAAAATGTGTACATCGAACAATTGTTCGCATTTGGCCAGCCTGACCGTGATCCTGTCGAACGCACCATCTCTGTTGCCCATTTTGCGCTTATCGACATTCATAAATACGAAAAGCAACTGAGCGACGACTATCATGCCGAATGGTTTTCATTGAAAAAAATACCGAAGCTCATTTTCGACCATAGTAAAATGGTAAAAATGGCGCAGGAAAAATTACGCTATAAAGCCGCTTTCCATCCTATTTTATTTGAATTATTGCCCGAAAAATTCACTCTGCCCCAACTGTACAATCTGTATACAGGTGTATATGAAACGGTGCTGGACAAACGGAATTTTACCCGGAAGATACTTTCGACCAAACTACTTATAAAACAAAAGGAAAAAGAAAAAGAAGGCTCCAAAAAAGGCGCCTTTTATTACAAACTCGACAAGCGCCGGTACGATTCGGCATTTCATTCCTTTTTAAACTTTATACCCAACCCCGATAACCTGAAGTAATACAGGTTTTTCGTTGCCGGTTGCAGAAACCCGGTTTTTCCGCATAAAGGGAATTACCGGTTTTTTTGTTGCCAGGTGCCGGATACCAGTTACCTGTTGCCTATTGCCTATTGTCTATTGCCTATTGTCTATTGCCTTTCGCCTTCTTTCAGATTTTGGGCAACAGAGCGAGGAAATTATTTCCATACATTCATCATTTTACGGGAGTATATTTTTCCTTTTTCACATAATTGCTTTACAATGAATCGATAACAAAAAGCCGTTTTTTGGGCATAATTATTATACTATTATTAGCAGATGTTTCTCACGGGGTGGTTCCGCTTTCGGCGGAATCTGAGATTACACTCATACAACCTGACCTGGATAATGCCAGCGTAGGGATGAGGAACAAACGGGGATTCCGGTTTCAAAACCGGAATCTCTTTTTTATAGGGATGCCACAGTTTTTATGGAAGACCCCTCGCTGCATTGCCACCGATACTTATGTAATGGCTTCGAATTTCTTACATCAGTGGCCACTTGTGTAGAAAAATATCACCACTCCTGCCTTCAACAACCATTATTTCAATTAAAACTTATAGCAACCAGCTGGCATGTGCTTGTATTTATAAGTTATTATGAATGACACCAATAAACAACAACAGGAAGTACCGCGTGAGCGCGGTACGTTTTATCGCGAAGCACTTTCATTATTGAATAACAGCGGCACCCCTTATATGCTCGGTGGCGCCTTTGCTATGTTTCACTATACCGGCATTTACCGCGACACCAAAGACCTTGATGTTTTTTGTAAATATGATGCATACAGTAAAATACTATCGTTATTTGCTGAAAAAGGATATCGTACAGAGGTTACTGATATACGGTGGCTTGGTAAAATATTTGATGGGGAATATTATATCGATGTAATATTCAGTTCGCCGAATAATATTTGTTTGGTTGATGACAGCTGGCATGAACATGCTACCAAAACAACATTCGAAGGCGTTGACACATACCTGTTGCCGGCCGAGGAACTGATATGGTGTAAATGCTATGTTCAAAACCGTGAACGTTTTGATGGCGCTGATATAAACCATACTCTTTTGAAATATGGCCGGCAGCTCGACTGGAAAAGATTATTCAGCCGTATGGACCAGCACTGGCAGGTGTTACTGGCACAATTGTTACTTTTTCAGTTTGTTTATCCGGCCGACTTTCACCAAATCATTCCCAAATGGCTTTTTGATGAACTGATGAGCCGGGCACACGATCAATATAAATTACCGGCAGCTGTAGAAAAAGTTTGCCGCGGCCCCTTACTCGATCAAACACAATATGGCATTGATATTAAGGAATGGAATTATAAAGCCTTAACTCTTAAATCGGTTTAATGTTATGACAAGCGAATCAAAAAAAGTACGCATTGCTGCAATAGCCGATATCCATATGCGTGAAACAGATAAAGGCAAATGGGCAGATCCGTTTAAAGAACTTTCCCGGCAGGCCGATGTATTGCTGATAGGCGGTGATTTAACCGATACCGGCGATGAGGCCGAAGCAAAGGTTTTGTGCGAAGAATTAAAATTATGCACCATTCCTGTAATAGCTGTGTTAGGTAATCACGACTATGAAAAAGGCCGGCATAAACTCATTCGCCAAACTTTACAGAGCGACCGCGTTCACATACTCGATGGTGAAACTTATGTAATTGACGGTATTGGCATCGCCGGCGTTAAAGGCTTTGGCGGAGGTTTCGACAACTATATGCTTTCGATGTTTGGTGAAGAAGCCATGAAAGCATTTGTGCAGGAAGGCGTAAATGAAGCGCTGCATTTAGACCGCGCCCTGGCACGGCTCGATAAGGAACATGAAAATATAAAGAAGATCGCTTTGCTGCATTATGCCCCAATAGTAGATACAGTGATCGGAGAGCCTGAGGCGATTTTTCCATTCCTGGGCTGTTCGCGACTGGCCGAACCATTAAGCCGCCGACATGTAATTGCAGCATTTCATGGTCATGCACACATTGGTACTTTTCAGGGAGAAGCGGCCGGAGGTGTAAAAGTTTTTAATGTGGCAGCTCATGTGCTGTTCAATGCAGGATACAATACCCCATTCTTCATTTATGAAGTCTGAAAGAAAAGAGGCAAAACGTTCAAATTCAGTCAGCATCACTGTTTTGAAATTCTATCTGCCTTGCGTTCTGCGCTTTATCCCTTTCTATCAGTTCATACAAAGGTTCAGCCTTATGGTATTTAAATGCCAGTTTTTCTTCTTCAAATACAAAGAACCATTCCTGCCATGAAATGTGCTCAACATTATCATTCTGCCATAAACCGCCAAAAGCAATGGCTATTTTTTCTTTGTTAGGTGTGAGCGTATGCATATTCAGCAAAACAGGCAAGCCATGCCTTGCTCTTGTCCACTCATGAATGATCGAATGATCAATTGTCGTACGCATCGGTTCGTTTTCCATAACTCATTCATTTCCTTCGTTAATAATTAATCACAACTAATTATACCCAAAAGATCGTACCATTTTTATATGACAATCTGTTAATTAATAAAGCAGCGGGCGGGCAGAAATATACCCATTATGATCGGCTGCAGAAACGCACTACCTGCTCCATGAACCATTTATCGATAATAGTTATAAAAAGAAAAGATGGCCCCTTTTCGGAACCACCTTTCTACATCAGGCATGGTTGGAGAGTTGCTATTCCAACTGCGGACATCCCGTGTGCCTTCCCTTAGCCTAAATTATATAAACCATCATTCAGATAACCTGATAGCCGGCGTTAATATCGGCCTCATAGGCACATGTAATAAAGTTTGTGGCTTTATAAATGCGCTGATGGTTTCGTGACCACTGACCTTTCGATGCACTGCAACTGATCTTATTTTTGTGCAGGTATAAATAAAGAGTACGATCGTAATAAGACCAATCACTTCTCTTATTACTTTTTTTAATAGCATGGTGTATTTCATAGTTAGCAGGTTTTTGAACCGTCAGAATGCGGTAAGTATGGTATGCACAGGCCAAAACATTTATTCGAATGATAAATGCGTAAACAGATCATTGCGCTCATAGCAATGCAACCGGTCACCTAATCCGGCCATTGAACGGGCAATACAAAAACATACGGAAACAATAAGGGAGATAATGCAATCTTAACCTGTTAAGGAAAAGCAGCAGTATACGAATAGATATTTTAAAGGAATATCGGGATCAAAATTGTAAAGGGCGCAAACGGGAGAGGTTATAACCAATGATTTGTGTGAAATAACCATGCCAAAATGAACCTCATTAATGTCTGATCAACATTTAAAGAGATATATTTTTTATTGTTATACACTAATGCCTTACTGATCTTTCTTTTCATCATAATATGCCTTCAATACAGCAAATGCCTTTTTCTTTCTTCCTTTCTGATCTATAAGGCCTTTGTTATTCCAACCTTCCTGGTACACCTGGTTATTACGGCGGGGCGAACGGAAGTCGCACAATATCCAGGGACTTAAACCGGCAAAATTATCGGGCATGCGTTTTAACATGGCAACCTGTTCGCGATAAAACCATTCCTGGTATTCTTCGCTCCAGCGGGTAAGCGAGTCGCCATGAAATCCATACAGCGTTTCGGCGCCGGTTTCACTAATGAAGAAGGGTTTGTTGTATGCGATACTCCAGTTGGCAGTACGGCAATTATCGGGCAAACCACCATACCAGCCGAGGTATTCATTAAAAGATACGATATCAACGTACTCACCCAGCGGATCGTCGATCTTATTTACACCAGGCTGGTAATTCACTTCCAGTGCGGCCGATACAAGGCGTGTACTATCGAGCCCCCGGGCGGCGCTGATCAAATTATGCATAAATTCGGTGCGTTCGGGCTTTACCGGCGTTTCGTTACCAACCGACCAAATGATGATGCTGGCCCGGTTGTGATCTCTGGTGATCATTTCAGTAAGCTGTGTACGGGCTTTGTTAAATACTTCTGTACTGGTAAAATCGATCGTCCAATAAACCGGAATCTCTGACCATACCAGTATGCCCATTGAATCGGCGGTACGTGCCATATTTTCGTTATGTGGATAATGCGCCAGCCGCACCATATTACAGCCAAGCTCTTTGGCCTCACCAAGCAACAGCAATGCATCTTCTTTGCTGTATGCACGGCGACCCTGTTGCGCAATTTCTTCGTGTATACAAATGCCGCGCATAAACAATGGCTTACCGTTCAGCAATACCTGTTTGCCTGAAACTTCTATAGTACGGAATCCGATCTTATCTTCTATACGGTCGATTCCGGTATTAATAACTACAGTATACAGTTTTGGTGTTTGGAGCGACCATAACTGTACAGCCGGCAAATTGAATTGTATCGCTACTTTATCACCGGTTACAGGAAATGTTTTCTTAATTTTTAATTCAGGGATTTCAACGGATACCTGCTTTGTGTTTTGCCAGCCATTCAGTTGCACCCATCCTTCTACGGGCATGTTCTTTGTTTTGGCAGGTGCCACTTTCTTTAACTGAAGACTGTAATCCTGTATATATTCCTGCGGTACTTCAACCAGCAATACATCGCGTGTTATACCGCCATAGTTCCACCAGTCGGTATTAACGGTAGGCACTTCATCTTTATGTCGCGTATTATCAACTTTCACCACGAGGTAATTACCGGCAGGTTTTAAAACAGAATCAGGCACTTCAAAATTAAAAGGCGTAAAACCGCCTTTGTGCTTTCCCAGCTTTTTTCCATTGAGGTATACATCGGTTTCGTAATTAACGGCGCCGAAATACAGGTATAGTTTATCCGATGCATTAGTCTTTGTAAAATCGAATGATTTTTTATACCACACAATTCCTTCGTAATACAAAAATTTATCGGCCTGCGAGTTCCAGTCGCCGGGAACGTTTAAAATATATTTATCGGTAAACTTATGTTCCTTGCGGTCGGTTTTATTAACCGGTTCATCACTATTCCAGTAAGCCTCACGATCATTTTCACGTCTTTCCTGAAAACGATAATCATAAAATCCGGTGCCATAGGGATCAATGATGTATTGCCATTTGCCATTCAAACTGGTCACTTTGCGGGAACCTATATCGGTGATCAACGGTGTTTGGGCGTTGGCAATAGCAGCAACAAATGAAAATGCAACAGGAAGAAAACGTTTCATATGATTGGTTAGTCGTGATGGTGAATGGTGAATGGTTAATTCAATAGGCAATTGACAATTGACAATTGGCAAATGCAAAACGGCAAGCAGGTGCTATTGCCTATTGCCTATTGCTTATTGCATATTGCTTATTGCTTTTTCTTACTTTTTAATTCTTTCTTCATTATAACGTTTACATGCCTCAATAAAATAATAATCCCCATAAGTAAGCGGCATATCTACTTCGGTGCCCTGTGGCTTATGCCCTACTCCATGTTGTAAAATAAAGCCCCCATTGGCGCCGGGAGCCGCTTTATATGGATCGCGCGATAAATTACGCAGCATGGTTTCGGCCGTCTGCAAATAGGTACGGGCGCTTTTTTGATCGGTATAATGACTTAATTCAATGAATGCTGAAGCCATAATGGCCGCTGCAGAAGCATCGCGCAAAGCATTTGGAATACCAGGTGCATTGAAATCCCAATAAGGAATTTTATCGGCAGGCAAATTAGGATGGTTCAAAATAAATTCAGCAATATGTTGGGCCTGTTGCAAATAACGTTTGTCTTTGGTTTCGCGGTAGCAAACGGTATATCCGTATAAACCCCAGGCTTGTCCGCGCGCCCAGGCCGATTCGTTGGCTGCCCCCTGTGCTGTTTTCTTTTCAATCACAGCACCATTGGCAGCATTATAATTAATCACGTGGTACGAACTATAATCGGGCCTGAAATGATTTTTCATAGTGGTGTTGGCATGTGTAACGGCAATCTTATAAAAAGAAGAATCGCCGGTAGCCTTTGTAGTTTCGAACAACAGTTCGAGGTTCATCATATTATCAATGATCACCAGAAAATCACCTGCCTTCGAATCCCACGATTTAATACAACCTACGTTTGCATTGAACCGGGAGCTCAGCGAACGGGCGCTGTTGAGCAGAATCTCTTTGTACTCAGGTTTTGGTTTCAAACGATTGGCGTTACCAAAACTGCAATACATCATGAAACCCAGGTCATGCGTGGTGGTGTTATATTGTTCTTTTTGTAATATCTGTAAAATACGTACGGCTTCGTTATATAAAACGGTATCACCTGTTTGCTCGTATAAGTATAGTAAGGTACCGGGATAAAAACCACTGCACCACCAGTCCGAGCCGCTTGTTTCGGCCTTACCGGTTTTAGGATCAAATGTTTTTGGAAAGCGATCAGCCGGCAATGTATTCATCACCACTTTATACTGTTGCGCCCCATCAGTAAAATTCTTTTGTATGGTTTGAAGGAGTTCATTATTGGCCTGCCCCGTTGATTTTTTTTGTGAAGTACAGGCCACTCCTGAGATAAGGATACAGCAGTAAAAAACCAGTTTTTTCATGAATAGTTGCAGTTTAAAGGCGCAAGATACAAGACGAAGTCGGAAGTCTGAAGTCAGAAGACCCCAAAGTTTATAAACGCTAAACTAAATTGAACCGCAGGTTCTTCTGACTTCCGACCTCAGACATCAGACTTCAGATTTCAATACCCGTCGTTCTGGTCAAGAACTGCATCTTTGTTCAGATCTCTTTCCGATTGCGGAATGGGTAACAGCAAATGTTTGGCGCTAAGGCCTATTACAGGATTAATTGTTTGTGTATTGTATTTGGTTGTTCGGGTTACCAGTGTGCCTGTACGCATCAGGGTCATACGACGGTTTTCTTCGGCCAGTAATTCGCGGGCCCTTTCATCGAGTATGAAATCAAGCGTTACCTGCCCTGAAGTTACAGCCGACGCATTTGACCTTGCTCTTAATGTAGTCAGCGTTGCAGCAGCCTCTGTAAGCTTACCCTGTTTAAACTGTGCTTCGGCAAGTAGTAAGTAGGTTTCGCCCAAACGCATCATAATAAAATCTTTCACCATAGCAAAACCAAATACATCATTGGGATCGTACTGGTACCATTTGGTTGTATGCGGCGCAATTTTAAACACCGTATCGGCGCCGGCATAGGGCACCTGCTGGCCATAATTAGACTGACCCGTTGTATTGTAATAAAACTTATGACGCAAATTATATTCTGAGTTACGCATGTCGCCGGATTCATATAAGCCATATACAACCCAGTCGGTCAGCCGCATTCTGCCAATGCCTCTGCCACCTAATGAATCACAAATAGTCATATTGGTGATCTGATAATAGGCAGCGCCCCAGTTGCGGCGTTGTTGCGGTGCACCTGAATAACCACCTACTACGGTACTGGTATTTTCCAGCTCAAGCACCCAGATGGCTTCTTTATTACCCTGTCCGTAGCGCTGATTGCCATAAACGAACATATCAGAAAACGGATCACCGGCCGAGGATGATCTAACGCCATAACGTGCTTTTGTAAGACTGAATTTGCCACTATTGATAACGGCCTGGGCCTGTGCTTCGGCCAGATCGTTCTTGCCCATACGCAAATATGCTTCGGCCAGTAACTGCTGCGCCATAGCTTTGTTGGCGCGGCCGTATAATTTTCCTTTACTGTTCGATTTTACATTATCGATAGTGGGCAGGTATGTAGCAGCATATGTAAGATCGGCTACAATTAATGCATTCACCGAATCTAACGAAGCCCTTGTAAAATCGGTTTTTGGTTTTTCAAGTGGTTGGGTAACCAAAGGCACTTTGCCAAACAACGTGGCCAGCATATTATAGGCATACGCCCTGAAAAACCGGGCTTCGCCGTTTATTGCGTTTTTACCGGCGTCTGATATACTGGTAACGCCGGGATCTTCAGCATTCTTAATAAGGTTATTGGCATTATTGATCATCTGGTAGGCCCAGCTCCAGGTAAAAGAGGCAGCTCCGTCGGTTGATATCAGCTGCGTATAATCGTAATAGGGTACTTCAATACCCTGTTTTTGAGTAGGCGGCACCCAGGCAATATCTGTTCCGGCGTTCCATACACTTGGCCATCCCTGTGCATCGCTTTTTGATAAAAATAATTCAAGCTGATAATACAATCCGGTGGCGGCGGCTTCAAACCCCAGTGAATCTTTAAGTGTTTCAGGGGCATAATTGGAATATAAATTTTCGTCGAGAAAACTTTTGCTGCATGCATATAAGCCCTGAATAACCGCACAAACCCACAATATTTTTACAATATGCTTTTTCATCTGAAATAATGTTTAAGTGATCAATTAACGAAGTCCTACATTAACACCAAAAATGAATGAACGAACAAGGGGATAGTTATTATCCCAGCCATTGCTTCCTCTGAAAGTAAAGTCGTTCTCAGGGTCCCATCCAACCCAGTTGGTGAATGTGTACAGGTTTCGTCCGCTTAAGTAAAAGGTTAAGCTGCCCAGCCCTGTTTTATTCAGTAAGCGCTGCGGCGTAGTGAAACTTAAAGTAGCATCCTTGATGCGGGTATAGCTATTGTCGGAAGCATAACCATATCCACGGCTATTGGTATATCTCAGTGAAGGCCTTGTATTGCTTTTATTTTCATCGGTCCAGTAACCAACTTCTTTAGCGGTATTCATACGACCCGCTTCATCGGCAAATGTGAGGTTCACATTATTCTTTAAAGCACCCTGGAATGTTTGAATAAAAATGTTCAGGTGCCAGTTTTTATAATGAAAGGTATTGGTTAATCCACCGATCCATTTGGGAAGTGTTGAGCCCAATATCACTTTATCATCGGCTGTTATAGTTTTGCTTCCATTCTGATCGGCAAACTTCAAATCGCCGGGTTTAGCACCGGGGTCCTGATTCGATGCATCTTCACCGGTTTGCCAAACACCCTGCATTTTATAATCGTAAATCACAAATAACGGATGGCCAATGAACCAGCGGTTGCCGAGGTCATCTTTTTTATCGCCATACAGGTCAAGTATCTTATTTCTATTGGCCGCAAAATTAACCATGGTTTCCCATTTAAATTCACCGGCTTTTACGTTAATGGTATTAAGTGTTATTTCAACACCTTTATTGGATAATTTACCGAGGTTATCGTACACTGTTGAGTAACCGGTAGCAGCAGGCAGATTACGTTTGAGTAATATGTCGGTTGTTTTGGTATTGTATATTTCTATAGTACCACTAATGCGGCTGTTCAACACAGAAAAATCAATACCAGCGTTGAAACCGGTAGTTGTTTCCCAATGCAGGTTTTTATTACCCATTTGGCTGGTGCTTACCACACCTATGGTGCTTACACCGTTATAGGGAAACCGCACCGATGCATCGGTGGCTGTTGTTCCATTGGGATCAATAGCCTGGTTACCCGATTTTCCATAGGAAACACGCAGCTTCAGGTTGTTCAAAAAAGAAAAGTCTTTCATGAACGATTCATTGGTCACATTCCAACCGAGTGCAAACGAGGGAAACAAGCCATATTTATCGGTATTGCTGCCAAACGCCGAATAACCATCTCTGCGCGCAGTAACGGTTAATAAATAACGGCTGTCGTAATTATAATTCAGCCTTGCCATTTGCGATACCAGTGTGCTTTTATTCTGGTATGAACCGTATACATTGGCGCCATTGAAGTAGCCAACATAGCCTGCACTCAATGTTGCGGCCGCACTTAAATTATGATAGGTAAGTTCGTCGTTCACAAAACCGGTTCCAACGGTACTGGTGCCATAAAATTCATTCACCTGCGCACTGTATAAGCCGGTAAAATCAATATGGTGTTTTTGCCATTCCCGGGTATAGGTTAAAATATTTTCAATGATCCAGTTTTTGTTCTCTGAATTGCCAACGGTTGCTGTACCCAGCAGATCGTTCGATTTACGACCGGTATAATTGGCGCTTCTGCCGGGCAAATACGAGTAAGCGGCATTCAGGCGGTATTTTAATCCCGGTACAACGGCGGGTTTCAGTTCGGCATAAAAATTACCATTCAGGTTATTGCCCCGGCTGATGCGGTCGTTATACAACCCCAGCAAAGGATTCACATATAACAACTCGGGGTTCATGGGATAAATTTCATAATCGCCATTGCTCTTATATAAAGTACCGTAAGGGCTCATAATGGCGCCGAGATAAAAGTTCACTCTTCCGCCATCATAATTATTGTTGGTAAAAAATAAGGAGGTCCCAACAGTCAAAAAATCGGTGAGGTTTACATCAAGGTTCGAACGTATACTGAGGCGGCGATACTGATAACCTTTTACCACGCCTTTCTGATTCAGGTATTCGCCTGATAAATAATACTTCACATCTTTGGTACCGCCCGATATGCTCAGGTTATGGTCCTGTATAATGCCCTGCTGGGTTACTTCTTTTATCCAGTCGACTGTTTTGCCATTATTATAGTTGGCTATTTCATAAGCATTCGGCAAAATAGTTGTTTGCGTTTGCGTTGGGTTTACCTGCTTGTACCAGTCTGCATATTTTTGTACATATCCTTCGGGGCTATTGGGCTTCATTACATGCGCCAGGTTTTCGAGGCCGGTATAGCCACTGTATCTTATCACAGGTTTACCCGATGTTCCTCTTTTGGTAGTGATCAGTATAACGCCATTGGCGCCACGGGTTCCGTATATGGCAACTGCCGAAGCATCTTTCAGCACTTCAATAGAGGCAATATCATTTGAGTTGATGTCGTTGATGTTGCCACCGGTTGTACTGAACGGAATACCGTCAACAACGATAAAAGGCGTTCTGTTGGCGTTGATTGAATTGATGCCTCGTATAGTTACCGTTGCGCCGCTGCCGGGCACCGATGAGTTTTGCGTAACATTTAAACCCGCTACCGATCCCTGCATAGCCTGGTACACATTGGTTACGGGCAATTGCGATAAGCGTGCTTTGGGCACCGAAACAACCGAACCCGTTACATCTGATCTTTTTTGTGTACCGTATCCTACTACAATAACCTGGTTTAAATCGGCCACATTTTCCTGTAATACAATATCAATGGTATGGTGTCCATTTACGGGCACTTCCTGGTCAATAAAACCTACCGAGCTAATTACCAGTATGGCGTTTTCGCTGGTAACATTCATCGAAAAAGTGCCATGTTCTTTGGTTGAAGTGCCGTTGCTGGTGCCTTTTTCCTGCACGGTTACGTTGGGCAGTGGGTTATTGCGGGTATCGGTAATACGGCCGGTGACCTCAAAAGCCAGTGGTGTACGTTCTTCTATGGCTTCCTTTTGTTCGGTTGAAATAACGATCAGGTCGTTGCCTACCACTTTAAAAGTAAGTGCGGTATTGCTCAGCAACTTCTTCAGTACATTGTTTACCGGTTCGGCCTGTACATCGATATTGATCTTTTGATTAGCAGGCAGTATTTCTTCGTTGTAAACAAACCTGAAATAAGTTTGCCGTTCAATTATTTTAAAAGCAGTTCTTAACGTGGCATTGGCCAGTTTAAGGGTAACTTTTTCCTGGGCAAAACCATGATAAGCCATGGACTGGAAAGAAAAAAAACAAATAAGCAGCACAGTCATTTTCATCATCAGCAAGCATTTGATGACAGGGGTAGGGCACAAGAATGACCTACATCCGATTTTTTTCATAACTTAGTTTTGAATAGTTAAAGGATGAAAAATTTCTCCGTCGCAAGAGGACTTTCTGAATTTAACTCCAACGGGGAATGCGTCAACATTCTCCGTTTTTGTTTTTTACGCTGAACGCGCAACGCTCAATGCTTAACGCACTTTTTTATGCGTTGTGCGTTTTGCGTTAAGCCTTAAGCGTTTGGGGTAGTTTAGGTCAATTTTTTCATTGAAGATTATTTTGGTTACACAATCGTTTTATACGCTGAATGCTTAACGCACTTTTGCTGTGTGTATCAAGCGTTATGCGTTTTGCGTTAAGCGTTGAGCCTGCTTTTGGGCAATACGAACCGGCAGCCCCGCCAAAGCGGGACAGACAGGTTTTTACCCGGCAGCCGGTTTATGTATTGGCCGGATGCCTGTTAAATCATCTGATTAAGGTTATTCAATTCAATTACAGCTCACCAAATGATCACCTCGTCGCCCCTGATTTCATAATGAAATCCCCGTGCAATGCTTAGTGCTTCCATTACATCGTTGAGCGATTTGTTCTCAAAAACACCTCTGAAGTGCAGACTTTTGAGCGATTCATTCTTTACTACAAAAGTTACATTGTACCAGCGTTCAATTTCCGGTAGCATCCGTTCGAAAGATTCGTTTTCGAAAGCCAGTTTGTTTTTCACCCACATGGTTTCGAAATGGTTGCTGGTATCGTTTTTATAAGGATGTATTCTGCTTAACGTCATTACCGGTTCGGTATCAATTGAGCTGTCTTTTTGAATTTTATCTATAATGGTTGTGTTATCGTTTCGAACAATCAGTTTTTCATCGGGTTTAAGTATGATTTTTTTATCGGGACTGCTATGAAGCGTTATCTCAACCGAACCGCGTATCAGAGCTGTTTCGGTAGTTTTTTCGCCCGGATAGCACCGCACATTAAAAGCTGTACCCAATACTTTTATATCGATAGAATTTGTATGTATAACGAATGGAACCCGTTGCCCCGACTGTGAAGTAAGATGGGCCACATCAAAATAAGCTTCGCCGGTAAGAATTACTTCACGGGTATTACCTAAAAAACTCTGATCATAAGTTAACTTACTATCTGCATTCAGCCACACCTGCGTACCATCGGGTAGCTCAACTTTCGATTTTGAGCCGGGCCGTGTGCTGATGGTATTTTTGGCCGAAACGGGTTTATTATTACCGGTTTTTCGTTCAGCCGGTGAATAAACCAGGAAAAACAACAGCGCAGCCGCAGCTATACCCGCCGGTAACCAAAGCCACTTTACGCGGCTACGACGTTTATTGATATCAATAACATGCTGCATGGTATCATCGGTTTCTGTTTCAAATTGCAAAACAGGTTCGGCCAGATGATTGCTGAGGCGTTGCAGGTGTTTATCGTAATTATTGGTATTAACAGGCGATGATTGCTGCTTACTGTTCCACACGTTCCGCATAATTTCCATTCGCAACCCCAGATCAGGATGCTGATTCAACAGGTCGTTCAACTCTTTCTGTTCTTCAGGGGTTGCTTCACCGGAAAGCTGTAAACTGAACAAAAGCCATACTCTTTCTTCGTTCATATTGATTAGGCTGTATAGCATAAGACAAGAGGGAGGAAAGAAATGTACCAAAGGAGCTGAAAGTTTTTTTGGAGCCCGAAGTCGGAAGTCGGATGTCAGAAGTCAGAAAACAGGAAGGAAGAATTTACAAACCATGATTGAACCCCAGGTTCTTCAGACATCAGACCACAGACTTCAGACTTCGTCTTTCTTACTTCTTATTCCTGCTAATTTCAATACTCTTCCCTCTCAGATACGCGGGCAACGTTTCAGCTATCTTACGGGTAGCGATGGCCACCTGATTACGAACGGTGATGACAGAAATATGCAGTATATCAGCAACTTCTTTATAGCGCATGCCATCTTCTTTTACCATTTGAAAAATAAGCCGGCATTGCGGGGGCAATTGTTTGATGGATTGCTGAATGGTTTTAATAATATCAGCCGAAATGCACAACTCTTCGGGATTATCGAGACTTATAACCGCTTCAAAATCCAGTTCATCTAAACTGGCTACCGGGTTTTTAAAGTGGCGGGTAATATAATTGAGACAGAAATTTTTAGCGATCTGGTACAGGTAAACCTTCAGATTATCGATTTCGGGTAGCCGGTTCCTGATCTGCCATAATTTTATAAATACGTCAGAAACAATTTCTTCGGCTGCTTCGGAAGATTTTACAAAGGAGAAACAAAAACGGTGGAGGTTATTGTAGAACATATCATACAAGGCATGATAGGCCTGCATATCTTCATACAAAGCAATACGCTCCTGAAGCGATCTGATGTGGTTGGGATCCTTCAAAATGGCAAGTTCTGGTTTTATATTACAATTCTAATTTCAGTTAAAAAACTACATCAGCAAAATTTTGCTGATAGTTTTTTACCTACGCGACCTATTAAAGTGTCAAATATACAGTTACGGACTGTAGAAAAAGAAGGAATGCTGCGTTGGGTAAAAAATAAAAAACGCCTGTAAATAATTTACAGGCGCCGATTAACAAAAATATCTTACGCTTAGCCTCTGTTATTTTAAACTATCGCAAGTGGGTAATTTTGCCCAACCTAACTCAGGCACATCACTGAATTTAAAACATCGGGGAACTTGATCAAATTCAATGTATTTCCACTTTGAAGGATAATCCCGTGAAATTTTAAAAAAGATAAGCGAGTCATTAGCCGACCTGATATCTGTAAATTCAGCAGTATAACTTTTATTATTGTAATAATATTTACATGTATAACCAAAGCCACTTTCAAGCGATTCTTTCTCTATAACAAGTCCGATCACATATGCCGGGTTTTTATTAATCAAATTTTCTTTATACAGTCTTATCGAAAGTAGAATTAAGCAAAAAGTAGCTGCCCCTGTTGTAACTACAATTTTTGTTTTTCTCATTTACGGCAATAAATCTTTAAAAGATGTTTTTAATTGATCAAATCCAGCTTTTAGCAAATCCACAGATTCCTTATTTGCCTCCAAACTTTTACCCAATTCTCCAGTACTCGTTTTTAAAAAGCTAAACATTAAATCCATTGCAATAGCACCGCCTCCCTTATTTCCCAAAAGGGCGCTTTTAACCCCTTTATTAATACTCACATCATTCACTGCATTCAATACTTCACCACCTGCTTTCCACCAAAAGCCTAATTTACTCGTTACCGTTGATACAATAACATCGTGCCAATCGACTTTCCCCAAATCTCCCCTTGCAGCAACGAATTTCTTGGTAAATTCCTGCCCGAATGCCGTAACGTAACCATTTTCCGTGAGCCAGATTCCGGCCCGTGTTATCTGCATATAAACTCCGCTTCCAATGCCGGCGCCTGCCGCAGCGGGAGCACCAATAAGGAAAACGGATGCAATCTGCATTTTTCTGCCATCTCTTTCTGCCTGGTCAATTCTTTGCAAAGATTCTAAATCATTTGCATAATCCTCGGCAAAACTTCTGTTTTGAAGTGCTTGTTTAAGACTCATTTTGCCATCAATTACCCGGCCGTACAGGGCAGCATTATTTCCCAAATCATGATTAACTCTGATAGAAGTACCACCAAACCATTTCCATGTATGCCATTTCTTTGACCTGGCAGAAACTACAACTTCTGCCATAGTTGAACCAGGCCCGGCCATTATCAAACCATATTTCGAATTTCCAAAATAATAACTATAGCCATTTCTATCTCTCCTGGACCATTGACCAGTTTTCATATGCTTGTATCCATCTATCTTCCCGCTACCATCAATCCACTCGTAAGATCCTGTTTGTTTATTTTTATACCAATCATTACCATCTGGGTCTACATTAACAATGGGATTATTCCCTAAAGTGGCGTATCCACTTACGCCTGGCCTGTCAACAGGATCTAAATTCCATCTTCTTCCTATTCTTGCATCATATTGCCAGAATTCAGCGGTGTAGGAATCGTTACCTAATTCTTTAGATTTTTCCTGTCCATTAAATCCATATCTATAATTACCACTATTCCAGCCACGGCCCGGCATCTGCATTCCAAATGGATAATAATCGGTAGCTGTTAATACATTGGCCTCATAATAATCAACAATATTATCGTGGTCTTCATCAACACCTGTTTTGCTGTCACCGATGGTTGCCAGCACATTGTCTAAATGATTCCTTAATTCGTACTCACGCTCTCCAATATTGAATTGCCCGGTTCCTGCCCCCGGCGCCTGCCATGTACCGGTAACATCAATATTCGGATGCCACATGCCGAGGCGACCGCTGCCATACAGGTGTTGTTCGGCCCATTTTAATTTATCATTAGAAGAAGGAGTTGTTGGTACAAACCGGGTATATGTGCCTAAGACATTACCGCGGTAATCCCGTACATAAAACGTAAACTGACTTCCTGTAGAAGTTAACTCTTCTTTGCTAGCCCGATTGCCAGTGGCATCATATTTATAGGTGATTGTATTATTTGGATTTTCGATCCGTTTAATTTTGCCATATACTGTCCAGTATGTCGATGTTGTTTTTTCTGTAATCAGATTGCCTATGCGGTCATACTTATAATTATCTGCCAGCTGATCATCAATATCTTCTGTGTAGTAGTTTGCACCTACATTGTCGGTAATATGCCTTAGCTTATTATTCAATAAATGCCCGTCGGCACTGCGATTATAGTTATAAGTAAGCGCATCCATGTTAAAGCCAATGCCATTGTTTACATTACCATTTCTGTTATATGACAGTATGTTGCCATTACCATCATAGCTGATATCTTCCTGGTACTCCTGCATAATAGAGCTATTATCCCAGGTTGATACACCGGTAGCAATATTGTGCATACGCATTTGCTTTAACCGGTTCAACTGATCGTACCGGTAGCTATAGCCCTTCACAGCCCCGTTATTAAGTTTACTTAATGCCAGTGTGGCATTAGTGATATTGCCATTAAATAAGTCATTACCTGTGGCCGTATTGGGAAGGCCGGGCATTTGATATTTGCTATTAAAGGCAGTTGCACCTGTTCCACCAACCGGTAAATAATCATTGGTAAAATAGCCAAGTGAGAAGCCTATTACATCCCGCCCAACAGATGCAAATGCAGTTCCGGCTTTTCCATCTCCCCCCATGTCATTATTAGCATCCAGTACCTGGCTGTTAATGCCCTTCAACCAACCCTGCAGTGTATAAGCATAATCCAGTCCCTGCACTTTATTATTTCCCAGTTCGGTTCTCGCCAATGGACCATGCAAATAGTATCGGTAAGTAGCTTCTGTATTCCAGATCAGACCATCGCGGCTGGTACTTGCCTCCACTACCCTGTTATCGGCATCATACCGGTAACTGTAATAAAACTGATCACCCTTGCCTTCCTGGTATTTTACTTTATTTGTTTTACCACTTACCAGGTCGTATTCATAGTCTATTCGTTTGAGACCAGTAGTTGGGTCGAACTCAGACAGCTTTGCATTTTCCTGATATAGTGTTTTAACATTTCCAATGATATCGTAGGAAAAATAGGAAGCAGCTGTGCGTTGAGAAGCTACATCGCCTTCGAATGTAATGGAAGCGGCGAGGCGTTTTCGTAAATTGGTCAGCAATCCCGGTGCAAAAGAAGGCGCTTCATCATAAATAGATTGCGTTGCCTGGCTGTTCTGCCCACTTTGCATCCAGCTTTGCAGCGCTGCATTGTTACGTGCCAGATCTTCTGTCATATTACTAACCGCATTTACTTTCTCACCAGTTTCTACAATACGGTCAAAAGCATCAAACTTAGTGTAGCTAAACCTGTTATTATTATCCCCCACCGAACTTTGCAATTGCTCCGCATTTTGCGAAACGGCAAGTTTTCCTAAGCGGTCGTACCAGAACTGGGTAGTGCCACCATCGGGTGAGGTTTGCCTTATTACCTGGTCCAGGCTGTTATAGGCATAGGTTGTTGGCAGCCCATGTAAGGGAACAATAAATTTGTTTAAACTTTCAACATTTACAATGTTACTGATGGCAGCACCCGCGTTCGCCCAGCTATAACCCGAGGCAGGAAACTGCACATTATTATGGTTACAGGTCACATCTGCGAGATTGGTTCCGTCTTCAGGATCGATGGGCCAGTAGCCTGCCAACGTAGTTTCTGATGAAGGCAAAATGCCACGCTGGTAGTTATCCAATATTTGTTGTGCAGTGCGCGCTACATTCCAGATACGCACTTCATCAATTCCACCCTGCATAATTCCATATCCACCACTGGCAAAGGTGTAACCCGGACTTACATATTGTTTAGTTGAAGTAAGTCCCGCTTTGGCGAATTGTCCGTTTATATATAGCGAGGGGGTTCCATTGTTGTACACAACAGCAACATGCGTCCAGCCGGTCACAGCTCCCTGCCAAACCAGTAATGGTGGCATATAACCATCGGCATGCTCATACACACTTACACCATTTGTTCCAACCGAAATGCCCATGCCTGCGCGGCCTGTACTGGCAGCACCACCCCATGCGGGGAAAATAGCATACTGCTGTCCGCTTGTTCCTGCAGAACCTGATTGTGACTGGGCATCGATTTCATGCGTACCCTGGGGGTTTACCCACAACTCAACCGTGAAATTATTGGTAACATTGGTGAGTGCTTTTTCAGGCAGGTTCAATGCAGCATTTACCTGCAAGGCGCCCCGGTTCGGTATGGTAACAATTTCGGTGGCCGGATTACAGAGTGAAGTAATATTAAAACGTCCCCAAACCAATAAAGGAGAATTTGTACCCTTTAAAGATTCAGTAATAGACAGGCAGGGATTAGCATAATTCTCCGCTACCTCTGCATCTGCCAAAGTCCTGTTGTATAAACGCAGGTGCTTTAATGGCTCAATCACTTCAGCCGGTAATGTATAGCCGGCGGTTATCTCCCAGGCGAAAGGATAAGCAGGAGCATTGCTACCCGTTAAAGGTGTTAACTTGTTTCCATTAAAATATACATCCCAGGAAGTATTACCGGTAAAGCCGGCAGACTGAACAACTACCTGCGACCACTTTTGTATAGTAAATGAACTGATATCTGCCACTACCTGATTGGTAAGTGTAATATCGATATCCCCCGAACTACCGGGCTGCAATGAATATATTTCTACCCATAATTTTTGATTGGCAATGGCGGCCTGATACATGTACTTATTATCAGGTGTAATAATCCGCACCTGACTGCCTGCACTGCCGTCAACACCGTTT
The DNA here is from genome assembly GCF_059587045.1 of Niastella sp. sgz303648. Classification (NCBI taxonomy): domain Bacteria; kingdom Pseudomonadati; phylum Bacteroidota; class Chitinophagia; order Chitinophagales; family Chitinophagaceae; genus Niastella; species Niastella sp. sgz303648. Next base: position 370,110 of record NZ_JCAPSW010000008.1, on the reverse strand, counting down.
AACCACATCTCCAACGACTGAGCTGCATTGTTTTGAAGGTTGCTGCTGAATGCATTCAGAATAGCCGCTTTGTCATCGATCTTTGTAATACCGTCATCTTCGCAGCCAGAAACTCCGAGCTTGCGTAAAGTTTGCACCTGGTCAATCTGCGCATCACTTAAAAAACGAACACCTTCGGGTGGAATGGTCTTTACCAGATTGCCACTTTGATCATAATAGTAGAGTGTATAATGATATTCATATTGCTCCCCGGAAATTGTAGCAGAAGCACTGGTGCCAATACATTTGGCTATGTACAGATTCCTGAACCTTGCCCGCTCAAGCACTATATAACGGTCGTATTCCTGACCTGCGCTCTCTAAAGCTCCTATAATATTATTGGAAGCACAGATGAAATCATCCTGCGGTACTGCCGGAGAGGCAGGTTTATTATATAATACTGCCAGTCCGTTAACAGCGCATTTTTGTGTATAAGCAAAGTAATCGCTGTAACTGAGGGCATATCCGAGCTTATGATTACAGAAGTTCGTGAACAGAACACGGTATAACTTACTGTTTTGATTTATTCCCGGATACTTTGATAAGAAATCATTAGTAAGCGAGCTGATCTTACTACAATTAATAAATGGATGATCGCCATTGGCAGGAACCGGTGACACGAATGCTATTGGCAGAAGAACCGGTTCGTTCAGGTACCTGCACGAAGATGCACACCGGGCTTCAAGATCCTGCAGTTGCGCACTCGTTAACGTCATATCGTCTTCCAGTTCCTGTTTCAGCCATGCATAAAAATCACCTCCCGGGAACCTGCTTTTAATGGCAGCGAGGTTAGCGCATATAGTACTGTTGATTTCACCTGAGTTGGGATTAACGGTAACAGGATTTTTATCCCAGGGATAAGGCGTTTCCAATAACTCCTGGCTGAAGCCTTGTTGAACCAGCGATGAACCTATGTAATAATTAAATGCTTCTTCAAAGTTGTGAAACCCATTTGAAGCTGTAATACCATTTGGCAAAGTACTGGCTGCCCTGATCGTTTCAAATGTGGTGGCAGTTTGAATATTTGTTATTGCAATTTCCTTTAAAGCGAAGGTCAGTTGTTGTATAGTACCGTCTGAAATGCTGCTGAATGCAGCCTCCTCATCCCGTACAGCTTTCAGCTGATCTTCCCAGGTTAACCTAAGCTCTTCAATGTTCGAAAGCGCTTCTGAGCGGTACTTATTCAGAACTTCGGCATCTGTAGGCACTGATGCCGGATTGGCACTCAAGCAGTTTACAGTACCCTGCAGAAATGTATAATCATTAAATATGCGACTTTTTTGAGAGTATAATGCAGCACGTGGATCAGCACTACAGGTAGAAGGTATTTGTATTGGTAAATCACAGGTAATTTGACCATTAATAATAGAAAAGCTTACGTCGTGCCGGTAATTCTGACATCCAAATTCTTCATGCCCTGCTTTTTCAATAACTCCTGCATCCAGATATTTCTGAGTTGTTCCAGGCTCAACTGTTACCCATTGCTCGCTTGATACCTGATTTAGAAGTTTACTAAGTTTTATTTGTGTTCTTGTTACTACTGGTTTTTTAGCCCGAAGGTATACAAACCAATAAGCAATAATGCAGTCATTAGGCCAGGGTTGATCCTCTACTACTATTTCAAAATCGTCTGTCGTAAGACAGGAAAGGGTACTATTTTGTGTACAGGCATATTGCCCAAGCGCGTCCGGACCTATAAAACAATCTGTGCAATCCGGATTCAAATCAGCTTTTACTTTACGAACATAGCTACTTTTTACCTGCAGGTAATAATTGCGATACAATTCCCATTCGCTATAAATTGACCTACATGTAGCATCCGGCGAACAGGACGCGGACCATGTGTTTATAAATGCATTTGCATCGGTGCCGGCATTTAAAGGTTTGCAATACAGAGTCCAATCGATAAACTGAAAAATATTTTTGCCTGCCAGCGGGGTTCCATTAGCATCTTTGATTTTAAACCCAATTACATCGGAAAGATTATTCAGGTCTTGCTGCATATTTGCTTTCAAACCGCTGCCGCGTCCGCCATTGAAGAAAGGATCGGCATCCAGTAAGGCATACATATTGTTACGGTTATAATACCCTCTGACCTGCGCATCACTGCCGGTTGTCACCAGTTCACGTAATGTTTTATCAAAATTATAACTGGCTTCAATATTCTTATCTGCCGGGCTATAGCTTTGATCTTTACAAAACAGGTAACTGCAATACTCCACATGCTTTTTCACAAAGGCATCTGCCCATTCAGGATGTTGTATATAAACCCTTATAAAATCCGACAATGATAAATCATGTGCATATACCGTGTTGCCGTCTTCGTTTACATAGGTTAAATTATATATCTCGGTGTTGCTGGCGTCGTTATAATTGTAAAAATGGAAAATATTCACTTCCGGATAAGGATCAGAATAGGCATCAGACGCATCATCATACGTATATAAAGCATACTGGCCACCCGGTGTAACGTCGTATTTCATCTGCAATAAATAATCCTCACAGGCAGATGTTACGTTACAGGATAAACTATTACATTTTGCTTTTAAGTCGTTCCAGGTACTTGTGATCCATGTTTGTACAGCACTGCTGGCCTGTACGCCACTGAATTTATCGGTACCCAGCAAGTCAATTACTTTTTGCCTGAAAGCATCGGGTGTAGCGCCAAGTGTTTTACAGGCATCGCAGGTAGAGTAACAACCGGCCAGATCGAGCTTATTCAGCTCTTCTTCAAAAAAGTTCTGCAGCTTTTTTAAGTCGGTATTGTGGGCTATGTAATAATCTGTTTGATAGTTCACCACATCTTCACTTAACCTGAGGGTATAGGTAACCGTATAGGAGCCTTTTTTAGGTATCAGCACACTGAAATTACCGGCTACAGGTGCCGCATTGGGATTGCATGCAACATCGTTAATCGCAAATGCCGAACTGGTAGTGCTTCCTCTGATAACGCCGCAATCGTCCCGTACTTCTATCAACACATCATAATAACAGTTGCTGCAGAATTGCCCCTGACTATGGTTGGTGGTCAATGCGGCAGGATTTACCGAATAGTTTAAAGTAAACGTACCGGTTACCTCGGCCATGAAGGTAGAGGTGGATTTCATCAGCATTTCAGCAGCATCCCTTCTGAAATCGGAGCTTCCGATTACCTGATCGTTAAATGGCACTCTGGCTCCACTGGCCGAAGGCAAAGCATCTACAGTTTCCGGCGCACTGCCGGCTAACGCTGTTGCAATTGTTCTTCCATTGGCATCTATATAAGTAACGCTTGCCTGACCATTCGGGTCGATGATCATATTTTTGAGGTAATGCGAACAATCGCCTGCCTCGATACCGAATATCCTGTCGAGTTCCCTTTGCGTTGGCTTTCCATATATATATTGCGTAGCATGGCCGTTCACTATGCGAAATGAATCGCCCGGCGCGCTCTGCCGGCGAATACGCCCGGTGTTATCAGGCGTGTATTCAACTAACGAGTAGGGGTATTTTTCTGCATCAGGCACATATTTGGTAAAGTAAAAGTCTTTGTCGCCAAGAAAGGTATTATTTGCCGAATAATACTTTGATGCACCGCCTTTTGTTGGGTCAGTTGAAGTATTGTTCATGTAATCGGCATCGATCAAACAATCACTTGTTGTGCCGGCAGCTAAATTTATGTCGGAATGGCTGTAAGCCTGTCCATTTCTGTTTACATTAAACTCCGGGTAATAATTAAGGCTTTTACTGTTAACAGGCGCCGGCAAAACATTTATAGCCGGCCTTCCCATCTGGTCGTAAATGGTTTCCTGAACAATAGCCGTTTCCTGACGATCTGTTGTACTGCCGGGTACCAATGTTTTATCGCTGTTGCTTAATGTAACCGCCTGCCGGTTACGTAATGTAGCATCGTAATACGTAATTACTTCCTTGCGCTTTCCTTCTTCGGCAAAAGCAGCTGAATATTGCCAGTTCATTCCTGATTCATGTGCAGTTACCGGAGCACATAGTGCATTTCCGCTTCCATTATCATTATCCCAGTTGCCGGTAATACGTAAATTGGTAACCGGCTGATAAGATGCCCCGCGCACCCGTACCAGCACATATCCATCGGGGTAAGGTAAATTAATAGTATATGATGAAGATGTTACAGTAACCCTTGAATTATCATTTACCATCCATTCCTGGGCTTTATCTTTCGGTAAAGAGCCGCCATTTGCGTAAGTAGCAAAAATCGCTTGTCCGTTTGTGCTCAGCCGGTCAATAAAGGTCCATTCAATATCATACTCCTCCGGGCTACCAAAATCTGCAGGATTCCACGAAACAACCAGTTGATTACTATTGTTAGTGATACCTGTAAAAAAGCCGGCAGCCATTAAAGAAAGGGTATTCACTCCACTACTTTGCAGGTCGATATTTGTCAGATCGGCCTGCAGCGGACCGGTGGCATTGGGATCAAAAGGATATTTACGTTCAACCAGTATCTGGTTTTTTAATCGGAAAACAGGCGGTATGTTTTCGCCCCACTCCGGTGAAGTGATAGAATTTACAACTACTACTACTTTAAAAGCATTTTTGAATTTATACTGTGCATTCGCCGGGTAAAAGGCTCCTTTGGCGGTATCGTATTTTACCACCAGGTTTACATTGTTGATCTCATCAGGCGTAGTTTGGTCACGACTGGTATAATACTTTATAGAAACATTTAAGGTACAGGTAAACGGTTTATTATAAAAGTATACCGAGGTATCAAACCGCAATTCAAACGAAATGATGTTATCTACCGACAGGTGCGTTATTTTATTCCATTCATCGGGCGACAGATGTAAAAACTTATCATCTATCACCACACACGAATCACCCTGTTTAATTTTTCCGGTTAACATTTGGATATACGATTCACTGGAAGCCAGCAGAACAGATACCGGCAGGCAAGCCAGGAAAACCAACACCAGAATTCTTTTAATAATGTGCTGTACCATCATATAATAAGGCTTACTGTTGGGGATTAGTTATATGTACCTGATAGCCCTGATATTTCAATGCAGGCTCAACCTGGTCATTTTTAATGGTAATGATCTTATTGATCAATTCGTCCGGATTAAAATCGTTTACAGCCAACGGCTGATAATCAATGTGGCTTATCCAAACACGATTTGCTGCAGTGGTGTCGGTTACCATTGCATCCTTCCACCATTGAATAACTGCATGTTTTATGCGGTAAGTTGTCGGATCGTACGTAACACTATAACTTTTGATATCAGGATTAAAATCGCTTTTGAACGACATCGTACGGTCATTACTGTTTTTATCCTGTGTAACCTTTCCGGTTATTTTAAAATCGGCCTTTTCATCAAACAGCATATCTATTGATGGCTGTGCGGGGCCGCCATTACCCGTCATGTCGGCCAATTGATCCGACACTATAATCACCTGGTTAACCGTATCGAGTTGTACGAGTACCGATCCATTATAAACCGATTGCAGGTAGCTGAACTGCGAATAAAACTGATCGTTTTGTTTTATATACCGGAAGGTAGTTTTTTCCTTTACGGTGCCTTTATTTTCACCATCGTACAAGGTAATTGTACCACCTAAAGCCATAGAAGTGTCTTTTTTCGAGTAACGTTCGTACAAACGGCTGAACTCTTCTTTGGGGTCGGGAAGATCATTACGTTCTTCAGTTGTTCTTACAAACCAGCCTCGCCATGAACCGGCGATCGCCAGCCCGGTGATCATCAATAACACCACTATGAGTGGAATAATTATTTTCTTTTTGGTGCTCATCATGTTGAACTTATTAACTGATTAACCTTTTTATCTTATGAACTTATCAACTCATCTTTGCCTGAATGACTGCCTGTTTTCTTTCAGCGTCATAATACCACGTTCCGTTTCCTTCTTTACTCTGATCAGCGTGCCTTCATCATCGTATTCATAAAAAGCAGCAAAGTTGTTTTCGTCGAGTTGCGCCATAAGCCGCATTGAACGGTCGTCATATACATATGAATTCATCTGTCCGTCGAAAGGAAGAATACGCACGTCATCTATATAGATATTAGAGCCGTTTAAATTCAGGGAGAAAAATGAACCGGCTGTAAAAGGCAGATCGAGCCGTTTCCATCCTTCTACTACAGGTACTACAATAGTGTTCACCTGCTGATCCTGGCCGTTTATCGCAACCGTTAATCCGCTTATTTTATTCGATTGCAGACTACTGTCATACACCCACATACTAAGCAGATACTTTTTACCACTTACCGGAGCGAAGCCTTTTGCCAATTCATTGGTTGCTAATATGGCACGCCCTGCATTATCATATGTGAGCGGAGAAATGGCTGGTGGTGCTGCGTTGCCTCCCTGTTTGTAGATACTCACATTACCGCTAAACTTATAACTATATTTACCGGTATGTGCTCTATTAGTAACTAAACACCCCGAAGAACTGCACCAGGTAGCACCTGGTTGTTGATATCTAAGTCCCCAGTCGAAATGACGGGCAAGCGGGCAGCTTGCATCTGTACCACCTAAGTAGAAATAATAATCTTCAAACCCATCAAAAGCTATTTCATTGCGGCGGGCATTGGCTCCAACTGCAGTTGCTACCGATTGACGATACCCAAATAAAGCAGCACTATACCTGTATGCAGCCTGCGAAGAGAGATCAATGATATTTCCCTGGCGGTCGCGGTTTATTGGCAATACACTTTCTACTTCGTTTCCCTTCTCATCATAATAAACCGATTTATTCGCCCATACCCAACGCTCATTCACATCGGCCGGATTAACACTGGTATGCAAAGTGCCCGGCTGGAATGTCCAGAAAGGATTAAATGATGCATAAGCACCGGAAGTACGAATATTCGTTCCTCCAACGAGGCTGGAAAGCCCGGCTTTCTGTTCCCTGTTAACAGTATATGCAAAATTTTGTTTTGGCCTCCAGTTGCCTAAGACACCCTGCGCATACGGGTTTATCATTTGATTAACCGGGTCGACGCAATCATGGTTTACGCTATAGCAAATGTTCAGAACAGGCTGCTTACCGGTAGATTCGCCATTAATGCCATAATAAATCGCATGACCATCTGCAGATTCGTTTTGCAAACTAAGTCTTATACTAAACGGCTCATTCATATTTTGGTGCCAGTCGTTCAACATACCCGTAACATCAACCGTAACAGAAGAACTTAAAATACTTGAAACCACCTGCACCTGATTTGCATCCGTAACAGCGGGTTGATTGTTCCAATTAAGGTCCTGGCACAATACATATTGAGTTACACGCTTAATATTGGCCGGTGCCGCCAAACTTAAGGGGAGCTTATACAATGTAAGCGTTGCCGACGTAATAGTTGCCCCTGTGGGAAGATAAGGAGTTGCAAAATTTAAGAAACCTCTGCCCAATCTGTTGCTGCTGGTTTCTACCACTGCAGAAAAATAATCATTGCAGTATGGTGGTGAAACATTGTCGATAAAATAATTACCTAATGTCTCAATGTCCGGATAAACCGGCGGCCTGCAACTTACTTCGGTATACGATTTGTTGGGCACCGGCACTCCCCATTCATTGCTGTACAACACCGCTTTTGCATCGAGTATTTTATTGGCAACACTGAATTGTAATATTTTACCTAACCCCGATTCAACAATCGGATTATTCATACATACAATGCTACCCACTCCTGCCCCGGTAAGGTTGCGCCTGCCCGAACGGAATACGATATATTTTCCACTGGTCGAAATCAGATTACCATCGGCATCAATGAAACGTAATATATTGTCGCCCGATTTAAGCACCCAGCCCTTTTGATTACCATCGGCCGACACCAGTTCATCGCCCGGAAATACATAGGATGTATAGGCCGTTGGAATAACACCGTTGGTTCCGGTATTTAAATCAGTAAATACAGCGCCAATATTTTTATACGCTGCGCCCATACCTTCATGCCCTTCGGCCAGGTAAGCCGGGTAATTAAAGGCGTACGTATAATCATTAAACTCATTTTGGGTTCTGGTTAAAAGTACGGACCCTGTTTCTCCATCCCATAACAGATTTTCCGACGTAATAGAAGAACCATGTTTCGTAGTGCGTACCTTTTTGAGAATACCGTATTTATGAATGACTTTAACCTGTGAAACGGAATTGTATGTACTTCTGGTTATGCTGTAGCCATAATTGACTGCCACATAAGGAACAGGCCAGATAGTAACAACCATCATCCCGCCATAAGCGCCAATGCTTGCACCCACACTTTCGCTGATACTTTCACGCACATCGGTGGTCATATCCACATCAGTTCCCATCAACGCGGTTTGAATTTTTCCTGCCTCCCCCTCCTGTAATATATCTACATAATTATTTAATTGCTTTTCCTGTGCATTTTCATCTGCTACGTTGTAAAAACTTTCGGTTGAAGAAATTTCGGTACCGGCCTTATCGAACACTTTTACCGATTTCGATTTCCCATGCATATCGTTCAACTCGATTTTAAATCCCTGCGATGTAACTAACCGGTTTATTGCGGTTGATGTAAATAATCTAACCAGCAGGCTGTTTTCATACTTTGTTGGCTGTAATGGCAGGTTATCTACCACAGTTGGAAAATCTTTGGCGGTATAAAACTCAGCCTCGGTATAACCTGTAAATTTATCAAGCGCGCCCCCCTGCGCATAGTTATCGCCAAAATTGGTAACAGTTACTTTGCTATACCCTACCGAAGCAGCCGGAAAATACGTTTCACAAAAAGGCCTTTCAACGAAATGGTGCTTATCGGGCGCCCAATGAACTTTTTCGGTATAGGGAATGGGCTCATGAAATGGATTTTCCTCATTGCCTATCTGCGGCTCATAAGCAGCAACGCCCGATGAAATAACATCTCCTGTCGAAGTTTTTAAAGAATAATCATATTCCTGTCCATACTTAGCTGTTTTACCGGTCTGGTGCGACATATCGTTCCAGGCATCTTCAATCATTATTTTTTTAACACGGCTCCCTCCGCCTATTTTATTATACTTCGGATTATACAGCCGGATCATGCTTTTCGACAAATCAATGGTATTGGCAAAATTTTTATTGAATGCCATTTTTTCAAAAGGTTGAAAAAACTCCCTCATGTTAATGACTGACTGAACAAGGGATTTTATCGCGGCCTGGCCAAAACGTACATCTGAATTATCATAATTATCGTAGGCATATTGGGGCAAATCATTTTTTATCATTTGCCACGAAGCCTTCGTTACCGGGTTGTATTTATTGTTTATCTTTTTAAGTGCAACAAAGGCTGTTTGGCCGCCGCCATTCAGCACGCAGTTGCCCTCGTCTATTTCAGCATATCCCTGCACATATTCCCAATGCCCGCGATTATCAATATCTGTGTAGATTTTATAGTATATATTGTTTACAGTCTGTCCATCCGGCCCTTTCAGGTATTTCTTTTTAAAATCATCGGTATTGGCGGCAGGTACAGGAAGCTCCACCGTAAATCCCGATGATCCTTTCATATCCGTGTTGTTACCGGCGCTGTTGCCAACGCCTGTAACATAACACATTTGCATAGCCTTCCGGTTTTGTACGTACCCATAATCATCTGCCTCGTATTGTATATTGATAGTACTGCCCGTTGGCGTTATTATTTTATTCAATTGCCATTTTGAAGCAAATAAATTGGCCAGATCGCGTTCATTATAAGCAACGTTATCGTTTTCCTGAATAGCATAAGGGAACTCACCATTATTCAGTTTACCATCTGTTGCAGTGCCGGTTAAATGATTGTACCAGGTTGGCCTATAGGTACCCCACCGGTCGGTTTGACGTTCGGCATACTGATTTTTTGATTCTGCATTGTTCGGATCGTTATAAGGAACGGGCAGCGAAGGAAACACATCTGCCACCTTGCGCAGGTCGTATGAAAATTCGTATGGGTTCGACTGTCCTCTGGTATTGTTACCGAAAGTAAAGTATACTTTTTTTAAAGTAAGCTTTCCTTTGTCTTTATTGACATTTGCCTGTGAAGCAGGATTTACCGCGGCACCATTTACATCAACGCCTGCTCCTGTATTATTGGGAACGCCCGGATGAATGGAGTAGTCATATTCGAAATGAACCACTTTTACTGGTACTGCATTGGTTCCGTTTTTTAGCCAATCAGCTTTTGAATACAGTGTTATTTTATCCAGCTTTTTCTGCTTTATTGTAGTGCTTTGTCCGCCATTCTCTCCTGCCACACCCAAACCGTCTTCGCGGTCAGATGTTTGAAAAAAAGCAATCATTGTTTTGCTTTCAATGGAACTTAAGTACCATAACTCCTTTTTACCATATACATAATTCGCTATATCATCCTTGGGGTCGCTGATAAATCCTTCGTTGTAATTCGCCATATTAGCTGCATACGGCGCTCTCCACTGATAGGGCACTTCCTGATTGTTAACCTTTACTACATGTTTGGCATAATTAAATTTTATTGCGGTACCATAATCATCATCCGAAATGCCGTCATTTTTTACATCTACGTAATCGGGCGACAAAATACCGGTTAGCAAAAAGGAGGTGGCATAGGGTGGCAATATATCCCTTGAAAATAAATTAGCTCTTCCTTTCTGATTACCGAATGAATTTTCGCTCCCCGGTGTATATCCGATCAGGCCTGTTCTTCGTATACGTTCTTTATCGGATTCGGCAGGATTCTGAACGGAAAAACTTACTTCCTGCTGTTCGAGGTTATAAACAGGTATGCCATATACCATGCGTTTACCTTCATCATTAGTAACCGTTATTTCCGATATATGATGTGCTTTGCGTTTATCCGTTATTCTTCCATTATTTTCACTATCTCCATTAATCGTTTTATCTAATCCGTATTTCCGGGCCTGTTCAGCAGTCAGATAACTTATCGACGAAGTGCGTTTATCTCTTTTATTTCTTTTTAACGGATTTCTTATTTGTAAATATTGCCCTTCGCGGGTTTTAAAGTCCTCAAATGTTCTTATAACCGGACCGGTACGGTTTTTTTCATTAATAGATACCTGAACAGTTTTATCGGCTCCGATTTTATTAAAATAGTCCTCATCTGATTTAGTATTTTCCCCAGTTCCTTTAAAGTATACCGATTCGTCATCGGGTTTGGATGCAACATCGAAACCCGGCTCTCCCTCATTTAGAAAAAAGTTGTACTTAGACCATTTATTGGTACTTGCATTACCACTTGTATAATCTACCCTTGCTCCGGCTTTAAATGCATTACCTGCACCAATAGTGATGCCTGCTTTTGTATTGGTAGTTGTATTATAATGGGCTTTATCAAATATTACATAATTGCCGCCAAAAAAAGGCCTGAACTGTTGAGAACCGGTTTGACCGGTAGCCATAAAAAAATCATGCGTTGCAATAGGAACAGGTAAAGCAGGAATACCAGGTATATATACGCCATCTTTTTCGCGGTTATAATCGATCAGCACATCCGGATTCTTCCGGCCATTGACATAATTCATATATCCATAGGCAGAAGTAGTTACCCTTCTTTGTAATATTTTTTCGCTGTAGGTATACCCATTCCCCCCCACACCCAGATAACCACCAAACACCGATGGTCCAATGTCAAATCCAAAAGTGAATCCTGTGTTGGCAGTGTTGGTAGTAAAAGTAGGCGTATAGGTTTGTCCGAAATATTTGACAGCAGAAAACTCCATTGAAGGAATAAAGGCTGCTTGTTTTGTAGGGGAAAACGACGCATCGAGCGAAACCGATTTCAATCCCGAGCGGGTATTATAGGCAAAAGACCCGGAAATTGTTCTTACATTTTCATCCTGCGCAAAATCATGTTCCCGCTCCAAAGATAATGAGGGACTCAATGTTGCGCCTTCCCGAACATCTGAATTAACACTTAACCCTGCAGTGAGCTTTGTTACTTTGTTGCGGGCCAACATATAACTTAAACTTAAGCCAACCTCAGCACCTACTCCATAATAGTTATCTTTATAAACGCCTAATTTAATACTGGCGCTACCTTTTTCCCATGCCAGCGCAGAAGGTTTCAAAATTATCGTTCCGCCCACCTTTTTAAAATCTTTGCGGGAATAATCCTTCGTCACTTTATCGCCGTTAAAGTCATCCGGCAACCCTCGCATATTCCTGTTAACAGCTCCCGGATTTAAAGTCCAGCCATAACCCACCCAGGTAGCTTCATCTTCCATCCCCTCCCCTGAGCCATACGCCAGATTTACCGGATATCCGCCCACATCTATCAACGGTATATTATATTTAAGATCACCGGTAAAAAGATCAACCATGTCATTTGTTCCCGCCGGCTCAAACTTTTGCATCTCGGGTTGTGCCGGGCCGGAGGTTAACGCATACGCCATCCCGGGGTAAAAGGTTTCTATTCCAAATACGATCAGGAAGAACCAGGCCGTTAATTTTTTAGTGCTGTTACGCATTCTCTGAACCTATTTAATGTTTTGGTTTAAAGCAATGATTTGTTTTTGCCAATCGCCGAATGAGTCATTATAAACTAACGCATCCGGTTGTTTGCCCGCCGGCAACTCAAATACAAGTATTGCTTCTTTTATCATTTTATTCAATCCTGTCACCGGCTGAAAATAAACCGGCGCAATGGAGTCGGCGCCAATTACCGCTTTCCAGTCATTACCCATCCGGTAATCATAATACACTGTTTGCTCCTCTTTCACTTTTGCATTGACCGGTATACTATCAATAAATCCAATCTTAAAAGACGAAAACGCACCATAATTATCCGATTTCATCACCCGCCTGCTATCTACTTTATCTACATACAACACCGATCCGTTTTTATGAATTTCTGCCAAATGCCTGAAGTGATCTTTATTCACAGGCACAGGTTGATGGCATCCCTGTAAAAAGAAGATGGTGTACAGCCAGCCTATAACCGATAATTTCAAAACCAATTTCTCTTTCATAAACTTTCAATAAGCGCTAATTAATATCCTTGTCTTCGTATATAAACCGAACTTCCACATCGGGTTCATTAAATGGATATACCTTCAGCAAATAATGTTTGCCAACCTGCAGATCCATATCCGTTAAATCAATATCTATTTTATTTAATCCGGGTACCAATGACACATCGGGCAGATCTTTAATTTTTTTCATCCCGTTGCCCAGGTCATAAATTGTATAGCTCAACTTTTTTATGTTGTAGTTATTCCGGAATGAAAATTTCAGCGTTCTGTTGGCTATATAATAATTGCCGTTTACCATCAACTTCAGCTCGCGGTAGCTATCGTTTGACATTTGTTTACCTGGCTCAGAACACTGAACAGTAAACTCCCATATTTCAGACCTCGACATCACCACATTATTCTGATAAGCAATTACCTGCCAGCAATACGTTTTACCCTCTTTTAAATCGGGATGCGACGATGGATAATTTACAGAGGTTGTAGTAATATTATCAAGCAATAACAGGGGAGCATTCACCAATAAATTTTCAATTGATTCGCCTTCCTTCTTTTCGGTAAGCAATAACCTGAACCGCATTGACGAACTAAATGGAATGGGCGGTTGCCAGCTTAGCACAGGCCGCTTCTGGCAAATTTTATCACCATCCGAAGGATTGATCAGCGATATGGGAACCAGCGGCACAATTTCGGCATCAAAGCAATTTTCATAATCATCTGCCTGCTTATCGGCATTTATAAACCGGTAACAAAATTCATATTGGCCGGGAGGAAAATTTTTAGTTTGATTTACTATGCCGGCGTAGGCATTAGACGAAAACTTAAAAAAACTACCCGCAAAAACACTTCTTGAAAAATTAGTCATGCCGGGCTGAAAATTTGTAGCCGGTGTAGTAATGGTAACGATCATCGTTTTACTAACCGTTTCACGAACCGCAATAACCACCTGCCCTTTCAATGGAGATCCTGTAAGATTCTGAACCTGAAATGATCCAAGTCCATCAATGCTTCTTCCATATACTTCGGGTTGAAAGTAAAATACAAACTGTGCCTGCGTTATGTTGCATACCAGCAATAACCCCATACATATTGATAGCAATAGTTTCATACCCAACTACATTTAAAAATTAAAGTGCATTCCGGCAGTCACAAACAGCTGGTTAGCTAATTCGGGCCGTATGGTGTAAACCGCTTTTTTATAGGAAAAATCTATATCTATATTCAGCTTTTGTATTATTACAGCGCTCAGCTGTTGTTTTATGCCTATTTGCCTGTTCCATCCTGTGTTGGCATAGTAGCCCAGGCTATTGCCCAATCGAATAGTTTGTGTAATTGGATAAGAATAATTAACCTCCGATGTAAACATCGATGTATTGAATAGGTAATCCTTATTATCAGACCGGTTTAATAACAACATCAGAGATAAAGGATTTTTATGAATGGGCATTACCGAAGAGTGCATCACCATGACTGAATTACTTTTGTAATTCTCATTGATTAGCACAGGAACATTCATTCGCTGATGGCTAATGGTGGCATTATTTGTTATTTTCTTTCCCCAAACCCGTACACTATAAGTTCCATCGGCCTGAAGGCGGGAATTATTGCCAATACTTTCTCCCGCTGAAAAAAGTTTCGAATGCAGGTCGCTTCTTTGCCAGGTTAATCCCACGCGACTACTCCTGTTGATGCGGTAATTCAACTGCACTTTATTATTGATCGAAGTATGGGTATACTGTTTTAACGGATCAAAATCGCGTTTACTATAGTCGATTTTATATTTAAGCGTAATTTTTTTATTTACCAGCTTTTTGGTAAACCCGAAACCGACCTTTGTTTCACCGGCACGTAAAAGAATATTGCCGGGGTTATTATATCCCAACCCTACTTTTTTGAAAAACACATTTACATCGCTGTTCAAAATTTCTCCTGAATAATCTACCATAGCCGCATAATTCGATTTGCCGGCATTGCTCAATAAACTATTATATGCATTTGACTTATACGTTTGGCTATCTGATAACATATTATTGCTGTAAGAGCCAAACGATTTTGAAACATCTACTGCTATTTTATGCTTTGGTGCAATATCAAAGCCTGAATGAAATGAAATGGTAGCGTCGCGACGCTGAGGAACAGCCATGTAAGCCGACTGCATTGGAATTTCACGCCCGCTTAATTGCGAAAAATCTCTGAAATCAAAAAAGTTAATCGAAACAGATTGTTGTGAAGAACTGCCGGTACCAGTACCTAATTTAAATCCCGCTATACTGGAATACTCATTCGTTACACCACTTTGCAACCCCGCCCCCAGCCAGTTATTGATATTATTATTTCTTCCATAAATAAATCCAACGCTTGCTTTCTTATTTTGAAACCCGGTATTTACCCCTGTATTAATAACATTTTGTAAAGAAAAATCGCCGTCCTGTACCGCATTCTGGCCAAGGTTAAGTTTGGTCATATTCATAAACAATCGTTGAACCACGCTTAAATCAACATGATCGTCTACAATCTTTTCAAGGTTAGCCGGTTGTTTTAAATATGATTTGTAGCTGTCGCGCGTGAATGGCAAATTCGACTTCAGCTGTTTTACTATTTTGTTGTTCTCGAACCGGTCTTTACCCGCCACTATTTTCTGATAAATTTTCTCCAACAGCTCCAGCTTTTTTTCATGAGCCGGATTTCCGGCTAACACAGAATCCTTCATAGCCGCAGAAGTAGTGTTCGCCTCAGACAACAATCTGCTCTTTAAAACAGAAAGATCGGTTTTAGACAGGTCAGTAACTCCTTCGGGCAATTGAACAGCCGACTTATATTTTTGAGCATACTCACTTTGTAGTGCAGCTATTTCTTTCTGTAACGCTTTTTCATAGTTGCCTTTTATAGCATTAATCCGGTTCATCGTTAAAGCAGTAACCGCATCGGGGTTCAATTTTTCAGCTACTTTGCTTTGAATAGTTTCTACATACTTTTTATGGTCGAAGTTGAACTTTAGCAGTTTATTGAAAGATGTGTAATCAGAAGTATACATGCCGTTCATTCCTTTGAATGAAAAGTTAACAGGTAATTCAAACAGAGAAATGCCCGCACTAACATTATAACTGTATACATTATTCAAACTATTTAATAAACCCAGCTCTGCACCAGAAGTATCACGTAGATAGGTATACTCAAAATCTGCACTAATATGACCAGGCTTCACAAACTTATTATCATCAAACAATGCAATTTTAGAAATTAGCTGTTGCTGAATATTTCGCTGGTCATTTAAAAGATCATTCCATGCTCCCTTTGCATCAGTAATTTGTTTTAAGGGCAACAAAGTATCTGTTCGCAGGTGCATTCGCTGTTTCAGCTCCGCTACTTCACTTTTGACCTGGCTGTTAATTTTTGATTTCAGGGTATCTGCAGACAGCGGTTGATTTTGCTGCGTAAAAGCAGATTCAATAACCAGGTTGGTCAGTAGCATTATGCATGCCACACGATATAATCTCTGTGGAATAAAATTCATAGATCGCGTTTGAATATCAAAGCGGAAATGTCTAATATGTATGCAGGTGTTAGTGCTTGTCTTTAAGTTCAGCTACTGCTTTCAATAATTCTTTCAGTTGCCTGTTTTCTTCCTGTAATTTATTTACCTGGCTTTTCAGTTCCTGGAACTGTTCGTTATAAGTTTGCTGGGATTTATTCTGTACTTCGAGCTTTTTATTTTGTTCAATCACATATAAGGTAAGCTCTTCGACCTTTTTTAACAGGATTGCCTGGTTCTCTCCAAGGTCGATTCCATCTTTTTGTACTTCATCTGCCGACGGAACATCCGGCAAGTGATGGTATTCCTGAATGTATTTTTCTACTTCATTCAGCCCGGGTAAATGGTAGCTGGCGTGAAAAACGTAATCAGGCCATGTATCAGTGTCTACTCTAACCTTACGGGTACGGATGCCGCTTTCAACAAAAAGCTGAAATCTGCTATCATTTGTTTTATCTGTTCCTATGCCAACCTTGCCATCCGCGCCAACATTCATAGCAGGATGCCAGCTTTGATCCCAAAAAGCCTGGAAACCTATAACTAACCGGTCTGCGGGATCAGCAGCATCACCGATATTCATGCGCAATTCACTTATGTCGCCGGCAACGTTATAGCGACCAATCCACATCGGGTCTGAGTTGGAATTATACCCAAAACCAATTCTTTTCCCATAACCCACATTATCATCCTGGGCTCCTAATGAAAGGTCACCGTTAAAAAATCCGGTTCCTTCCACATGCAGTCTGCTACCAGGACTTCCTGTGCCAATACCCAGATTTCCTGCATCTGTAAGCCGCATCTTTTCTGACCAGTTACCTGCATTCAAATCAGTACAGGAACCGAAGCGCAGCCCGCTATTCTGATTACCGTTTTTCCACATAAGCGCATTATCGGTCCATAGTTCTACAAATCCGCCCAATGCGTCATCTGTTGAAGCAGCTATGTGCCCACCTACAACATGTAATCTGGAAGCAGGGTTGGTTGTACCAACACCAATACTATTATCAACGACAAAATTGCTTCTGCTTACTCTGAGTCCTCTTCCTCCATCGCCCAGCGGTTCATAGGTAACCCAATTATCGTTCCAGTCAAAAAAACCTCCATCATCCGAAATGGCTATTCCCGCACCCGTATAATTTCCTGCATTTACCATAATATTCGAATACTTCGTTACGCCAAATGAATTCCATGAAGGACCCAATTGATTTAAGGTTATTGGATAAGAAGGATATTGGATTCCAATCCCTAAATAACCATTATTAATAGCCACGTTTCCATAGTTATAATAGGCTGTTCCATTCCAATATTCATACTCCCATTGTTGAGCCCGAACAGATTGCGTCATAATAAAAATGCAAGCCGGGATTAAAAGAGTTTTATAAATTCTCATCTGAAAATGGTTTTGGTCGGTGTCTTAATTATCAATATTATTTTTATAGCAATAAAAGGCATTGCCGTTCACTCCCATGCTGATACATAAACATATCGCACAGTGAGCGCAGCTTTGTTTTCCTGAAAAAGTTATTTTGAAATTGTCTTACTAATCCTGCAATCCGATATGATGCCGGATAGCAGAGGATTCCATTTTTGTAAACAGGCAATGAAAGCTCATTATAATAGTATGAGCCCGGGTAAAGAAGGAAGAAAAGTTACCGGCAATTACATCTGTTGGTATTAAGGTGCGAACACAACTGTAACGGTCTGGTGTAACCAGGGAAAACAATAATTGAGGAGGCATTTTAGGTCGGTTTTGGTTGTTATTGTTTAAAGTGCTAAAGGCTTCTCATGAACAGTCAATCCTAACGTGCAGTTAAAATTATCAAGTTTATTATACAATTACAGGAAAATTTAAAATTCGCGCAGTTTAGCCAATAAGCGTGTTGATTTAACCGATATCCGTGCAGGCCATTGTGCTTAATAGGATCATATTTGATGTAACCAGGCGTGAAGAAGGCTTACTCATAAGTGTAAAGTTGATTGGTTAACGTATAAAGGTCTTTCGATAAATTCTATGTAAAAGTAGTGGGGGGTTCATTACATTCAAAAAAACGAAAGTCACATAAACCCAACATCAGATTGTTATACCTGCTTATGTAATGTTTTAAAAAGCACTGGCAGTTCTCCCATATCGCAAACAAATAAGTTCAGGGGTGGTGAAGATGATCCTGCCAATGCATATTGCATTCTACAGGTAAAGGAGGGGTTAAGAATGATATTGGAAATAAAAACCGGGGAGGAAAGGCCGATGATACCGAATTCAAATAGTAAAAAAGGAAAATTAAAACTTATACAATGAGCCACTCAAAACGAAGAATCAAAGGGATACGATATTACAGGCGAGTGGTGTTCAGGCGATAAGCAGCTGTAAGTAAATAAAAATTTTCAAAATAACAAAATCCTGTCATTTCAAGTTTTACACTATGCTTAAATGGCGCGGCAAGCGCTTAACCAGGCTGATAATTTTTTATTTACCAGCCACATACCGGCCATATGAAAAATTAAGTTATTCTTTTAGCTTTGCTGCATTTCCAAATCGTATTTTTGATAGCTTACAGCATTAATTATGAAGAAAGTACATTTTGCAGCGATAGTAATTTTTACCCTGGTGGCAGCCTGTAATGATACCGGTACACCTGCCAATGACGATGCCGCCAATAAACCGGAGGTAACAGCTGCGCCCGCCATTCAATATGCTGTGGTGAACAAATATCCGCACGACACAACGTACTTTACCGAAGGACTTGAATTTCATAAGGGACAACTGTTCGAAAGTTCGGGAGGCAATGCCGATGAAAGCCCCTACCCTTCTGAACTGGGTATTGCCGATCTTACATCTGGTAAGGTTACCACAAAAGTGAAGCTCGATAAGGCGAAGTACTTTGGAGAAGGCATTACCTTTTTCAACGATAAACTGTATCACTTAACCTGGGTAAGCCAGGTTGGTTTTGTATACGATGCCAATACATTTAAAAAATTACAGGAGTTCAAACTGCCATCAAAAGAAGGCTGGGGCTTAACCCACGATTCGGCCCACCTGATCATGAGCGACGGCAGCAGCAACCTGTATTATTTAAGCCCTGATTCATTAAAATTATTAAACATACTTCGTGTGACCGACAGCAATGGGCCGGTTCCCAACATCAATGAACTGGAGTATGTGAACGGGTATATATATGCCAATCAATGGGAAACGCCCTACATATTGAAAATCGATCCGGCTACCGGAAAAGTAACCGGCAAGCTCGATTTAGACAATCTGCAAAAAGAAGCGTCTGCCGCGTATTCCGGTGCAGATGTTTTAAATGGCATTGCCTTCGACAGTGCCACCAATAAATTGTTGATTACCGGTAAAAGATGGCCGTATTTGTATGAAATTAAGTTCCAATAAAAAGCTTAAAGCAGAACGCAAAACGCAGAACGCAAAACGCAGAACGCTTAACGCAATACGCTTAAGCCCGTTGCATTTGGCGTTCGGCATTAAGCGTTCGGCATTTAGCGTTCGGCGTTTAGCAAAATTTTACGATTCACGACCTACCACATAAATCAGCGAACTGCACCGTTCTTTGCTGAACAGGGCATTTGCATTCGACAGGGCGCCGGTTATTCCGCCTTTCAATACACTTTCTTTGCCGGTTTTATATTTTTCACTCAGCATACTCACATAAAAACTATCAAACCACATAGGCTTAATTGCTTTTAACTGCAACCCATGTTTTTTGAGCAACCCACGCATCGACTCCGGTGAAAAATGATACAGGTGCCTGGGCACATCATAAGCCGCCCAGGTTTTGCCATATGCTGCCGCATCATAACTGGTATAGTTGGGCACTGCAATAAAAAGCGTTCCCTGTGTACGCAGCAACTCCTTTAACCTGTTTAAATATTCATGCAACTGGTGCACATGTTCCAGTACATGCCACATGGTTATAACATCGAAGCTGCCTAAAGAAGCATCAAAAAAATGTTCGGAAGGATATACTTTTAGACCAAATTGTTTCTCGGCATTTTGCCTGGCCACTTCACTGGGTTCAACGCCTTCAACCTGCCAGCCATGGTTGCGCATATGGTGCATAAACGCGCCAATGCCACTGCCCACATCCAGCAACCGGGGCGGCTGGCCGCCTTCGGCCCGCAAATGCGATTGTATTAGTTTTCTTTTATTGTTTAAAGAACGTTCCCGAACTGCGTGGTACAACCGGTTAACCAGTCCTTTGCTGGTATTGGAATGGGAAATATAATTTTCCGACTGATAATACGCGCCGATATCATTCTGTTGCGGAATATCCTGTGTAAAGCGAAGTGTACAGCTGTTGCACTGCCATATTTCAAAATCCTGTTGCGAAACGGTATAATCGCGTGCACTCAAAACATGATGAATGTTCTTCGAATCGCAGGCAGGGCAGGTTGTATAATGTATGCGTGATGACATCAGGTAATTATGACCCGCAAAGAAAAGGAAAAACAGTTTGCTGAAAAGAAAAAATTAAGGGGCTGCATTAATGCGTTGCTGGTTTCCGGCAGCCGATGTTGACAGTCCGTTTTTATAGAACCTGAAAAAGATAACGCTCAATGCAAGAGCTGCCACAATTAGGGCAAAAAACCACCATCTTTTCTTAGGAGGCTCCGGGTACGGCGGGTAATCCATCGGCTGTTCATCGGCAGGCGCCTCGCCATTTTGCTCAACTGAATTGTCGTTGGGGTAAATTTTGCGGGTAACTTCGGTATCGCCTACCAGCATGGTATGCTGTGTGTGGGTATGAATAACTCTGTTGGCCAGTGTTGGTTCCTGCAAACTGGGAATACGGCCGGCCGATTCAAATACAATTTCGCCCGATATATCTTTTTTTAATACACCGATCCCTTCCCATTCAACCACATGCCCTTCGCGCAATTTACTGCGCAGTTCATATGCCCATTCGTTATACCATTTAATGGCTTCGTAATCGGCTATGTTTTGTTGTTTGGCCAGATAGGTGAAAAAATCCTTATCGGGCGCATCAAAATATTTATCGAATCTGAAATGATAATCAGGCGGAAGAATACGACGGTTCACAAAATCGGTTTGTGCCGGAATACGCTCAATATACATCGATCCCAGCCCAGGTATGCTGATGCTTTTATGTTGCAGCAGATAACTTACCAGCACATTTGTCATAATTCTGTGGTTTACTCTGCAAAGAACAAAAATTTTCCGGTAAGAAGAACAGATTTTTCTCAAAACCTTTATCCACCGTTTTACCGCATGCTGTTCGCAGGTAATAAGTACTTTTTCTTCTGTAATAGCTACATTTTCCGGTTTTAGTTACTTTTTTGTAGCTATAGTTAGTTTTTCCAGCCTATAGCTTTAAGTCCCTGCACGATAATTACTTTTCCTCCATCTATAGCTACATTTTCCTTCAACGTTAGTTACTTTTTTTGCCGTTTTAGATTCATGTTCCGGCCTGATAACTCTTTTCTTCCGGTGATAGTTACTTTTTCTGCGGCTGTAGATTTTTTTTATTGAAAAATAACTTAAAACACTCAGTAATTTTCAAAATCACAAGAAAAAAAATTAAAGTTCATTCGTATTTATTCTAAATCATAACAAAAAGTAATTAATTTTTACAGTTCTTAACCGTATCACTACGAGAAAAAAATCAAATATTAAGTGTTCATAACCTATTGCCAGGGAAAAAGGATCTATAACCCACCGTTTTTAACCTATAACACAGAAAAAAATACCTATAACCCACCCTTTTTGACTTATAACCAGGAAAAAATTATTATTACTCAACGTTTTTCACCGGTTGCCGCGAAAAAAAATCAATAACGCTTCATTTTTAATCCATAGCTGGAAAAAAAGGTATCTATCGTTCACCGTTTTTCACCTAACGCCGCGAAAAAAAATCTATAATGCATCGTTTTTCACTTATAACGAGGGAAAAAAAATCTATAACGCATCGTTTTTCACCCATCGTCCGGCAAAATGTACTTATGAGCAGGTGAAAAAGTTATAACGGAGAATATCTGCCTTTGAATCCCCCGGGGTTTCAACCTGATCCCCTTATTTCGTATTAAAAGAATAAGTAATTCCCCCCAACACATTAAACCCAAATACTTTATACTGGTGCCAGCGCTCATAGTCGTCGTTCAACAGGTTATTGAACTGCACCCACAAATTGAAGTTTTTGGTAATTCGAAACTCGGCGCCGGCATTGAGGTCAAATGCTTTATCGCCTTTGAAACTTTCACCGTTTGCACCAATGTAGCGGGCGCCTTTCCACGTCCACAGTTCGCTGTACAACCACAGGTCTTTTAACAATTGCCAGCGCACCGAGGCATTCAACTCAACAGGTATTAACCCCCATGCCCTTTTCTCCTGCTCCAATCCGTAAAAGTTGTTGAATGTAACTCCTGCCGAGGCCCTGAACTCCTCCCCGATGGTATAAGCCATTTCGCTGTGCAGTTGTAAAGCATTCATTTTTGGCTCGTACCGTATATTAAAGGTATTTCCAAACAACGTATCGTTTACGAACAATGGCATATTATGGTAAGTAAGCACACCTACTTTGGCTGAATATGTGAAATGATTACCCAGCGAACCTTTTATACCACCATACATTTCAACCGTGCGGGTGTTGAACAATGAATCGGGCTGTGCAAGCCAGGGATTAATGGAGGCAAAGCGCTGATAAGAACCTTTATTGTAGTATCCTATCCAACCGCCCTGAATAGTAAATTTCTTGTCGTTGGTGGTAACATCTGCCATGATATTGGGCAGCATATGAAATTGTTTCTGATCCCACGATGGCAAAATACCGGCATGTATGTACAGGTTAGTTGTTTTCACCAGCACAGCTGCCGAAACGAGGTATAAATTGTTCTGATCTTTCAGCTTATCGCCTTCTTTACCTTTTTTATAATTGGTAAGATCGGCAGTAGCGCCCAGATCGAACGCAAAGTTGTCTCCAAAGGTTTTCTCTAACGGAAGATTTACCACGGTATTGGTTTCACTTCCTTTGCCTATGGCAGTGTGATTATCACTAAATCCGCTTACGCGAATGCTGGGGTGGAAATTCAATCCAAACTCAGTAGGATTTATATTGCGGAAATCAATTTTTCCTTCAATGGTCTGAAAGCGTTGCCGCAAATCATCCTTCGCAAATTTCAGCGAATCGGGCTGGTACCCATATAAAAAATAATCATCGCTTCTGAAACCTAAGCTTCCGTTCCATTCAAGATTTTTGGGCGTTTTGTAGGTAGCCGCAGCGGCTACTGCAGTTTGACTGTTCTTTTGAAAAGGCAAATCACCCTTTGATGTATAGTGATTGGCAAACACGTTGAAGAAAGTGTTTTTGCCATCGCCGAAACTAAAACCTGCTTTCACAAACGGCTGATGAACATTACCTATACCTGCTTTAATATAATTGCTGTACTGCCACGAGCCCAGCGAATCAACTTTTAAAGCTACCGGATGCAATCCCGCCGGCTGGTAGGTAAAGAATAAATTTTGTGCAGGTATATTATAGTTAAGTCTCGGTTTGGTAGTATCTGCTGCCGGTTCCGTAGCATTGAAATTAATTTTTGAAGCCTCACGTAAAACCGGTTTAAAAGTAGAGGTAACATCAATGGTTTTGCCTTTATTAGTTTCCTGTGCATGCACTAAACCTGCTGCGCCTAAAAAGCATCCACTGAAAATGAAAACTGATAATTTAACTTGTTTATTCATCTGAAACAATGTTCGTGAATGGTCAATCGTGAATGGTGAATGGTCAATGCCTCTCTGACTGTTTGAATTTCCCTTGTAACCTGTAACTGGTAACTGGTAACTGGTAACTGGCATCCTGCTATCCTCCCACTTTACTGTTCTTCCGCTCCTCTTCCACCGTTTGCTTCAGTTTGCGGTCGGCTTCCTGACGCAGGTCTTCGAGTTTGGCATTATCAACTATACTTTGAAAAGTGGCCTTGGCATTGAAATAATCTTTCTCTTTTAAATAGATATCGCCGAGTAACAAATAAGCTCTGGTAACCCATATTTCGTATGAACCGGCTTTGTTTACCACTTCAAATGCAGCCTTTTCGGCATCACTCATACGATCCTGTACAAAAAAGCAATGAGCAATTTCATAACGCGCTTCGGCGCCATAAGCCGATTTATTTAATGAGGCAACCGTTCTGTAATACGTTATTGCCTGATCGCACTGATTGGCCGTTTGGAAACTTTTGGCAATGGCCATATTGGCTACCACCTTATCATCAGACCCGATGCCTTTCTGATTCAGCAATTCTTTGGCATTGGTTACGGCGTCATTCCATTTTTGTAACTGGTACTGACTACGCAATAATCCGCGCATAGCCTCGAGCTTATTTTCCTGTGAGCCGGCAAATTCTTTCAGCTTCGAAAAATATTTTTCCGATTTATCGTAATTCTTCAGCTCAAAGAAATTTAACCGCGCCGCATTCAGCAATGCCTTTTCTCCAAATTTATTGGGAACCAGGTCGGCCAGTTTTTCATATCCTTCGGCGGCTTTTGCCCAGTCTTTCTGATTAAAATATATTTCACTCTTATAATACAATGCTTCGAGCGAATATTTTCCATCGGGAAAACGGGTAATATATTCCTCAAATTTTTTCGCAGCAACCGGAAAATTCCCATTATTGAATTGCACTTCGGCCTGCTGATACATCAGCTCATCTTCCTGGTTGGTTGTAATTTCTTTACCCATCGAACGGGCAAAAGTTACATATTCGTTGGTTTTACCCTGTTCAACATAAATAATACGGGCATTTTCAAGCGCTGCATCTGCCTCGGGCGAATTGGGGAATTGCTGTAAAACGGCCGTATATTGCTTCAATGCTTCATTATCGTTATTCAGGTTGTAATACGCAATACCCATTTTAAGATAGGCCTTTGGTTTGAGCGACGACACCGGATCACTGATCACATTCTTTAAAAAAGGAATGGCCTGCTGAAACTGCTCGCTGGCTATATAAGTCATGGCAATTTCCATATTGGCATCGGCACTCAAATTTGATCCCGGATAACGGCGACTGATAGTACTTAATAAATTGATCTTCTCTTTATCGTTGTTTACACCGGTTATCATGGCTTTCTGAAAAGTGGCATAATCGCCCGATGCCCATGAATAACCAATGATTTTATCGTACATGGCCAGCGCGCGCTTAAAGTCGCGGTTCATATAATAACAATCTGCACTGCGCACATAGGCATCCTGCTCCATGGGCGATGCATTGATCTTCGGATCTTTAACCACCTGCTCAAAAAATCCTAATGCCTGGTTATAATTTTCCCTTTTCAAAAAACAATAACCGAGGTTGTATTTGGCATTATTGGGATTTATTTCTCCATATGAAACCGGTCGTTTCAGGTATTCGAAGAAGTAGCGAATGGCATCATCGGGTTTATTTAACCGGTAGGCTATTTCGCCTTTCCAGAATAGTATTTGCGGTAACACGGCCGTATTATTGGCATCCGACTCGGCCCGTGTAAGCAAGTCGTTGGCGCTAACCAGCATACCATCATTGATCAATTCGGTGGAACGGCCGTATAATACTACCGGGTATAAGCGCCGCGCATTGGGCGATGGCGACTTTACACTTTCGATCAGTATCAGCGCATCTTTATAGTTATTGGTGCTGGCCAACATGTTCACCAGCAACTCCTTGGCCTCATTATTATAATCCGACTGCGGGTATTTTTGTAAAAATTCCTGCAACTCGTTTAAGGCAACGTCCTGGTAACCCAGTTCATACGAAAGCTTGGCATAATTAAACTGCGAAACCTCCTGTTGTTTTTGATTGCTGCTGTTATGCGCGCACAGCAAAAATGCGTTGCGGGCATTGGCCTTTTGACCGGTTTTTAAATAAGCATCTCCTAACATGTACATGGCATTTTGCGCCAGCGAATCTTCTTTACCGCTTATTTGTTTAAATCCGTCGATGGCCTTGTTCCAGTTTTTGGCATCGTAATAACAATAGGAAAGCTCGTAAATATCTTCTCTTTTTACACTATCGGCCTTGCTTACATAGGTTTCGAGGTAAGGCAGCGCTTTATCGAATTGTTTTTTCTCAAAATAAGCGTGCCCCACCATCTGGCGCATCTGCACATCGTAATACAGGTTGCCGCGTTTCAGTTTGGCTTCGGCATATTCCAGCGCCTTATCTTTTTGACCAAGCGAATAATAAATGCCTGCTATATAAAAAGGAACTACTTTACCGTAATTGGGATGATCTTCGACTATTGTAAATGCATCGAGCGCTTCTTTGTACTTCTTTTCATAAAAACAAATAAACCCGTAATAGTAATTGGCATCGGCATAATTGGGGTCGTTCTTTATTTGCCTGATGGCATCGAACATCGGCTTTGCCTTATCGAACCGTTTGGCCACAAAATAAGTATAGCCGAGATGAAATTTCATGTCGGCAATTTCCCGGTTGCTTAGGTTGCTGATATTTGCGCTTTCGTATAAAGCGGTTGCTTCGCCATAATCTTTCTGACGAAAATAATATTCGGCGAGGTGAAAGCTCATCATTTGCACGCGGGCCGAATTATCTTCGAGATTAATAAAATCACGTGCCTTTGCCACAGCGCCCTGTTCATTTTGTTTCAGGGCGCACACGATTGTATAATATTTTATTTCCTGATAATTGATAGCCTGGCCACTTCGGTCGGCTGCCCCCTGCTGCAACTGAAGGTCTTTTAATAAAGGATATGCCAGACTGTATTGCTCCCGCTGAAAGTATTCTTTGGCTTGCTTAAAAGTGGCCTGGGGATCGTTTATAACGCGGGTTTGTTGGGCATATGAAAAAGAGAAAAGACCTAAAAGGGTTATAAAGGCTGTCGTTTTTTTCATTCCGTATCCTTATATGTAGGTAAAACGAAGTAAAGTTTCTAAATATTTCTTCTTAAACCAAACATCGTTCCAAACACATGTGGATAAATAGCAGGATTAACAATTCTTTTTAATACTAAATGGTAAAAAAACAAATACCCTTATTTTTGAGCACCTAAAAACCAACTCATGAAAAGACTACTGAGTACCGCCTGTTCCGAAACATCATTTAATATTGCTGTTTTGTTAGTACGGGTTACGTTCGGTTTAATGTTATTGCTCAATCATGGTATTGAGAAGTTAAAACACTTTGCCCAGTTACAGCAAAGGTTTGCCGACCCCTTTCACATTGGTACAACACCATCCCTGATGCTCGTGCTTTTTGCCGAAGTATTTTGTGTGGTTTTTGTAGTACTGGGGCTTTTTACCCGGCTGATGGTAATACCGGTTGTGATCACTTTTGTTGTTGTTGTTTTTATGATCAATAAGGGGTATAGAGAGCCGGGACAGGAACTGGCCGTTTTGTACCTGGCCGGATTCTTTAGCATTTTTTTAATGGGTTCGGGCAAATACAGCATCGATGGCGCCATGGGAAAATAATCCCCGTGAATAGTGAATGGTCAATGGTCAATAAACAACCCGCAATCGGGTGCCTGTTCATTGACCATTTGCCATTCACATTTTAACATTCACCATTCAAAAATTTAACATTCGCCATTGACCATTCACTATTCACCATTGACCATTCACTCACCATGTTTATATCCGAAACACAAATACGGGTGCGCTACGCCGAAACCGACCAGATGAATGTAGTATATTATGGAAACTATGCCCAGTATTTTGAAGTAGGCCGTGCCGAATCGATCCGCCAGTTGGGATTCACTTATAAAGATATGGAGGCCATGGGTGTAATTATGCCCGTGATTGAAATGCATTGCCGTTATTTACGAACCGCGCATTACGACGATTTGCTTACCATCAAAACTACATTGAAAGAATTACCAGCCGACCACCGCATCGAATTTCATCAGGAAGTATTCAATGAAAATAAAAAGCTGCTAACGGTTGGCCGTGTGGTGTTGTATTTTGTAACCGCCAATGGCATGCAAAAAACCACCATGCCGGTGCAATTATATGATAAGCTGAAACCATTCTTTGGTTTGTAGTTTGAGGTTTGTAGTTATTTGAACAAGCTCACTATTATTTTAGCCCCACTCATTTTCCGGGCGTCATCTCCGGAACTGCTAATCAAGGATTAAAGTGCGGCAGCAACCACAAACAACAAACTCCAAACCATAAACTACTTCAACACATCGAGTACTTTATACATCTTCTTCACCACCTCTGCTGCCGATCCATCGTAATTATTTACAATGATCGAAAAAATGTATTGTTTTCCGTCTTTCGCTGTATGATAACCGGCAAAAGCCCGGCCGCCGCCAATGGAACCGCTTTTCATTTTCATACCATTGTATTCGGGCAACGCATTGTAAAAAGCGTTGAACCAGGGCCGTGTTTTGGCATATTGCAAAACTTTTACTTCGGCATCGGTAGTTACCCGGTTTTGCGGCGATAGTCCGCTGCCGTCGATAATATTGATGGCACCTTTATCAATGCCATGCTCAGCCCAGAAATTGCGCACCACTTCAACTCCTTTTTCAGTGCTGCCCAACTCGCTTTTTTCACGGGCCATTGTTTTAATCAGCGCTTCACCATACAGGTTAATGCTTTTTTTAAGAAACCAGTAATTGATGCTGTCGAGCGGTGGCGAATAATGAACGGAAATGATATTTGGTGAGAAAAGTGATTCCATAACTTTCTGATCCTGAAAAAGCGATGAGTCTTTTCGAAAAGCCGAAAAGGTTGAATCTATTGCGATTCCATGGCTTCGGAGGTTTTCGGTTACGGTTTGAGTCAATTGCACCGTAGGTTTTGGAAAAGAACCCGAAATCGTAAATTCGCTTACCCCCATGGGTATTGTTCCGCGCACATAACCATAATCTGAATATGGTGCCATATAAATATAGGCATTATCACCGCTGTTTTTTTCACCCGTAGTAACTTCACACCACAATTCGGCATTAACAAGTTTTGGCTTTGTGATTAATATTTCAGCCTTTTCTCCAACTGCTTTTCCGGGACGCAGTATTAAATCATATTGGTTTTCGTGCCAGTTCAGAAAATCGCAACCTGCTCCATAATAATTACCGATATCCTGCCAGATCCATCCATCGGGTATAGGTGGAGACCATTCGTTTGTAGGTCGAAAGCTCCACACTCCGCCTTGCACTTTTTTAATCTTCAGGCTCTTAATAGCCGACATCCATTTATCAAGTATCACTTCTTCTTTGGTACTATTGTATCGCCAGCTTCCTAAAGTAGGATCTCCGCTTCCAATTATATAAAGTTCTCCTTTTAAAACTTCATTTTCAATGCGGCCACCATACCCCAATTGCGTTTTATACCGGTAACTGGCTCCCAGCAATTCAAAAGCCGCCCCACTCGTAAATAATTTCTGGGTACTGGCCGCAGGCAAACCCAATTGCGAATAGTGCTCATACAGGGTTTTGCCGGTTTGTGCATCAACTACGCATAAACTGATGATGCCATGACGCACCTGCTCATCAGCCTCGAATTGTTTAACGGCATTGGCCAGCTTCACAGCAACAGATTGTGCGGTAACGTCACGAACATATAATGAAATAAAGAATAGGATAATTAATTTCTTCATGCGTCAAAATTGAGTAAGGAAATTTGAGGCCTGAAAATTAAACAAAACCGAAGCCAATTAACCGGTTTAAATTGAGGTATCAACCATCTTACAATCAAACCCTCCACTATCAAATCATTTTCATCCCGCTTTTTGCGGTACTAATTTGCATCCCGCCTTGCGGGACTAATTTTCACATTGATTTTGACACTACTTTTGTTGGTAATTGATTCGTATGGAAAAAATTATTGCATCCATTATAACTATTGGCGATGAGTTACTGATAGGTCAGGTAATTGATACCAACAGCGCTTTCATAGCGCAGGAGCTGAATAAAGCAGGCGTATGGGTGAAGCGCAGGGTTGCAGTTGGTGATAGTAAGGAAGAGATCATTCGCGCCCTGGATGAAGAAAGCCGCGATACAAATATTATTATCATAACAGGAGGGCTGGGCCCAACCGCCGATGATATTACCAAACCGGTTTTGGCTGAATATTTTGGTGGCAAACTGGTTGTGAACGAGGATGTAAAAAAACACCTTATTTATTTGTTTGAGCAGGTTTTTCGCCGGCCAATTATCGAACGCAATATGAAACAGGCCGAAGTGCCGGATGTTTGTACGGTGTTGCCCAATGCCCGGGGTACGGCCCCTGGTATGTGGTTCGAAAAAAACGGTAAAGTGTTTGTTTCCCTGCCGGGTGTTCCGCACGAAATGAAGGGTTTAATCATTAATGAAGTGGTGCCCCGCCTGCAACAGGCTTTTTCAATGCCCTTTATCGCACATCGCACATTGCTTACAGTGGGCATTGGCGAATCTTTTCTGGCCGAAACCATTTTACATTGGGAAGAACAACTGCCTGCACACCTGAAACTGGCCTATTTGCCTAATTATGGTATGGTACGGTTGCGCATCACCGGGTGGGGAACCGATAAAGAGCAACTTGAAAAAGAGTTGGACACTGAATTTGCTGCGCTGAAAACGCTGGTACGTGAGTGGCTGGTAACCGATGAAGACAACACACTGCAAATGGCGCTCAGCAAAATCTTACGATCGCTTAATAAAACAATGGCCACAGCCGAAAGCTGTACAGGTGGTTATATTGCCCACCTGATTACGGCTATTCCTGGCGCCAGCAACATATTTAAAGGTGGTATTATTAGTTACGATAACGAAATAAAGATCAGGGAACTGCACGTATCACCGGCTACTTTACGCAGTGAAGGTGCAGTAAGTGAAGAGGTGGTTAAAGAAATGGCATCCGGTGCATTGGCCGCTATGAACACCGACTATGCAGTGGCCGTATCGGGCATTATGGGTCCCGATGGCGGTACCCCCGAAAAACCAGTGGGCACTGTTTGGGTGGCTGCAGGCGACCGGCACAAACTGGTTACGCAAAAATTTCAGTTCAGGTTCGATCGCGACCGCAATATCGAAATGACAGCAACACAGGCATTAAACCTGTTACGGAAATTTATTGTTGAAAATGGTTAAGCAAACGATTGTTAGTAAATCATTACCTTTGGCGCTCGTGAGCGGAGGCAGGAAATCCTGAGCGAAGTCGAATGGTTGCCCTGCAGGTTCTGAGCGAAGAACTAATAAGCAAAGGTTGAACACATAGGATGAGCGAACGTAAAGCTTAGGATAAACGAAGGATGAACGGGGACGAGCAAGGGGAAATACGTTTTATGCGTATTTAATCATAAGTTCGCAGCCCCTGAGTATTTTAATCCGGGTACTATGGGAAAAAATCCAAAAGTGAAATCGTAAACCAGTCCCGTCAAAGCGGGATATAAAATCTGCAATTGCATATGGCTTTAGTTGACCTGGTGATGCCTAAAATGGGTGAAAGTATTACAGAAGCCACTATTTTAAAGTGGTTTAAACATCCCGGTGAAACAGTAAAGATGGATGAACCGGTGCTTGAAATCGCCACCGATAAAGTGGATAGTGAAGTACCGTCGGTAGCGGAAGGCGTGATAGAAGAAACTTTCTTTAATGTAAATGATGTGGTACCTGTTGGCGCTATTATTGCCCGCATACGGTCTGGCGCTGCTGAACCCGCAACAACCACTACTCCGGTAACAAGTCCGGCCAACCAGGTTGCCGACAGTCGCCCGCTGGTACACGAAACCAATCACAAACCGGTTACAACCGAAGCATATACGCATACCCCCACACAAAACGGAGCCCGCTTTTATTCACCGCTGGTGCTGAACATTGCATCGAGCGAAGGCATCAGCCTGAGCGAACTGGAAAATATTCCCGGTACCGGTAATGAAGGACGCGTAACCAAAAAAGATATTCTGCAGTATGTTTCCAATAAAAAGGCCGGTAAAGTAAGCAGCCCTGCTGCAACAACCCGCCACGAGCATGAAACAGTTACAGCCACTACAACCACTGTTTCGGCCAATACCAAACCAACCATTTTACCGCAGGTACACGAAGAACGTCAACTGGTTCAAACAACATACACCGGTAATGTTGAGATCATTGAAATGGACCGCATGCGCAAACTGATTGCCGATCACATGATACGCAGCAAGCAAACCAGTGCGCATGTAACCAGCTTCACCGAAGCCGATGTAACCAATATGGTTCTGTGGCGCGATAAATGGAAAAAAGATTTCGAAAAACAGGAAGGCGAAAAGCTCACGTTTACGCCTCTGTTCATTGAAGCAATTATTCGTTGCATTAAAAAATATCCCTGGTTAAACAGCAGTATCGACGGCGATAAACTGATTGTTAAGAAAGATATAAATATCGGAATGGCTACGGCCCTGCCAACCGGTAACCTTATTGTGCCGGTAATTCGCAACGCCGATCAGTTGAACCTGGTAGGATTAACAAAACAGGTAAACAGCCTGTCGAATGCAGCCCGCAACAACCGGTTACGTCCCGATGATACACAGGGCGGAACCTTCACATTAACCAATGTAGGCACATTTGGCAGCTTAATGGGTACGCCTATCATTAACCAGCCACAGGTGGCCATACTGGCTACGGGCGTTATTAAAAAACGGCCCGTGGTAATTGAAACCGAACAGGGCGATTTTATTGCCATACGCCATATGATGTATCTGTCGCTTTCGTACGATCACCGTATTATCGATGGCGCCCTTGGCAGCACTTTCCTAAACGCCGTTGCCAAAGAGCTCGAAAACTTTTCAACCGATAGAACGCTGTAATCATCAGCTTGCTATAACAATATAAACCCCGGCAAAACGCCGGGGTTTTTTCATTTATGGTTCGATAGTTTGATTCAATCCGTCAACTCAGTTTTAACTAAAAAAACTTAAAATACCACTTCCAGACCTGAGGCTTTTTTTGTAAATTCATTATAGCGACAAACCTAAACTTAAAACGTAATCACATGAAAACACTGTCAGAAACCTGGTTTGCCGAGGGTTATATTGATTTTGAGTTGAAAAAATATACACTCCTCGCTTACCTTCAGCAGGTAATCAAATACTTCAACGAATCGAAATTATATCCCCAGTTATCTGATGTAATTTTTCACTACCACAATCTGCAGGCCTTAAAACAAAATAAAAAGTTTTTGCAGGAACAGTTTCCCAAAAAGCTGTCGGGCATACAACTCGAAAAACTGCAATTACTATACGAACAGATCATTGAAGATGATGAACTGATGCAGGAACTGGAAGAAATCATCAATTTTGCGGCTGAAAAAATGAAAACCACCATCAGCAGCGGTACCGAGATCTATGAATTTGTAGAAGACAAACTGAATATTTTTCCCGTTGGCCTTGTGCCGCTCGATACCAACGAAGGCTATTTCTTTTTAAGCGAAGGCACATACCGGCATACATTGGTTTATCAATACCGGCTAAGCTTCTTTGAAAAGCACGATGAAAAGTATAGGGCTATCAGAACAGAATATGTGAACGAATGGGAGCGTAACATTGTAAATAGCTACGAAAATATAAAGGCCGAATTGTTGCGTCAAAAAAAAGACCTGCCCAATCCGGCCGTATATTCAATAGAAACTGATTTATCATTCCCGATTCCCGAAACATTATTACCCGTGGCAAAACGCAGTCTCGTACGGTACATTTCGAAGGCGGCGTAATAAGCCATCGAACCATTTTCACTGCTCCATTTCAAGGCCCCACTCAATACCTTTACTGGTAGCAGGCACCCCTTCTGCCATCCACCTGGGTGCCGGCGCTCCTTTTAGGAAATAATCGAAATACTGTCCCAGACGAACGCTCAGGTCCTTACGATTTCGCCTTTCAACGAGGTTATGATCTTCTCCATTGTATTGAAGCATCCACACTTTTTTGCCTAAACGCCGCAGCGCTGTAAAATACTCAATGCCCTGGTACCAGGGAACGGCGCCATCGGCATCGTTATGCATGATCAGTAAAGGCGTAGTTATTTTATCGGCCCTGAACAAAGGCGAGTTTTTTATGAACAGATCGGGCCGTTGCCACAAAGTATACCCGATACGACTTTGTGATCTTTCGTATTGAAACTGCCGGTTTACACCGGAGCCCCACCGAATACCGCCATAAGCGCTTGTCATATTAGATACAGGCGCCCCGGCTTCGGCAACCGCAAATAAATTAGTGCGTGTAATCAGATAAGCCACCTGATAACCGCCCCAGCTTTGCCCCTGTATGCCCATCCTGGTACTATCAACCCAGGGCATTTTTGCAAAATATCTCGCAGCCGAAACAACCGAATTATAAGCGCTTTCACCCGGCTCTCCGTTTTTATAATGAATGTCGGGCACAAATACGATGTACCCGTTGCTTACAAACCAGGGAATGTTGATGGTAGAAGCACTGGGAGCAGGCGCCCGGTATAGGTACAAGCCATCAGCATTTCTTTCGTAGAAGTAAAATAGTACCGGGTATTTCTTTTTGGCATCAAAGTTTTCGGGTTTGAATAATAACCCCTCCGATATTTTTCCATCGAACATTTTCCATTTTACCAGTTCGGCAGTTAACCAGTTATAATCTTTTTGCTGAGGATTGGTGGTAGCCACCTCAATAAATGTCATTGAGTCGCTATGCTCGTTGAAATCATCCCAGCCTTTCACTTTGCCTACATCAAATGAATCGAGCCTGACAATTACAAGTGCCGTTGATAGTTTATAGCTTTCAATGGTATGCAGATAGCTATTGGAATTTTTTGCTTTTACTACCTGTAAACCGACCCAAACAGGAGCATAAAACTGATAGGGAATATAATCCTTTGAACGGAGTTTATAAATACACAACCCGGTATGCTTGTTTACTTCATTAAGCGATCTGAAAGCCAGCATTTGATTGTTTGAAATGTACTTTTCATCCTTGTCGGTAGTCAAATACCGGTAGGTCATTTTATGCTTTCTGCCATCTCCTTTTGTAAAGTTGCGCGGGGCATGTTTTGCTTGGGGATCGCATTGCCAAACATCGTACCTGTCGTACACATACACATACTGATCGTTCTCATGCCATTTCATCAATCCGTATGGCGGTGGATCATCGGGGTGATCATCCTCTTCATCATACAACGGCGCTTTTATATTTTTAGTAATATTGGTAATGACGCCGGTACTTACCGTATAAGTAAAATAATTTCTGTCGTTTAAATCGTACCAGATCACATATTTTCCTTTCGGCGAAATAGAAAAATTGCCGCGCTGTTTTTCTTTTACCAGTTTTCTTGAACCGTCTGTTACCGATACGATCCAGGCTGTATACTTTACAAATCCCTGCCATTGAAGCTCTACCCTGCTTCCTTTTGTTGTAGTGGCCAGTACGTAAGGCGCATTGCCTTCATCGGCTGGTATTACATTTTCAGCATCATCTGCCCCTAACTGAATTACTTTATCGTCGTTGCCATTCAATACTGCTGTATAACTTTTTTGCAAATCGCTTTTTACCTGCACCAGTTGCTGAGGCTGCAGGTAATCATCATTGTAATGCCATATATCCAGCTTCGCTGTTTCAAAATCAACCAGTGTAGTGTCTTTGGGTTTGCGAACGGGCATCAAACCAAAAAATAACCGTTGTCCGTTTTTGCTAAACATCAGGCTGGCCGATTCACTGACCGTTAATCCTTTGGCCACACCGGCCGTATTTCTGTCAACACGTAGTTGCGCACTATCCAGGCCCGGCCGGTAATACCACAGTTTGTAAAACTTTTGAAGGGCTTTTTGAACACTGTCGCGTTCTGCTATAAAAGCCAGTTGTGATCCTTCTTCATCGATCGCAAAATTGCGGGCAGCATTGAAACGGCGCATAACCGTATCGGTTTTTCCATTCCCTGCATTGTACCAAAGTATCGATGCAGGCAACAGCAGATCGGCTTTGCTTCGGGTAGTTTCAATAACAAATACGTTTCCTGTTTTGCTGAAATAATAATCGCTTACCAACTGGTATTTTTTCTCATCGCCGTTATATAAATTCAGCAGAACCAGTTCGGTGCCTTCTTCAATTTCTTCGCCCGGTTTTGACTTCGCTTCTTTTTTATCTGTTTTTATAGCCTGTAATCCTTTTGTTTTTACTTCATTGGCTTTATCGCGAATACTGTCGGCCATCCGGGTGAGGCTATCCACCATTCGCAACATATTGTTCAGCTGTATAAGAGAATCGGAAGCTTTATTACCGGGTAACGGCTTTTCGTGCAGATATGCAACCCATTGCCCATTTCCTTTTTCGGGCGTTTTGTACGATTTTATATTGGGAATACGAATAATGCTGTTTTTACCCAGGTCAACAATAGCAAGACTGTCTTTGGGCATTTCATCAGGCAGTTTCTTTTTTATTTTAGCCTCGCGGGTGGCAGCATAAGGTGCCTTTATTTTACAAATTACAAACCGGTTGTCTTCGGTAATGGAGGCAGCATACCCGCGTTTAATTTCCATTTTGTGTAAACTATCGCTACTGCCCTGCACATACAAAACAGCATCGCCCTCCTGCGGTGTAATGGTGTATACCACCCACTGGCCATCATTACTGATGTATCGTTCATTAAAATTTTGCCACTTGTCGTATACCGAATGATCAAGGGGCTTTTTTTGTGCAGCGGCAGATAAACCTGCCAATAATAGCAGCGGAATATTATAAAACTTTCTCATGTGCCTGGTTGAAAAGCTAAATTAATGCAAACAGTCTTTTACCGGCAATTACTATCCTCCTTAACAGCCGTTTATAAATAATAACTTTCATCTGAGCTATTTACCGGTTTAAGCTCTACACGTGCAATATGACAGAGGGTATACCTATTTCTTTGTGAGGGTAAAGTAACAGGCGATTGGCGGGTAAAAGAACAATATGAAGTAAGAAGATGTTGAGTGGTTAACAGGTTGACAAAGTTGATAAGTTAACAGGAAACTGAGCGTATTGCCGGTTTACCTTTGCCGTTTGCCTTTGCCGTTTCACGTTTCACGTTTTCCGGCTCTTATACACCATCCAGGTTTGTACAAAAACCGAAAGAACAATCAACAGCAGTCCTATATAAAATGTGGCCGACAGTAGTTTGTCTTCCCTGTATACAACAAATGCCAGTGCAATGCCATACAGGGGTTCAAGATTGTAGGTGAGATTTACCGTAAAAGCCGATATTTTTTTCAGTGCATTCATCGATAAATTAAATGCCAGCACAGTGCAAAACCAGCTTAACACCAGCAACCATCCGGTATCATTTAAGGTGGGTATAATATGATCGTGCGGAAAATATTGCAGATAAAAAGGCAGCAGAACGGTCAAAAACAAAAAACCACCGCTTAGCTGGTAAATGGTTACAGTTTCCGGTGCATATTGCTGCACCAGCAGGCGGTTACATATGGGAAACAAACTGGCCAGTAGCGCCGAAATAATGCCAATGATAATACCTGTTTTATACTGGGGATCAAAATGAAATATAAGCGATATGCCGGCTATCACCAGCAGGCCCAGCAGCAATTCGATTTTATCGAAAGGTTTGCGCACAATCAGCGGTTCCAGTATCGATGTAAAAAAACCGATTGCTGAAAAACATACCAGCGCTACCGATACATTGGCATATTTTATACTTCCGTAAAACGTTACCCAGTGTAAGGCTACCAAAGCCCCTACCCCGGCAATTTGTAATATGCCCTTAGCTGAAATGCGTTTTACATTTTGCTTAAAAAAGAACAGCACCCATAAGGTAATTACTGTGATCAATAAACGATACCACACCAGCAGCGCTTCGTTTAAGGTGATGAGGCGGCCGAGGATACCGGTGAAACCAGCTAAAAAAACAGCAGTATGTAATTGTATAAATGCTTTACGCATATTTTAAGTCGGAAAGTCAGTATAGTCCGAAAGTCAGGAAGACCGAAAGTCCGCAAGACAAAGCTCTTTCGCTAAAATAAGTTTCTTTTGCCGGCAAGCCTGTGTTTAGGAAAATAAAAAATCCGAAAGAAGCTACTGTTAAGGCAACTATCTTTCGGACTTCCGGACTTTTCGGTCTTCCGGACTCTATTTAGACTTAGCAAATACTTTTTCGCTTTGTTTGGCTACGGAGGAATAGTCGGCTGAACCGGTATTTTTAACCCTGTTGCGATAGTCTTTAAACAAACTATACCAGCGCAACTTCAATACGCCCCAGATACCTTCCTTTACAATTCCCTTATGCATTTTTGATACGCCGAACTTGCGGTCTTCAAAAATAATGGGCACTTCTTTGATCTTAAAGCCGAGCTTCCAGGAAGCAAATTTCATTTCAATCTGGAAGGCATACCCCAAAAACTGAATCTGGTCGAGATTTAAAGCTTCCAGCACTTCTCTTTTATAACAAACAAAGCCGGCTGTAGTATCTTTAACCGGCATCCAGGTAATTAATCGGGTGTATAACGAGCCGCCTTTCGAGAGCCAAATCCGGTCTTTAGGCCAGTTAACGGTGCCGCCTCCTTTCACATAACGCGATCCAATGGCCACATCGGCGCCGCCGGTTGAGCAGGCTTCGTATAAACGCTGCAGGTCTTTGGGATTATGCGAAAAATCGGCGTCCATTTCAAAAATAAACCGGTAGCCTCTTTTCAATGCCCACTTGAAACCGTGAATGTACGCGGTGCCCAGTCCGAGCTTTCCCTTCCGTTCTTCGAGGAACAGTTTACCTTCATATTGCACCTGCCTTTCTTTTACAAGGCCGGCAGTATTATCAGGTGAACCATCATCAATAATAAGGAGGTGAAAATTGTCATATTGAGCAAAAATTATATCAATTATATGCCCAATATTTTCGCGCTCGTTATAAGTTGGTATAATGACTATGTTTTCCAAACAATTCTATTGATATTGGAATACGAAAATACAATAATTCAAATTGCACCACTACATAATTTACACATTTGCACTTAATTATCCCTTCTTTAACAGGGTGCGGTTAAAAATTTCGGTAAGTTTATGTTTGGTGTGCATGGGGAAATCGCCCTTCATCATCCAGTCATAATACTGGGGCTCAGCCCGTAACACCTCAACTACCGACCTGCCTTTATGCTTTCCGAAATTAAATATTTCAACCCCGTTTTCCATAATCATACGCCGGGCAAAATCAACTATACTGTCGTCGCCAATGCAGGTAATAATGGTTTCAACGCTGGTACCCAGCTGGGGGTATTTTTCCATTTGAGCCTGTAATATTTCCCAGGTAGCTACCGCATCGGCTTCGGCCCGATGCGCATCGTCGAGGTTTTTATTACAATAAAATTTATATGCCGCGCCGAGGGTCCGCTGCTCCATCATATGAAAAATCTTCTGCACATCTACCAGCCGGCGATGATTAAACTCAAATTCAAGTCCTACGCGTAAAAATTCCTCGGCTAACAAGGGAATATCAAACCTGTTCGAATTATATCCTGCCAGGTCGCAATTATCGAGAAATTGCTTGATTTCATTGGCCGCCTGTTTAAAGGTCGGCGCATCTTTTACCATTTCATTGGTAATGCCGTGCATTTCGCGCGAAATAACCGAAATGGGAATTTCGGGATTGAGCAATTTCCGTTTTATTTGCTTTGTGCCGTCGGGTTGAATTCTTACTATAGCGATTTCAACGATACGATCTGTGCTAAGGTTTACACCGGTTGTTTCAAGATCAATGATAGCCAGTGGTTTCTTTAACTGCAGCATTCAACAATGATGATTGATAATGGTTATTTAAAATTTAGGAGTTCAGGCCAAATTCATTACGCAATGAAAATAAACAATCAAAACGGGTATCAAGTTTAGTGCCATTCCAAATCATTTCCGGTTTACATATAATTCCTGCCAGTTTATACATATTACTTTATACCCATTATTTCGTGTGCAAATGTAAGTATATCTGCCGCATCATAAACACGAAGTCTGATGTCAGAAAAGTCCGAAATTTGAAATCGTTTAGAAAAATCGAATCACAGGTTCTTCTGACTTCCGGCTTCCGACCTCCGGCTTTGTCAATAATCGGCTAAATGTATTCAAGGCGCAACGATTACCAAAAGTTTTTTATTCACCTTCACAAATTATTTGCAGTCATAGCTTGCATAAGCGGGATTTTATTTGTTATTTTGGGCATTCTACATCCAATCCTACCGAATTTTCATTTTTTCCCTTAAGTCCGTTAACCTTTTGAATCACCTGGTGATCGTATTGCCCTTTATTTCATCAGGCAATTTTAAACTTTAAATACCACAAAAAATGAAACGGACAATCGTTATTCTGCTTATGGTTTTAATGGCAGGCGCAGCTTTAACTTCCTGCACAGCTACAAAGGGCGGATGCTATGGCACGCAGGGATATGTTGGATATGGACACCGCTAATCACTATTTTACCCCGATATTATGTACAAGGTTACCGATAAGGTAGCCTTTTTTTATGCCCGAAGTCGGAGGTCCGGGGTCTGAAGTCAGAAGATGCCGATGTTTATATACGCTCAACAGAATCGAACCGCAGGTTCTTCCGACATCAGACATCAGACTTCAAGCAAACAAAAAGCCCCGCTGTTTAACCAGCAGGGCCAAAATCTTATGGCTTATCAAAAAAAGCCATCCTGTGATCAGGACGGCCTCTAACGATTGCTTGCCATATGAAAAAAAACTTATTTTTTCTTCTTCAGGGTGTCTACTACTTTTTTAGTAGTATCTACTGTAGCAGGAGCTGTAGTATCAGCAGGAGCAGCAGCAGTTGTATCTACTGTAGTAGGTTGAGTAGCAGTAGTGTCAGCAGTTTTTTCTTCAGCGCTTCCACCATCATTACATGCTACGAATGAACCGATAGCTAAAACTAACAACAGTTTTTTCATTGTACCGTTTTTTGTTTGTTAACAAATGATTTTGAAGTTTAATACAGAAAACGGGAAAAGGTAACCCCGGTAACCTTAAAAAATTTAATTTTTTTGAAAAAAGGTCAAAATACATCCATCAGAACCAAAACTTGTGTTTTTTTGGCGTGAATTTTAAGGCCTCATTTGGGTTACTTCTCCTTAAATTGGGTATTAATTAATGTTCAAGCGTGAAAACTGATTCTACCGACGAAAAAACATTGTTAAAAGGACTGGCACAGAACGACCGGAAATCTGTTGAAACCATATATAAACAATTTTATAATATGGTTCAATCATTGATAATCAATAACAACGGATCTTCCGACGATGCAAGGGATATCTTTCAGGAAACGGTGATTGTGCTTTATGAAAAAGCCCGAAGCGGCTCCTTCGAGTTAAACTGTCAGCTAAAAACTTATGTTTACTCGGTCAGCCGGCGCCTTTGGCTCAAACGCCTTCAGCAACAGCAAAAATATTTTCCCGATGTAAATGGTTTGGAAGAAACCGTTCCCGTGGAAGATGAAATTGAAGGCCACAGTCAGCGTAATTCGGAATTTCAGATGATGGAAAAGGCTTTGTTGCACTTAGGCGAACCATGCAGAAGTTTAATAGAGGCTTTTTACCTTCAGAAAAAAAACATGACAGATATTGCCGGCCATTTTGGATACACCAACGCTGATAACGCCAAAAATCAGAAATACAAATGTCTGATGCGGCTTCGTAAATTATTCTTTGCCGAATTTAAAAACAACAACGTGTGATGCAAGATGTACAATTATTAGATGCTATTGAACGCTACCTCCGCGGCGAAATGCTTCCCGAAGAAATAGCCGCTTTTGAGCAGCTTCGGAAAAGCAATCCCGAGGTTGATGAAAAAGTAGTGGAGCACACCATGTTTTTGCAGCAGATGAACAGGTTTAGTGAGTGGAAGAATTTTAAAAACACCCTGCACGATGTTCACAACCAGTTGCTCGATGCAGGCGATATAAAGGAAGAAGCTCCAAAAGCTACAGTTTACCAACTTTGGAAGAAATATAAACGTGTAATGGCGGTAGCAGCTTCCATTGCAGGTATTACCACCGTGCTTATTGCTGGTATGACCACTTATGTTTCACAAAAGAAAAGTGACAGTAACCTGCAAAAACTTCGTATCGACCTTCGAAACGACCTTAAACAGGAAGTAGCCAAAAAAACCAACGAGGCCATTAATAAAGTACAGGCCCGGATTACCAAAGGCCCTGAAAATATACCTGCCAAATTCGGTGGAACCGGTTTCCTTGTGGATGGTAAAGGTATTATAGTTACCAATGCACACGTGGTAGCAGGCTCATCTTCAGTAGTAGTTCAAAATAATAAAGGACAGGAATTCAGAACAAGGATCATTTACTCGAATACCGAAAATGACCTGGCTTTTTTGAAAATTGAAGACGATGATTTCAGATCGATAGGCCCCCTGCCCTATGGCATTCGTAAAAGTGGCGCCGAACTGGGTGAGCCGGTATTTACATTAGGCTTCCCCCGCGAAGAAATTGTTTACAACGAAGGATACATGAGCGCCAAAACGGGTTACAAAGGCGATACGCTTTCATTCCAGATCGGTGTGGCAGCCAACCCGGGTAACTCAGGCGGACCGGTATTTAACAAAAACGGGGAAGTAATTGGCATTATCACTACCCGTCAAACACAGGCCGAAGGAGTAGTATTCGCCATTACGGCAAAAAATATCTTCCGCAGCCTCGAAGAAATCAAAAAAGATTCAAATTATCAGAATATCCGACTTACAATTAATTCTTCTGTACGTAATATCGACAGGGTACAGCAGATTAAGAAAATCGAAGATGCCGTGTTTATGGTGAAGAGCTATTAAGTCAATAAACAATTGGCAATAGACAATTGGCAATAACCAACCGCCAAATAAAAGCCCCGGATGATCATCACCCGGGGCTTTTTATTATTCAGCATTTAACTATCAATGTCTTTATTTCATTTGGCAATTTTCATTGGTGTTTTGCCAATTGCTTATTGCATATTGCCAATTGCCTATTGCCTATTGCCAATTGGCTTAACTCCACAAAGCCGGAGGATACTCCCCTGCTTTTACCAGCTGGTTCAGGTTTTCTTTTACTTCAGGCGCATCTTCTTTATACGTTACGCCAAACCATTGAGCCGATGTAGGTATTACTTTAATAACGCCTTCTTTGTCGTTGATAAAACGGTCGGCCACAATAGGAATAAAGAACTCAGATTTTATGTTTGAAATATTCGCTGCCAGAAACTCATTGAATAATTTTTCCGAATAGCTGAATATTGAGGTCGAAAAACACCAGAAGTTCATAGAAACCTGCGAATTGATGTCTAATTCTTTGGGTTGCTGGTTGTCGTCGCAAAGAATATGTCCATCAACTTTTGAGATATTCAAACGCTCGGCAATAGCCACCAGGTCGCCATTTCCGTTTGCCTTACAAACGCCTCTGTTCACCGTACCGTTGTCGGATAAAGTTTTCAGCAGTTCGTAACCGATAATTGAATAAGTTTTATCGTTAACATCTTTGGTAAGAAATTTATAGGCCTTTTCAAAAGCATCACGGCCATAAAAATCGTCGGCATTGATTACAGCAAACGGCTCATTGATATTACTTTTGGCGCACAATACGGCATGGGCAGTTCCCCAGGGTTTTGTACGATCGGCAGGAACCTGAAAACCATCGGTAAATGCATGTAAATCCTGGTATACATAATCCAGTTCAACTTTATCTTTCAGCCGCGGTTCAAAAATGGCTTTAAAATCATCTGCAAAATCTTTGCGGATGATAAATACTACTTTTTTAAACCCGGCACGAATTGCATCGTAAATTGAATAGTCCATAATAGTTTCACCACCGGGGCCAAAAGACTGGATTTGTTTCATACTGCCATAGCGGGAAGCCATGCCTGCTGCCAATATCAAAAGAGTTGGTTCCATTTAACTGTATTTTTTTAAAATGAGCCACGAAATTAAAAAAATATGTGGTGAAAATAACTGATAACTGTCAATGATACCATTTGAAATATATAATCAACCGATTGATTTATCAAAAGCAGTAATACAATCACTGCACGATGAACTGCTTAACGAACGGCAGTTAATGATAGATGTGTTGCGGCTCGATCGTATTCATCCCGTAATATCGGGCAACAAATGGTTCAAACTAAAATACCATTTGCAGCAGGTGGTACGGCAAAACAAAAAAGGCATTGTTACCTTCGGCGGCGGATGGTCAAACCACCTCGTGGCTACCGCCTTTGCCTGCCGCCAGGCAGGTATTGCCTGTACAGGCATCATTCGCGGCGAACAACCGGCAACGCTATCAGCCACCCTGCAAGAGGCGCAACAATACAATATGCAGTTACGGTTTGTTTCACGCAAAGCCTACGGCAACGAAGCTGAAATGGTTCAATCGCTTCAAACAGCCCACCCTGATTATTTAATAGTGCCGCAGGGCGGACAAAGCGATTACGGCGTTCAGGGCGCTGCAGAAATAGGACAATTAACGGATGCAAAAAGTTATTCACATATTGCCTGCGCAACCGGTACCGGC
Source organism: Niastella sp. sgz303648 (assembly GCF_059587045.1). Taxonomy (NCBI): domain Bacteria; kingdom Pseudomonadati; phylum Bacteroidota; class Chitinophagia; order Chitinophagales; family Chitinophagaceae; genus Niastella; species Niastella sp. sgz303648. The sequence continues at coordinate 325,228 of NZ_JCAPSW010000008.1, read as the reverse complement.
ACTATGCTTGCAGGTTTAGTGCGCGCCGGTTTACCGCACCAGCAGGTAATTGGTGTTTGTAGTTTGAAAATACCAGCAACCGACAATAACAGCCTTAATACCTTTGTATTACCATATGCTGCCGGCCGAAAGAACTACACCATTTTCTATGATTATCATTTTGGAGGTTATGCGCGAAAAACAAATGAGCTTATTCAGTATATGAATAGCCTGTACGAAAAGCATCAGCTTCCTACCGATTTCGTGTATACCGGCAAATTATTGTTTGGTATTATGGATCGGGTAAAAACCGGTTATTTTAACAGCGGCAGTCGCATATTAATCATACATAGTGGCGGGTTACAGGGCAACCGTTCATTACCGGCAGGAACATTAACATTCCTATAGATTGTTATTTAAAACCGGTACCCCAAAACTATTATATTTGCGACGCCAAAACCTTAGTGATAAACTTAACATGGGCGCATGCGCAAACTGGCAGTACTACTCATACTAACTTGCACCTTATTTACAATAAGCAGGGCACAGGACATTCTGCCTAACTTTTCAGTTATTACCAAAGGGAATAAAAAAGTCATTGTAAGCTGGACTAACCAATACCCGGTTACCACGCAAATAAGCATTCAGCGTTCGAAAGACAGTACAAAGGGGTTTGCCACCATTTTAACAGTGCCCGATCCTACTGTTACAGAAAATGGTTTTGTTGATTCAAAGGCCCCCGATGCTAATCAGTTTTACCGTTTATTTATTGTTCAGGAAAGCGGCAAGTTTGTGTTCACCAAATCAAAACGCGCTACCTGGGATACCGTACGCATACCCGTAAGTAAACAAATGCCCGAAAATGCCAAGCGTGTAGTCATTGCAGAAAGTGTATCGCCCAAACAGGCCGAAGAAATAAAAGAAAAGATACAACCCCAGCCTGTCACTATACCCGAACCCGAAAAGTTCTTCTTTATAAAAAAACGCGATACCTTAATAGCACAGATACCTGTGAAAGAATTTAAAAAGTTCCGCGATTCGATAGTGACCAAAACAAAAGACACTATAGCCTTCAGCAGTATTGATACGATCTTATTAAAACCGTTTTCACCGAAAGAAGTTTTCAAACCATCGAAATACGTATTTACCGAGCGCGATGGCAACATCGCCATTAACGTGCCCAATGTGGTAATACACCGGTACTCCATTAAGTTTTTTGAAGATGATAATACGCCGCTTTTTGAAGTAGCCGAGGTTAAAGAAACCTCGTTGCTGATCGACAAATCGAACTTTTTACATGCCGGGTGGTTTAAGTTCGAACTGTATGAAGACGGCAAACTGAAAGAAAGGCATAAGTTTTTTGTGCCGAAAGATTTTTGAGGTGAATGGTGAGTGGTTAGTGGTGAATGGGTTGCCGTGAGTTTTATATTCTCATTAATAGCAATCACCCCGTTTCACTTTGACGTTTTAAGCAGGGCCGTTTGACCATTCACCACTGACCACTCACCACTGACCACTCACCTGCAGCTCCACATTAAACACCTTCTCAAAATTCCTTTTCACCCTTTCCTTTACCTCATTCATATCCAGTGTTTGCCCCAGCTCCTTCTGTAGTGAGGTAACTTTTTTATTCTGAATACCGCAGGGAATGATATAATCAAAATAGCTCAGATCGGTATTTACATTAAAGGCAAAGCCGTGCATGGTGATCCAGCGGCTGCAACGGATGCCCATAGCGCAGATCTTCCGTTCTTTTCCGGGAACGGAGGCATCCATCCAAACTCCGGTTTCACCGGGCGACCGCTCACCCTTCAGTCCGTAATCGGCCATGGTGGCCATGATCACCTCTTCGAGGTTGCGCAGGTATTTTCCGATATCGGTATAAAATTTCTCCAGATCAAGGATTGGATATCCTACCAGTTGTTCAATACCATGAAAAGTGATATCGCCACCCCGGTTGGTATTATAAAAACTAATGCCGCGGGCCGCCCTTTCGGCTTCACTGATCAGCACATGTTCAATGGCCCCGCTTTTACCCAACGTATATACCGGCGGATGCTCAACAAATAGCAAATAATTGGTGGTTGACAGCTCATCGATAACTTCTGGCTTCAGACTTCCGACTTCTGCCTTCTGACCTCCGGCTTCCGACTTCAGACTTCTGGCTTCCATTTTCACCCGCACATTTTCCTGCAACAGCTTTTCCTGGTAATCCCAGGCCGCCTGGTACTCAATACGCCCCAGATCGCGGAAAAACACATCCTGTTTTATACTGGTTTCCATATAAATGGCAAATGTAGCACTTTATACAACTGCTGGTTGCTTACCTTTGCCCAAACTGCTATACCCCATGACCATCAAGGATGTGAACACTTTTAACGACCAGGAAGAAAATGCAGAAGGCCCGGAGGAGTTGTACGAGCGATTTAGCTTAACAGTAGATAAAGGCCAGGAGCCCATGCGGCTCGATAAATTTTTGGTGGCCCGTATTGAAGGGGCTTCCCGCAATAAGGTGCAGCAAAGTATCGAAAGCGGCCGGGTTACCGTAAACGGAAAAACAGTTCAGGCAAACCATAAAATAAAACCGGGCGAAGATATCATTGTATACTCCGATAAGGAAATGCATGGTGAAGAGATCATCCCCGAAAAAATGTCCCTGAATATTGTTTTTGAAGACGATGACATACTCATTGTAAATAAACCTGTTGGATTGGTAGTTCACCCTGCCAGCGGCAACCCCCGCGGCACCCTCATTAACGGGGTTGCGTGGCACTTACAGCAACAAAACAGTGAAATTTCGGCCGATAACCTGCCCCGCTTTGGACTGGTACACCGTATTGATAAAAATACCAGCGGTTTAATGGTACTGGCCAAAACCGAAAAAGCGGTAACCTGCCTGGCAAAGGAGTTTTTCGACCACACCATCCACCGCCAGTACATTGCCCTTGTTTGGGGCGATGTAGCCGAAGACGCCGGAACGGTAAGAGCCCATATCGGCCGCCATCAGCGCTTTCGAAAAATCTTCGACGCCTACCCCGACGGCGAGCATGGCAAGGATGCTGTTACCCATTTTAAAGTGCTGGAGCGACTTGGTTATGTTACCATTATTCAATGTGAGCTGGAAACAGGCCGTACGCACCAGATCCGCGTACACATGAAACACATCGGCCATCCCTTATTTAACGACGAACTGTATGGCGGCGATAGAATTGTAAAAGGAACCGTTTTCAGCAAATACAAACAATTTGTAGATAACTGTTTTTCCATCTGCCCGCGGCATGCCTTACACGCCAAAACCCTTGGCTTTATTCACCCACGCAGCCGTAAAGAAGTAGTATTTAACAGCGAAATACCTAACGATATGCAGCAGTTGTTCGAAAAGTGGAGAGGCTATGTACAGACGAAGAAAATTAGTTGATTAGTTGATCAGTTTACAAGTTGAAATGTTGACGAGTTGAAAAGTTAAGCTTTTACAGGGAAAAAAACTTGTTAACCTGTAAACTTATTAACTTATCAACTTTACTCAAAATCAAACAAGGTAGCGGTGAAAATGCTTCGCTCCCGTTTTTTAAATACCACATCCCAGTTGCCATCGTAGCGTAATACTTTGGGCACCAGGTAATCGCCGAATCTGGTCATTTCAACTTCCATGCGTACGTTAAAATCGTATACGCCGGCATTATAGCTGAGGTCGTAATTACGGGCTACAATTTCCCAGGTATCGATTCGGAACCAGGTAGTCATATTGTTCACTACAATCTGATCTTTTTCACCGTCTGTTAAATCAGCGCGGGGTTTGCAGGCGAAAACATAACACATTTCGCCTTTGAAGGCATCCATATCGATGCTAAAATCGTAACGGGCGGCCACTTCATCATCGAACAACGCAATTTTATTGCCTATGAAGGGTATTCCGGGAATTTTCTTTCCCGGATTAAAGAACAGCATCTTCAGTTGTTCTTTGTGCTTTTCAAGCCCGCTTTTGCCCTGCGTGCTGAAAGCGGCATTTTTAACGATATTGGTTTCTCCGCAAACAGTATCGTGCGCAAAAAACAAACCGGCATACATACCTGCAGTATAATAGTTATACGCATGATGTTTGTTGTATATATCGCCGGTAGTGGTTTCTTCGATCACCTGTGTGTACCGGCAGCCGTTGTTTACATGCTGTTTGGTTCTGCTGTTCAAAGAGGCGCTCACATTGCCTTTTTTGTTGAGTATGCGAATATCGTTCAGCGAAGTATAACCAAGTACTTTCAGGTTGCGAAAGGCTTTGTAAAAGGTAGTATCGTTTTTTATCCGCTCAATAAAAGCGGCCACGTTCAGGTTGTTGCGAACAACCACTTCTTTCAGGGTAATGGTTTTCTTTTCAACGTTTACCAACGAGTCCTGAGCATGCAGAAGACAGGAAGAAAGGAGAAGAAAAATAGTTACAACAAAGGTGAACCACCCGCCGGCCGGCAGATGACTCACCTTTGTTTGGCGGATAGCCTGCCGCCTCATCTTATTTAATAAATATCATTTTGTAATCGGCCTTTACTTTTCCTTTTGAGATATCGTCGAGTTTACCCCTCAACAGTTTTTTCTTTAACGGCTTCAGGTAATCGATAAACAATTTCCCTTCGATGTGATCGTATTCGTGCAGAATAATACGGGCCGTAATACCGTTGAATGTTCTTTCGTGATGCTTAAAATTTTCATCGTCATACTCCAGCGTTACGGTTTCATTACGAATCACATCTTCCCGAATTTTGGGAATGCTTAAACAACCCTCGTTGTAAGCCCATTCTTCGCCGTTCAGCGATTTTATTTTTGCATTGATGAATACCTGTTTTATACCAGGCTCATCAGGATACTTTCCCTTTTCATCTTCTTCCTGGTTTTCAAAAATCTGTGCACTATCCATTACAAAAAGGCGAATATCTTTATTGATCTGCGGGGCAGCCAGTCCAACACCATTGCTGGCGTACATGGTTTCCCACATATCATCGATCAACTTTCCCAAACCCGGGTAATCGGGGGTTATTACTTTACCCGTACTGCGCAAAATATCAGCTCCATATGCTACGATCGGTAATATCATGATGTCTGTTGCTTAATTTTAACCTGAAATCTTTTTCAGGATGCAAATTTACCCCGTAAATCGGGAAACGGCAAACGGGAAACGTGAAAAGGAAATCTAACCTGCCTTTATCTGAGGAGCTGGCCTTTGAACTAAAGGGCCTATACGGCCAACAGCCAACAGAGGAGTGATGAAACAAAAGCCCCTGTAACCTGAAACCTGTAACCTGCAACTCAAAAACAATTGATAATCAACTAATACTGCGCAAATAATCCTGCAGCATAATGGTGGCGGCTATTTCATCGACCAGGGCTTTATTCTGGCGTTGTTTCTTCTTCAAACCCATTTCTATCATAGCCTGTGAGGCCAGTTTTGAGGTATAGCGTTCGTCGACCATTTTAATGGGCATGGCGGGAAATTCTTTTTTCAGCTTTTCAACGGCCTTTTTAACCAGGGGGGTTGCATGGGTGTCGGATTCATCCCAGTTTTTGGGCTCCCCCATGATGATCAGCTCCACTTCTTCTTTCTTAAAATATTCTTTCAAAAAAGGAATCAGCTTTGGTGTTTCTACCGTAGTTAATCCCGTTGCAATGATCTGAAAGGGATCGGTAACGGCCAGGCCGGTTCGTTTGAGACCATAATCTATTGATAATATTCGGGGCATTGAAAGTTTTAAGTTCTGAGTTCTGTTCTAAGTTACCGGTTCCCGGTTTCCGGTAACAGGAAACAGGTAACCGGTAACAAAAAGTTTAGTTTATGAAAAGATCAGCAATCACAAACACGGCAAACACCACGCTGGCAATGCCGTTGGCCGTCATGAATGCCAGGTTCACCCTGCGCAGATCGGTTGGTTTTACAATACTATGCTGATACAGCAGCATGCTTATAAATATGGCTACGCCACCCCAGTATAACCAGTGAAAATGCCCATACACACCAGCCATAATTACACAGGCAGCGCTTAATACATGCAATAATTCCGACACCCGCAGACCCTTTGATTTACCCAGCCAGGCAGGGATCGAATACAACCGGTGCGATTTATCGAATTCTTCGTCCTGCAACGCATAAATGATATCAAATCCACTCACCCAAAAAATAACGGCCAGTGAAAACAAAATGGGCAATACAGCAAATTGTCCGGTTACCGCCAGGTAAGCCCCAATGGGCGCCAGCGACAAACCAATGCCCAGCACCAGGTGGCACAGCGGGGTAAACCGTTTTGTATAGCTATAAAATAAAATAACAAATAAGGCTATGGGCGACAGAAAAAAACAAAGCATGTTTATAAACCAGCAACAAACCACAAACAACAAACTGCAAACAATGGTAAACAACAACACTTTATCGGCTTTTAATATACCAGCCGGAATTTCACGAATGGCAGTACGCGGATTCAATGCATCGAAATGGCGGTCGAGATAGCGGTTGAAAGCCATAGCGGCGCTGCGGGCGAAGATCATGCAAAGAATGACCTGTATTAACAATATAATTAAACCATTAATTTCTGTTACTTTAACTGAGTAACTTACAAACTCGCCCAACGCTCCTATTTCCAGCTTAAATGAAGAAATTCCCAAAAAAAAGCCGATCATCGCAAAAGGCATGGCGAAAATGGTATGCGAAAATTTTATCAGGCTCAGGTATTTTTTAACGGTACTCATTTTTTAATGTTGAATATTGAATTTCGAATAACGAATTTTGAAGTTCTTTTACTTCGACATTCGACATTTATTATTGGATATTCGATATTGGTTATTGATTATTCGATATTTTATTTCTAACAAGTTCCCATAAAACTATTCCGGCAGCAACAGAAATATTGAGGGAATGCTTCATGCCCAGCTGCGGAATTTCGATGCAGCCATCGCATAATTTCAGCACTTCATCCTGCACCCCGCTTACTTCATTGCCAAATACAACAGCTACCGGGGCATGTTGGTTTAAATTGAATTGTTGCAACGGAATACTGCTTTGTACCTGTTCAACGGCAAATATGTTGTACCCCTCCTCTTTTAACGCTTTTACCGCTTCCACTGTTGTGGCAGCATATTTCCACTCAACAGTTTCGGTGGCGCCCAATGCCGTTTTATGAATGTCGCGATGAGGCGGCTGAGGGGTATAGCCACACAGGTAAATGCCACGCAACAAAAAGGCATCGGCCGTACGGAACACACTGCCCACATTGTGCATGCTGCGGATATTATCGAGCACCACCATTACCGGCATTTTTTCTGACCCCTTAAATTCATCAACCGACTTACGGTTCAGTTCATCCATGCTTAGCTTGCGCATGGCGCAAAGATAGTTTTAAAATTGTTTGATGGCCTGATGGTTTGATTGTTGGGAGCCCCGAAATCCGGAGTTTCTGATAATCAGAAACAGGTTTAAACGGCAACAGCCCAACCATCAAATAATTTAACCATCAAACCATCAAAGATTTCTTCCCCAATTTCTCCACATATCAAAGCCTGCTTTTTTTATCCCCTCTCAAACCTTTTATATTTGCCCACCATGTCAAAAGCAACTACAGATACCCCTTTAATGCAGCAGCACCGGGCCATTAAGCAAAAATACCCGGATGCCGTGTTGCTGTTCAGAGTAGGAGATTTTTACGAAACTTTTGGCGAAGATGCAATCATTGCATCTCAGGTGCTGGGTATTACGCTTACCAAACGAAATAACGGGGCGGCCTCAGCCAGCGAACTGGCCGGTTTTCCTCATCATGCGCTCGATACCTATTTGCATAAACTGGTTCGGGCCGGATACCGGGTGGCTATATGCGATCAGCTCGAAGATCCCAAAGCGGCCAAAGGCATTGTAAAGCGAGGGGTTACAGAAATGGTAACGCCGGGAGTGGCCACCAACGACAAACTACTCGAACACAACAGCAATAACTTTCTGGCAGGCATTCATTTTACGCAGGACAATGCAGGCATTGCTTTTTTAGATATTTCAACAGGAGAATTTTTTGTTGCCGAAGGCAATACAGAATACATCGATAAACTGCTGCAAACATTAAAACCCGCAGAAGTTATTTTTCAACGCAGTTTTCAAAAGCATTTTAAAGAAACATTCGGGGCCCGCTTTTATACCTACACCATGGAAAGCTGGATCTTCGATGAAGCCTATGCCACCGAAAGCCTGCTGAAGCATTTTCAAACACACTCCCTTAAAGGATTTGGGGTAGAAGAACTGCACCAGGGCATTGTAGCCGCCGGCGCCGTACTCCATTACCTGAAAGATACCGAGCATCCGAACCTGCAACATATTACATCGGTTCAGCGAATAGACCGCGACGATTACCTGTGGATGGATCGCTTTACCATTCGCAATCTTGAACTGATTGGGAATGGCGAAGGAAACAACCTGCATAAAGTGCTCGATAATACGGTTTCGCCTATGGGCGCCCGTTTGCTGAAACGCTGGATATTGTTGCCGCTGAAAGATATAAACCGCATCAACGAGCGGCTCGACCTTGTAGAATTTTTTATTAAAGATGTAGACCTGCGCACCAAACTGGTTCATCATATAAAACAATGCGGTGATATTGAACGGCTGGTGAGCAAAATACCAATGAAGAAAATCAACCCGCGTGAAGTATTGCAAATAGCGCGCGGGTTACGGCATATTGAAGAGGTAAAACAGATTTGTGCAAATACCGGGAGCGATTATTTAAAACGGATGGGCGATTCGCTGAATGGTTGCCGGTATATTGAAGAAAAGATCACCAAAGAAATTACCGACAACCCGCCTGCCATGGCATCAAAGGGTGGCGCCATCAAAGAAGGCATTCATGCCGAATTAGATGATTTACGCAATATTGCCACAGGCGGTAAGGAATACCTGGTGAAGCTGCAACAAAAAGAGGCAGAAGCAACCGGCATTTCTTCTTTAAAAATCGGTTTTAATAATGTTTTTGGTTATTACCTCGAGGTAACCAATTCGCATAAGAACAAAGTGCCTACCCAGTGGATGCGTAAGCAAACGCTGGCCAATGCAGAAAGATATATCACAACTGAGTTAAAAGAATACGAAGAAAAGATCACCGGCGCCGAAGAAAAAATACTGGCTATTGAGCTGGATATTTATGAAAAGCTGCTGCTGGAACTGCAGGACTATATAGCTCCCATGCAGGTAAACGGTAATGTGCTGGCCATACTCGATTGCCTGTTGTGTTTTGCGCACAACGCGCTTCACTTCAATTATAAAAAGCCCGAACTACATGAAGAAGGTGTGCTTGACCTGAAAGAAAGCCGCCATCCGGTAATTGAACGCAATTTACCGGTTGGTGAACCCTATATTGCCAACGACATTTTTCTGGAGCCGGCCACACAGCAGATAATAATTCTTACCGGCCCCAATATGAGTGGTAAAAGCGCCTTATTGCGACAAACCGCCCTTATTACGCTGATGGCGCATATGGGCAGCTTTGTACCGGTAAACAGTGCGCGCATACCCCTTACAGATAAAATCTTTACACGGGTGGGTGCATCCGACAACCTGAGCGGCGGCGAAAGCACCTTTATGGTTGAAATGAACGAAACCGCCAGCATCATCAACAACATCACTTCGCGTAGTTTGATATTGCTTGATGAAATCGGTCGGGGTACATCTACCTACGATGGTATTTCCATTGCATGGAGCATTGCAGAATACATTCATCAATCACCTTTTGCGCCCAAAACATTATTCGCTACCCACTATCATGAACTGAATGAACTGGAGAATAAATTGCCGCGCATAAAGAATTATCACGTTACCAATAAAGAGGTAGGCAATAAAATTATCTTCCTGCGAAAACTGGCGCCCGGTGGCAGTACCCATAGCTTTGGTATTCATGTGGCCAAAATGGCCGGTATGCCCCCTGCCCTGATTCAGCGCGCCAATGAAATATTAAAACAACTCGAAAAAAAGCACGAAGACCAGCCTGCCGAACCTGCACAAAACAATCTGGCCGAACAGGTAAAACAAATCACCACGCAAAAAATGCAGCTGTCGATATTCGATGCCCACACCGAAGTATTCGACGATATCAGAAAAAAACTCGAAGGAATAGATATCAATAGGCTCACGCCGGTAGAAGCGTTGCTGAAGCTGAATGAGATTAAGGGGTTGTTGAAATAAGCAGTTACCGGTTACCAGGCACCAGGAGACCGGTAACCGGTAACTTTCCAGGCTCTTACCAAAAAAAACTGCCAGGCAAGAGACCCGGCAGTTCCATCCCGATAAAATCGGGATTAGTTTCAAACTTAACCACAGCGTTGAAAGGCATAGTTGTGCGGCCTTTCACTATATATAGCTTTAAAAAATATGCCAGGCGCGCTCATAAAACAAAAGAAAAAGTTAAAGAAAGTTTACCCTTTCGTCTATTGCATTCATTATTACCGCTCTACGTTTAGCGTTGAACCACCAATAAAAGATCATATTTCAGGGATCGATTGCCGTATATCATTCAACGTTTGAAAATCATCTTTTAGCTTATTATATAAAGAAGCATATACTTTATAATACTGCTGATAATAACTGTGCAATAACTGGTTGGGCTTATATATTTGATGCGTACCTGAAAACACAGCGAACTCATCTTTTTTAAAAATGCCGGTAGCCTGAAAACCCAAAATGGCGGCGCCTATTGATGAAGCATCTTCTTTATTAATTACTGCAATATCTTTTCCAAACAAATCGGTCATCCATTGCAACCACAGGGGTGAGTTTATAAAACCTCCGCTTGCATACATATTTTGTATGGCGCCCACTGTTTCCTGAACCGACAGTGCCACCTGGTACAGGGCATAATTTATTCCTTCAACAATGGCCCGCATAAAATGCAACTGGCTATGGCCTGCATGAACACCTATAAAAACACCTTTGGCGCCGGCATCCCATACAGGCGCTCTTTCCCCAAGTATGTAAGGTAAAAACAACAAACCATCTGCGCCCGGCGGCGCCTGCGCCGCCTGCTTAACAAACCATTCTATATCGCCTGTAGAAGTGAACTTTCTTTGCAAAAAGTTTTCGGTATACCATTTCAACAACACAACGCCGTTATTGATAGCGCCACCAGAAACATATAAGTTATCGGTAAGTATATAATTGAATATTCTTTCCTTTTCATCATATTCAGGAAGTGTTGTTATCATGCGTACGGCCCCGCTGGTACCAATGGTTACCGACATATCACCGGGTTGTGTGGCATTGCTACCCAGATTGGCCAAACAACCATCACTGGCGCCAATGATAAAGGGCGTGTTTTCGCTGAGGCCGGTTTGAATGGCGTATTCTTTTTTCAGTCCTTTTATAATATGCGTGGTACTTACCGGTTGCGATAAATGAGCGGCAGTTATGCCTGCCATTTGTAATGCGGGTGCATACCAGTTTTTTTTATAAATATCAAACAAGCCGGTGCAGGAAGCAATGGAATGATCGATAATGTATTGATCAAACAGGCGATAAAAAATGTATTCTTTAATAGAAATATATTTAGCCGCAGCAACAAAAACATCGGGCTGGTGTTCGCGTATCCACATGATCTTGCACAGGGGCGACATGGGATGAACGGGAGTACCTGTATAGCGGTAAATAGCTGCACCCGCCGGTGTATTTTTTAAAGCGTCGGCATTCGCCATGCTTCGCGCATCGGCCCAAGTAATGGCATTGGTAAGCGGTACGCCATTTACATCAACCGCAATAAGGCTGTGCATGGCAGCGCTGAAGCTAATGCCAGCCAATTGATCAGTAACAGAACCTATTTGCTGTATTACGTTTTGTAAACAGGTAATAACAGCATTGAACAGAATATCTGGTTGCAGCTCATGATAACCCGCCAGGGCGGTTATTGGATTGTACGATACGTAGGCATTTGCCATTACATGGCCTTCACTGGTAAAGGCTATGGCCTTGGTGCCGGATGTTCCTATATCTACGCCGATGATGAAGGTCATTTATTCGATGGTTTGATGGACGGCCTCCTCCCACCCCCCTCCGGTGGAGGGGGAGTTAAGAAACACCCGACCTATTTGTAATAACAATTAATCTGGCTTAATTTTCACAGTAAATTAAAAGATTTTTTGTTCGCTTTCACTAAATAAAAAAGCTAAGGTGAGCCGCTTTGTAAACGTGCTCACCTTAGCCATTTATACTTTACATCTTGTGCCTTGTATCTTGTACCTTGTACCTTGTATCTTGTGCCTTTAAATCATCTCCTTCAGCTTCTCAACCACAAAATCAATTTCTTCTTTGGTATTTTGTTTACTGAAAGAAAAACGAACCGTAACCTGATTGGGATTATGATTAATAGCCCTGATAACATGCGATCCCTGATCGGCCCCGCTGGTGCAGGCACTGCCGCCGCTGGCACAGATGTTATTCATATCAAGATTAAACAATATCATTTCCGACTTCTCGGTTTTTGGGAAAGAAATGCTGAGCACAGTATACAAACTTCTTCCCAGCGGATCGCCGTTGAATGAAACGCCGCGTATATTCTTTTTTATCTGCTCCATCATATGCACTTTCAATCCTTTGATGTAGCTGCTTTGTGTTTCGTATTCTTCCGTGGCTAATTCAAGCGCTTTGGCAAAACCAACAATACCATACAGGTTTTCGGTGCCTGCCCGCATATTGCGTTCCTGCGAACCGCCATGTATATAAGGTTTGATCTTTACATTTTCATTTATATATAACAGTCCTACCCCTTTTGGTCCGTGAAACTTGTGACCGGCGCCGGTTACAAAATGCACGGGTGTATTACGCAGGTCGAATGGAAAATGTCCTACAGTTTGCACGGTATCGGAATGAAAAATAGCGCCATACATTTTGCACAGGTTGCCAACGGCATTTATATCGAGCATATTGCCGATTTCATTATTGGCGTGCATAAGGGTAACCAAACATTTTTCGTGGCTGCTGGCCAGTAAATGTTCCAGGTCTTCCATATCGATATGTCCGTTTGGCAGCAGCTTCACATAACTTAATGCCGCATCACCATGATGGTACAGGTTTTCAACCGTATGCAGGGTGGCATGGTGTTCAATGGGCGAGGTAATGATGTGCCGGCAGCCCAGGTCTTTTACCGATGCACAAATGGCTGTATTGGAGCTTTCAGTTCCACCCGAAGTAAAAAATATTTCTGCAGGATGGGCATTCAGAATTTTGGCAACGGTTTTACGGGCGTTTTCAATACCCAGCCGGCTTTCGCGACCATATGAATAAATAGATGACGGGTTGCCAAATTTATCGGTTAAAAAAGGCATCATCGCTTCCAACACATGGGGATCGAGAGGCGTGGTGGCTGCATTATCTAAATAAATACGCACTGGCTGGTTTGACATGATCTGATATTTATAAATAAAAAAACTCCGCTAAAAGCGGAGCAAAATTGCGAAAATATTTTAAAGAAGTTTTTATTAATCAGGGAAATACATACAATGCAATTAAAAACAGGGATAAACGGCTAAATGTTCAGTATTTAGATTGATTTTTTATAAAATCTTCAACAGAGAATTTAAAATATTGAACAACCTCTCTATCCTTCGACTACGCTCAGGATATGCATCAAGTCCCTTCGACTTCGCTCAGGGTTTCCGAAAAAAGATCCTTCGCTCAGGTTTTACATAAACTCCTTAATATCATGCATCAAACGAAGCGCAATATTGTTGGCAGTTGTTTCAAAACTGCTTTCGGCATAAATACGAATAATGGGTTCGGTATTCGAAGTACGCAAATGAACCCAATCGCTATCGAACTCAATTTTTAATCCATCTTCGGTATTTACCGGCTGGTTCCTGTATTTGGTTTTTATCTTCTCAAAAATTTCTTTTACATCGATACCGTTTTGCAGTTCGATTTTATTTTTCGAGATAAAATAATCAGGATAACGCGCCCTGAAAGAACGAATGCCATTTTTATGAGTTGCCAGTGAGCTGAGGAACAAACCAATTCCAATGAGCGCATCGCGGCCATAATGCAAATCGGGAACAATGATACCGCCATTACCTTCGCCGCCGATCACCGCATTTACTTCCTTCATTTTATTTACCACGTTCACCTCTCCTACTGCCGAAGGATAATATTCGCCGCCATGTTTCAGGGTGATTTCTTTAAGCGCTTTGGTGCTGCTCATATTGCTCACCGTGTTACCCACCTTCTTACCCAATACATAATCGGCCACAGCTACCAGGGTGTATTCTTCACCAAACATGCTGCCATCTTCACATACAAAACAAAGACGATCAACATCGGGATCAACAGCAATACCCAAATCGGCTTTGTGCTTGCGAACAGCTGCACTTAAGCCGGTTAAATTTTCGGGTAATGGTTCGGGATTATGAGCAAATTTGCCGGTTATTTCTTCATTCAACACAATCACCTCTTCAATGCCAAGCGCAGTAAGCAATTGGGGAATAGACAGTGCACCTGTTGAGTTTACCACATCAACCACCACTTTATATTGTTTCTGGCGAATGCCTTCAACATCTACCAGCGGATAGTTTACAATGGTATCAATATGCTTTTGAATATATGTATCGTTAACTGTGTATGATCCCAGTTTATCAACTGAAACAAAAGAAAAATCTTCGTTACCGGCTTTTTCCAATACCTGCGCGCCGTCGGCAGCGCTGATGAATTCACCCTGTTTGTTCAATAATTTTAAAGCATTCCATTCCTTGGGATTATGACTGGCAGTAATAATAATACCACCGGCCGCCTGTTCCCATACAACAGCCAGTTCAACAGTAGGTGTAGTAGAAAGACCAATATCAACCACATCGATACCAAGCCCGGTTAGTGTACTCACTACCAGTTGTTGTACCATTGCGCCGCTGATGCGGCCATCACGACCTATAACGATCTTATTGCCTGAATTTTGTTCAAGCACCCAACTACCAAAGGCTGCGGAAAATTTAATCACATCAAGAGGGGTGAGATTTTCTCCGGTTTTACCTCCGATCGTTCCACGAATTCCCGATATACTTTTTATCAATGCCACAATACAGGGTTTAACAGTTATAATTTACAAAAATAAGATTTTGACAGATAGCAGGGGTTACCGCTTTAGGGTATTTTACAGGATTGGGGATCAGAAAGGTGAAGGTAAAGGAAAATTAAAGAACATTCGACGATGAAGGTAACTTGTGGAAAATAATCAACTAAAAATCAACAATGAATTAAATGTTTACAATCAGTAACAAATTAACAACCGTTTGCGCACTACTTTTGTTAAAATTTTCATTTAAGAGATGTTGGTAAGCAGCAACTGGTTTAAAGAATGGTTCGATTCGCCATACTACCACAAGTTATACTTCGAACACGATGAAAAGGAAGCCGCCGCCTTTATAAAAAAATTACTTGACTTATTACAACCTGCTGCCCATGCAAAGTTGCTCGATGTGGCCTGTGGCCGTGGCCGTCATGCGAAATTACTGGCTGCCAATGGGTTTGATGTAACGGGCATCGACCTTGCCCCTTCAAGTATCGCTATTGCCAAACAATTGGAAAACGGGCATCTTCATTTTTTTGAGCACGATATGCGACTTCCCTTCTGGATTAACTATTTCGATTATGCATTTAATTTTTTTACCAGCTTCGGATATTTCAGAACCGAACGCGAACATAATAATGCCATCAGGACCATTGCCAATGCGTTAAAACCACACGGAACAGTTGTTATCGATTACCTGAATGTACATTATGCCGAAGATCACGTGGTACATAAGCAGGAAAAAGTTATCGATAACGTTACTTACTATCTTACCAAATGGTTCGATGAAACGCATTTTTACAAAAAGATCATTATTGAAGATGAGCAACTCGATGCTCCGTTAGAGTTTACCGAAAAAGTGGCTAAATTTTCGCTGGGCGACTTTAACGATATGTTTGCCTTTCATCATTTGCAATTACAGGAGGTATTTGGCGATTATGCGTTGAATGCCTATGATGTTAAAACTTCGCCAAGGATGGTTATGATAGCGAAGAAGACAAGTTAATTTGAAAATTTGAAAATGTGCAAATTTGAAAATGGAAAATACAGATGTAGAATCCATTTTCAAATTTTCAAATTACTTAATTTTCAAATTGCTTTTTTTATTATTGAGTAGCATATACTTTGCCGTTTCATATATGGCATCGGTAAGCACCTGCATATCGTGGGCAATAGCCGCATGAGCTGCATCGTTAGGAACAGCGTCGTTATTAATAACCGAAACCAGTTCATCTTTTTTACTTCCCAGCTGCTTCCTGTATAAATAATCACCTTTAACAACACCTGCCATATTATAATCAGGGTCGAAAACAAATGCAAAACCGTTGGTAGCCGAATCGAGCAGGTCTTTACCCAAGCTGCTGTTGGTATAATTAATATTACATAACCCTGCCACAGTTGGCAATACATCGGTTTGCGAACTGATGGTATGCACTCGTTGCGGTTTTAATAACCCGGGCCCATAAAATAACAAAGGCACATGCATGCTGGTTAGGCGCTGGGCTGTAAACGAATGCGGCAGCAATGCATCGGCATTACCCGGTATACCATGATCGCCGATAAAAATAAAGATGGTGTTATTGAAATATTTTTCTTTTTGGGCTGCCTGTATAAATTTCCGGTATCCAAAATCGGTATACCTGAAGGCATTCATTTCATCGCTCGACTCAAAACCATACTTTTTTAAAGAATCAGCAGACACCTGTATTTTTTTAAATTCCTGCTGGTCTTCTTCGGGAATGGTATAAGGACGATGATTATCAGCCGTTTGAATAACTGCAAAGAAAGGTTTTTGCTGAGTGGCCAGCACTTTATTGGCTTCGAGGAACAGATTTTTATCACTGATGCCCCAAACATCAATTTTCGGCGCATCATAATTTTCCTGTTCGTATAAATGCAATCCTTCTATATTATTGGTGAGCAGGCCCCTGATATTTGCCCAGCTGGTGCTGCCTCCCAGAAAATAAAATTTTTCGTAGCCGTTAAAACTGTTAATGATGGTATGCTGATCTACCATGGCCGGATTGCGGCTGGAGGTTTTAGGCATTTCAACATCGGGTATACCGGTAATGGTAGCCCAAACGCCCCGGGCTGTTCCGTAAGTGGGTGTAAAACACCGGTCGAAGAAAACGCCCTGATGGCATAAACTATCAAAAAACGGAGTGGTGTTCAGCGGGTTACCAAACATGGAACTTTTATAGGCGCTGAATGATTCACAAATTACCAGTACTATGTTGGGTTGCGAGGCAATGGCGCCGGAACGGGGAGCCACATTTCTGATAAAATTGGGGTGGTTACCGCCTTCCTGTAAACCAAAATTGTAATATTTGGCTAATACGGGCGCCAGCTCTTTTACCTTTTTTTCATCGTAGGTACTGTGGCGGAATTTGAGGGTGCTGAAAAAGCTCTCAAACGGGTTCAACGCCATATAGGCTTTGTAATCACTGCCCTGGGCAAAGGCATCGCTCCACCGGAGCGGGTACTGCCCGAATTTGCCAAAAATGAAAAAACCGGCAACAACAAAACACAGTATGAAAGAAATGATACGGCTGCGGCGGGTGCCGGTATATGTTTGTTTACTTACCAGCCGGTGTGTACGCCTGATAATCCAGATCAGTAAGGCAGTTGCCAGCAGCAATCCCAGTAAAATTCTGATAATGGGGTACGATTGCCATACCATGCTCATCGAAATGCCGGCATCCTGCAAATAATTCAGTACGCTGGCATTCAGGCGCTGTTCGAGGTAAGCATAGTGGGCAAAATCAACAGCAAAGAAAAAAAGTACAAAAAAACTAACTATCCCCAGTGTGATCAGCCAGAATTTACGACCTCTCAAATCTGAAAACGGGTGCAAAACCGGTATGCTGCCCAATATGAGCATCACCACCAGTAATATCGAAATCATTCGTAAATCGTATCGTAAACCAAGGAAAAACGAATAGCCCAGGTGGCTCAGGGGATAACTTTGCTGTTTGGAGAAAAAAAATAATCCCAGCCTCATCAGGGTAAATAAAACCAGAAAAGTCAAACCTGTCCATAAAATCCACCGGATCAGTTTAGGTATTTGAGTCATACGTAGCTAAATAACAATTAAGTCCTAAAATTATAGTTTTTATTTTTGCAGTTATGATTGTTGATCCACCCGTTTGCCTATTAACATTTTGGCAACATATTCAGCCGTTCGATGCCTGGTTACTGACCCATATTAACCAGGACTGGAGCAATGCCTTTTTAGATACAGCATTGCCCTTTATGCGTGAAACCATGTTCTGGATACCGCTATACCTGTTTCTGCTATTGTTTGTAACCACCAATTTTGGCCTTAAGGGCTGGTGGTGGGTAATGGGGGTCGTATTATGCGCGGCACTCAGTGATTTGATCAGCAGCCAGCTAATTAAACCCAATATCATCAGGGTACGGCCCTGCCAGGATGAAACCGTATCCCAACAGATCCGGTTTTTTATCAATTATTGTCCACACAGCTCCAGTTTTACTTCTTCACATGCTACCAACCATTTTGCCCAGGCTATGTTCTTTTTTATGACATTACGCCCTGTTATGGGAAAGTGGGCGTCGGTTTTCTTTGTTTGGGCGTTTATTATTGCCTATACACAGGTTTATGTAGGGGTTCATTACCCTTTTGACGTATTTTGCGGGGCGCTATTGGGGTGCGGAATAGGTTTTTTGATAGGCAAATTATTTCATACACGGATAGGCACGCTTACAGTATCTTAGTTTAACCAAACCAACCGGCTGATGGAAATATTCATATTACTGGCATTGATTTTTTTGAATGGTTTATTTGTTATGTCTGAAATAGCCCTGGTTTCGGCCCGTAAAAGCAGGTTAGAAAATCTGGCCAATAAAGGCGACGAAACGGCACGCAGGGCACTGGAATTAGCCAACAACCCTGAAGTTTTTTTATCTGCCGCTCAAATAGGCATTACGCTTATTGCTATTCTTACCGGTGTGTATTCCGGTGAACGTTTTGGCAAATACCTGCAACCTTCTATTGAAAAAATAGAGGCGTTTCGGCATTATGCCCAAACTATTTCCACCACTATAATAGTTATCATAGTTACCTTTTTATCGATTGTTTTTGGTGAATTAATTCCCAAACGGGTCGGTTTATTAAAAGCCGAAAAAATTGCCCGGCTGGTATCACTACCGGTGCTGTATTTTTCAAAAGCCACTCACCCATTTGTATGGCTGCTGAACAAAACCAGCAATTTATTTTTAAAGCTTTTTAATATAAAATCAAACGGCGACAATGCCGTTACCGAAGAAGAAATAAAGGCCATTATCAGTGAAGGTACCGAGCAGGGCGCCATTGAGGAAGTTGAACAGGAAATCATTGAACGGGTTTTTCACCTGAGCGATCGCAATATCACTTCTTTAATGACCCATCGCAGCGATATGATCTGGTTCGACCTGAACGATACCGAACAATTGATACGGGATAAAATTATCAGGGACCCGCATTCGGTGTACCCCATCTGCGACAAAGACCTGGATAATATCAAAGGGATCGTTTCATTAAAAGACCTGTACGTTACCAATGATTATTTGGCTTTTAAATCTATCATGAAGCCGGCGCTGTTTGTTCCGGAAAACATTACTGCATACCGGTTACTCGAGCGCTTTAAACAACAACGCGTTACTTCGTCCTTTATAGTAGATGAATACGGCAGTTTACAGGGTATGATCACGCTGAACGATATTCTGCAGGCCATTGTGGGCGAAATGCCGCAACCCGACGACCATTATTATGAAATAGTAAAACGGAAAGACGGATCGTACCTCGTAGATGCACAGATACCCTTTTATAATTTCCTGAGTTATTTTCAAAGGGCCGAATGGATGACCGAGGTAGAACAGGAGTTCGATACCCTGGCCGGTTTTATTTTACACCAGTTGGAACGTATACCACAAATTGGCGATACGTTCGAATGGAAAGGGTTTGAATTTGAGATCATCGACATGGATGCACAACGTATCGACAAGGTGCTGGTAATGATATCGGATGAAATTAAGGATGAGCTGGAAGAGAATGAGGAAGATGAAGGAAAGTAGTAAGTAATAAGTTTTAAGTTATAAGTAAAATACAATAATGCCGTAAACGACGACTCAGTACTTATAACTTATTACTTAAAACTTAGAACTGAAACACAGCTTCTTTATCAGGATTATTAAGCCTGGTGCTTTTGCGATTACCGCCAACCGATACGTGCATCAGGTTCATCTGCTTGTCGTACGACTCATATAAAATAGTATTCACTATTTCGATCTTTTTGGGCGCAACAGCAGTATTACTAACCTGAAAATAACTCCATACCGCATCATTTTCTTTTTCAAAACCTACATATTCAAGTGTAACCGGTTTGCCATCGAGCTTCAGTTGCAAATGACTTTTTATATATTCCTTCACCATTTTGTCGACCTCGCTCTTGCTGGCAGGCGTACTCAGATCAACCTTTGTATGATAAATATTGGTAAGAGTTTTCTCAAAATCGTCGGTAAAGATCTTGCAGCTGATCTCCAAATTTTTATCGGCTGCATTGTAGTTGATTTCGGTAACACTTACAAACAAAGGATGTACCGCTGTGTTGTTTGAACCAGGGTTCATATGCCCGCCACCTAACAAAGCCGGCAACAACAATAACCATTTATACAGAAGTATTACCATTAAACATGAAAATTTTAAGGATACAAATCTCTTAATTATTTTAACATTTTTCCGGTACTATGCAGGATTTTACATTTTATTTTCAGTTGGGCACAGAACATATTCTTACGCCAGATGCTATTGATCACATCCTGTTTGTTACCGCTCTGTGCCTTCGGTATTTGTGGAAAGACTGGAAAAAAGTTGTGGTGCTGATTACAGCTTTTACCATCGGTCATTCGTTAACTCTGGCGCTGAGTGCGCTGAATTACATTCACGTAAATGCCAAATGGATCGAATTTTTAATTCCTCTTACGATTGCCGCCACCTGCATTAACAATATTATTCAACATAATACCGAACAAAAAAACCGTTTACCCCTGATCTATTTCTTTGCTTTGTTCTTTGGGTTAATTCACGGACTGGCTTTTGCGGGGCAATTTTTGAGTCTTGAAGGAAAAGAAGGACTGATTGCGCATTTGCTTGCTTTTAACCTGGGTATTGAGGCTGCCCAGTTATTAATTGTACTGGTGGTTTTGCTGCTGTCGTATTTGGTTGTACAAATAATAAAATTACCGCAACTGTTATGGTTGCGGGGGGCTTCTGCCTTAATTTTGATCATTTCGCTTTTTTGGGCTCTTAAAAGATTCCCTTATAATAAAAACTACAATGATGAATCAGAAAAAACGGTTTTTGTTTTTGGTGATGGCTGTAGCTGCTCTGTATAATGGTGCGCAGGCACAGAATATACAGAACAACCCCGGGTCGAATCACGGCAATAAATTCGAGCAGTTGGGCACCATATTGCCAACGCCCAACGAATATCGCACTGCCAGCGGTGCACCTGGTCCTAAATACTGGCAGCAACGCTGCGATTATGATATTAAATGTGAGCTTGATGAAGCAAACCTGAAATTAACAGGCAGCGAAGTTGTTACCTATTACAATAACTCGCCCAATACACTTACATACCTGTGGCTGCAGCTCGACGAAAACGAGCACAGCAGCATTAAGAATGCCAACTACCAGTTCGGTAGCAACATACCGCAGCAACTAAATGCCGCCGAGTTAGACAGACAGGAAGAACTTAAAACCGATAATGGCTACGGCTGCAACATTGTTAAAATAACAGATATAACAGGAGTTGCGCTTAAACATACCATTAATAAAACCATGATGCGGGTTGAATTGCCGGTTGCATTGAAACCCGGTCTGAAGTTTACATTCAACATCAACTGGAATTATAAAATTGCCGACCGCTTTAAATACGGTGGCCGCGGCGGTTATGAATATTTTCCCGAAGATGGCAATTACCTGTTCACCATCACCCAATGGTATCCGAGATTATGTGTATACAGCGACTTCCAGGGATGGCAAAATCACCAGTTCACCGGCCGGGGCGAATTTGCTTTAACCTTTGGCAACTTTAAAGTGCAAATGACGGTGCCCGCCGATCATATGGTTGGCGGTACCGGCGAATGCCAGAACTATGCACAGGTTTTATCGCCCACACAAATGGCCCGTTGGACTAAAGCGCAAACTTCCAAAGAACCTGTTCAGATCGTAACGCTCGATGAAGCGAAGAAAGCCGAAACACAAAAAAGCAAGGCAAAGAAAACGTGGATCTTCAAAGCAGATAATGTTCGTGATTTTGCATGGACCTCTTCGCGCAGATTTGTTTGGGATGCCATGCCTGCATATGTTGAAAGCAAGAAAGTAATGTGTATGAGCTTTTACGGAAAGGAAGCTTATGGCCTTTACAGTAAATTTTCGACAAAAGCAGTAGCGCACACGGTTAAAAGCTATTCAAAATTCACCATTCCTTACCCCTACCCCGTTGCGCAAAGTATTGAAGCCGCCAATGGTATGGAATACCCGATGATATGCTTCAACTATGGTCGCACCGCTAAAGACGGCACCTACAGCGAAGCCACCAAATATGGTATGCTGGGTGTAATTATTCACGAAGTAGGCCATAACTTCTTCCCCATGATCATCAACAGCGATGAACGCCAGTGGAGCTGGATGGATGAAGGATTGAACTCATTTGTTGAATACTTAACCGAAGAACTGTACGATAATAAATTTCCAATTCGTGGTAAAGGACCAGCCTGGGCCATTGTTGATTATATGAAACTGCCCAAAGATCAGCTGGAGCCAATTATGTCGAACTCTGAAAATATTATAGGCTTTGGTCCCAATGCCTATACCAAACCCGCTACCGGTTTGAATATGCTGCGCGAAACCATCATGGGCCGTGAACTGTTCGACTATGCATTTAAAGAATATGCACGCCGCTGGGCCTTTAAGCATCCCGAGCCTGCCGATTTCTTCCGTACCATGGAAGATGCTTCGGGCGAAGACCTCGACTGGTTCTGGAGAGGATGGTTTTACGGAACAGAGCCCTGCGATTTGGCCATCGATTCTGTGAAATTTTTCAAAGCCGATGTAAATGCAACTTTGCCTTCACAAAAAGATACCGTTGTATTGAAAAGGGTTGATAAACCAATGGTTACTGCTTTCGACGATATTTCGAAACAACGCAACCGCGACGACAAGAACATTACCTTCCTTACCGATCAGGATACCACGCTGCATGATTTTTACTGGCGCTATGATCGCGGGCTTGAACCATACGATTCAACATCGTACCAGGTGCCTGTAGCCAGCACTACCGAACCGGTTGATGAAGCCACCAAACAAAAATTAGCCAATAAATATTTTTACCAGATAACGTTCACCAATAAGGGCGGACTGGTAATGCCCATCATTGTTGAATGGACCTTTAAAGATGGCACCAAAGAAACAGATCGTATTCCGGTGCAGGTTTGGCGCCTCAATGAGCAAAAGGTAAATAAAATGTTTATGAAAGATAAAGAAGTGGCTTCTGTAAAGCTCGATCCTATGCGCGAAACTGCCGATATTGATGAATCGAACAATACCTGGGGCACTATACCGGCTCCTTCGAAGTTTGCAGCATTTAAGGCAAAACAACAAACACGCGGACAATCAACTGGTATAACACCTATGCAAAAAGCACAGGAAAAGAAAGGATTTTAACCCTTCGGCTTCGCTCAGGCCTCCATCAAAAAAGATGTTTGCCTGGTCAATGTTCAAAATATAACCTTTTCCGGAGGCAACTCCGGAAAAGGTTTTTTCTTTTTTAACGGCATGCCCTGAAAAATAAACCAACAAAAGCCACAACAAAGGGAATCCAGAAGAAGATAAGATTACGTTTCATAAAACAGTTTTTTGAATTATTTCTTTTCAGTCGATTTATCAGTTTTACCCGAAGACTTTTTCCGGCCGGCGTCTTTCAGGGCTTTATCTATCAGCCATTCTATTTGCCCGTTCACACTGCGAAATTCATCCCCCGCCCATTTTTCAAGGGCTTTAAAGGTATCTTCATCTATTCTTAAAACAAAGCTTTTTTTACTGCTCACGCATTTCCGGTTTTAGTGGATGTCGGAGTAAACCTACTGATATAAAGTTCCTGTATTTAAAATAGGCTGCGCTGCTTTTTCGCCACACAGCACTACCATCAGGTTGCTCACCATGGCCGCTTTCTTTTCTTCATCAAGCTGCACAATTTCTTTTTTCGATAATTGCTCCAGTGCCAGTTCAACCATGCCTACAGCACCTTCTACAATTTTGGTTCTGGCTGCTACGATAGCTGTTGCCTGTTGGCGTTGCAACATAGCTCCGGCTATTTCGGGTGCATAAGCAAGATGGCTGATACGTGCTTCACGCACTACAATACCGGCCGGCGCCAGCCGCTCGTTCAATTCGGTTTCGAGCATTTCATTTACCCGGTTGCCCCCGTCGCGCAAAGTTATATTGGCATGTTCATCTTCCATATGATCGTACGGACAGCTGGTAGCGAGGTGGCGAATAGCGGCTTCACTTTGAATTTTTACATAATGATCATAATCGGCCACTTCGAAAGATGCTTTATAGGTGTTGCTTACCTGCCACACAATAACCGCAGCAATTTCAATCGGGTTGCCCATTTTATCGTTCACCTTCAGTTTGGCGCTTTCGAGGTTTTGGGCACGCAAGCTAAGCTTATAGGTCATGAAAAACGGGTTCACCCATAAAAGGCCATTTTCTTTAACCGTACCTATGTACTTTCCAAAAAACACGCATACTCTTGAATGGTTCGGGTTTACCACCATAATTCCTTTAAGAAGAAACAGCGTAAGCAAAAACAAAAATATGCTCAGAAACACGAATGCTCCGGTCATTTCATGCCGGCTGGCGTTTACAATTATTACAACACCGGCAATTAAACTTACAAATGACATAACAAGTGCCAGGAAACCACTAAGGGGTTTAAATACTTTTTCCATATATCGGTTGTTTTATTTGATATCAATCTGATATCAAAAATACATCAACGTATTTATCCCGTCAAGCCCGGGCATTACAGCCGGAAACGTTTGACCCGTGAGTGGTTGAGAAACTGATACAGGCGGTGTCTGTGAGTTTTTGGCAGTTTGCCGGAGTTGAAAGTAATTAATTGTACAAAAAACAAATTATAACTCAGTACAAATCAGTTATTATAAAAAAGCTCATTTATATGTAATACAATATTCCTGTAAGGTAAATGTGGGAAAATAGATGAAGACATATTAAATATTAATGCATTATTTTGCCGGCTGAAGAATAAAAATCCGATAATACTTTAATTTTTGAGTTTTTCTTTCTAATATAGCGCCCAGAATCCTGTGAATTTCCCACCAAAACACCAATCTCCCAACAATCTGTTTTTTATTGCATCCCATTTTCCTTTGAATACACATTGGTAGGTTACTGATTTTCCATTCTATTTTGTGCGTTTTCACCTGCACCATCTTCCTTTGAATACCCGCGTACTCCAATTTCCATCCATTTGCTTTTGCTAATTTTTAATGTATAAAATAACGTTATGAAGAAGGTTACCTCTACACTTACACTTCTATTGCTATGTATTTATGTATCGGCTCAGGTTGGAAGTCTTGATGCCTCAAACTTTAATTCGCCAAACGGGTATGTGATCAATACCTCTACGTCTTCGGATGATTACGGTAATTCTATGGCCATTCAAAGCGACGGTAAAATAGTAGTGGCCGTAGTTACGGCTGATAATTCTTTTAAAGTAGTTCGCTATAAGACCGACGGCTCGCTGGACCTGTCTTTTGGAACTGGCGGTACAGCTACTTTTTACGTTACAGGTACCGACCAGTCTCAGTCATTCGCAGTAGCCATGCAGGGTACTAATATTATTGTAGGAGGTTATTCCTATACTAATACCAGCAGGGATTTCGCATTGGTTCGTTTAGACCAGAACGGAGTTCGTGATATGAGTTTTAACACCGTTGGATATGCCCTTACCCCTGTTAGCCCATTAAGCTCAAATCCCGGTAATGTAGGACCAGATGAGATCCGCGATCTGGCAGTTCTTTCAGATGGTTCAATCCTCGCTTCAGGATATAGCTACAATGGATTCAACAGAGATTTTGCGGTGGCAAAATATGACAATAACGGTAGCCTGGTAACAAGTTTTGGCGGCAGCAGCACAGGGTACGTTATTACAGATGTTAATAACGACGATATGCCTTCAAAGATGGCGGTTGCCAGTACCGGTGAAATTGTGGTAGTTGGTAGCAGCAACATAGGAACTAATACAGATGACTATGCTATCGTTCGTTATACTTCAGCCGGTGTGCCGGATAATTCATTTAGTAGTGACGGAATAGTTACTTCAGCCATCGGAGGCAGTGATGATGGCTACGGTGTAGCCATACAAACCATAGCAAGTACTGAATATATAGTAATAACAGGATCTGTACCTGCACCTTCATCAACCAGCGACGTATTTGTAGCAAGGTATAAAACCGATGGAACGTTTGATACGAACTTTGATACCGATGGCATTACAACCGTCAATTTCGGTGGCGCATCAAATTCAAACGACGTAGGTCGTGCGGTTGCTATTCAAAGCGATGGAAAGATCGTTGTGGCAGGTGTTACCGATGCAGGTCCTTCGTACGATTTTTATTTAGCCCGTTTTGGCTCAAACGGTGCATTGGATGGCACATTGGGTAGCGGAGGCCAAACAAGTGCTGCGATATCGGCCAAGGACGAATTTGTATATGATGTTAAATTATACAGCACAAAAATTTATGTTGCAGGTGCTGCCAATTATACCGGTGCCGCCAACAGAGACATGGCCGTAGCCTCGTTCATAAACAATTTCAACACCCTTCCATTAACCCTCACCAATTTCTATGCGCAAAAGCAGGTAGACAAAGTGGTTTTGCAATGGCAAACATCTATGGAAGAAAATGTTAAGCAGTTTATTATTGAACGCAGCAGCGATGGCAGAACCTATAAATCTATCGGCCAGGTAGCTGCAGTTGGTAACAGCTCCACTAATCAACATTATGCTTATGCCGATCAGTCGCCCTTTACATCTACCAACAACTATTACCGTTTGTTGATCCAGGATGTTGACGGCAACACGAAATACAGCAAAATACTGATCATTAAGTTCGGTGGAGAATTGTCTGCCGATATGCAATTGTTCCCCAACCCTGCCAAAGACATCTTACAGATACAGGTACCTGCAGGATTGAATGGCAACATCAGTTTACAAATCATCGATATGAGTGGTCGTGTAGTGCGTAAGAACAATATTGCTTCAGACGGCAATGCATTGAATACTTCGATAGATGTAAGCAGCCTGCAAAAAGGTATGTACATTCTCAAAGCGCAGGCTGGTAATACTTCGGTATTGACCCGCTTTGCCAAACAATAAAAGAACCAGCAACAGTTGTTTATAATAAAGGCCGTCTCACATGGGGCGGCCTTTTCGTTTACAGGAAACGGGAAACGTGAAGCAGCAAACGACAATTCGTATAGTTTCCGGTTACCTATAGACTCTCCCAACCTGTTAACATTTCAACTTGTCAACTTATAACCCATTCAACTTCCTACTTTGTATATTCAAATAAAAGAGGCAACCACTAATGGCTGCCTCTTTTATTATTTGTAGTGCTTTCTTTCAAAAGTGCTATCCGCCGGTGCTTCCGTCTTTAAACCTCACCTTTTTTTTACCTGAATTTTTCTTTTCAAAATCCAGCACTTCTTTCGGTTTGGCTACCGCCTTTTTTTCGGTGGGCGCTACAGCCGTTTTTGCCTCTCCTTCGAGCTTTCCGAGCGTATACACTTCTGTTTTCAACACATTGCCGGTTGCAGGATCATAATATTTCCATGCACCATGCTTAATAGAAGCGCCTTCATTTTTTATGATCACCGTATGGTAGCTATCTAATTTATCGGGGTCTTCGACATCGATAGTGTCATATTCCTTATCGGGGTTCAGGGCCTTCCAGCCTTGTTCAAGACGTAACCGGCCGTCACTGGTAAAATAGCGGCAAATACTGTCTTTAAAGCCCCATCGGTAATATTCAATGCCCACCAGGTCGCCCATGAGCGTGTACAGCCGCCACTCCCCTTCCTTGCGGTTCTTTTCGAACCAGCCTTCTTCTTCATAACCGGCTTCGCCCCGCACATTATCGTAATGCAATTTCCAGGGCCCCCATTTGCGGCCAATCAGGTCTACCCGGTTCAGAGTGTCGCCTTTTGAAGTCAGTTTATAATCCTTCCATTGGGCAAAACTGTTTGCCGAAACCAACAGAAGCACAAAAAAAATCGATCGCATCTTTAACAGGTTTGATAATGGTAATAATACACTATCCTTCACAATAATAACGCCAATCGGGCGGGTTTCATTGCTCATAAGTTACCGGTTAACAGATGACGGTTGCCGGCAATGAAATCCGCAACCGGACCCCGGTAACTGGCAACAGGTAACTGCTAACCGACCGGGCAGAATGCTTTTAAATTTTACTCATTTTTAACATACTGCCGGGCAGGCTTAATGCATTTCGGGCTACAATTCATTATAAGGTCGGCTTCATAATTATTCCACTTTTCAATCTCTTTGTCGCCTGCAACAAAAACAATCCTTGCTTCTACTACTGTTACAGCCACCCTCCCTTTAACAGTGCCCGGAACCAATTTAGCAGCTCTTCCAACAACCCGGGTAATTTCTTTATTAATAACGTCCGGAGTAGCGGCATCGCACCAAACCTTTGTAACACGCCCCTCTTTATCAATTATAAAGAAAAATTTATAGAACCCTGTCACAAACGAATCACTGTCATCAGCACACCTGAAATTTCTATTAAAATATCTTGTAAATACTTCCCCCCTTGCCCCATCGTTAAACATTGTAGTATCTCCCCTGACGGTCCCGCACATTGAAAACCTGGCTGAGATGGTATCTGTTTGTTTGCCTCCTGACAAAATTGGTTTTGACTTCGTTTGTGCGTCTGCTGCCAAAACAAACAATAACGTGGCTAATAAGGTAATAAATCTCAAATTTAATAGGTATTTTCAACCGGTAATATATGAAGAAGATTGCAGGCATAATAGCATTATTGATCATCTGTTTCACCGGGTATGCCCAAAAGAAACCTATTAGTCAATTAAAAAGCGACATCGAAAAATCGGGTAATTCACCCCTTTATGTAAAGGATGTTTTGAAGAAGAAATTCCGGCTCGATACCGTTGCTATTTTACGTACTTCCAATTTCAGGGGCTTGCCCGACAGTATTGCTTATCATGGTAAAACAGGCAAAGTATACGGCCCGTACGACAAAGGCAAAATACTGATTCAGATCCTTGCGAAGCTACCTAATAAGTTTAACCACGTTGGACAAATATTTTTAGATGTATCCGTCTTCAACCGTCATTTTGCCGATTCACTGGCCGATAATATTATGAGCAGAATTCAGGCGGGCACTACCACATTCGAACAGATGGCGCAAACTTATTCAATGGGCGGCGAGGCAGTCACCAAAGGCGATCTGGGCTGGGTAGCTATCGGCGGCATGATCCCTGAAATAGAACAGGAAATAGGTAAACGAAAGAAGGGGGAATTGTTTAAAATATGGACGTCGAACGGGCTTCACATCATTCGTAAAACCGATAACCCCAAAGAAGATACCGGCTATGCATTGATGATGGTGATATTTTTATAATCTTATATGCGTATGTATAATTACCCTAAAATTTTAGCATTGCTTCTGGTAGCTTTCATTGCGGGCTGCAACCCTTATCAGCAGGCAAAAGAGGCCATTGAGGCGAAACAAAAAAGTGACAGTATTTTGAATGAATTTAATAAGGTAAATGAAAGCATTTTGAAAGCTAATAAGGACATTCAAAATAAAAATGATTCCATTTTCGAAAGCTTACGAAAAGATACAACCACCGGGCTTTGAGTTGATCAATTATTTACACTACCTGCTCATTAAATACTGCAGCGCCAGCTCATAACCTTTCAGGCCGAGGCCAATTATGCTTCCGGCCGATTTGCCCGATACATGCGATAATTTTCTAAAATCCTCGCGCGCATGCACATTGGAGATATGAACT
This sequence comes from Niastella sp. sgz303648, assembly GCF_059587045.1. Classification (NCBI taxonomy): domain Bacteria; kingdom Pseudomonadati; phylum Bacteroidota; class Chitinophagia; order Chitinophagales; family Chitinophagaceae; genus Niastella; species Niastella sp. sgz303648. The sequence continues at coordinate 295,057 of NZ_JCAPSW010000008.1, read as the reverse complement.
TCTACCACAGGTGTTTTTATGGCCGCAATGGCATCACCGATAGCCACTGAAGTATGGGTATAGCCGCCGGGGTTCATAATAATGCCATCATACTCAAACCCTACGCGCTGCAATTCATTGATCAGCTCGCCTTCAACGTTACTTTGATAATAATGGAAGTTTACCTGCGGATATTTATTCTTTAACTCTTCGAGGTATTGTTCAAATGAGGTGCTGCCGTAAATACCGGGTTCGCGTTTGCCCAACAGGTTCAGGTTGGGACCGTTGATGATAGCTATTTTCATATCGAATTTCAGGCATTAATTAAGTCAACCCCCTGCCGGCGGATGCCCGGCCTGGTTACAGACGAAGATAAAAAACCCTCCGCGAAGGAGGGTTATTATTATTAGTTCATGTGTTCTTTGATCATATTGATAAAGTCGTCGAACAGGTACCGGCTGTCGTGCGGACCGGGCGTGCTTTCGGGGTGGTATTGTACCGAAAATGCCGGTTTATCCTTCAGCCTGATGCCTTCGATTGAATTATCGTTGAGGTTTACGTGCGTAATCTCAACGTGATCGGCCTTTTTCACCGCTTCGGGATCTACGCCAAAACCGTGATTTTGCGTAGTTACCTCACATTTTCCGGTAACCAGGTTCTTTACCGGATGGTTCAGCCCGCGATGGCCATGGTGCATTTTAAAGGTCGAAATGTCGTTGGCTAATGCGAGTAATTGGTGGCCCAGGCAAATGCCAAATGTGGGCTTGTTTTCTTTCAGCACTTCCTTAACGGTTGCCACTGCATAATCCATAGCAGCCGGGTCGCCGGGGCCGTTGGATATGAAATAGCCATTAGGCGAAAATTTCTTCAGTTCGCTTAAAGGTGTTTTGGCAGGGAATACTTTTACATAAGCGCCTCTTTCGACCATGCACTGCAGAATATGCTGTTTGGTACCAAAATCAAGCACCGCAATTTTAACGGGTGATGAAGGGTCGCCAAGCGTATACGGCTCGTTGGTGCTAACCTTGCTGGCCAGTTCAAGACCTGCCATGCTGGGCACTTTTGCCAGTTCTTTTTTCAGTTTATCAATATCCAGAATGTCTGACGAAATGATGCAGTTCATGGCGCCTTTTTCGCGCACATGAGTTACCAGCGCTCTTGTATCTACCCCTTCAATACAAACAATATTATTTCTGAGCAGGTATTGTTCCATTGATTCATTGGCCATTTTACGGCTGTATTGCTCTTCGAGATTGCGGCCGATCAGTCCGCGGATCTTCACACTATCCGACTCTACGTCACTTTCTTTTGTGCCATAGTTGCCCACATGCACATTGTTCATAATAATGATCTGACCGAAATAGCTGGGATCAGTAAAAACTTCCTGATAACCGGTCATACCGGTATTAAAACAAATTTCACCGGCTGTGGTGCCAATTTTTCCAAAGGCTTTACCATAATGAACGGTGCCATCTTCCAACAGCAGCACAGCGGGTTTTTGAAGCGGATTCGACATCTTTCTAATAAAAAATTTTACAAAGAAAAATAATTATTCACTATTTGATCTCATTTGTTTTTCACAAGGCTGGATAAAATGAAGCCCGAGGTCCTTCCTGCTAACTTTCAAAAGGGCAAAAAAAAGCAAGACCCTTTAAAAGTCTTGCTTCCTTATTGAACCAGATTCGATCATTTTTACTTTGCTGCTTTTTCTTTTTTAGCTGGTTTTTCTTCTGCTTTGGTTTCGGCAGGTGCTGCTTCTTCAGCAGTTCCTTTTTTACGGCTTCCACCGCGACGGGTTTTCTTCGCAGCTTCTTTAACTTCACCTTTTCCTTTACCGTAAATTTCGTTGAAGTCAACCAGTTCAATTAATGCAGTTTCGGCATTGTCACCATGGCGAATACCCAGTTTAATTACGCGGGTATAACCACCGGGGCGGCCACCTATTTTTTCAGCAACAGGGCCGAACAGTTCGGTAACAGCTTCTTTGTTCTGCAGGTAGCTGAATACTACACGGCGCTGATGAGTAGTATTGTCTTTACTCTTTGTGATCAGCGGCTCAATGAATGTGCGTAAAGCTTTGGCTTTTGCCAGTGTGGTAACAATCTTCTTGTGATTAATCAGTTCACAAGCCAGGTTCTTCAGCAACGCCTTTCTGTGAGAGGCCGTTCTGCCGAGGTTGTTGATTTTGTCTCCGTGACGCATGACGTTTTGTTTTACCGACTGTACCGTGTCAGGAATTACAGTCTACTGTTTATAAATATGCTAATGTGATAATATGCTAATGTGATAATTCCAGAACGGCGCTTTCGATGGCGACGTAAAGGCATTAGCACATCAGCACATTTGCTAATTGGCTAATTAAAGTTCTTCTTTATCAAGTCCCAGCTTGCTCAGGTCCATACCAAAGTGCAAACCTCTTTCAGCGAGCACCTGCTCAATTTCAGCAAGTGATTTCTGACCAAAGTTTCTGAACTTCATCAGGTCTTCCTGCTCGTACTGAACCAGTTCACTCAAGCTGTTGATTTTGGCAGCTTTCAAACAGTTGAAAGCGCGTACAGACAGATCGAGGTCTTCGAGCGGTGTTTTCAGGATCTTACGAAGCTGCAACATTTGCTCATCAACCACATCTTCTTTCTTATCTTCTTTATTATCGAACGTAATGTTTTCGTCGGTAATAATCATCAGGTGCTGGATCAGGATCCGGCTGGCTTGTTTCACCGCTTCTTCGGGGTGAATGGTACCATCGGTAGAAACATCCATGATCAGCTTTTCGTAGTCGGTACGCTGTTCAACACGGGTGTTTTCAATAGCGTACTTAACGTTTTTGATCGGAGTGAAGATAGCATCGGTAGGAATGTATCCGAATGGAGCATCTTTCACTTTATTATCTTCAGCAGGAACATATCCGCGACCTTTTGAAACGGTCAGTTCAATATCCAGCTTGGCAGATGAATCTAATATGCAGATCAACAGATCGGGGTTCATGATCTCGAAGTTTTGAGTAGCTTCTCCGATCATACCGGCTGTAAACTCTGATTTATTTTTAATGCTTAGCGTCACTTTTTCCTGGCTCACTTCATGGTCCACTTTCTTTTTAAAGCGAACCTGTTTCAGGTTCAAAATGATCTCCAGCACATCTTCGGTAATTCCCTTGATGGTGGCAAACTCATGGTCTACACCTTCAATACGAATTCCTACGATAGCAAAACCTTCCAGTGAACTCAGCAATACTCTACGCAAAGCATTACCGATAGTTACACCGTAACCAGGTTCCAACGGGCGAAACTCGAACTGAGCTTCAAATTCCGTTGCTTTTTGTAAAACAATTTTATCAGGTTTCTGGAAATTTAAAATGGCCATATTTTAAAATTTCGATTTTTTACTGTCTTATAGGTCAATATTTGTCAAATTAATCAAATAAGTCAAATTAGCCATATCTGTTTGAAACAGACATTGACCAATTTGACTTTTTGACTTATATGTCATTTGACTTTTTGACTTCTTTGACGCTTGTTTGACTAATTATTACTTAGAATATAACTCAACAATCAACTGCTCCTTAATGTTCTCAGGAACGCTTTCACGCTCAGGATAAGCTACAAACGTACCATTCATTTCAGCTTCATTCCAGTCGAGCCAGTTGAATTTCTGGTTTTTGCCACGGAATGCGCTTGTGATAGAAGTATTTGATTTATCTTTTTCTTTAATGCCGATGATGTCGCCGGGTTTCAGCTGAAAAGAAGGAATATTCACCACCACGCCGTTTACAGTAACGTGTTTGTGTGTAACCAGCTGACGGGCACCGGGACGTGAAGGAGCAATACCGAGGCGGTAAACTGCATTATCCAAACGGGCTTCCAGCAATTTGATCAGGTTTTCGCCGGTTACACCTTTTATACGTGCAGCTTCTTCAAAAGTTTTGCGGAATTGTTTTTCCAGAACGCCGTAAGTATATTTCGCTTTTTGCTTTTCTTTCAGCTGTAATGCATACTCACCGGGTGCTTTACGCTTCTTTGAAGGACCATGTTGACCGGGAGGGTTGCTGTTTTTGGTAAGATATTTACCATTACCTAAAATGGGCTCGCCGAAAATCCGGCAAATTCTTGTTTTTGGACCAGTATAACGTGCCATAGTTTATTTTCAGATTTTTTGGTGACGGTGCACGATCCTAAAAATCTTAAAAATCAATCGTACACCCGGTTGAATATTTTGAGATCTGTTGATTTTGAGATTTTTCGATTTAAAATCAAAAAATCTCAAAATCGCAAAATCAGAAATTGTATTATACTCTACGTTTTTTAGGCGGACGGCAGCCATTGTGAGGCAGTGGCGTTACGTCTTTAATCATTGCTACTTCAATGCCATTCTGGGCCAAACCGCGGATTGAGCTTTCGCGACCGGCGCCGGGGCCTTTTACGTATACATCTACTTTTTTAACACCTGCATCAAAAGCTGTTTTGGCAGCATCTGCAGCAGCCATTTGTGCGGCATATGGGGTGTTCTTTTTAGAACCTTTGAAACCCATTTTACCGGCACTGCTCCAGGAAATAACCTGGCCGTTCTTATTGGTAATGCTGATGATAATGTTATTGAAGCTGGCTGAAATGTGAACGTCTCCGTAAGAGTCTACTTTCACAACTCTTTTCTTCGCAGCCGCTTTTGCGCTGGGGGCTTGTGCTTTTGCCATAATTGTTTAAAGGTAATCGTTTAAAAAATTGCTCTTTCCACCCTGGGCGGAACTGAGTGAAACCAATCCTCCTGCTGACTTACGAAGCAATCCGGCATTGATTCCAAAAAATTGATAAGTCACTATAACTAAATCCGAAGTCGGAAGTCTGAGGTCGGAAGCCAGAAGAACCTGTATTTTCAGACCTCTGATTTCTGACTTCAGACTTCATACTTCTATTACTATTTCTTAGGTGCCTTCTTTTTACCGGCAACTGTTTTACGTTTTCCTTTACGTGTACGGCTGTTGGTACGGGTACGCTGACCACGAACCGGCAAACCTTTACGATGACGTAAACCACGGTAGCAGGCGATATCCAGTAAGCGCTTGATACTCATTTGCACTTCTGAACGCAACTGACCTTCAACTTTCAGTTCATTCGTAATGATGTTACGGATGGCGTTCAGCTCATCATCGTTCCACTCATGCACTTTCTTGTCAAGCGAAATACCAGCTTTGGTAAGAATATACACGGCTGTTGAACGGCCGATCCCAAAAATATAGGTCAACCCTATTTCGCCTCTTTTATTCTTTGGTAAGTCTACACCGGCAATACGAGCCATAGTCGATGTTTATTGTTTGTAGTTTAAAGTTTGTTGTTCTTAATCTGTCAGCCTAACAATCTGCCTATTGCCGATTGAATTAACCTTGTCTTTGCTTAAAGCGCGGGTTCTTTTTGTTAATAACATATAACCGGCCTTTTCTACGCACGATTTTGCAATCTGCGCTACGCTTTTTTATAGATGCACGAACTTTCATAACATTTATTTATTTACAGCTTACTTGTATCGGAAAATGATTCTCCCCCTTGTTAAATCATAAGGGCTCATCTCTACACCTACCTTGTCGCCCGGTAAAATCCTGATGTAATTCATCCGCATTTTACCCGAGATCGTCGCCAGAATTTCATGCCCGTTCTCAAGTTTTACCTTAAACATGGCATTTGACAAAGCTTCTGTTATAACTCCATCCTGTTTAATCAGCGGTTGTTTACCCATATAATTTTAAGGAGCGCAAAGATAGGATAATCAGCCTAAAAAAGAAAAAAATAAGAAATTATTATAAATAATTGATCATTTTCCCTTTAATTAAGGGCACAAAAAACGGTAATCAGGGAACAAATCCGCAGGGATTCAGTTCCCCTCCTACTCTATTAATCACTGTAAATCAATAAATTATTTAACTCAGGCAGGTGTTAGCTCTACCTTGGTCATTTGCAGGTAATGATTTTGCAGTTCGTGCACATTGATCGGCTGGCTGAGGTACCGGTGATCTTCGCGCCACCATATTTCAATGTTCGAAAAGTCGCCATTTTTGGGCACCAGCACCCTGAAAGAGCCTTTCATGTACTTTACCGCCCCATCTCCGTTTTCATTCTTTGTAAATCCCAGTTTCAATAACTGTTCATCACTAAGCGGTATCGGATATAAATGCTCGGGGGTATACCAGAATTCCTGCACACTTGTTTCAACACACACTTCTTTGTCTTCCCTGTTGATATCCGTTACAATCCCTTCCAGTTTCTGACCTTCAAATTCGGCCAGAACAACATCTCCGTTTTTAATGTCTGATAATTTGATCATATGACAGCATTTTTTGTAGGCTTTAATTTACAAAAGGCTGTTGATATGACAAAATAAGCTCCAAGGCACAAGAAACAAGGCACAAGTCGTTCAACGATGAACAGGCCGCCTTTAATTAAACTGACCGAATCTCAAGACTTGTGCCTTGCACCTTGAACCTTGTGCCTTTATCCCTGTGCCTTGTGCCTTTTTTATTCAATCACAAACGCCTCAACCTCTTTTTCTTTTTTAGCCGGCTTTTGGGGGGTACCTGTACTGGCCAGTTTGCGGGCTACCTGCCGGTTGATCAGGTACATCATGCCAATACCTGCTATCATGCTGGCCGTTACAATGTAACCCAATGTGCTGTAATGGTGTAGCTTCCCATCACCTGACTGGGTTATAATCAATCCTGCTACGGCAGAGGCAATACCGCCTGAAATTTGCTGCACCGATGAGTTGATGCTCATGAATGCCCCTCTGTCCTGCGGTTGTGGTAATGCACTTACCAGTGCCGAAGAAGATATCATGCGCGCGGTAATACCGGCAAACAGCACAACATTAATTGAAATGATATAAGTCAGCGGCGTTACTCCTAAGTTGGTATAAATAAGCACCATGGCCATACTTAAAACAGAACCTGCCACAAAAATTTTGTATTTGCCCACCTTATCGCTCATATAACCGATCAGCGGACCGAAAATGAACGAAAACACGCCGGTTACGCCATATAATATCGGCAACTGCGCCTGGGTTAGCCCGAGGTTGTTTATACCAAAAGCGCTGCCAAAAGGCATCAGCATAAAACCACCGGTAGCCAGTACTGTAGTTGATAAAAAGGCAATGAGGTACGGTGAATAAGAAATTGTTTTAGCCAGGTGATGAAACGGATTACGATCGGTTCTGGTAGACAAATGCCCTGTAACCGGTTTCATATACATCACTATAACAATACCCAACAGCAGTCCGAAACCAACGATCATCGCGAAAGTCGAATGCCATCCGTAATGATTGGCCAGAATAAGACCTATCGGCAGTCCCAGCACCTGACTAACGGCAAACGACATTTGCACAAAGCCCATTACGCGGCCCCTTACTTCTATTTTAAACAGATCGGTTATGATGGCCATTCCTATTGAACTGATCACCCCGCCGAATATACCCGTTACAATACGGGCGGCCAATAAAAAGTGATAGTCGGTTGCCATAGCGCACAATGCGGTACCTATCATAAAGCCGGTGTAAAAGAACAGCAGTAGTTTTTTTCGGTCGAATTTATCGGCGAACCCTGCCGCCAGCAGGCCCGATGCCCCTGCGCTGAATGCATAGGCCGATACCACCCAACCGAATTGCGATGGGTTGATCTTTAACGCCGGCATAAGTATGGCGCCAAGCGGCGAAATGACCATAAAATCGAGAATTATAGTGAACTGCAGTATGGCCAATACAGCAATTATAAAAATCTGGTAAGAGGTAAAAGTTTGTTTGGCTGGTGGATTTGATTGCGTCATTTGATTCGGTTTAAATTTGATTGGAACTTGTAATAGTCGGGCGGATTTTTTCAGGTTTAATGTTCAATTCAAGCGTTAATCAGGCAGTTCTTCAATGTAATAGCCGGCATCGGTCACGATACGGATAATGTCTTCAATTCCCGGCTGTACGGTTTCTATTCGTAAAACATTGTCGATATCGTGGTGATCAATATTCCAGCGAATGATACCGCCCGTGGCGTTTAATATGGGAGCAAGCTGTTTAACATCTTTCCTGAATTTCAGATTAGTTTTGAAAACCAAAACCTGTACCCGCTTTTCACGTTCCGACGAACGGACAGACGTTATATTTTGAAAATGAACATTCATTTACTAAATATTGAAAAATTTTTTAAGGCTTTAATGCTTTTAAAACCAGCTGCAAAGTCTGGTTAACCATTTCATCACTAAGCGAAAATTCATTGTTTTTATGACTTCTTCCCTGCATATGAAATTTCAATAACTGGTATAAAGGAGCAAAAGCTATTGACCAATATACTTCGAACGGAAGCGGTACCAGTTCACCCCGGTTTATGGCATTGTGAACAAACATGCCCAAAGTATCCCCGAAATTTCTGTGAAGCATTTCCCGTATCTTCTCATACATTGGGGTGTATCGAATTTGTTCGATAAATTCTATATCAACCGGGTTTTTTAAAAAGAAATCGAGGCGGTTCCTCCATTGAATTTCCATGCCGTCGGCAAACGACATTTTGGGATGCATCCCCTTCAAACTGTTTTCCATCAACTTACTGCTGATTTCTGTGGCAATTTGTAAAATCAGGTCTTCCCGGTCTTTATAATAGATGTAAAGAGTAGCCGGCGATACTCCGGCGGCCTTAGCCAGTTTTTGCATGCTAAAACCGTCAAGGCCTTCTTTTACAACCATATCGATCGCTTTGCGGCGAATAGACTCTTCTTTTTGGGCATCTCTTGTGCGCATCGTAGAGCAAATATAAATGAATATTCATTCACTTATAAGTTTTATGGGATTTTTTTAGATTTTTTGGGGAAACCGGGCTTCCGATGATTTCGAAGTTCCCGGCCTATGTTCTTAGTGCTGAGCCGGGGGTTTGGAGCCTGTTGCCTGGAAACTCATTGTGCCGTAGTTCAGGTTAACCGCTCAAAACGGGCAGTTTTTTAAGATGGGGCGGGGAACACCAAAATTTCCCATGAGAATGAAGAACCTGCAGAATTGCATGCCGTTATAAATCAACACATAAAGGATAATTTCCCATGAGAAATGATATTTTTCCCAAAGTAAATGATCTTTTGCTTGAAGGAAATGAGTTTTTGCTTGCAGTAAATGAGCTTCTACTTACAGTAAATTGGTCTTTGCTTATAGCAATTAGATAATTGCTTTGGAAATTATGGTTTGCGCTTTGGAAAAAATGTCTTTGCGAGTAAGTTCCGGACTTTTTCTTATAAGCAATGAACCTCTGCGCATTTGCGAAGATCCTTCGCTCATGAGAAATGAACCTTCGCGCATGCGCGAAGATGCTTTGCCTACAGGAAATGAGGATGGGCCATGAGGAACTCTGATTGCGCCCATGAACAAAGAATAAATGCTGTGGAAATTATACCCTGCGCACTGTGAAAAAAGTCTTTGCAAATTATTCCGGACTTTTTCTAATGAGCGTAGAATTTTCGCCAATGGAAATCGGGGGACATTTCGCTGGAAATTATGCGTGTGCACCATGGATTCGCCCGCCGGTTGTTGTTATAAGCAACCGGTATTTCAACACACGCTCACTGGTTCCTACTTCCCAATTCTTCTTCGACTTCCGGCTTCTTACTTCGGCTGTTTCTTTAACCAGATGCCCCCTGTTCGGGTTTTTAGTCTTTTGCTACTATTCAGGCAATCAATTTGCTTGTTTTTTTGACACTTATCGCCTCGCTTGTTGACATTACATCTCATTCAGTTTCAGACTACTGACTTCCAACTTCCGGCTTTATATTTCTTCCTTCCGTTTATCCACCTTTTTGATTTATTGATGCAAGTTGATGTAACTTTGAGCGTCAAATACTTAAAGCATGCAACGAAAACGGATAACCGTTTGTCGTAATGCTGTTAGCCATGAACTCAAATATTATGAAAAAAACTTTACTGATCATACCATTGGCTTTAATGCTATTGGTGTCGTGCCGCAAGACCAATAACCCCACCGTTTTTTCACTGCGGGTAGATATGCAGGAAAACTTCACCGGTGACAATGTACTGGTGTATATCGATAATCAACCTTTACTGAACAAAAAAGTAACTTCAGATACAGTGCTGGGATTTGGCGGAAGTGTTTCAACTGCCAACACAGAAGGAAGCCACACCATAAAAGTTGTTGTAAACGACGATATCATTACATCGGAAAACTTTACGCAAACAAGCGATTTGTATATTGGCGTGGGTTATAATAAAACAGCAAAAACTGTTTCTATCGCTTACTCAACTGATGGATTCGGATATAAATAAACCAATGTAACATCTTAATAAATTAGTTAGTCCCGCCAACCGGCGGGACTTTTTATTTTATACAACCTGTTCAATATAGTACTGAACGCTGAAGTGTGCGACGCAACGAAAGTAATATAGTAGCACCAAAGCCGGGACAATAAAAATACAATCTAACATTGTACATTTCGACTTCGCTCAATGTATGGTCAGCCGCTCCCCCTTCGACTACGCTCAGGGTCAGGATCGATCCTTCGACTACGCTCAGGACGCTCAGGACCGCTTTTTATAATTGATCACAGCCCAGGTGTTTAACACCGCAGCAAAACCCAATACCGTAAATATTTGCGGACTGATGTCTTTTAAACTGCTCCCCTTTAACACTACCATACGCATTACTTCGATGAAATAAGTTACCGGATTTATTTTGGTAATGGCCTTTGCCCATGCCGGCATGCTATCGATAGACGTATATAAACCGCTTAATAAAATGAACACCATCATCATAAAAAACGACAACAGCATGGCCTGTTGCTGGTTGCTTGTATAAGTTGATAACAACAATCCCAACCCAAGCACTGCTAACAGGTAAACACCGGCGAAAACATAAATCACTGCCAGACTGCCTGCCGGAAGTATGCCATACGCCACGCGGGCAATGGTTAATCCAATGCTTAAAATGAGCAAACCAAGTACCCAGAAAGGAATTAATTTTCCTAAAATAAAATGATACTTTTTAACAGGCGTAACGTTTATTTGTTCAATGGTGCCGATCTCTTTTTCGCGCACAATATTTAATGAAGCCAGAAAAGAACCTACCATGGTTACCAGCACCACCAGTATACCGGGTACCATAAAATATTTGTAGTTCATCGAAGGGTTGAACCAGTTGGATGAAGTGACGTCGATCTGCAACTCGGGACTGAAGCGTGGCAATTGTATCCACTTTAAACGTACTTCGCGGTTATAATCCTGTATAATACTTCGCAGATAAGCACCGCCCAGGTTTGCCTTTACCCCGTTGATGGCATTGATGGCCATGAACAAAGTTGACTCATTTTCTTTTACCAGCTTTTTTTCAAAATCAGCCGGAATTTCAAGCACAAGATCTGCCTCATCATGCTCAACCTTTTGCATCGCATTGTTATAAGAGCCCGAATAATCCTGCAACCTGAAATAACCCGATGAAGTAATTTTATTTACCAGCTGGCGGGCGTATTGCGAATGATCGTGATCTACCACACTCAACTGTATATTCTTTACTTCATAATCTGCTGCCCATGGTAATATCAACAGCTGAATCGAGGGCATCATAAAAATGATACGTATGATAGAAGGATCGCGGAATATTTGCCGGAACTCTTTCTGCAGTAAAAAGCGTAAGGTTCTCATGCTAATCTGATTTACCCCCCATCCCCCTGAAGGGGGAGTAAGAAGTGGTGAAAAATTTTGTTGCTAAGCAAGCCTGATTTTAAAGTTCTTAATACTCAATACCAGTAAAAACAACAGCATGCCTGTAAGAATCAATGTTTCTTTCCAAACTGCGGCAAGGCCAAGTCCTTTGATCATAACTTCCTTCACTATATAATAAAACCATTTGGCGGGCACTATATTCGAAATAACCCGTAATGGCAACGGCATATTTTCAATGGGAAACATAAAGCCACTTAACATGATGGTTGGTAAAAACATGCCCGTTAATGCAATAAACATGGCCGTTTGCTGCGAATCGGTTTTTGTTGAAATTAATAATCCAAACGCCAAACAGGTAAGCGTAAATAATATACTTTCGAATATCAACAACACCAGACTACCGTTGATGGGCACTTCGAGCACAAATACACTCAATAACAGAATACTGGAGATATTTACGATCGATAACAATAAATACGGAACGGCTTTGGCCATTACAATTTTCAAAGGCTGCATGGGCGATACCAGCATTACTTCCATAGTGCCCAGTTCTTTTTCGCGCACAATGGTAATGGCTGTCATCAATGTACATACCAGCATCAATACCATAGCCATTACACCGGGCACAAAATTGTAAGCGCCTTTCAACTGCGGATTGTACAGCATGCGCATCTCTGATTTTATGGTGTAGGGCAATTTGCGGTTATTGGTAATACGGTCCTGGTAATCCATGATAATGGCCGTTGCATAATTGGTTAATGTGTTGGCCACATTGGGGTCCGAAGCATCGGCAACCAGCTGCACCTGTGCCGTATTAAAATGATCGAGGTCGGCAGCAAAGTTCTGCGGGAAAATTACAGCCAGCTTGATCTTCCCCTGTTTAAAAGCCGGATCAATTTCATTATACGAGTGCAGGTCCTGCACCACATCAAAGTAGGCACTGGCATCCATTTGGGTGCGCAAAGCCTGTGTAGCATTGTCGTTCGACAAATCAAGCACGGCTATCTGCGCGTTCTTTACTTCATTGGTGAGTGCAAACCCAAAGATCAGAATCTGCATAATGGGCATGCCCAGTAAAATAAACAGGGTGCGTTTATCGCGCCATATATGATGAAATTCTTTTTTTACGAAAGAGATGAATTGTTGCATATGCTTTATTTTAGAATCTCTGGTTCAGATGGCTTGATGGCTTTATGGTTTGATGGTTGGGTCTCCGGCAATCCTGCTTTCCAATAAATCTCATGCAGCTTGATGGTTTAACAATCAAACCATCTAATCTCCGCTACGTTTAGCCTTTCGGGCGAGCTTAAGAAATACTTCATCCATCGATTTCGCTTCAAATGTTTTTTTCAGCTGAGCCGGCGTATCAAGGGCATCGATACGGCCATCGACCATAATTGAAACACGATTGCAATATTCGGCTTCATCCATATAGTGCGTTGTCACAAAAACCGTAATGCCCGATTCAGCCGCCTGATAAATCATATTCCAGAACTCGCGCCTTGTAACAGGATCAACGCCTCCGGTAGGTTCATCCAAAAAAACAATTTCGGGTTCATGAAAAATGGCTACCGAAAAAGCCAGTTTTTGCTTCCATCCCAGGGGTAATGATTTCACCAGTTTATTAGCCTCTTCTTCGAGATGCAGTTCCTTTAACAGAAAAGCCGTTTTTTGTTTTATAAAGGCATCGCTTTTACCGTATATGCCGGCGTAAAAGCGAATATTCTCTTTTACCGTTAAATCTTCATACAGCGAAAATTTCTGGCTCATATAGCCAATACTTCTTTTTATTTGCTCGGTTTGTTTATATACATCAAACCCGGCCACGGTAGCTTTGCCCGAAGTGGGGATCGATAAACCGCATAACATACGCATGGCCGTTGTTTTACCGGCGCCGTTGGCTCCCAGAAAACCAAATATCTCACCCTTCTTCACTTCAAAAGAAATGGCATCAACGGCGGTAAAATGTCCGAACCGTTTGGTGAGCTCATGCGCTTCTATGGCTGTGTTGTTTGTGTTCATTTGGTGAATGGTGAATAGTGAATGGTCAATGGTCAATGGCCTTCTAAAGTTCTGACATCAGACTTCCGACTTCCGATTTCCGACTTCAGACTTCAGACCTCCGACTTCATCAAAGCAATAAAGCAATCTTCAATATCGGCGCGGATGGTTTGTGTTTCTGGCTGGTGATAATTATGCTGTTGTAAATAACCGGTTACCGATGCTTCGCTATAACCATCTTTCAACACTACATGATGATACTCTCCAAACGGATACGCATCGATGGCGCCTTCAAAGTTTTTTAAATCGTTGAGCAGCCGCAGCATGTTGCCGTCTTTTACTGCTAAAAGCGGATGCTGAAAAGATTCAATCACGCCTTCGGGTGTATTCACCGATAATATCTCACCACCCTGTATCAATGCCACCCGGTCGCACAAACTGGCCTCATCCATATAAGGTGTTGAAACCAAAATCGTAATGCCTTGTCGTTTGAGGTTCCGCAACATTTCCCAAAATTCTTTTCGGGATACAGCATCTACACCGGTGGTGGGTTCATCAAGAAATAATACTGATGGTTTATGTATCAATGCACAACTCAATGCCAGCTTTTGTTTCATACCGCCCGATAATTTACCAGCCCTTCTGTCTTTAAACGGTTCAATCTGCGAATAGATGTCTTTTATCAGGTCGTAATTTTCTTCGATGGTAGTATTGAAGATGGTAGCAAAAAACTCAAGGTTTTCTTCAATGGTAAGGTCCTGGTACAATGAAAAACGGCCCGGCATATATCCTACGCGCTGGCGAATGGCTTTAAAATCCTTTACCACATCAAAACCATCTACCGATGCCGATCCGCCGTCGGGAATTAATAAGGTGGTAAGAATGCGGAATAAAGAAGTTTTGCCGGCGCCATCGGGCCCGATGATACCAAACAGCTCCCCTTTCTCTACTTCGAACGAAACACCTTTAAGCGCCTGAATGGTATCTTTCTTTTTACCGTATTGTTTTGCCAGGTTATTTACTGTTACTGAGCCCATAGTTGAAAAGTTGATTAGTTGATCAGTTAACAAGTTTCAACTCTGTAAACTTGTTAACCTGTAAACCTGTTAACTTGTAAACCTGTTAACTTATTAACTAATTACCGGCAAACATCACTTCTCCATACATGCCAACCTTAAGGTACCCATCGTTCTTTACGCGAACCTTAATGGCATACACCAGGTTAGCACGCTCATCTTTGGTTTGAATGGTTTTGGGAGTGAACTCGGCTTTGTCTGAAATCCATGTAATGGTACCGGGATATTCGCGATAGGCTTTTGCGCCACTGTCGATCAGCACTTTTACAGTTTGGTTCAATTTAATCTGCGGCAACTGAGTACCGGTTACGTAAGCCCGTAATATCAGGGTATCGAGATTGGCAATCTTGTACAACGCTTTTCCGGCCGAAGTAATTTCACCCGCTTCGGCATATTTGGTAATTACCGTACCACTCACCGGGTTAATAATATTTGCTTTGCTTATCTGTTCACTTAACTGGGCCACCCGTTTTTCGAGCGGTTTCTTTTCGCTGAGCACTGTACGGTTTTGCGTATTAACATTGGTTCGCTGTACATTGATCTGCTGGCGGGTAACATTCATTTGTTTTTGTAATACATCGATCTGCGAATTGATATCATCCAGCTGTTTACCGGTTGCGGCATCCTGTTTTAACAGGTTTTCGATGCGGGTACGCTCATGCTGCAAATTTTCTAATTGCGATTGTTGTACATCCAACTGGTCCTGCAACATGTTGATCTGTGGCTGAACATCTGCCGTTTTTTCGTGCAGGGCTTCAATGCTGGCCTGTATCTGCTCTTTTTGTAACGACAGGTTTTCGGCATCAATAATACCCACCACGTTGTTTTGGGGTATACTTTGCCCTTCAAAAACATTAAACGATAATATTTTTCCGGTTTGTTCGGCAGAAACAATTACCTCATCTACTTCAAATGTTCCTGATGCATCGAATTTAGGGGTGTTGCGGTTGCAGGCAGTAAACAACATTGCCATGGCAATTATACGGGTTACAATTAGTTTGTTCATGATTCTTTGTATATATAATTATTTGGTTATCGCATTCTATTCGTTTATCGCATTTCGACTTCAATGCTTTTAATCACACTTTCGATCCTTCGACTTCACTCAGGACCGCTCAGGGCCTGTTACTGGTTTCCTGATATAGTACGGTAGTTGATCTGCGCCTGTATCAACTGCAGCTGATGGGTGATGAGCGATACGCGGGCCTGGTCTTCGGCATTCACTTCACGCAAATAATCGCTGGCTGTTATAACGCCATTGGCCAGCTGCGCATTCGATGCGTCCTTAACCTGAACACGAATGCCAATAATCTGTTCATCCGACTTAATCAGTTGCTGCAATTTATCAACCTCCGATTGCTGTTGTTTTAACTGTGTATTGGTATTCAGTAAAAAAAGATCTTTCTGTACATCTACCATTCTTTGATTTACGGCCAGCAGTTCCCGCTCTTTTTTACTGGTATACAAACCGCCAAATCCCCAGTTCAACCGAACACCTGCAGTGTAAAACCAGTCGAATTGATTTTTAAGCATGTTTAAACCGGGTCTGCCATAACCACCCTGTACGAACAAACTGGTACGGGGACGATTTTTAGCGCTGATCAGCTGGTTCTGAACATTGAACAGGTTGTTTTGATAATTATACAGTTTTAATTCAGGACGTAATACCGATTCCTGCACAACAGGCGCCGTTACCGCCGGTAGTTCAAGCTGTACTTCGGCGGGCAACTGGCGGTTAATGAACAACGACAGCACATCGGCAAGCCCTTTACGATTAGCATTTAATTCTATTACGCGCTGATCGTTTTTCATTAGTTCGGCTTCGAGCGTTAACTGGGCCGAACGAAAAGCTGTTCCGTTTTTCACCTGCGCTTCAACTTTCTGAATACCTAATCTGATATCTTTCTTTACCAGTTCGGTTTGTTTCAGTTGTTCATCAACCAGTAAAATTCCCAGGTACAACTGATTGATGCGATCTTTTACTTTATACAACTCAACTTCGGCCCTTTGATCTTCGACCAATGCATTGGCCGTTTGCACATTTTTTTGGGCCGATGTATTTCCTCCGTCGTACACCAGCTGGCTTAATTCGGCCTGAATTTTATACTGGTCTTTGCTGGGCTCATCAATTTTAATACCCGGAATACTTACCGGAACGCTGGTCACAGCTGACTGATACGTTGCCTGCCCCGACACATTGAGTTGCGGTAAAAAACCTTTACTTAAATTGTCGATATTCAAACTGGCTGTTTGCATTACCAGTTCTTTTTGCCTGATCGCCGGATAATTTTGCCGGGCCAGATCATACGCCTGTTGCAGGGTAAGCCGGCCGTTATCCTGTGCCTGCGTATAAAGACCTGATAATATCGCTGTTATAATTAAAGAAATTTTAATCATTCTGTTTAACCATTTAGTTAATTGCATGACAAAAAAATTTATTTCCTGATTGAATCAATAACAAACTTTACAACATCCTTTTTGCGTTGCTCCATCATGATCATAAACTCCTTATCGTTCTTTTTTGTAACCCATTGAACCATAGGCCTGGCCAAAAAAGGGAACACGCACAACGAAACCATGTTTATCATTAACTGGTCGCCTTTGATGGGCTTAATCACTCCTTTTTTAACCAGCTTCGCTACATGTTCTTCTACCTTTTCAACAGGCGGCCGCTGATTATTGAATATCGTTTTTAAGGTGTCGGCAGGATTTCTGTTTACTTCATTCACAATGAAATTTGCCAGCAAGGGGTTTTGTATCAGAGTATCAATGTATTGTCCAACAAACTTTTCTACCTTTTCAAACAAGTCCAGGTCAGACATCATAATTTCAACCACTTTCGGAATAAACTTGCGGCCCTCTTCCAAAAAAATCACATCGAACAATTTATCCTTACTGCGAAAATAATAGTGCAGAAGAGCTTTGTTTATACCGGCTTTATCGGCAATATCCTGCATGCGGGCGCCATCGAGCCCTTTTTCGAGGAATACCTGCTTGGCGGCTTCGAGTATCTTTTGTTCTGTACTTATATCGGTTTTCATATCCTTAGCCACGTAGTTTAACCATTTAGTTAAACACAAAATTAAAACCTAAATTTTGATACCGCCAAACTTTTTACAAAAAAAATCGCCTGCCCCGTTAAAGGCAGACGATTGAATGAAAGGAATATTGTTGGTTTGTAGTTTGAGGTTTATGGTTTGTAGTTGCTGCCGCGCTTTGGAGTTTCATTATTAAGATCAAACACTAACTGTTTAACAGGATCAAAATTGCACGGTAAGATTCACCGAAAGAACCACAAACCTCAAACCTCAAACTGAATTAAAGAACTACAAACCTCAAACTATAAACTGCTTCCCTATTCAGCCCAGCTCATCGTATAATTCGGATTTTCAATGTCAAGTGCTTCTACCGTTAGCTGCAACGGATGAAAGGTATCTACCATTACCGCCAGCTCCTTTGTTTCTTTGGCGCCGATACTTTTTTCAACCATACCGGGATGAGGCCCATGAGGTATTCCGGCGGGATGCAGTGTGATCATGCCCCGCGTTACATTTTTCCGACTCATAAAGTCACCGTCGACATAATACAAAACTTCATCACTATCAATATTGCTGTGATTATATGGCGCCGGAACCGACTGCGGATGATAATCAAACAAACGCGGGCAAAACGAACATACCACGAAATTATTTGCCTCAAATGTTTGATGAACCGGTGGCGGCTGGTGAACGCGCCCGGTAATGGGTTCAAAATCGTGAATACTGAAAGCAAACGGATAACAATAGCCGTCCCACCCTACTATATCAAACGGATGATGCCCGTAATGCAGGTTATACATCATTCCGCGTTTTTTTGTGCGGATCAAAAAATCACCTTTCTGATCAAACGTAGGCAGGTTCTGCGGCGGACGAATATCACGTTCACAGAACGGCGAATGCTCCAGCAACTGGCCATATTTACTGAGGTATTTTTTGGGAAACCGGATGGGACTGAATGATTCCACAATAAACAACCGGTTATTGGTATCTCTGAAACTGATCTGGTAAATAGTTCCGCGCGGAACAACCAGGTAATCGCCGTAAGAAAAAGGCAGTTCGCCATACATAGTACGTAACACGCCCGATCCTTCGTGCACAAATATCATTTCATCGGCATCGGCATTTTTAAAATAGTAATCGTGCATGCCTTCCTGCGGCGCAGCAAGTACAATATGGCAATCGTTGTTTACCAGCACAGGTGTACGGCTTTGCAGGTAGTCGATGCCCGGTTTTACTTTGAACCCTTCAAAACTGCGGTGTTTTAACATTTTTTCCTCTGCCACTTTTGGCGACACATCGTACGAGGGTTCGGTTTTGATGATGTCTGTTGGAGGTAAACAATGGTACAACAGGGAGTAATCATTTGAGAAACCTTCGGTAGAAAATAATTGTTCCGCATACAGCGACCCATCGGGTTTTCGGAACTGGGTATGACGTTTATGGGGAACATTTCCCAGTTTATAATAGTAAGCCATAAATACAAATTTGAAAATGAACAAATTTGAAAATTTGAAAATGAAAGACAGGAAGCCGTGAAGACGTCCGGCATACACTGAATTTTAGGCTTACTCTATAGAGAAAGTTCGAGTGTTTTTAAAAGAAATACATATTTCCAACTTCTCTTATCAATCCAATATGTAAAATTGCGGAAGAATGGCATGGCAATAATCGTTGCCGGTAAAGTTAGTAAATCCCCGGCTAAGGGTAAAAAGAGAAAACTTTGAAGCGCTTAGCCCAATAATCGTGAAACGGCAAACGGCAAATCATATGGTTTCCGGCTACCCGTTAAACTTGTTAACCTGTTAATTCATACATATGCAAACAGCCGGATTGGTAGTGATCAAAAACAGAAAATTGTTACTGGCCTTCAGCAATAACAAGCAGGCATTTTACCTGCCGGGCGGTAAAGTTAATCACAATGAAACCGCTATTGAAGCCCTTATAAGAGAGGTGAAAGAAGAATTGAATGTAGAACTGCAGGAAAGTCATTTAACCTGGTATACCCATATTTCAGCACCCGCTTTTGGTGAAGCGGCAGGAATTATTATGGAGCAGGATTGTTTTGTATGTGACTTGCCCGAAACACCACAACCTAATGCAGAGATCGGTTTGCTGGACTATTTTGATACGGCAGCCTATCCCCGGCAACCTCACGTACCGGGCGTAGTAATGTTGCTTGATAAATTAAAGAAAGAAGATCTTATTGATTAAACGCTAAGAACGTATAAGAGTAAAGGGGAATAGGCATTGCCTCGCTTTGTATTTTGATTATTTTTTGTCACGTGTTGCTTATCTTGCCCGGGGCCTTGTATCTTGTATTTCTCTTTTACCCCTGAGCGAAGCCTGCCCGACTTTCGGCGGGTCGAAGGGTTTCGCGTTGTAGCTCTTAGCAAAATCCACAATAATTATGAAAAAAGACCTGATTCTGAAAAAAGAACGGCATATTGCCGCAAATGCTTCGAAAGTATGGGAGGTGTTAACCGGTAACCAATGGATAGTACAATGGCTGGGCGTTCAAATGATAACCGACTGGCAACCGGGAAGCCCTATTGCCTTTACATTTGTTTATAAGGATAAAGAAATTATCGACAAGGGAACGATATTGCATTTTGAACCCGAAAAAAAATTCTCATATACTTACTGGAGTGTTTTTTCAACCACCGAAGATGCGCCGGAAAATTATTCAGAGATCACGTTCGATTTAATTCCCGATGAAAACGCCACGGTACTTAAACTTACACAAAGCAATTTCGCCACCAAATTAATGTATACCCATTCAGATAAGAACTGGGAAGAAACCCTTGATACGATCAAAAAACTGGCTGAGGAGGGAATGCCGGTGGTCAACTGGCAATAGGCAATGGGCAGTAGGCAGTAGGCAAGCGCAATTGAAAGCCAGCAACAGTACCATGGAAACGGCAGTGAACAGGAGCCGGTTAAATTTTTTTCAATGACACGAATAGGTTTGATATCTGATACACACGGTTATCTTGATGAAGCGGTTTTTAAACACTTTGACAACTGCGACGAAATATGGCATGCCGGCGACTTTGGCCCGGTTGAAATTGCCAATAAACTGGCAGCCTTTAAACCACTGAAAGGTGTGTACGGGAATATCGACGGCCAGGATATTCGTAGCATTTATCCTGAAAAACTGCGCTGGACCTGTGAAGATGTAACCGTTTATATGACACATATCGGTGGTTATCCGCCTAAATACAATGCTGTTGTAAAGAAAGAATTAACGACCGATCCGCCACAACTGTTTATCTGCGGCCATTCACATATTTTAAAGGTTATGTTCGATGAAAGCCTGAAATGCCTGCATATGAACCCGGGCGCAGCCGGATTACAGGGCTGGCATAAAGTTCGTACGGTTATCCGATTTGTAATTGATGGGAAGAATATGAGAGATTGTGAGGTAATTGAGTTGGGAAAAAGGAATATGATTGTTTGATTGTACCTAGCCATCAAACAATCAAGCTATCTAACAATCTTCTTCTTCGTTTCATCTATAACGTCCAGCAGCCCCTTGCTATAAGCATCATCGGCCAGTTGCCAGAACATAATGCCATTCAGTTTTTTCTTTATAGCATATGCTGTTTTCAACCGCATAGAAGTAGTATCGTCAAACGTAACAAATAATTTCTGAGCTGCATTATACATCCAGGGGGCTTTGGCTACGGGATCCCAGTGATAAACATAACCACTATCAGGCGAAAGAATGGCGCCAAACGCTTTAAAGGGAACGCCCCGTTTGAACTTGCCCGGTTGATACAACCCGTTATTTACGCTATCGACATTTTCAAAAATGCGGGCATAAAAGGCAGCACCGATCACCAGCTTATTGAGGGGAATGCCAATGGAATGAAGATATTCAATGGCATTATCAACGGATTCTATCTGTTTCGAAGTTGAATACAATCCGGTATGATGCCCGGTTACAGTACTAAATCCGTTTATAAGGTCGTAAGTCATTAAATTCACCATATCAACCTGCTGCATTACCTTTTTCCATTCAACCGATTCTTCGAGGTATTTCGAAAATCCGCCGGCAGCAAAGCTGATCTCTTTTTTATCACCAATAGCATTGCGTATTTCGGTAACCAGTTTGGTAAAATTAGGTTTGTCATCGGCTGTAAACCGGTGACCGGGATATCCGGGAATGGTGGGGTATTCCCAATCAAGATCAATACCATCGGCACTAAAATAATCCAGTAACTGTTTCACCGATCCGGCAAATTCACGACGGCCCTGCTCAGTTGAAAACACTTCGGAGCAGGGGCCGCAACCACCCCAACCGCCCAGCGATAACAACACTTTTAGCGACGGGTTCCGATTCTTTAACGACACCAGGCGCTGAATAGTTAATGTATCACTGCCATTATCTACCGATAACTGATTTCCTTTTAAATGGCAAAAACTGAAAATGATATGTGTTAGCTTTTCCACAGCAAAACTATCTACCTGATCAGCACCGTTGGCATAATATCCAATAACGGCCAGCGGCTGCCTCACCCCTTTTTTTGAGTGTGACTGTGAAAAACAATTTGCACAAACTAATAGCAGGAACAGGGTTTTGAATAAGATGCGGAACATTGGTAATGTATTTTCTATTGTAATAGTGCCGAAAATGCAGGAAATGTACTGCAAAACAGCAAAATTAATAGCTAAACGAAAAGCAAAACGCTAAACGCAGAACGCTCAACGCACAAAACAAAAAATGCTGTGTTAGTAGCATCAGACGTTTTGCGTTTTGCATTAAGCGTTAAGCGTTCGGCATTCTGCGTTCGGCGTTCCGCGTTCCGCGTTCTTCTAAAACCTCGGACATAAAACCTCATTCCTGGCCGAATTATTACGATCTAAAAATCCGGTATACGATAATGAAAGTTCAAACCCTCCCCTGCCCTGACTGGCAGTTTTTAACTGCGAAACGTTGGCATCGTAGCTGAGGGCAACCGATAACGACCTCATATCTACTTTTACCACGGGTATAATGGCATCTTTCCAGCGAAGAAAAGCACCCAAATGAAGGGTTACTGAGGTTTCATCGGCAAAATCGCCCAGCTTATAGGAATACAGGCCTCCTGCAATTGTTTCGCTCACAGAGCCCTGATTTGAATGATCGGCATGAAAGGTGAAATACGAAAAGTCGTCGATATGTAATTTAAGACCTGCCGAAAAAACATATTTTGGATTCAATTCGATCTTGTTGCTGCGATAGAAAGAATTCTTAGGCTTGTTCAAATGATGATATGCAGCACCGATAAAAAAACTGTTTACATTGTCCATTCCAAAAGTAGTGTTATAGCTCATACCCACCGAGGCATCCCAGGTGGTAAAATTGGGCGTTGTAAATGATTCACCGGTACCAAGCGTTGGGTTATAACTTCCATCGTATTGACTATTGGTTGTCATTTTAGTGATGTCGATACTTTTACGTACCATTCCACCCATAAAACCAAGCGATAAGTATTCAGTTTTTTCGTTGCTTAACGATTTATGATAATTCAACGCAGGTAATAAATTAGTAGTTGTTAAACCAACGGTTCCCGCCTTATCATATAACAGCTGAATGCCGGTGGTCATAAAATCGTTGCTGGTGCCAACAGGCATTTTGTATTCTGCATTTAATGAACCGGTGCGATAGGCATTGGTAAAGCTATTCCATTGATCGCGATACACCCCCTGTATCCGGTAATCGCCTGTAAAAATACCCGCCAGTGAAGGGTTGCGTAGCAGAGGCGCTTCGAAGAATTGAGAAAAATGAAGGTCCTGTGCCTGAGTTGTAAATAATGAAGTAATCAGCACCAGGCCGGTTAAGATTTTTCTATAAACAACTACGGATTTCATTGGTTTAAAGTTGATCAGTTGATATAAGTTGATAAGTTGATTAGTTTACAAGTTTTGAACCTGTTAACTTGTTAACCTGTTAACTTGTTAACTTGTAAACTACCTTACAAGGGCCACATTGCCTTTTATTGGAACTATATTCGAGTTATCACATACAATTTCCACGATATACACATATACGTCCATATCGGCGGATTTGCCATTTACTTTTCCATCCCAGCCCGCGGCAGGATCATTGGCCATAAAATCTCTCTTTTCAAATATGGCCTGTCCCCAGCGGTTAAAGATGCGCAATGAGTGAATCAGGTTCAACCCTTTTCCACGCACATAAAAGATATCGTTTACACCGTCGCTGTTGGGCGAAAATGTATTTGGTATAAACCAGTTGCCTTCGTTACAAACGGCAGAAACTGTAATATCATCGTTTGCAGTACAACCACCATCGTTCGATGCAGTAACACGGTAGGTCACAGAACCTTTTACAACCGCATTGGTAACGGCACAGTTTGCACAGCTTAAACCCGAAGCAGGCGTCCAGCTCCATTTGGTAACATCGGCCGAACTTGTTGCTTTTAACTGAATGATGCTTCCTGTACTTACGGCGGTATCATTGCCGGCAAAGATTTGCGGAACAGGAAATACTACCAGTTTAATATAACCGGTATCGGCAAAGCAATTATCATTATCTTTTCCTACAACCGTGTAAACTGTTGTAGTTCCGGGAGATGCTTTTGGTGAAGCCGATGTAGCATTATCCAAACCTGCACCTGGCGTCCACTGATAAGTGTCGGCGCCTGCAGCACCCAATTTAACCTGTTCACCGGCACACAATGTATCGCCTTTTTGTACCTGCATGGTGAACGGCTGACGTACCCGAACATCAATGGTATCTTTTTTTATACAGCCATGTGTTGAAACACCTGTTACTACATATTCCGTATTGGTAGCCGGATTAATTAATGGGCTGGCGCATTGCGTACAGGAAATATCGCCTGTTGCATTCCAGGTATATTGATCAGCGCCCGATGCACGCAACTGTATTGGCGTTCCGCGGCATACAAAAGTGTCTTTACCGGCAAAGGTGTTTGGCAAAGGCCATACAGTTACATTGTACCGGGCTGTATCGCGACAATAATCCTGATATATGGTTTGCAATTGCACCTGGTAATTGCCGGGAGCATTATAATTATGCGTAACAACCGAAGCGGTATCGGATGTTTGTCCGTTGCCATAATCCCAATGCTTTTTCAAATTAGCTGCATCGCCGGTGATCACGGCATTAAACTGAAGCTGTGCAGGTTCACAGGCTTCTTTATCGCCTGTTATTAATACCTGTGGAGTAGCATATACTTTAATGGTGTCGGTTAAATGAATTACATCTTTACAACCATTGGCTGTTGTAGCCGTATAAATAACGCTGTAAGTGGCCGGGGCAGCACTAAAATTATGTTTTGGATTAGGGAGCGTACTGGTAGTGCCATCGCCAAAATCCCACTGGTGCCCGGTAATAAAGTCATTGGCTACCGATTGATCGGTAAACTGAATAAATCCGGTATTACAAACCCGGTAAGTATCCATAGTTGCTTTTGCCGTAACACCAATGGCATTGATGGTATCGGCGCCGGTAACCGGCACCTGGCAACCGGTACTATCTATCAAAATCATGCGCGGCACAAACTTACCTGCAGTAGCATACGTATACTCAAATGTTGTGGAAGTGGAAGCGGCTGTACTGCCATCATTAAAATCCCATACCAGCGAATGAATGCCGTTTCCGCTTCCTGTGAAGTTAACTTTAAGAGGTATACATCCTGTAACCGGTGTATAGGTGAAAGAACCTTTAGGACCCTTTACGATCACTTTTCTTTTCATTACATCTGTACAACCACCGGGTCCCTGAATAAACTGCGTTGCCTCATACTCACCGGGAATATTATAAAAGTGAATGGGGTTGTCGAGCGTAGATGTATTGCCATCACCAAAATCCCATCTTATAGTTGTATATTTTTTTGCACTATTGGTAAATGTTACCTGCAGGGGCGGGCAGCTTCCGATAGAATCTGACATGGTGAATCCTGCCACCGGAATGGTAATCTTTACAAAATCAATTTTTGTAATTGAATCACGGCAACCTACAGGATCAACTATCTTCAAATTAACTGTATACAAACCTTCCTGCTGATACTGATGAACAGGCGAAGCATTATCAGAGGTATTGCCGTCGCCAAAACTCCAGGTATATTGCAATCCCGAACCGGTAGACCCATTGGTAAAATTAACAGGCTTGCCTGGGCACGAATTGCTATCTGCAGTTGTAAAAACTGCTTTGGGGTCCGACACTATTATTGCAGCTCCCTTCGACACATTATCGGTACAACCGTAACTATCTGTTACCCGTAACGATACGGTATAGGTGCTGCCGGTAACATATGTATGCGCGAACGGAGGCGCTGTATAAGTTTGATCAGGTGTTCCGTCGCCATACACAAAAATCCATTTAACAATCGGATGCGTACCATCCGTAGCTGTAAGGTCCTGAAATGTAACCGTACTATCGGCACATATCTTTTGTTTAACATCAAACGATGCAGAAGGCCCGTTTACCTGAATAAATTGTTGTTTTACTGTAGAATCAACACAGCCGTTTACATCGGTATATACCAGTTTAACTTTGTACGAGCCCGCTTTCTTATAAATATGCGTCACACTGCCGGGTGTTGAGCTAACTGTGCCATCACCAAAATTCCACATTACGCTGGTCACATACAGCGGATCATATTTTAACAGCGTAAACGCTACTTCTTTTTCTTTACATAATTCTTTTTTATCGGCATCAAAATCAGGATGCTCATCGGCAATTACAATGTTTTGTATGGCGCTATCCAAACAGCCATTATTAGTTACAACCAGCTTAACCCGGTAAGTGCCTTTTGCTGCATAGCCGTGAACAGGATTTGCACCATTGCTGGTTGCCCCATCGCCAAAATCCCACGACCACGATTTGGCAGCAACAGACTTGTCGATAAAACTACGTTTGTATTTATCAGCGCAATCTACCACAGCGTTAAAGCGTGCTACAGGAGGATTGATGTGTACATACCCGTCTTTCACCATGGTATCGGAACAACCTTTGTTCGAAACAATGAGGGTAACTTTAAAATATCCGGTATCGTTAAACTGGTAAAGCGGATCAACCAATGAAGAAGTACCTCCATCACCAAAGGTCCATTGCCATGTATCACCGGCAGGTATACTTTTATTGGCGAACTGAAGGGGTGTACTGCGGCAAACATCAAACTGGTTAGCGGTAAAATCGGCTTTGGGCGGATTGGCAGCCTGCACAGCATCGGTCACCACAACAGAATCGGTACAACCACCAGCCGTTGTAATAACCAGCTTTACGGTGAACTTGCCTTCGGTGGTATATGTTTTTACAGGAGCCATCTGAGTTGAACCTGTACCATCGCCAAAATCCCAGCGATACGAAGTAACAGCATCCTGCACAGTAACAGTAGCCGAAAAAGGAATGGTTAAAGGCAGGCAGCCTTTTACCGGCAGGTTTTTGATCTGCACCTGCGGACGGCTCACCTCAATATAGTTCTTGTTAACAATGGTATCGGTACAACCATTGCTGCCGGTTACTATTAATTTTACAGTATAAGTTCCAAACGACGAATACACATGAACGGGATTGGCACTGGTGCTTGTGCCGCCATCGCCAAAATCCCAAGAATACCCAACAGTTCCGGCAGCAGTATTGGTAAATTGAACTGATGCAGGAATGCTGCAGGCATAAGTACGGTTCGAAGTAAAAGATGCAACCGGTTTAGGCAACACTATAATCGCTTTGCTCAGCGAATCGGTACAGGCTGCAAAATGATTAACCAGCTTTACCATATAAGTACCCGAAGCGGGGTAACTTTTCTGCGGATTAGCCTGTGTTGAATTGGTTCCATCGCCAAAATTCCATTGTACTGAGGCAGGTACGGGCGTTGATGTATTGGTAATAAAAAACGATTGACCGGCGCAAACGGTGCCCGGCATGGTAAACTGTGAAGTTGTATTTCCCAATACCAGCAGATTAACTTTACGCAGGGTATCGCGGCAACCGGTATTATTGAACGCTACCAGGGTAACGGTATAGGAACCGTTTGACAGATAAGTATGCATGGGATTTTTAGCTGTTGATGTTTGTCCATCGCCAAAATCCCATTGATACGAAACAGAGCCCACTTCAACCGACTTATTATTAAAGTTAATTTCAACCGGTGCACTACAGCTATTGGTAGTGGGTGTATAATCAAAATTAGCCAGTACGCCCGATGTAATTTGAATGTATTGCGGTTTGGTAAAGCTCTTGCTGCAACCTTTATCGCTGGTTACTTTCAGAGTTACGTTAAAGTTTCCGGTGCCGGTATAAGTATGCGCCGGTTTTTGCGTAACAGCGGTATCGCCGTCGCCGAAGTCCCATTGCCATTTACTGATCGTTCCGCCTGTTACCGAACTTTTATCGGTAAAAGTTACCGGAAGCGGAAAACAACCGGATGAATCGGAAGCCATAAAATCGGCCACCGGGTTATCGTAAACAGTTATATACTGTTGTTTTACAACTGAATCCGCCCCTGCTGCATTCTTTACCACCAGCTTTACAGCGTAGGTGCCTGGCGAAAAGTAAACCGTGGAAGGATTTTGAAATAATGAAATGGTGCCATTACCCAGGTCCCAGCGCCAGCTGGTTGGGCTGCCTGTTGATTCATCATGAAACTGAACAACAAGGGGAGAACATCCCGCCACCGTATTGGCAGAAAATGCTGCTTTCACCTGTGCATAGCTTTGAGTAAACGAAATGCACGAGCAGGCCACAACAAACAGATATACAACAATTCGATCTTTCATTGGATTTTCGATATCTGCATAACACGGGTGCCTGCCATTTTATTTGCATGGGGAGGCGCCTGTAGTTAAGGGTTATCTGTATTAAGCCGTATTATCAGCAAAACACAATTATAAAAACGCTCAATTAAAAGAATGGACTATTGGAGAAAGGCGGGTAATTACTGGATTAGTTGTAAACTCTTACCCTGCAAAAGTAAATCACTATATTTTTTATTTCGCTGCCGGGAGTGGATAGTGTACAAAAACTACTAAAAAGAGGGGGGACATTTGGGAGGCTGTAGTAATTGGTTGTCCCGTCAGGGACCTATATTTTGTGCCTACCGGCACTAATGGGCAAAATAAAAAAGGAGGAAGAGAGATTTAATCTCTTTTCCTCCTTTAACTATTTCAAGCGCTTAGCTTAGTTTTTCGCAAACTGCGACCGAATTACATTCAGCGCACCACCTGCTTTAAACCACTCGATCTGTTGTTTATTGTAGGTGTGGTTGAGCGTAATCTGATCTTTGCTGCCATTTTTATGGTTTAATACCATAGTCAATGGCTTACCAGGTGCAAAAGAATCTAAACCAACGATATCGATGCTATCGTCTTCCTGCACTTTATCATAATCTTCTTTATTGGCAAAGGTCAGCGCCAGCATACCCTGCTTTTTCAGGTTGGTTTCGTGTATACGGGCAAAGCTTCTTACCACAATAGCGCGCACGCCTAAGTGACGGGGTTCCATGGCAGCATGCTCACGGCTTGAACCTTCACCATAGTTCTCATCGCCCACCACTACAGCACCAATACCCTGTGCTTTATAACTGCGTTGTACAGCAGGCACTGAACCGTATTCACCGGTTAACTGGTTCTTTACTTTATCAGTTTCTTCGTTAAAGAAGTTTACTGCACCGATCAGCATGTTGTTACTGATATTATCGAGGTGGCCACGGAATTTTAACCAGGGACCCGCCATCGAAATATGGTCGGTGGTACATTTACCTTTTGCTTTAATAAGCAATTTCAGTCCTTTCAGATCAGTTCCTTCCCAGGCAGCAAATGGCGCCAGCAGTTGTAAACGCTGCGAATCGGGCGAAACAAGTACCTGAACACCGCTTCCGTCGGCTGCAGGGCCCTGATAACCGGCATCTTCTACAGAAAAACCTTTAGGCGGTAATTCCATACCGGTTGGTTCATCCAGCATTACTTCTTTACCCTCTTCATTCTTCAATTTATCTTTTAACGGGTTGAACGTTAAATCACCCGCAATAGCAAATGCAGTTACAATTTCAGGAGAAGCCACAAACGCATGGGTAGCAGCCAAACCATCATTACGTTTTGCAAAGTTGCGGTTGAACGAAGTGATGATAGAGTTTTTGCGTTTGGGATCATCAATGTGGCGAGCCCACTGACCAATACAGGGACCGCAGGCATTTGCCAGCACTACACCACCGATTTTGTAGAAGGTATCGAGGAAACCATCTTTTTCAATGGTAAAGCGAACTACCTCAGAACCAGGCGTGATGGTGAATTCTGCTTTAGCTTTCAGCTTTTTATCAATAGCCTGTTTTGCCAGTGAAGCAGAACGGCTGATATCTTCATAAGAAGAGTTGGTACATGAACCGATCAGTGCAACTTCGAGCTTTTGAGGCCATTCGTTCGCTTTCACCGCTTCGGCAAATTTCGAAATGGGCCATGCCAGGTCGGGCGTAAACGGACCGTTTACATAAGGCTCCAGTTCATCGAGATTGATTTCAATTACCTGATCGTAATATTTTGAAGGATCTGCGTATACTTCTTCGTCAGGACGCAGATGCTCTTTTATTTGAGTAGCCAGAAAAGCCACATCTTCGCGACCGGTTGCGCTCAGGTAACCAGCCATCTTCTCATCATAGCCGAACAAAGAGCAGGTAGCTCCAATTTCAGCACCCATGTTACAGATGGTAGCTTTACCGGTAGCGCTCAGGCTGTCGGCGCCTTCGCCGAAATATTCAACAATAGCACCGGTACCACCTTTTACGGTTAAAATACCAGCCACTTTCAGGATCACGTCTTTGGCAGCTGTCCAGCCACTCATTTTACCGGTCAGTTTAACACCGATGAGTTTGGGCATTTTCAGCTCCCAGGGCAGGCCGGCCATAACATCCACGGCATCGGCGCCCCCTACTCCAATGGCAATCATACCTAAACCACCGGCATTGGGTGTATGAGAGTCGGTACCAATCATCATTCCACCGGGAAATGCGTAATTTTCAAGCACCACCTGGTGAATAATACCGGCGCCGGGCTTCCAGAAACCGATACCATATTTATTAGAAATGGAGGCTAAAAACTCGTATACTTCTTTATTTACTTCATTTGCGGTTTTCAGGTCTTCCTGAGCACCGGTTTTGGCTTGAATCAGGTGATCACAATGCACGGTAGAAGGAACGGCCACTTTTGCACGTCCGCAGGTCATAAACTGAAGCAATGCCATCTGGGCTGTAGCATCCTGCATTGCAACGCGATCGGGCGTAAAGTCAACATAATCAACGCCGCGCTCGTATGCTTTGCCGGCAGGAACGAACAGGTGGGCATATAATATTTTTTCTGCTAATGTAAGTGGGCGGCCTACCAGTTTACGCGCTTCTGCCACCTTTTCCGGCATCCCTGCGTAAACCTTTTTAATTAAGTCCAGATCAAAAACCATTTCTTTTTCATTTAAAGTGATCAAACGTGTAAAAAAAGTCGAGCGAAGTTACCTAAAAAATGGGTTGGGTAATAATTCATTGCTTGCACATTTTTATCGAATGCTTTAATTTAGAGGCATGAACCGATTCCGGTATTTTATCGAATGGCAGGCTTTTGGTGTTTGTTCAGCTATTGGCGAACGGCTGGGCATTGCCACTTCCCGCATCCGTACCTGGTTTATTTATGTATCTTTCCTAACCATGGGTTCTCCGCTTATTATTTATTTCATTCTGGCTTTTTGGATGAATATTAAACGGTACATCTCATCGCTTCGCCGTAACCCCCTGAAATATCAATAGACCTTCCTACATTATTATTACATGTAAGCCGGTATAATGTTTTATCCCGGCAAAAAACAAATGGCAGTTAGTCGGCCTGCCGGTTGATTAGTAGTTTGAAAAGAAAATTGCCAACTGGTTAACTGATTTCGGCGTATCAAAAAAATGCGACGCTGTGTTTGACTTTGATTATACTGATACCGATTACGAGCAGTTAGTGCGACAAATGGCCTTTGAGCTAAAGGTGCCTGTACACAATGATCAATTGCTTTTTCCCGATGCTATCGGAAAGGGAAGCTTCCGCCATGTTCAGGTGCCCAACGGGTTACATGCCTATATTATTGAATGCACCATGCACCAGGACTGGCATTTCCATCTCAAAAAAAAATCTGAAGAATATTATACGCTGCGTTTCGATGAACTTACCATACCCGGCTCGCTGGTGATTTCGATTGGTGAAGAAAAAGTAAGAGAAAGAAATGCGAACAAAGCGCTGGCCTGGCTTACCAGTTCGCTGTACGACTGGTCGTACCATGGCACTGAAGGAAGCACTTATAAAGGCGTGAACATTTTGTTTACCAAACAATGGCTTGCACAATATTTTGAAATGGATCAGGCCGAAGATGTGCTATCATCCTACATATCGTTAAAAGCCGAAAGTATTAATATAGAACCGCTCGATGCGCGGTACCGCAGATGGATGAAAACCATATGCAATGCAGAAGAAAGCAATCCGTTGCGAATGACCATTTTGGAAAACCGTATGATGCTGCTGATTGAACGTTTTTTTGCCAGCCTGTATGATAAGATGCGCAATCCGGCCTTCAGACTACCTCTTACACAGGAAGATATTACAAGAGTCATGCACATCGAGCGGTTGCTCACAAAGAATATTTTTCAGGCGCCGCCCTCGATACAACAGCTGGCTAAAATAGCTGCCATCAGCGAATCGAAGCTGAAGAAAGATTTTAAAACCATGTACTCGCTGCCTATTTACGAATACTATCAAAAGGCCCGCATGCATGCTGCACAGGATAAACTACTCACCGGAAAATTTTCTGTAAAAGAAGTTGCGATGGAACTGGGTTATTCGAACCTCAGCAACTTTACCATTGCATTTAAAAAAGAGTTTGGCATTTTACCCAGCCAACTGCTATCCCCGAAAAAAGCTTCGGAGTAAATAAATTGTCCTTTTGACATTTTTTTCCTTTATTGTTATGATTTTTGTTTATTAATTGTTAAATTCACTTATCCATTAACCTTCGAACTTTTTGCAGATACTGTTATACCTATATTAGGTTCCGTTTAGTAAATTTCCGGTATAGTTTTTCGTATTACTACCTACATCAAATTTTTTCACCGCCCCGTTTTTTAATCCAATATCAGATGTGAAAAAATCTGTATAAATATTTTTTTGCATCGCTACGCCTTTGGAAAACAATTTTTTACAGCTCCTTCGGGAGCTTTTTTTCATATTATAATTTTCTTTGTGGTATGATTTTGGTTTCTTAGCGGTTACATATTAATTTTAATTAACACGCTATGAAATCCAATTTTCTCTCGTCCCTGTCCCTTTGCTTTTTGTTATCCGTTGCGTTGTATTCATGTTCGTCAGAAAGCTCGGTATCAGAAAGAGCTACGCTGGCTGTTAAATTAACAGATGATCCCGCAGATTACGATGCTGTTCTTATCGACATTCAGGATGTACAAATCAATGTCACCGGTGATGGCGACAATGGATGGCAATCACTTACGGGCGTTAAAAAAGGCGTTTACAATTTGCTTGATCTGGTAAATGACAAAGACACCCTTCTGGTAAATGCCGATATTCCTACCGGCCGTTTGCACCAGATACGCCTTGTATTAGGATCGAACAATTCAATCGTTGTTAATGGCAACACGCTTGCGCTTGAAACACCGAGCGCTCAGCAAAGCGGTTTAAAACTGAACGTTCAGCAGGATGTATCAGGCGGAATCCTGTACACCATGCTGCTCGATTTCGATGTAGCAAGATCAATTGTAAAAACCGGTAGCGGCAAGTACATTTTAAAACCGGTTATCCGCACATTATTAAATGCCGTAGGTGGAAGTATTAAAGGTGTTGTTACACCTAAATCAGTACTCACTTCTGTATTTGCTATTAAGGGAACTGATACCTTAACCACCTTTACCGACACAACCGGCGGTTATTTAATTAAAGGTGTACCGGCTGGTACTTATACCATGAACTACTGGCCTGTTGATACTGCATACAAGCCACAGGTTAAAACCGGTATTGCAGTAACTACCGGCAATGTAACTGTAGTTGACACTGTACGTTTACAAAAATAATTTGATAAAGGCACAAGCGCCTTGTGCCCTATATGCTAACCTCTGTTAAGCGAGTAAGATTCAAGCAAAAAAAACAACTCTGCCTCACTGGCGGAGTTGTTTTTTTATAATGAGAAATTAAAAATGAAGAATGTTAAATGAAAAAGCAGGAAAACCTGATTTTGCATTTAATATCTTACACAACTGCTTTTCTGATCTTCACCAGGCGCTGTAACAAACCTTCCAGCAAATCGAGCTTCAACATATTGGCGCCATCACTTTTGGCAACTGCAGGATTGGGATGCGTTTCGATAAATAATCCATCGGCACCCGAAGCAATAGCCGCACTGGCAATGGTGCCTATGAGCTGTGGATTGCCACCGGTTACGCCTGTGGTTTGATTAGGTTGCTGTAAACTGTGCGTACAATCCATTACCACCGGAACGCCGTGTTCTTTCATCCAGGGAATATTGCGATAATCAACTATCAGGTCCTGGTAACCGAAAGTATTTCCACGTTCGGTTAGTATTACATTTTCATTACCTGCTTTTACAATTTTTTCTACTGCAAACTTCATCGACGGACCGCTTACGAACTGCCCCTTTTTTACATTTACTATCTTTCCTGTTTCAGCTGCAGCGATCAGCAAATCGGTTTGACGGCACAGAAAAGCAGGTATCTGTAATATATCGGCATATTTAGCAGCCATAGCCGCTTCTTCATGGGCATGAATATCGGTGGTAACTGGTACTTTATAGGTTGTTCCTGTTTTTTTCAATAATTGCAAACCGGTTTCATCGCCCAAACCTGTAAAAGATGATGCGCTGGTGCGGTTGGCTTTGCGATAAGATGATTTAAATACATACGGAATGCCGAGGTTACGGCAAATTGTTGAAACTTTATCTCCAACCTCCATCAGCAACTCTTCACTTTCAACAACGCAGGGGCCGGCAATCAAAAAGAAGCTCTTTTCATCGTATTGTTGTGCGGCAAAAAGGTCAGTAAGCATTTTTTTCATGGCGCAAAGGTAATGAGCAAAAAATTTGAAAATTTGAAAATTTGCGAATTTGAAAATGTACAGCCATTAAAATTAATTGAAACCCAGGTGTTTAAATTGAATTTGGCCGGATAAAATGAGTCAGGTCAAACCTGAAGCCATTTTCAAATTTTCAAATTTGCTAATTAGCATATTGTTCTTTTCTTTGCTGGCATTTACAAAAACTAACAAACGATAATTAATGATTAGGGAAAAAATACTGGTTATCGGCGCATCAGGTCAAATTGGTGTAGAGTTAACACTGGCGTTGCGTAAAATATACGGCAACTCCAATGTAATTGCATCAGACCTGCGCGAAGAAAATGAATTACTAAAGGGCACTGGTCCTTATGTAAGTATGGATGTAATGAACAAAGAGATGCTGCATGTACAGGTAATAAGGCAGAATGTTACCCAGATTTATCTGCTCGCAGCCATACTTTCGGCCACCGGCGAAAAAAACCCGGGTCTTGCCTGGAACCTGAATATGCAGGGGTTGCTGAATGTGCTGGAAATTGCCCGCGAAGAAAAAATTCATAAGGTGTACTGGCCCAGCAGTATTGCTGTATTCGGTCCAACCTCGCCCAAACAAAATTGTCCGCAGCAAACCATTATTGAACCTATAACAGTGTACGGCATCAGCAAATATGCCGGTGAGTTCTGGTGTAATTATTATTACCAGCGTTATCATGTTGATGTGCGCAGTATTCGCTATCCCGGTTTGATTTCGTATAAATCGGCCCCCGGCGGCGGCACTACTGATTATGCAGTGGAAATATTTCACGAAGCGCTGGAAGAAAAACAATATACCTGCTTTTTAAAAGAAGATACCTACCTGCCGATGATGTACATGCCCGATGCCATCAAAGCCACTATTGAACTGATGGAAGCACCGGCCGAAAAAATTTCAGTTCGAACATCCTATAATGTTTCTGCCATCAGTTTTTCACCCAAAGAAATTGCCGAAGCCATTCAAAAATATATTCCCGAATTCACTATCAGCTATGAGCCCGATTACCGGCAAAACATTGCCGACAGCTGGCCGCAAAGCATCGACGATTCCGTTGCTCGCAATGACTGGGGCTGGCAACATGAATTTGATCTGATGAAAATGACGAAAGATATGCTGGAGAATTTACGGTGAGTTGATCAGTTGACAAATTAAAAAGTTGATCAGTTGACGAGTTGAAAAGTTGACAAGTTTATATATTGCTTAACCTGTTAACTTATCAACTTGTTAACTAATTAACTTGTCAACTGATGTTAACTTATCAACTAAATTTGTGTGATTAGTAGTATGAAAAAAATTATCTGCCTTATCAGCCTTATGGCCTTTGCCGGTTCGTATTTATTGGCTACCCCCGTACCCCCGTCGGGATGGTGGCGTGCTTCGCTGCAACGACATGACGGCCTTACCATTGATTTTAACGTTTCTATACAATATAAAAAAGGGAAACCTGTTTGGTACTTCCGTAATGCATCGGAAAAAATTGCCGTAACCGCTATTGAGCAAAAAGGCGATTCAGTGCTGGTGCAAATGCCGTTATTTGAATCGGAGTTCAGATTACAATATGCAAACAATAATAGTTTGCAGGGCGTGTGGATCAAAGGCACAGCCTCGGCTACGCAGAGAATGCCGGTTGTATTTACCTATAACCAGCCTCAACGGTATCCACAGGCACAGCAAAAGCCCCGGCGTACAATTACCGGCAGGTGGGCTGCTACGTTTGTTGACAACAGTAATACTCTTATACAGGCCGTTGCCGAATTTAAACAAAACGGAACAGCACTTACCGGTACCATTTTAACGCCAACCGGCGACTATCGATACCTCGAAGGCGCAGTACACAACGATACGCTGCTATTATCGACCTTCGATGGCAGCCATGCCTATTATTTCAGAGCAACCATTAACAACGATTCCCAGCTTACCGACGGTTTATTTTGTTCAGGCGCTGTTTACCGCGAAAGCTGGACGGCCGTAAAAAATGAAAAAGCCGCCGTTGCCGATACGCTGTCGGCTGTTTATCTGAAACCGGGCGAAGACCGCTTACAATTTCGTTTTCCTGATATCGACAGCAACATGGTATCGATCAATGACAGCCGTTTTCAAAACAAAGTCGTGATCATTCAACTGATGGGCTCATGGTGCCCGAATTGCATGGACGAAACTGCATTTTTAAGCGACTATTATAAAACGAATAAACAGCGAGGCATTGAAATGCTTGCGCTGGCTTACGAATACAGCACCGATTTTCAACGTTCGCAAAAAAGTTTGCGCAAGTTTCAGCAGCATTTCAATATTACTTATCCCATGCTGATCACAGGCGTTCGGGTAGGCGATTCGCTTCGAACCGAAAAAACATTACCCCAGCTTACACGCATCAAAATGTTTCCCACAACGGTTATTATTGGCCGCGATGGTAAAGTGAAAAAAATCCATACCGGCTTTATGGGCCCGGGCACCGGCGAGCACTATGAAGCTTATAAGAAAGATTTTTACTCAACGGTAAATGAACTGCTGCAATAAACAGTTTGTAGTTTGTTGCTTGTGGTTTGTGGTTGCTGCCGCGATTTGGAATTGTGCAGTACAAAGTAATATACCAATCGTTTTAAAACTGAGGAAGGTAACATTCACAAATACTTTCAAACACTAAAGAACCACAAACTACAAACCTCAAACCAGAAACCTCAAACCAGAAACCTCAAACTACAAACCATAAACTACAGCGGCCGTATCCATATATTCCTGAAGCTATCAGGATTATTATGGTCCTGCAGTACCAGCGGTTCTTTATCGCCATGCTTTTCGTAGGTAGCAATGCCAATGTATTGCGTACTGCCCCATAATGTAGAATTATTTTGCACCAGAACTCCATTATGGAAAACGGTAATACGGGCCGGCGATTTCACCGATCCATCATCGTTAAAACGGGGAGCGATAAATATCACTTCATAGGTTTGCCATTCACCGGGGCCGCGACTTGCATTTACAAGCGGAGGCAATTGTTTATAAATACTGCCGGCTTGTCCGTTGCTATAGGTTCTGTTTTTATAAGAATCAAGCACCTGCAGTTCGTAGCGTCCCATTAAAAATATGCCGCTGTTACCACGCCCCTGTCCATCACCTTTTACTTCGGCAGGCGTTCTCCATTCAATATGCAGCTGACAATCGCCAAAAGCCTGTTTGGTATGAATTTCACCAGCGCCCGGTGTTACCGTTAAAGCCCCGTTCTCAATTTTCCATTTAACAGGTCCGTTATCTTTGGCGGCCCACTCATCGGCAGTTTGACCGTTAAATAATACAATGGCATCAGACGGCGCGTCGACAGCTGTTTTACCGGGGGTAATTACTTTTGGTTCGGGTTCCCATACTTCGGTAAGTTTTGGTTCACCTTGTCGCAATGGCTGTTGTGCCTGTACGGAAAATACACTTAAAAGAATAAGGCTGCTTAGCAGGAATCGTTGGGTCATGTGATAAAGTTTTTAAAATTGAGGTAGTAAGTTAATGAAAAAGTAAAATGAAGATTTATATTTATCGCTATTCGAAATCTCTTAAAAACCTTCCAAATGAAATTCACGTGGCTGATCTTTATGGCGCTTCTTCCGTTTGTGTCTTATTCCCAGTTTCCATATGGCAATAATCCGGAAGCCGGAAAATATTTTAATGCAGGAGATGTAAATATTTATTATGAAGTGTATGGTACCGGTAAGCCTGTTGTGCTTTTACACGGAGGATTATATGGTTATATCAATGAATTTTCCAATCTCATTCCAAAACTTCAGCAAAAATATCAGGTAATTGCTATTGCGACGCGTGGTCACGGTAAATCAGGATTAGGCAACAGGCCTTTTTCTTACCAACAATTTGCAGAAGATACGTATAAAACGATCCGGCATATTACAAAAGACTCCGTTACTATAATAGGTTTTAGCGATGGCGCATTGCAGGGTTATTATCTTGCTGCTGATCACCCTGAACTGGTAAAAAAACTGGTGGCAATTGGCGGCAATTTTGGATTTGATGATTTTTATGATGATGTTAAGAGTTTCATTAGCCAGATCAAAGCAGAAACCTTTGAAAAAAATAATGCTGCTTTTTCTGCAGAGCGGAAAAAGATTATGCCCGAACCTGATCGCTTTGGTGAATTTATTACCAAAATTGCTGCTGTATGGAATGAAAAAGTGTATATCACCAACGATAAAATATCGTCGATAGCTGCGCCCACATTAATTGCGGCCGGGCAACTGGATGGTTGTCCGATTGAACGGTATATAGCATTGTACCGGTTATTGAAAAATGCACAGGTTGCTATTATTCCCGGTAGCGATCATTTGGTTTTAGCTCGTAAACCGAAATTAATGGATGAGATGATCTCCACGTATATAAATGAGAAATAGGTGTGAAATGTTATAAAGTAAACATTTACTTATCGTTGAATAACAAAATCCGTGAATTTCTGTGAGGGCAACTCTTCTACCTGTACAGATGTTACAACAGCATGTGGCGGCCCCTGTTTACACCAGGCAATCAGCTGATCGAGCTGATTGGTAGTACCAGTAGCAATAACCTGCACATTTCCATCGGGCAAATTCTTTACTATACCGGCAATGCCCAGTTGCTGCGCCTTTTCCAGTGTACTTTGCCGGTAAAATACCCCCTGCACTTTGCCGCTGACTATTATTGAAAATGTTTTTAACATAACGGGAAGATAAAAAGAAAATAAGAAACAAGGCACAAGGCTCATGGCACAAGGTACAAGACAAGAGCGCAACTCATTTATTAATCTACATTAATTTTTTCCTGCTCACCGGTTCGTTGCTTTGTGATGAATAAAATTTAGATGTATGAAAGCATTGTTATTTAATACGAACAACGATTATACCGGTTTCATTTCACGTTTAACAATCGGGTTGATATTATTTCCGCATGGGGCTCAAAAAGTATTGGGGTGGTTTGGCGGACCGGGCTTTACCAGCGAAATGCATTATTTTACCCAAACGGCCAATCTTCCATGGATCATTGCCTTTTTGGTAATTATTATTGAATTTGTTGGATCATTATGCATGATACTCGGTTTTGCCACCCGCTTATGGTCGGTTGCTATTATTATACTGTTTACAGGCATAATTTTCAAGGTTCATCTTTCCAACGGATTTTTCATGAACTGGTTTGGTAACCAGGCTGGTGAAGGATATGAATATCATTTGCTGGTGATAGGGTTGGCGCTAATTGTTTTGCTGAACGGAAGCGGGAAATATGCTTTAGACAGGTTTTTAGTGAGAAATGAGTGAAAACAGTCAAATAAGTCAACCGGGTTACATATATGATTTTTTGATCATTTTTGACGCATTTGACGTTGAGTTATTACCCTTCACTGCTAAAAATTGCTATATTTATGGGGTACAAGGCTCGATTATGACCTCATCAACTGTAATAAAATCCATTACCCTGATTGTGGTATCATCGTTTTTCATGGCCTGGTTAGGGCAATACCTGATGTATCACTATCATATAGCGGATGCTATGTGCCAAACGAGCGACTGTCAGCAGGCTACCAAAGACACAATTATCGGCACTATATTTTTAATTATTTTTTTCAGCCTGAGCTATTTTGTGTTTAAAGTTCCTTCCCTGGCAAAAAATCCGGGTATGGAGCTGAGCATTTTACTAAGCTGCCTGATCGTAAATTTTATACAATTCAATAGCGCCAATGCTTTTTTGTGCCTTATACCGTATAATGTATTGAGCGTTTATTTTTATTACCGCATCAAAAAACAACTGTACAAGCCTTTTAAATTATATCCGTTTATACTGCAGGAAATGTTTTTATTGATCCTGCTGCTTTCAACCTACGTGTATCTCGATGAGTTATTTGTTTCGAAGGGTTACGACAGAGAAACAGTGCTGCCAACAGGCGTCGAAAAAATGCTTGACCGCATCTTTAGCTTTTCTGTGTGGGCGGTATTTATATTACACGTGTTGTGGCTGGCTTTTGGTTTGGCGAAAAGAAGTCAATGGTCAATCGTGAATGGTAAATCGGCAAACATGAAACGGCAAGCGTGAAACGTGAATCGGCAAACGGCAATTACCTAAGTTTCGGTCAACCCGCCAGAAGTTGTAAACCTGTTAACTCATCAACTTCCGACTTCATACTTCTTACTTCCTGCATCTGCCTTCCTATTGCCTATTGCCCACTGCCTACTGCCCATTGACCATTTCTGCTATCTTATACACCGGTTTATGATGAACCGGAAAATTGCACGACCTGGCAATAAAGCACAGCTCATTTGCTTTTTCGTGTAAATCATCGGCTTTGGCAATCATTTCTTTATCGGCTACGGTGATCACCGGATGCAGGGTAACTTCGGTAAAATGCCCGCCGCCGTCGGAAGTTTCTTCCATAGTGCCTGTGGCGTCATCAACATATTCAACCACCACTACGCCGGCCACCGTGCATAAATGCAGGAACCACAGCATATGACAGCCCGACAGAGAAGCAAC
The DNA here is from genome assembly GCF_059587045.1 of Niastella sp. sgz303648. Lineage (NCBI taxonomy): Bacteria > Pseudomonadati > Bacteroidota > Chitinophagia > Chitinophagales > Chitinophagaceae > Niastella > Niastella sp. sgz303648. The sequence goes on along the minus strand of NZ_JCAPSW010000008.1, from coordinate 253,700 downwards.
CAGTAATTCTTCGGGATTGTACCGGGTAGCATCGCCACGGAAAGTTGGGTCAGATGAAGCAGGAATAACAGGCTTGCCGGCAGCTGAAATAATATGATTTCTATCGTATCCTGTGTAGGTCGAAGTTCCCTGTCCGCGGTTACCCGTCCAGGTAACATTCGTTTTATAATGATGCTGTTTCATATGAATAAGTTCTAAGTTTTAAGTTGTAAGTTCTAGGTTCCTTAGTGTTTACTTCGTGCTTTTCCCAATTACCTACTGCCTATTGCCTTATCTAAGTTACACATTATTAAACAGATGTGTTTATTATGGCGTAACCGGCCATGTATTATTGGAAACGTTTGAAAAAAAATTTTGCCGAAAGATGGTAAGTAGTATTTTTGCGGCTCATTTATGACAATTTTCGCTCACATACATCATCATCATACTTACCTCAGCAGGTAGGCCGGTGGTGCTTTGTGTAGTGCCAGATATTATAAGGGCTTACCGCAGGTAAGCCTTTTTCATTTTAAACAGGGTTCATTGAACCACAAAACAATCAGGCTGTAATGAAACTCAGAATTGCCATTCAGAAATCGGGTCGCTTGTACGAAGATTCAGTTCAATTATTAAAAGAATGTGGTATTGATCTTCGCAATGTTAAAGACCGGCTGAAAACAGAATCAGATAATTTTCCACTTGAAGTGTTCTTCCTGCGCGATGATGATATTCCGCAGTATGTTGAAGATGGCGTGGCCGATATTGGCATTGTTGGAGAAAATGTGCTGTACGAAAAAAATAAAAAAGCCACCATTGTTGAAAAACTGGGTTTTGGTAAATGCCGCCTGTCGGTAGCGATTCCGCGTATTCAGCAATACGAAGGCGTGCAGTCGCTTCAGGGAAAACGCATCGCCACCAGCTATCCCTTTCTGGTTACTGAGTTCCTCGCAAAAAATAATGTACAGGCCGAAATACATGAAATCAGCGGCTCGGTAGAAATTGCGCCGGGTATTGGTTTGGCCGATGTAGTAGCCGACCTGGTTAGCAGCGGCTCTACCCTGCTGATGAATGGACTAAAAGAAGTAGAAGTGTTACTGCAATCGCAGGCAGTGTTAATTCGAAATAATCAATTAAACGAAGCGCAGCAAAAACTGGTTGAAAAGCTGGTGTTCCGCATCAGGGCTGTAAAAAAAGCCAAACACAATAAATACATTCTGCTCAATGCGCCGAATGATAAGCTGCAGGAAATTATCTCCCTGTTGCCGGGCATGAAAAGCCCCACTGTATTGCCTTTGGCCGAACAGGGATGGAGCAGCGTTCACAGCGTATTAAGTGAAGATACTTTCTGGGACATTATCGAACAGCTGAAAGCCGCCGGTGCCCAGGGTATTCTGGTTGTACCTATTGAAAAAATGATTATTTAAGGCATCCATCCGATGGGTGCGTTGAACGGATTAACCTCCGCAGAAAATCCATCGGATGAATTCAAAACGCAATTTTATCATGCAAGTTTATCAATATCCACCTTCAACTGAATGGAAGGCATTGTTACAAAGACCGGCAATGAATGTGGCAGTACTGGAAGAATCGGTAAAAAAGATTCTGCAGGAAGTAAAACAACAGGGCGATGCAGCGGTAAAAAAATTCACCCTGCAGTTCGATAAAGCCTCTATCAACAACCTGCAGGTTGCCGAAGAAGATTTTATGATCGCGCAGCAATCGCTCGATGCAAAGCTGAAAGCGGCCATTCTTTCGGCTAAAGTAAATATTGAAACCTTTCATAAAAATCAGCTCAGCGAGCCCGAAGTAATTGAAACCATGCCCGGTGTGCAATGCTGGCGCAAGAGCGTAGCCATTGAAAAAGTGGGATTGTATATTCCGGGTGGCACCGCTCCCCTCTTTTCGACCATTTTAATGCTGGGCATTCCCGCAAAACTGGCCGGTTGTAAAGAAATCATTCTGTGCTCGCCACCTGATGCCAATGGCAACCTGCATGCAGCTATATTATTTGCAGCAAAAGCAGTTGGCATTACCAAAGTATTTAAAGCAGGCGGTGTGCAGGCCATTGCGGCCATGGCCTATGGAACAGAAACCATTCCTGCCGTTTCAAAAATATTCGGCCCCGGCAATCAGTATGTAACCTGCGCCAAACAACTGGTGCAACAGGATGGCCTGGCCATCGACATGCCTGCCGGCCCCAGTGAAGTAGCAGTATATGCCGATGAAACTGCCAATGCGGCTTTTGTGGCGGCCGATCTGTTAAGCCAGGCTGAACATGGTGGCGACAGCCAGGTGATATTAGTAAGCAATTCGCAGCCGGTCGTTGACAATGTTCAAAAAGAAATCAACACACAACTGGCCACGCTGCCAAGAAAAGATATTGCAGCAAAAGCGCTCGATAACAGCAAGCTGATTGTTGTAAACAATGAAGCAGAAGCTATTGCACTGCTGAATGAATATGCGCCGGAGCATTTGATATTAAGCTGCGCAAATGCCGGTGAAATGGCCGAAGCAATCATCAACGCCGGGTCGGTGTTTTTGGGCAATTATTCACCGGAGAGCGTTGGCGATTACGCCAGCGGCACCAATCACACGCTGCCCACCAACGGTTATGCAAAAGCGTATAGCGGCGTAAGCGTCGACAGCTTTGTAAAAAAGATCACCTTTCAGCAATTAACACAGGAAGGGTTGAAGAACATCAGCAAAACAGTAATCGCTATGGCCGAAGCCGAAGGGCTACAGGCACATGCGAATGCAGTTAAAATTCGGTTGTAAGTTCTAAGTAATAAGTTCTGGGTTCTATGTTCTGAGTTCACGTTTGACGTTTCACGTTTCACGTTTCACGATTGACCATTCACTATTGACGAAAAAACATCAAAATGACGTTCGACTTAAATAGTTTATTACGCGAAAATATAAAAAAGCTCGTGCCCTATTCATCGGCACGGGACGAGTTCAAAGGCGAGGCCAGCGTTTTTGTAGATGCCAATGAAAACAGTTTCGGGTCGCCACTAACCAAATGGTATAACCGCTACCCAGATCCCTTGCAGATAAAAGTAAAAGAAAAATTAGCTGCCATAAAAGCCGTACCGGTTGAAAAAATATTTTTAGGCAATGGCAGCGACGAATGTATCGACGTATTATTGCGCGCCTTTTGCGAACCCGGAAAAGATAATATTGTAATTTGTCCGCCAACTTATGGCATGTACGAGGTAAGCGCCAACATCAATGATGTAGAAATAAAAAAGGTTTTACTTACACCTGCCTTTCAGCTTAATTTACCTGCTATCGAAGAAGCGATCGACGATAACACAAAAATGATATTCCTGTGCTCGCCCAATAACCCTACCGGCAATTCATTAAACCGGGAAGATATTGAGCTGATCCTGAATAATTATTCAGGCATTGTAGTTATTGACGAAGCCTATATAAATTTTTCGCGTTTCCGTTCATTTACGCAGGAACTGAGTGATTATCCCAACCTGGTTGTATTGCAAACCCTGTCAAAGGCCTGGGGACTGGCTGCTTTGCGCGTGGGAATGGCTTTTGCATCGGAAGAGATCATTCATGTTATGAACAAAATCAAACCGCCTTACAACATCAACCAGGCCTCACAGGAACTGGCGCTGCAGGCCCTCGAAGAAGTAGGACAAGTGAACGATATGATTCGCGAAATAGTTGATCAGCGCGAGGTGCTTGCAAAAGATTTGTTAACGGTACCGGCTGTGCAAAAGATATACCCCTCTGACGCTAACTTTTTGCTGGTGCAGGTTACGCAACCAAAAGCCATTTATAATCATCTGTTGCAAAATGGTATTGTAGTGCGCGACCGCAGCACGGTACAACTGTGCGAAGGATGTTTACGCATTACAGTTGGCACACCGGCAGAAAACGTTTCCGTAGTTAATGCCATAAAAAACTGGCATTCATCGCAATAATTCGCTAAAACAAGTAATTTTAAAACCTGCTTCCAAAAAGAATCTAAACATTGTTATTATGAAAAAAATGGTAATCCTCACTTTGCTGGTATGGGTAACTGCCGCTTCATTCGGCAACGATACCACAAAGGTGGCAAAAGCTTCAACTGAACGTATCAATGATGATGCTCCCATTACCTTACCGCAGGGTTTTAAATCTGTTGTTGTAACCAGTGGATTAGGAAAGGCAAGGCATCTTGTAGTTGCAGCAAGCGGCGACATTTTTGTAAAGCTCGAAAAATTAAAAGACGGAAAAGGAATTATCCGTTTGCACGACGCCAATGGCGATGGCAAAGCCGATGATATCAGCGGGTTTGGAAGTTATGTTGGCACCGGCATTACCATTAAAAACGGATACCTGTATGCATCATCCGACAATGAAGTTTACCGGTATAAGATCAATGAAAAAGAAGGTAAGGTTGATACCGCTTCGGTAGAAAAAATCATTACCGGCCTCGTTGCCAAAAATCAACACGAAACAAAATCGCTGGCGCTTGATAACGATGGTAATATTTATGTAAACATCGGCGCTCCTACAAACTGCTGCCAGGTGCAGGACCGTGTAAAAGGCTCACCCGGCCAGGACCCCTGCCCCATTTTGGAAACAGCTGGTGGCATATGGCAATTTAAGGCCGACAAAACCAACCAATCTTACGCCGAAGGCACCCGGTATGCAACAGGCTTACGTAATGTAATGGGCCTCGACTGGAATACCGAAGTAAACCAGCTGTATGTTATGCAACATGGCCGCGATCAGTTGTTTCAATTCTTTCCTGAGCTGTTCACTCAAAAAGAAGGCGCTGAAAATCCTGCTGAAGAAATGTTCAGATTGAAAAAAGGATCCGATTGCGGATGGCCTTATTGCTATTACGACAACGACAAACAACAAAAACTGCTTTGCCCCGAATATGGTGGCGACAGAAAAAAAGTTGACCGTTGTGCCGATAAAGAAAAATCTATTGTACAATTTCCCGGTCACCTGGCGCCTAATGCCCTGTTATTTTATACCGGCAGCCAGTTTCCTGAAAAATATAAGAACGGAGCCTTTATTGCATTTCACGGTTCATGGAACCGCGCACCGGAGCCACAGGCCGGCTTTTTTGTAGTGTTTGTACCATTCAAAAACGGAATGCCCGCCGGTAAATGGGAAGTATTTGCCGATGGTTTTTCGGGTTTGCAAACAGCAGGTTCAACAGGTAAAGCTAAATATCGCCCATGCGGCCTTGCACAAGGCCCCGATGGTTCGCTGTATATTTCAGATGATAACAACGGAACAATCTGGAAGGTATCGTATGCTAAGTAGATTGTGTGCTTCGACCCTTCGACTTCGCTCAGGATATAAATCAACACATATGAAAAAGGTAATTGTTATTGCACTGGTATTTATTATCGCAACAGCTTTTATAACACAGCAACAACCGGCTGGTTTAAAGGCTGCTATGGCAAGGGGTAAAAAAGTATACGAAGTTACCTGTTTGGCCTGTCATCAACCCGATGGCAGCGGGGTACCCAATATGAATCCGCCTCTTATAAAAACAAAATGGGTTTTGGGCGATAAAAAACAATTGGCGAAAATTGTTTTAAAAGGTCTGCAGGGCGGTGAAATTGATATCGACGGCGACAAGTTTCACAATCCCATGCCGCCACAGGAATCAACTTTAACCGATCAGGAAATTGCCGATGTATTAACCTTTGTTCGCAACAGCTTCGGTAATAAGGCCAGCCTGGTTACTGTAGCCGAAGTAAAGGCCATGCGGGCAAAGCTGAAGTAGAATTTTCAATGTTGATCAGTTGACAAGTTTATATGTTGACAAGTTTATATTTGCTGAATTTATAACAACAACCCGTTAACGTATTAACTTGTCAACTTGTTAACTTTTCAATTTTTCAACCCTTTCTTTCAATGAAACGCATTTTATTCATCGATCGCGACGGCACTTTAATTAACGAAGCACCTCCAACGTATCAGTTAGATTCTTTCGACAAGCTTACATTTTATCCGCATATGTTCGAATACATGGGACGTATAGCCCGTGAGTTCGACTATGAACTGGTAATGGTAACCAATCAGGATGGATTAGGCACCAACTCATTTCCCGAAGATACTTTCTGGCCTTTGCAGAACCTCGTAATGAAAAGTCTCGAAGGCGAAGGCATTAATTTCAGTGCCGTACATATCGACAGAACATTTCCGAAAGATAATGCGCCTACCCGCAAGCCCAATACCGGCATGCTTACCGACTATATTAATAACCCGGCCTATGATATGGCCAACTCATATGTAATCGGCGACCGCATCACCGATGTGCAACTGGCCAAAAATTTAGGATGCAAAGCCATCTGGTTAAATAATGATGCTAATCTGGGCTCAGGCGAAATAAAAGATAAAGTAGCTGAACTGCGCCCGGTGATTGCCCTTGAAACAACTGCCTGGAGCCTCATTTACGAATACCTGAAGTTAGGGCTGCGCAAAGTAGTTCACGAACGCAATACCAACGAAACACAAATAAAAATTGAACTGAATGTAGACGGCAGCGGAAAGGGCGCCATTTATACCGGTCTTGGTTTTTTTGATCATATGCTCGATCAGATTGCACGCCATGGAAAAATGGACCTCACCATTCGAGCCAATGGCGATTTGCATATCGATGAACATCATACCATTGAAGATACAGGCATTGCCCTTGGCGAAGCTTTTGCCAAAGCACTGGCCGATAAACGGGGCATGGAGCGGTATGGCTTTGCTTTACCGATGGATGAAGCCGATGCCAAAGTACTGATCGATTTCGGCGGCCGCAACTGGATCGTATGGAATGCCGAATTCAGAAGAGAACGCATTGGTGAAATGCCTACCGAAATGTTCTTCCACTTTTTCAAATCGTTTTCTGATGCCGCCCGGTGCAACCTGAACATCGAATGCCATGGCGATAATGAACATCATAAAATAGAAGCAATTTTTAAAGCCTTTGCGAAAGCCATTCGCATGGCTGTGAAAAGAGATCCCCTTTCTAACTATTTGCCATCAACGAAAGGCGTGCTGTGATTTTGGGATCTTAGGGATTTTGAGATTTTGTGATTTTGAAAGCTCTTAAATGTGCCATACTTTCTCATGCTCTGCGGAACCCTGCGGTTCCGCAGTTTTATTTTGCAGCTCAACAGGCGTGCCACGGTTACCCTGGCGACGCAAACGAACCGTGGCACGCCTAATCAGGTAACACTGATCCGTTGGGAGCTCTTTTCCGGGCAATAATGCCGGCAAGACCAACACTGTAAAAGAAATGATTGCTGGTGGTATTGGTAACTGCAAAACGATACTGGGCGTTAAATATCAGAAAGGCTTCTTCAAAGATATTAACCTGAAAACCGGTTCCCAGCGGAACAAAGGCGCCCCAGTATTTGCGATATTTTGATACACCGGTTCCTAACAGCACAAACGGGCTAACCCAATACCGGTTCGAAAACAGTTTTGCTTTTACAGAAACATCTCCTTCGAGCAATAACTTTTCCTGACCTAAATAAGTACCATCGGGTTTAATGTAATCCAGGAAAGCACCGGTTAGTGTAGAGGTGAAATCGATATTGTTTGAATATCCGGTGATATAGGTAAGTGCCAAACCCGGCGTCATATCTTTAACGCGGCCGAATTGTCCGTTACGTAAAACGGTGCCCAGTGAAGTTTCGCGTATATCCGCTGCCGTTTTAAAATCATTGAAAAAGAAAAAAATGCCCAACGTTTGCCGCTGTATATTATCATGCTGGCTGAAAGCCGTGACAACTACAAGCAGCCCGGCGAGCAGTGATCCTACTTTCTTTTTCATAACCGGTCAGTTTGCAAACGTAACGAACAAATATAACCGGTTACCCCGTAATTGTGTAAATTTTTTATTTCAATTTGCCGGCTGCATAAACTTCCTCAGGCTTCTTTTTACCGAGGTATTGAATTTTTACCCGGGTTAATCCATGGCCTGTATAGCCAAGGGAAACGGCTGCGGCTTTACTCATGTCGATAAGACGCGGATTTGATGGATGCATGCGGTCGTTGATCTTTACAACAACGCTTTTATCGTTTTTGAGATTGGTAACCTTTATCCAGCAATTTAGTGGCAGGGTATTGCAGGCTGCTGTAAGCTTTTTTTGTGTGAAAATTTCATCGGTACAGGTTTTCTGTCCTTCAAACTTATCGTGGTAAAAGCTGGCTACACCGAATTGAACCACCGATACATTCCTTTTTTTATTCAACGCTAAACTGTCGTTCTTTATCTGCGCTTTCGACGCAAAAAAGGTACACAGGATTAGGATCGTTACAAAAAACTGCTTTTTCATAGTTTAGACTTTATTCAAGGGTTTTATTATCAAAATACCGTTCACTCAACACTCTGTCTTCGCCATATATATCATCATAAAATTTAATCTTTCCGTTTTTGGCCTCACAGGTAAAATACCTTATAAAAATGGGCACTTTACGAAATCCCGATACCACGTGCTTCTCTCTTCTCGAAATCCAGTTACGCAGGGTATCCTGAGGATACCGGAGGGTATCATTACGTACCAAAAAATCGGCCAATTTCATAAATTCCTTAATTCTCACACAACCATGACTTAAGGCCCTGCTTTCTTTCGAAAACAACCAGCGGGCATTGGTGTCGTGCAAATAAACGCTGTATTTATTGCTAAAATTGAACTTCAACACGCCCAGCGAGTTATCATCGCCCTGCCGCTGTTTGATAAGATACGGGAACCGGTCCTTATTTAACCGGGCCCAGTTAATATTATCAGGATTTAACACACTGTCGTTATCATCTACCACAATCAGGTTCTGCCGTCGCAAATAATCGGTGCTTTGCTTGATTTTCGGTAACATTTCACTAAAAATGATACTATATGGCACCGTCCATTGCGGATAGGTAATGAAATTCGACACATTCGAGGTCAGCAGCGGGGTTCTTGTTTTTGGCTGACCAACAATCACACGCGATTCCAGCACCACCATATCCGAATCAACGATCTTCATCATATAAGCCGGAATGTTCACCCAAATGTAAGTGACCGGCATACTGTCGGGCAGCAATTTGTACCGGTCGAGGGTTATGGCTACCCTTTTAAATTTTTCCCAGGGCGTATTGTTCAGCTTTTTCACCGTACCGGCATTCAGCTTACCGGTTACATCAAGGCCCTGTGCTTTCTGGTACCTGCCGATCGCTCTTTTAATACCGGCGGTATCAGGGATTTCGGCCGACGATTTAATGATTCCTTCTTCAAACAGCCTTTGCCGCAACTTGTTATACAATTCAACCGAATCATTGCCGGGATAAACAATGTATGTATATCTTTTAAGTGTTTCTACCGATTGCAGCATATCCTTTAGCCCCGCTTTCAATGAATCATATTCAGGATGTTTAGGCTCCAGTTCGTGCAGTAACCCGGCCACATCGCCCGATTGCTGCAGCCGGTCGATCATACTGAGATAGGCACTTATACCCATTGTATCTTTTCGCAGCGTTACACTATCGTAAGGGAGGCGGCCTTTTCGCAGGTCATAGCACATGTTGAAAAATGCATCGGTAAACAACAGCTCACCGCGCGACCACAATGCGGCATCTTTTTGTGCGAGGGTATCGATAATTGTTTGATTGCGGATGTTATTCAATACACGGTAATGATAATCCGAAGGAAACAAACCGTATTCTGTGGCTTTGCCAATAAAATTGATCAGTGAATCGCTGAGTGGCAACCATTTCTCCTGTTTGCACCACAACGGCTCATAGTTCTTTTTTTGATAAACTGTATTTACAAGGGAATCTTTGGCGAGTATAATACTGTCGTTCAAACGGCCATTATTAACCAGAATAAATTCAATGGCAGAATTGATATTTCTCCCGATACGAACATCCAGCGCTTCGGGCTGTTCTACAATATCTTTCTCTTTAGGTTTTTCAGGCGTTGATTTGTGTGGCGATTTATCGTGTCCGTGACAGGCCAACAGGAACATAACGATTAACAACAAAAAACAATTCAGGCCTGAATTAATACATTTACTCATGTTTTATTATCCTGGTTATCCGGTATTAAAGTTTGTACCTTTCAACGATCCTAATCTGCCATTCAAACCGGTTGCAATGTTATACAAAATAGTGTTTCACCGCTATATTTCCTTATTGGCTGTAATGTTTTTTTTTCACATTAACAATGGTTTTACCCAGGGAACTACCACTGGTAAATATGGGATAGCCGTACTTGATAAGGTAGTTGTATATCAGCAATCTATACGCAATGATTCTGCCAAAAAAATGGTAGAATTACGCAAGGCCGTGCCGGGAATCGTGTATGACCTTCGCTACGCCGGCACCAATAATTTCATGCACCGCACTATGTACGTACCGCCTGCACGCTGCACTTTTTTACGGGCGCCTGCAGCCCGCGCCCTGGCCGATGTACAAAAAGAATTGAACAGCAAAGGATATGGATTAAAAATTTTTGATGCGTACCGACCTTATTCTGTTACAGAAAGCTTTTGGGAACTGGTTCATGATGAACGGTATGTGGCCAACCCGGCAAAAGGATCGGGACATAACCGTGGACTTGCCGTTGATTTGACAATTATTGTTCTTCGAACAAAACGTGAGCTGGATATGGGCACCGGGTTCGACAATTTTACCGATTCGGCCCATCATAGTTTTACCGGTTTTTCAGCAACCGTTTTGCAAAACAGACAGCTGCTGAAAGAAACAATGCAAAAGCACGGATTTAACATACTGGAAACAGAGTGGTGGCATTATTTCTGGCCGAATGACAGGGATTATGAGGTGCTGGATATCCCGTTTAAGCAATTTTGAGATTTTGGGATTTCGGGATTTTTAGATTTAAATCGCAAAATCACAAAATCAGAAATAAACAGTTTACTGGCTATTAAATTTTGCAGTTTTTTGCTCACCAGTTATATCTCCCCCGCTACGAATCTGTATTTGCAGGTTGCTGATCCATTCGGCGCAGCCTTTTTGGTACAGCAATTCATTCACATCATGTATCACGTTCATTACTTCGTCATAACGGCCTTCGAGAACCGTAGCAAAAGGACCTACCTCGTATTTGATACCTGAATTTTGTATAACAGCAATGGCTTCATCAACCCATTCGTATGGATGCTTATCCTGTACTATAGGAACTATTTGTATCGAGGCGTTGATGATGTAGTTATGCATTGCGAAGTAATATGATAGATAACAGGCATGTTACAGTACCCGTTTAACCCGTTGTTCAAGTAATAACAAATCGGCCAGCACCATAGCTGTTACAGCTTCCAGCACAACCGGCACGCGCAATGCGATACACAAATCGTGACGGCCTTTAACTGAGAATGATTCAATTCCACCGGTTTCCCAGTTAAGTGTTTGCTGTTCTTTTGGTGTAGAGGAAGTTGGTTTTACGGCAATACGAAAAACAATTTCGTTACCATTGGTAATTCCGCCCACAATGCCGCCGGCATGATTGGTGCGTGTTTTACCGGTCATATCTTCAATTGCATCGTTATGCTCGCTACCGAACATTCTGGCAGCGGCAAAGCCGGTGCCGAACTCAATACCGCGAATAGCCGGAATGGCAAATACGGCATGACTGATCAGCGATTCGGCCGAATCGAAAAACGGTTCGCCTAAGCCTGCGGGTAAGCCGTTTACACTACATTCTACAATACCGCCAATAGTGTCTTTGGCATCGATGGCATTCTGCAATCCTTTTTCAAGATCTTTTTCGCCGCCTATCTCAAGTATAGTTGCATTTACTTTGGCTGAATCCAATATTTTTTTAGCGATCACTCCGGCTGCCACCAGGCATACCGTTAACCGGCCGCTGAAATGCCCGCCGCCCCGGTAATCTTCCATACCGCCGAATTTCTGATGCGCAACAAAATCGGCATGTCCCGGACGCGGAACAGCGCGTTGTTTTTCGTAATCGCCCGAACGGGTATTTTTATTTTCAAATAAAATAGTCAGCGGAGCGCCGGTTGTTTTATTGTTGAACAAACCGCTTTTAAAAATCGGCAGATCATCTTCCTTACGCGGTGTAGTCCCTTTCTGCGTTCCGCCTTTGCGGCGTTCTATATCAAACAGAAAATCATCTACCGTTAATGGTAAACCGGCGGGACAACCATCAATATTCAACCCTACACTTTCGCCATGCGATTCACCGAAAATTGTTACTTTAAATATGCGACCGAAACTGTTCATTCAATTTAATTTTCAAATTTTTTTGCACCCAACGCCTGTATATGCTCATAAAAATCGGGATACGATTTGCTTACCGCCTGCGCTTCGCTGATCACGGTTTCGCCGGTAGCTTTTAAGGCGGCCACCGCACAGGCCATCGCAATACGATGATCGTGGTGCGAATGTACTGAAGCGCCTTTCACCCCGTCGCCGCCCTTTATCAGCATCAGGTCGTTCTGCAGCTCAATGGATATACCCATTTTTCCAAACTCTTCCTGTAACGTCAACGCGCGGTTGCTTTCTTTATGGGTAAGCCTTGTTACGCCTTCTATCACGGTAGTGCCTTTGCAATAGGCAGCAAGCGCTACCAGGGGCGGAAACAGATCGGGGCACTCTGTAGCATTGAACTGAAATGCTTTCAGGGGTGCAGGTCCGATTTCTATCTGCTCTGATTGAATCGACATGCGAGCTCCACAGGCCTGTAAAGCCTGCAGTACAGCCCGGTCGGCCTGGGTTGATTGTATATCCAGCCCTTTTACGGTAATGTCGCCGGCAATGGCGCCGGTTACCAGTAAAAATGCAGCACCGCTCCAGTCGCCTTCAACTGTATAGTTTGTAGTTTGAGGTTTGAGGTTTGTAGTTCCCGCAAAGTGAAACGCTTCGTAATTTCTGTTCTCTACCATCCAGCCAAACTGTTTCATTACCTGCAGGGTGAGATCGATATAGGGCTTGCTTTTGAGGTTGTTCACTCTGATGGTCACATTACCTGCACCGGCAGCTGCATAAGCCATCAGCAAACCGGTTAAAAACTGCGAGCTGAGTGAACCGTCTATTTCAATATTTTTTGGTTGTAAAGGTCCCTTTACTTTCAATGGCAGCTTTCCTTCGTTTGAAATGATCTCAACACCGAGTTGCGGTAATACCTCATCAAAAAAATCCATCGGCCGGCTCATCAAACTGCCTTCCCCATTGATCGTAATGCTTTTATCGCTTAACGCAATAATAGGGGTAAACATACGAATGCCTAATCCGCTTTCGCCGCAATTAACAGCGCCGCAATCGGGATTTACACCGCTGCCTGTTACTTTTAAAGAACCATCTTCGAGCGTTTCAATAGCAGCACCCAGGCCTTTGATAACACCCAGTGCCGCTTTATCGTCGTTCGAATGACCGGGATTGCGAATGATGGTTGTTCCTTTATTCAGTAGCGCGGCTGCACAGCCCCGTTGCATGGAGCTTTTTGATGCCGGCGCCTGTATGGTTCCTTTTATATCTGAAGGTTGAATTGTTACGATCATTCTTTTCTAATTTGAAAATGAGTTAATTTGAAAATTTGAAAATGAATACAGCAATCGCTGCGTGGTGCTAACCATTTTCAAATTGGCGTATTTTCAAATTTTCAAATTTCATTAATAATGCGCTGCAGCTCATCCATTGGTACCGACTGCACCACTCCCTTCCCTATTTTATTGAGCAGTACATAATTCATCGCTTTCTTCTCGCGCTTTTTATCCATCGTCAGCACTTCAAAAGCTTTTTCTTTATCATAGGTGGCAAGCGTTGGCAATCCATACTGGTCGAGCACTTTAATAACCCGTTCGCTTTCTTTAAAACCCGTTAACCGTTCAGAAATTTTACAAGCAGCTGTCATACCAATACTGATGGCCTGCCCGTGACTCAGCTCATACATATTTTCAATGGCATGCCCAAGGGTATGGCCAAAGTTCAGTAAGCGCCGTTCGCCTTTTTCAAATTCATCTTCCTGTACCACGGCAGATTTAATTTCTGCATTGCGGCGGATCAGTTTGGCCAGTGCCGGTTTATCTTTTTGGTAATAACCTGGTTTGTGTTGTTCCAGTTCTTTAAACAATCGCAGGTCTTTTATACAGCTGTGTTTGATGATCTCGGCAAAGCCGTTCACCCATTCCTGTTTGGGAAGTGATTTTAAAAAGCTGTAATCGTATAACAAAAACTGAGGCTGACGAATAGTGCCTACGAGGTTTTTATAAATGCCTACATCGATACCGTTCTTTCCGCCGATCGATGCATCGACCATGGCCAATACTGTAGTAGGAACAAAGCCACAGCGAATGCCGCGCATGTAAACGGCAGCTATATAGCCTGTTAAATCGGTGATCACGCCACCGCCGATACCTATCAGCCAGGTGCTGCGATCGGCTTTAAATTCAATCAGCTGCTCAATCACCGAATCTACCGTGGCCTGGATCTTGTATTCTTCGCCCGGTATCAGTGTAATGCAATTCCAGCCTTTCAGTTTCTTTTTATGGGCCTGAAAAACATGATCATCGGTGATCAGTACCGCCTGTTCCTTTCCAATGAGCTTTTCGAGTTTTGAAAAATCTGCATCGAAATAGTAATTCGCTGTGGCGGACGAGAACCGGTAACTTTTTGTTTGCATTGTAAATCAAAACTGAATTTTCTGAAACACCTCCAGCTCACTTTCCAATGTCTTCGTTTTATGATGTTCCTCCTGTTTGTCAATAAAATCTATCACCTGTTTTACGCTGCTGGGACTTACGCTTAAAGCCGAAAAATCATCTTCCCATTCAAACGGGCCTTTCATGAACCTGCTTTCATTGATCCAGCCGGCCGATTCAGCACGAATGGTTTTCATGATTTGCGCAAGGTTCTGCGCCGGCATCATTTGCAGCAGTATATGCACATGGTCGTCGACACCGTTTACGGTATGCACTTTTATGCCATTCTCCTCACCATGTTTTTTTATGTGGGCAAACAAAACTGTACGAACAGGCTTTGATAACAAAGCTTCTTTGTTCTTAACACAACAGATAACATGAATGAACAAATACACTTTGTTAGAGCTGTTCATAAGCTGTTAAACTTGTTTTTAAGCTTGTGTGCCACACGCCCCTTCGACTACGCTCAGTGCCTTATACGGTCCATTCGACCCTTCGACTTCGCTCAGGGCTCAGGGCCGTTTAGCTGTTCATGATCTTATTCTGGTGGTTGATACTTTCCATGTGCACAGCGTCGAAATACTTGGTGATGAACTCTTTGCTCAGGTTCAGCTTTTCGCCTTTTTTGAAAGCTCTTTCCAGTATTTCGTTCCAGCGGTTCGTTTGCAAAATGGTGATGTTGTTGTTCTTTTTGTATTCACCGATCTTTTCTGCAATTTTCATACGCTGACCCAGTATCTGCATCAATTCGTCGTCGAGGTGATTGATCTGCTGGCGCAGTTTTTCAAGTGCGGCGTGATATTCTTCGGAGTTAATATCTTCTTTACGCCAAACGATCTGACCCAGCATTTCGGCCAGTTTTTCGGGAGTGATCTGTTGCTTGGCATCGCTCCATGCTTTATCAGGATCGATATGGCTTTCGATGATCAGGCCATCCATATCAAGGTCAATCGCTTTCTGGGCTACATCCTGCAAAATATCGCGGCGGCCGCAAATGTGCGAAGGATCATTGATCATTAATAATTCCGGATTGCGGCGCTTCATTTCAATAGCGAGGTGCCACATAGGCGCATTCCGGTATTCGGTATTACCATATGAACTAAATCCGCGATGAATTAAACCAACCTGTTTAATACCGGCTTTGGCTACGCGCTCAACGGCGCCTGTCCACAATTCAAGATCGGGATTGATGGGATTTTTAATTAATACGGGTACATCTACACCACGTAATGCATCAGCAACTTCCTGCACACTAAACGGGTTAACAGTAGTACGGGCGCCGATCCACAATACATCCACTTCAAAAGTGAGTGCATCTTCTACCTGTTTGCCGGTGGCAACTTCTACAGTTACCGGTAAACCGGTGATCTTTTTAGCCTGTTGCATCCAGGGCAAACCTTTGGTACCGATACCTTCAAAGCTACCGGGGCGTGTACGGGGTTTCCATATACCGGCGCGAAGGATATCTACTTTACCGGTCTTTGCCAGGCGGGAAGCTGTTTCAAGCACCTGTTCTTCGGTTTCGGCACTACAGGGCCCGCTGATAATAATGGGACGCTTTTTCCATATCTTCTGCACCGTTTCTCTCGTGGTTGTTGATGTTTGTTGCATATAATGTAATTTGCTAATTAACTAATGTGATAATGTGCTAATGTAAAAATCTGCACCGAGGCCATTTTCAAATTGCACATTGAGCAATTAGCACATTAGCTAATTAGCACATTGGCTAATTTGTATTACCTGCGGCTATCCGCCTCATTCATCCGTATTCTTCTTCCTTTGTAATTTCTGCCATCAATTGCTGCAATCATTTGCCGGGCAACACGCTTATCTATCTCGATCCAGCTGTTCATTTCCTTCATATCGATG
The DNA here is from genome assembly GCF_059587045.1 of Niastella sp. sgz303648. Taxonomy (NCBI): domain Bacteria; kingdom Pseudomonadati; phylum Bacteroidota; class Chitinophagia; order Chitinophagales; family Chitinophagaceae; genus Niastella; species Niastella sp. sgz303648. The sequence goes on along the minus strand of NZ_JCAPSW010000008.1, from coordinate 237,236 downwards.
CGGCCCAGCACTTCTTTTTGCAGCTCGCTCATATCTAAAATAAACTGCAGAAAACTGGCTTTGTAAAAACCATCTTTAGTACCGAGGTTTACAAACAACTTGGTGTAATCGCCACCTCCGTTGCTTCCGAATTTTCGGCCTCTTGTATCTATGTAAGGCTTTCTTTCACCTACTTCACTCCTTCTGCTTACCGCCATTTTATCGCCACGTTCACGACGCTGTTCGCGTGTATTCAGGTCTTCGGCATTTTCATAATACTTCAAAAACCTGTTGAACTCAAGGGCTGCCATACGCTTCAGGATTTCTTCCTTACTCATGTCGGCAAATTTTTCCTCCAGCATCGGCACATAGCTTTCATAGTCGCCATGGCTTATATCCAATTGCAGCAGTTTATCCATAAAGTGATAAAACTGTTTGCGGCAAACATCTTTGCCCGAAGGAATTTCAAGCTTATGAAAAGGCGCCTGTACAATGGTTTGTATCTGACGCATTTTTCCCAGCTCGCGCATATGCACGATCGACATACACACGCCCGTTTTTCCTGCACGGCCTGTACGACCGCTCCGGTGCGTGTACACTTCCACGTCATCGGGTAATTCGTAATTGATAACGTGGGTAATACCCTGCACATCAATTCCGCGTGCCGCCACATCCGTTGCTATTAAGAGCTGTAAGGTTTTTTCGCGAAAATCACTCATCACTTTATCGCGTTGCCCCTGCGTAAGATCGCCGTGCAATGCATCGATATCGTATCCTTCGCGTGTTAGCTTTTCGGCAATTTCCTGAGCATCGGCCTTGGTACGTGTAAAAATGATGCCGTAAATGCCCGGGTTAAAATCAATCAACCTTTTCAATGCTTCGTACCGGTGCTGGGCACTGGTAACATAATACTGGTGATCGATGTTTTTATTGGCCGAATTCACTTTGCCCACCGTAACTTCTACCGGATCTTTCATATAGCGCTTGCTAACCCGGCGAATTTCGGGTGGCATGGTAGCGCTGAACAACCAGGTGCTTTCGCGTTTCGGGGTGTTCTGCAAAATGAACTCAATATCTTCCTGAAAGCCCATGTTCAGCATTTCATCGGCTTCGTCGAGTACCACATATTTAATCTGCTCCAGGTCAATAGCCTTGCGCTCAATAAGATCAATCAAACGGCCCGGGGTAGCCACAACAACCTGTACACCTCTTCTCAGTTCACGAATTTGTTGTCCTATAGGGGTTCCGCCATAAACGGCCACCACATACATACCCGGTATAAATTTCTTGAACATTTCAACCTCGTTCACGATTTGCATGCACAATTCCCTCGTAGGGCATACCACTAAAGCCTGGGGATGCTTTTTCTGCACATCCATCAGTTGCAATAATGGCAATCCGAACGCTGCCGTTTTTCCGGTACCTGTTTGAGCCAATCCCACCAGATCCGTGGTACCGCTTAATAACACAGGAATAGCCTGTTCCTGTATCGGCGTGGGATTCACAAAACCTAAAGCATTGGTGGCCTGTATCAGCCTGTCATCCAAACCCAATGCATCGAATGTAATCATAGTCAGAAAATTTGGCGCAAAGGTACTGTTTATATAGCCCTTGACCTAAATTAATCCTGTTCAAAGAGCAATAAGTGTTATATGTTAGCCATTTACATATTTGCCTGGTCGCTATTGCATGGCATTTCACAGATTGAAAAGCTTTCCCCATCAGGTTCCGGTTATCTTATATGACTTTTTTAGCATATCACCGGAAATTTTACGATCCTGATCCTGTTCACCAGTCTATTGCCCATTGCCTACTGTCTACTGCCTACTTCAAAATCCTCCTGATCTTGTTCGCCTGCTCGATCAGTTCCTGCAAATAGGTGTAATTCTCTTTTTCCAAACAGGCCTTGAACTTACGCAACTGACTGATATGTTCGTTTAAAACATCCAGCACATTTTCGCGGTTTTGCTTAAAAATGGGCACCCACATGGCCGGGTTGCTTTTAGCCAGCCTCACCGTGCTTTCGAAACCACCGCCGGCCAGTTCGAATATGGTATCTTCTTCTTTTTCTTTTTCCAATACCGTATTGGCCAGCGCAAAGGAGGTGATGTGCGAAATATGACTTACATAAGCCGTATGCATATCGTGGCTGTCGGCATCCATGTAGGTGATGTGCATACCAAGCAAGCGGTATAGCTGCTCAATGATATCAACCGCTGCTGCATCGCTTTTTTCCTTTTCACAAATAACACAGGCCCTGCCGGCGAATGCATCGCGTACGGCGGCTTCGGGGCCGCTGTACTCGGTTCCCCACATGGGGTGCGTGGCTACAAAGCGCTTACGCATGGGATGATTGTTCAATGCCGCGCACAACGCATGTTTGGTGCTGCCTGCATCGGCCACAATCTGTTTATCGGTCACCATGTCCATGATCTGTTGCATTACCCCAATGGTAGCATCAACAGGTATGGCCACATAAATCAGGTCACTCTGCTTTACCGCTTCTTCGAGGGGCAATATTTCATCGGCCAAACCAAGCTCCAGCGCTTTTTTGCCACTGGCCTCTGTACGGCTTACCCCAATTACTTTTTTAACCAGCGACCTGTCTTTTAAAGCCAGGCTAAACGAACCGCTGATTAAACCAACTCCAACTATGGTAACGGTATTGAACATCCTATTTAACTTTTAATGCTGGTAAAAATGCTTTTATTCGTTTAATGCTTTCTGCAAACTTTTCTTCGGGACTGCAAAGGCTTACGCGTATGTAGCCATCGCCTGCTTTGCCGAATATGCCGCCGGGCGTTATAAATACGCCGGTATTGTACAGCACTTCATCGCTTACCTCAAAACCGGTTTTATAGTTTGAAGGAATTTTTGCCCATACAAACATGCCGGCCTGGCCTTTATCGTACACGCATTGCAGCAGATCGAGCAATTCAAATACTATTTCGCGACGCTTTCTGTAAACAGTGTTCACATCATCGTACCAGCTTTTGGGCAATTGTAATGCTTTGGCAGCAGCTAACTGTACGGGAAGGAACATGCCGCTGTCCATATTGCTTTTAAACCGCAATACTTCATCGATGCGCTCTTTGGCGCCGCACAATACCCCTACTCTCCACCCTGCCATGTTCTGCGATTTGCTGAGCGAATTCAATTCAATGGCCACGTCTTTGGCGCCGGGCACATTCAATAAGCTCAACGGATTATCATTCAGAATAAAGCTGTACGGGTTATCGTGACAAATAAGAATGTTATGCTTTTTACCAAAGGCCACTATTTTTTCGAACAGGCTTTTGGTGGGCAACTGACCGGTAGGCATTTGCGGATAGTTGATCCACATGAGCTTGAAGGCCCCGGCCTCCCCCCGCCCCCCGCCGGTGGAGGGGGATGAAGATGATTCTGCTACTATTTTATCTAACGCATCAAAATCAGGTTCCCAGTTGTTTTCTTCTTTTAATTCATAATCCACACATTCGCCGCCGGCTAATTTTACCGCGCTTCGGTAAGTTGGATAACCGGGGTTAGGCACCAATACTTTATCACCTTCATTCAAATAAGTCATACAAATATGCATGATCCCTTCTTTGCTGCCTATGAGCGGCAATATTTCGGTATCGGCATTGAGCTCAACATCGTACCATTTTTTGTACCAGTCGCTGATAGACTTTCGCAATACCAACGATCCTTTATAGCTCTGATACGCGTGCACATTGGGTTTGGCGCTTTCTTCCTGCAAAGTTTTTATAACATCGGGATGCGGTGGCAGATCGGGACTGCCAATACCAAGATTGATCACGTTCTTTCCCTGCTTATTCAACTCATCAATCTCCCGCAGCTTTTGCGAAAAATAGTATTCGCCAATACCTTCTAATCGTTTAGATGTCTGCATACAATTCGAAAATTTGATAATTTGAAAATGGAAACCCATTGTGGTTCGAAAAGCATTTTCAAATTGGTTCATTTTGAAAATTTGATGATTTGATAATTTAAAAATGGCTGAGTAAAAGCATTTTAAAATTGGCTTATTTTCAAATTTTCAAATTCGCATATTAGCTAATTGATTTCCCGTTCTTATAAATCCCATATATTTTCAACTCACTGGTAATAGGCTGAATGCTTTCAATCACATTGTGAAACTGTGTTAAGGTTTCAAACTCCATATCGGCATGAAAACTGTATTGCCAGTCGCTGCCCGGTATAGGAAAGCTTTGCAGCTTGCTCAGGTTAATGCCACTATCGGCAATGCGGGTTAATACCCTTGCCAAACTTCCACGCGAATGATCGGTATGAAAATTTACCGAGGCTTTATCGGCATCTGCGACCGGTTGCGCTACATCTTCGGGTTGCAAAACCAAAAACCGGGTATAATTATTTTTGAGTGTATGAATATTGGGAGCAATTACTTCGAGGTTGAACAGGTCGGCTGCCAGCTTGCTGGCAATAGCAGCTATGTGCTTGCTGTGATGTTGCTGAATGTGTTTGGCGCTAAGGGCAGTGTCTTCAGTTTCAACTAACTTCCAGTTGTATTTATCCAAAAACTCAAGGCACTGTTGAATGGCCATATGATGTGAGTGAACTTCGCGTATATCTTCGAGTTGTACTCCGGGATTTACCAGCAGTTGTTGCTTAATAGGCAGGTAAATTTCTCCAATGATCTTCAGGGAACTTTTTTGCAGCAGGTTGTAGTTGGGAAGAATGCTGCCGGCGATGGAATTTTCGATGGCCATTACACCTCCATGACTTTCTTTTTTGTTCGATGCAATTTTGATCACATCGCGAAAGGTGGCGCAGGGTATCACGCTTACATTTTTTCCGAAAAACTGCCGGGCCGCTTCCTGGTGAAAACTGCCTTCATAGCCTTGTATCGAAACCCGTATTCCGGTGCCCTGCATACCATTTGAGCCTGGTGTTGCATCGGTGATTTCCTGTTGTTGTTTTCGTTCCGCCATAGATTCTTTTTTTTACGATGCCCCGATCAATCGGGGGGATAAAAAAAAGTCCCGGCTTTTTTGCCGGGACTTCTTATGTTGATCTTTTTGTTATTCTTATTTTGTTGTCAACAAAAGCATTCCCGGCCTACTGGTAAAGTAGAAGTAAAAATAAAAGTAAAAGAAACGGTATGCTTTTGCGATGTTCATTATGTCAAAAATAATAACTAATTGATTATAGACAAATTTTTTTCTCAAATAATTACTATACCCAACTGGTCGATTTCTGTATAAAACGCTCTGTGGCACTGCATTTCAGCGATATTTAAAACCGGTTTTCAAGCCACAAATTGCAGATGGCCACCTTCGGTGAACGAATCGTTTGCCACAGCCTGTCCCGATTTGTCGGGAGATTACACAGATGAACACAGATAATTTAACTTCCGTTCGTTAGTATTCGCAGCAAAAAATCGCGCTAAGGCGCGGAGGCGCAAAGCAATTCAAAGGTTATTCAAATATTTTTCAGCCTTACATTAAGATCTAAAACTGACAGGTTATTTTTTGCGCCTCAGCGCCTTTGCGCGAAACTTCATTACAAAAAAAACCCGCCGAAGGCGGGAAGTAAAATGTTTATTCAAGTCTTTTACGCATTATTTCATCGATCATTTTAAATAAATGGAAAGGCTTGTAGGTGCGCCAGTTATCGATGTCCATCAATTCAACATAGCGGTTAAGCCGGGCGTGTTTAAAATCGTACTGCGTTTGTTCGGGCATGTTTACGATCACTATCCATCCGTCTTCATCAGTTACTTCTTCAAACCATTCCTGGTAATAATCTCTGTCGCCGCTATGAAAGTTCAATACGTTCTCGGCTATAAAAATAAATTTGGTTATGCCCTGATAAAAAAACACATCGGTTACTTCGCGCTTCAATTCCATGATATCATTTTCAATGGCGTCATTCCATTCACCAATCAACTCAATGACGGCATAATGTTCTTCATAATCGGCCATCAATACTTTCAGGTACATGGTGCGCGAACCAAAGTCATCCCACTGGGGATGGATATAATAATTGTATACTGTTTGTGAAAATACAAACTCAGAGTACACCCTTCCGAAAAACGGTGACCGTTCATCCTGCTCACTGGTGTATATGTGACGCCAGTTATAAAATGGTTCTATTTCGTGCATAACTAAATCAATTGGCTATTGACAATTTGCAATTGGCAATTTTACAACCGCACCTCTTACCTGTTGTTTATTGCCCTTTGCCTATTGCCTGTTGCTTATTGCCCGTTTTATTAAAAACTATGCCACAGACGACATATAAAAAAGAAAAAAGGCTGTAGCAATTTACAGCCTTCGGTATACGGTTTCCAAATATTTTTTATTGCTTATTGCACGATCACCTGGTCGGTAAATATCGCTTTTTTACCATTGTTTAACACTTTTACCATATACGGGCCCTTTGCCAGGTTGTTATACACATACATAGGTACCACCTGTCCGGCAAAAGCTACCTGCACCACTTTTTCGGTAATAATTTTTCCGGTTAAATCTACCACCTGAATGGTATACCTGCCGGACTCCTTACTATTAAAACTTACATACAACTGATTGGTTAAAACCGGATTGGGATATACAGCAATTTTATCATTGCGAATAACAGTTCTGTTTATTAACGATATGGTGTTTTTATCATTGGCAAATACGAAGTTGCCATTGGCCAGGTCCGAAGCATTGAAAACGGTGCCTTTGATATCGATGCGGGTGGCCTGCCATGTATGAACATCTACTTTATAATAGCCCTCAGTAGTGTTGGCGCTGCTTACAATTAAGTTGCCTTCATTATCAACCACTGCCCCATTGGTAGTAAAGTTCGCAGACAATCCCTGTATTTCAGCAACATAAGTAGCTATTTTGCTTTGAATGTTTATTTTGAAAACATGCCGGTAAGCCGTCACCACATACAGGTTATCGGCAGCATCGGCCACCATATCGCCACCCCAGCCGGTTGTTTTGGCGTGAATGGATAATTGTCCGTTCAAGGCATCATCCTGAACAGCCCCCAGGTCGGTAATAACCGGCTTGCGGCTTGTGGTAAAACGTAGCAGATGATTGCCATCGTTACTGAGCGCATATCCATTGCCATCGGCGGCAATAACCATGCGGGTAATATGATTGGCTTCGTTATTTAAATCGGCAGCCGGTGTAAAGGGTTCGTTTTCGAAATAATAAATTTTTGGTGAAGCAGCATCGAGGTCAATATACCGCAGCTGGTTCATGAACAAAGGCGCATAATACAGGCGGTTATGCCGCTGGTCGTATGCGCAGGCAGCCGATAAAGAAGCAACCGGCGACGTGCTGGTTACACCATTTTGTACACTGGTTGTTTTTATTTCTTTTCCGGTTCGTGCATTGTATACTGTGAAATTGGTTTGCTTTGAATCGAAAACGGAGCGGGTAACATTACCGGTTGTAAAATCAATTTGCTTTACATCGGTCCAGTTAAAGTTTCCTTTCTCTGTGCTGGTAATAGCAAAAGCTGTAGTAGTTTGTTTTTGTTGTGCATTCACAGTCAGCAGCGAACACATTGCAATAAAAGTGGCAGGTAAAATTCTGTACCTCATAAGTATAAGTTTAATGATATGTTACTTAAAAGTTACAGCTTTTTGCGCAGCCTGCCAACGTTAGTTCATTAAGAAAATGAAAGAAGTTGTCCTGTATGATAAATGTCAAACAGGTCGTAAAAAACATCTGACCCCGAACCTCTCTTCTTAATTAAGACAGGCCGGGGTCAGAAACAATTTGACTTATTTGAGTGATTGACTAATTTGATTTTTACTTCTTCAATGAATCCACTGCCTTTTTCACACTGCCATATTTAAGCAACAATTCGAGGGCTTTATGGTAATCGCTGATGCCGGTTTTTTCCATCACCATTTTAGTGCCGCGGTCAACCAGCTTGCTGTTGGTAAGCTGCATGTTTACCATTTTATTATCCTCTACCCTGCCTATTTGTATCATTACGGCTGTGCTGATCATGTTCAGCACCAGCTTTTGTGCGGTACCGCTTTTCATGCGGGTGCTGCCGGTAACAAATTCGGGGCCTACCACTACTTCAACCGGTAGCTCAGATGCTGCAGCCAGCGGTGAACCTGCATTACAGGTTATACAGCCTGTGATAATGCCTTTTTTGCGGGCTTCGTTCAATGCGCCGATCACATAGGGCGTAGTGCCGCTGGCGGCAATACCAATCACTACGTCTTTTTCATCAATGGCATGTTTCATTAAATCGGCCCAGCCCTGCTCCCAGCTGTCTTCGGCCTGCTCAACCGGCCGCTGAATAGCAATATCGCCCCCGGCAATAATGCCAATCACCAGTCCGTGCGGCAATCCATATGTGGGTGGAATTTCACTGGCATCCAGAATGCCCAGGCGACCGCTGGTTCCGGCGCCTATGTAAAAAAGCCGGCCACCGGCAAGCATTTTATCGGCTATGGCTGCTACGAGTTTTTCTATTTGGGGAATGGCTTTTTCTACAGCAAACGGAACCTTTTTGTCCTCGGTATTCATGTTGGTAAGCAACTCGTGAATACTCATTTTTTCGAGGTCCCGGTAATCACTCGGCTGTTCCGTTATCCTGTTAAAATCCGCCATGTTGCTATTGTTCAATGTTTGATTGATATTGGGTACAAGTTTGTTTTTCATGATACATGGTATTCAATTAACCCTTCCATAGCTCCCTTTAAAATGTGGCCTTGCTCAAACTCGTATGATTGACACAACTCTTTTACGATGTCATTAAACGCAAATGCCACGCCGCCTACAAAGTGTATTGGAAAATTCCAGCTTTCGGAAAATTTGCACAGATGGGTAAAGAAAAAATCATTCAATCCGTCTTCAATAATATTTTCAATCATGTAATGCCCCCGGTTTTCCGACAGGAAAAGGGCATAGGAAGCCAGATATCTGTTTGCAAGTGGTTTGCGGTAAACATTTTCCAATATATCAACAGCCGTTGTATTATACCTGTCTTCGAATTTATAACGCAGTTCCTCGTCAAAGGTATTGTACAAATAATATTGCAGTACTTTTTTACCCAGGTAAGCGCCGCTTCCTTCATCACCCAGAATATAACCAATGCCGGGCGCCTGTTTGGTAATGCTGTTTCCATCATAATATACCGCAAAAGAACCGGTGCCCAGGTTGCAGGCCAGGCCTTTATTATGGCCATTCAATGCCCTGGCTGCCGCCAGCATATCGTCGCTCACTTCAGTAACAGCATTACTGAAAACAGTAGTAAGGGCTGTTTTAACCATATTTACATTGCCCGGGTTGCGCATGCCGGTGCCGTAATAGTGTATTTCTGTAATACCTGCGGCATCAGCAATTTGGGGCAGCAGCTCTTGCTTTAATAAAGCAATGGTTTTTTCTTCATTTAAAAAATAAGGGCTAATGCCCTGAGTAAAAACAGTTTTGGTGCTTTTTTTTGATTCTGCCAAATACCATTCACATTTTGTTGCCCCACTGTCTGCCAGCAGTATTGCCATAAGTTTCCGTTTAATTGTAATAATTCCGAACTGTTTACCCAAAACTAACGCCAAAAGGCCCCGCATGGATACGGTCGGGCTGTATATTCGCACCGGTATGTACGGTACTTAAGAAATTTGTATAACTGGCTCATTTTTAAACATAGCCGTGTAACGAAGGTAAGAAGCACAGGTGAAACAACCATGCAGAAACAAGGAACAACATCCTGCACAAACACGCAATTTGCATCGGGTGATTATGCACAAATTTGCCGTTTATTTATACAAAGTGCCCGTATAATGCGGCCTGTAACCATTAAAAAACAAAAAAACGTTACTTGCAAATTAATTATGAACTTCGCCGGAAATTTGAAAAATTCAATAGCATGAGTTGCCATTTTTTTGCCACCCCGGCAAATTCACGCGACTTAACTGACGAGTTTACAAGTTAAAAAGTTGACAAGTTAACAAGGTGATTAACAATTCAACTTGTCAACTGATCAACTTGTTAACTTATCAACTTGTTAACTTATCAACTAACACCTTGCCTTATTAAAACAATTTTTATTATTTTTTCCAGATGAAAAGACTACAAGTATGGATGCCGCTGTTATTTTCGATAGTATTAATAGTGGGCATGTTTATTGGTTCGGCTTTGCGGCAAAATGTACCTTCTTCACGTGGCATTTTTAATAGTGGTAAGCGGTCGGTTTTACAGGAAGTGGTTGACCTTGTGAACATGAAATATGTAGATAAAGTTAATACCGACACCCTTACCGAAGACGCTATTCAGGCCATGCTGGCTCACCTCGACCCCCATTCAGTTTATATACCTGCTTCGAACGTAGAGGAAATCAATGAAGACCTGCAGGGCAATTTTGAAGGTATAGGGGTTGAATTCTTTATTATCAACGATACGGTTCATGTTACTAATGTACTCTCAGGCGGTCCCAGCGATAAAGCCGGTTTACAGGTAGGTGATAAATTTTTGCTTGTAGGCGATACCGCCGTTGCCGGTAAAAGCATTACAGCCGATAAAATAAAAAATCTGTTACGGGGCGAAGGCGGCAGCAAGGTGCAGGTTACCGTGCTGCGCAATAATAAAAAGGTGCAAACACTTATTACACGCGGTACCATACCCCTGTACTCGGTAGATGCTTCGTACATGATCGACACAACAACCGGTTATATTCATTTGAATAAATTCTCAGGCACTACCTACGAAGAATTTATGAAAGCCATGGAAGCCCTGCAGCAAAAAGGAATGAAAAAACTCATATTCGATTTGCGCGGCAATGGCGGCGGTATTTTAACCGAAGCAACTGATATAGTAGATGAATTTTTAGATGACGAACGGCTAATCGTATATACCCAGGGCGAAAAGCAGGAAAAAAACGAATACCATTGCAAACGCCCCGGTTTGTTCGAAAAAGGAAAACTGGTTTTACTGGTAGATGAAAGCTCGGCTTCGGCCAGTGAAGTAGTGGCTGGCGCCTTACAGGACTGGGACCGGGCTACCATCATCGGCCGCAGAACATTTGGAAAAGGTCTTGTTCAGGAACAGTACGACTTAAGCGATGGTTCGGCATTGCGGTTAACTGTTGCCCGTTATTATACACCCATCGGCCGAAATATTCAAAAACCCTATAACAAGGGTCGCGAAGCATACAATGAGGAACTGGCCGATCGGTTCGAAAACGGCGAACTGGTAAATGGCGATACCGTAAGCAACCATACCGGACCGGCCTTTAAAACCAAAAGCGGTAGAATCGTTTATGGTGGCGGCGGCATTACTCCCGATATTTTTGTTCCTTTCGACACAGCCACCTTTTCAAGCAATGTATATGTATTGTTCGATAACCAGCTCTTCAGCAAATTCATATACGTATACTACCAGCAGAATAAAGCTTATTTTGACCAGTTTAAAGATCCGGCCGACTTCGCCCGCCGGTATACCGACACACATACAGCCTGGAACAGTTTGATGAGCTATGCTGCCCAAAATTCGGTACATGTTCAAAACATTCCCGAACGCGATAAACTTGATATTGAAAAACGCATCAAAACCTGGCTGGCCCGCCAGATATGGCGCATGGAAGGCTATTATGAAGTGAGCAATGCCGACGATACGGCTATTTCAAAGGCATTGAGTGTGATGAAAAAATAGTACTTAAAATGCACCAACAACCGGAATCTGATCATGGCTTCAGATTCCGGTTGTTGGTTGTTAAGGGGCGAACTAAACACTTTCGTTGTCTTTATTTAACAGCTCTTTCTTTTCAACACGATAAGAGGCAATCAAACCCAAACCGCCACCAATGGCTATTAAAGCAAAATAAACTGCCGGATTATCATTGGAATAGCTACCGAATTTATCCTGCCTTACCAACACGTACTCACTTAATATAAATGCCACCAGTAATCCTGCTCCCGCCCCTACAAGCAATAATCCCCACTTTAAATTTGTATAAGGAGCCGGACGACTTTTTTGTAACCGGGGGTTCAATCCTTTTTCAATCATCGACATATTTTCCCGGTTGCGCAAATACCCCAGGCCAAATATCATTGCAAACAATGCCAATGTGCCCATCAGTAACCAGATTATCGCTAATTGAGAAGTTTCCATACTTTATATTTTTTATTGATTGTTTATTAGGTGTACGTATCAGACTACAGTTGTTCATCCCGGGTTACAGCTTTTGACAAACTTTTTATAGTGCCGATACACTTACTATGACTACCACAGCTCAAAACAAGTTACACCCCCGGTTCATTAATGAACAGAAAAGTATCAAAACCGTACACTGTTTGTATGCCCCAATTTAATAAACACCTGAAAATCAATACCCATAAATTCCGGCATGTGGGTGGAGTATACTGGCAAATGATGCTTATCCGGGGCATACATATTGAAGAAGTGTTCATAATAACCGGATGAAAAGTACAGCCATGAAAAAGTTAAGCCCCAAGGCACAAGGTACAAGGCACAAGGTCTTGCGATTTAATCAGCCTGACTAAACCTGATCGGTTTGAGCCTTGTTTCCTGACTCTTGTGCCTTGTTTCCTGTGCCTCTGTAACCTTTTCCAGTAAACCAACGTCATACTTACTATAATGCAAATCGGAACGAGTGATAATGAGATCATTACCAGAGTGCTGCGCGGCGAGCAGGCATTGTATAGTGATTTGGTAAAGCGATACCAGAATTTCGTTTTTACCATTACACTGCGTTATACACCCAACCGCGAGGATGCAGAAGAAATAGCTCAGGATGTATTTGTAAAAGCATATCGCAGCCTGGCCGATTTTCGCGGCGAATCGAAGTTCAGCACCTGGTTGTATACCATCGTTACTACAACCTGCATTACTTTTTTGCGTAAGAAAAAGCTTGATGTTCATTCGCTGGATAATGAAAAAGTATTTGAAGTGGCCGACAATCAGAACTCATCTTTCAGGGCGAACCAGGTTGAACAAAAGTCGAAAGTGCAGATGATCAATGAGGCTATTAAATTATTGAGTGTTGATGATGCCAGAATAATCACCTTATTTTACCAAGGCGAACAAAGCCTCGAAGAAATTGGTCGTATTATTGGCGCCGAGCCCAATACCGTAAAAGTAAAACTGCACCGTGCCCGGCAACGGCTGAAAGAAAAGATGGAAAAATATTTTAGTGAGGAAGTAAAGGATATGGTTAATTAGTTAACCGGTTGATTAGTTGAAAAGTTAACAAGTAAAAACAAGAAGTATGAACAGGCAACAAAATATGGAAGAGCGTTTGTGGGATTATATCGATGGCGCCTGCAGTGCCGAAGAAAGGTTGTTTATTGAACAACTGGTTGCCACCAACCTTGAATGGAAGGCCAAATACGAGGAGTTGCTTGAGGTGCATCAGTTGCTGGGCAACCACCTTGAGCTCGATGAACCTTCAATGCGTTTTACCCAAAACGTTATGGAAGAGATTAGCAAACACTACATTGCTCCGGCTGCCAAATCGTATATCAACAAACGAATAATATGGGGTATAGCTGCTTTTTTCATACTCAGCATTACCGGTTTTTTAATCTATACTATGGGACAGATTAATTGGTCCGGCGCCGGCACCGGAAGCTCAATAGTCAACCTCAATAAATTAGATTTCAGTAAAATCGATTTCAGTAAAATCGTGAACAATACCTCGACCAACATTTTCATGATGGTCAATGTAGTGCTGGGTCTGATGCTGCTGGATATGTATCTCGGCAGAAAGAAAAAGAGAATAATATCGAATAACGAATAATGAATGTTGAATATTGAAGTAAAAACCGATACCGGAATTCATTTCAATATTCAACATTGAACATTCAATATTCGTTATTTATTTAGTCATTAAACTTCTTTCTTAACTCCTCCAGCTTCGCCTGGAAGGGATTCAGCGGTTCCTGTTTCTTTGACTGATTTTTGCCTGCACCGCCGCCCGATGGTTTACGATCGGTATTACCACCTCCACGTTTTTCGCCGCCGCCACCTTTCTGCTGGTCTTTCATGGTTAGCGAAATTCTTTTGCGCGGCACATCAACTTCGGTTACGGTTACCATTACTTTTTGTTGCAGTTTCACTACCTCATTGGGGTCCGATACATAGGTATTGCTCAGTTGCGATATATGTACCAGTCCATCCTGCTTTACGCCAATATCTACAAACACGCCAAAGTTGGTAATATTGGTAACAATACCTGGTACCGTCATACCTGGTTTTACATCTTCGATGGCTTTGATGGTTTCATCAAAACGAAATTCCTCGATCTGAGCACGGGGGTCACGACCAGGTTTTTCCAGTTCTTTCAATATATCATCGATGGTGTACTCACCAATGCTTTCACTGATATATTGTTTTTTATTGATCTTTTTACGCAGATCGGCTTTTTTGATCAGGTCTTCCAGCGAAGCCTGTAAGTCTTTTGCCATATTTTCTACCACATGGTAACTCTCCGGGTGAACCGATGAATTGTCAAGCGGATTATCGGCACCGGGTATGCGTAAGAAACCGGCGCACTGTTCAAATGATTTGGGTCCCATCATCGGCACTTTTTTCAATTCGTCGCGGGTTTTGAACGGACCATTCTTAGCACGGTGTTCAACAATATTCTTAGCCAGCGTACCACTGATACCTGAAACATATGCCAGCAGGTGTTTTGAAGCCGTGTTCACATCAACGCCTACGAAGTTCACCGCGCTTTCAACCACCCTGTCAAGGGCTTCTTTTAAGCGGGTTTGATTTACATCATGCTGATACTGTCCCACACCGATCGATTTGGCATCAATTTTTACCAGTTCGCTCAGCGGGTCGAGCAAACGACGGCCGATACTCACGGCGCCGCGCACAGTTACATCATGATCGGGAAATTCTTCGCGCGCCACTTCCGAAGCCGAGTAAATCGAAGCACCGCTTTCATTTACCTGGAACACGCTTACCGGCTTTCCAAAATCAATACTGCGAACCAGTTGTTCGGTTTCGCGGCCTGCGGTACCATTACCTACACCGATGGCTTCAATTTCGTACTTATCGACCAGGTGCTTAAGTTCAGCAACACTTTTTTGCCATTCGTTTTGTGGCGGATGCGGATAAATGGCAGTGTTATATACCAGGTTGCCCTGTGCATCCAAACAAACCAGTTTACAACCGGTACGAAAACCAGGGTCAAGCGCCAGTACTTTTTTAGATCCTAACGGCGAAGCCAGTAATAATTGCCGCAGGTTTTCGGTAAACACATGAATGGCTTCTTCGTCGGCTTTATTTTTACTTTGTAACCTGAACTCATTTTCAATAGAAGGTTTCAGCAGGCGATCGAACGAATCGTCTATCGCTTTTTTCACTTCACCTGCAAGCGGACTTGAACTTTTTACAAAAATGCGGTCCAGATCATCAACAGCGGTTTGTTTTTCGATGTTGATATCCATTACCAGGTAGCCTTCTTTTTCGGCGCGGCGTATAGCCAGAATGCGGTGCGAAGGACTATCGGCCAGCGATTCGTTAAATTCAAAGTAATCGCGGTATTTCTGCGCTTCCTCTTCTTCTTTTTTACTGCTTAATACTTTGGCCGATAACTTAGCGCTTTCGGTAAACAACTGGCGCACTTTATTACGGGCCTGTTCGTGTTCACTCACCCACTCGGCAATGATATCCCTTGCACCCTGCAGGGCTTCTTTATTATCTTTTACCTGTTCGTTCAAAAATTTAGCGGCTTCCTCATCAATGTTCTCATTACCCTGCTCAAAGATCAGTTTCGCCAAAGGCTCCAATCCTTTTTCAATAGCCTGCGTAGCCCTGGTTTTACGTTTTGGCTTGTAGGGAAGATAAATATCCTCCAGTTCGGTGGCATCATAACAATTTTCGATACGATCTTTTAATTCGGGCGTTAATTTGCCCAGGCCTTCAATGGTTTTAACAACTGTTTCTTTACGCTTATCCAGTTCGTTAAAATAAGCGATCTGCTCAACCACCTGAGCAATGCCAACCTCATCCATATTACCGGTTGCCTCTTTACGATAACGGGCCATAAACGGAATAGTGGCTCCTTCGCTTTGCAACTGATGAATATTATTGATCTGCTTTAAGTTGAATGATAACTTTTCAGCTATCTTCTGAATGTACTTTACTTCCATCTATTAGAATTTGCAGTGTTTTTTAAAATTTTCTTCTACTACTACATTGCGTCCCTATGAGGGGAAGGTCTTTTCTCTTTCATTTCCTGCTTACACAACATCCCCTGATTTATTCTTTTTCAATCCTGGATCCAACTTCCGACATCTGACTTCAGACTTCCGACTTCAGACTTCCGACTTCCGTCAAAGGGGCAGCAAATGTAAGGCATGACGCGAAAGAAAAATACTTGTTTTTACTAACAACATTTTTTCTTTAAAACAGCCTGTAAAATGCCTGATAGTCTTTGCCGTGCCTGTTCAAAATTATGATTTTATAAGCGTTGGCCTCCGGAACATTTTTATTGCATAAAATTTTAATTTTTTACGCGCTTTTTTTAAACCTTATGCAATAAAAAACTGATGGATCCCCGACTGCCAATTTGCAGCCAAAAACCGGTGTTGTTAATAAAAAACATTATGCATTTGCTGTAGCAGGCATCAGCGCATTTTTTAAAAATGCATTTACGGCATCGGGGCGAGTCATTACCAGCATATGCCCTTCTTTTGGAATAGTATGTGTAGGATTTGTATAACGAACCGGCAGTATTTCATCTTTTGTACCATGAATATGCCAAACAGGTTGTGGTATGGTTTCATTATGCCAGTTCAGAATGGCATTCATGCTCCATTTTATTAAACCGATATCACTTTCATGAATGATCTGCCATAATACTTTTTTCACTTCAGATTGTTCACGGCTCACAAACCGCTTTACAGAAGCAGATGTTTTTATCAGCGAAACAGGTACAATTTTATGAAGCCCCAGTTTGCCGGCAATACGATAATACACCGGTAACTGGTTCGATACAGGAACGCTGGAAATAAGAATGGTAACGGCAGGCTGATATTGTTTGGCTATTTCGGTGGCAAGCATGCCACCAAACGACAATCCCACCAAAGCAAAGGGTTCTTCTTTGTTGATGTTGGCAGCCAGCCGCAATGCATATTGCGGCAAGGATTCATCTTTTTCAGGTTGAATCCAGTCAAGGTATACGGCTTCAAAACCCTCAGGTAATTGTATATCCCTGAATACTCTTTTATCGGCAGCAAGGCCACTGATAAAATAAACTTTCATACTCAAAATCCCCCGCTACAAATTTAAAAAATGAATTTCAATTCGCTTCGAATCGGGCGCACCCTTCATCAAAGCATAGCGTTTAAATATACAATAACCGGACCTGTAATGAAAGTACAGTCAAAAAATTAATAACTTCTTTACATTCCCTGAGCGCAGTCGAAGGAATGTCTGCTGACCCTGAGCGAAGTCGAAGGGCACCCGATCCTGAGCGTAGTCGAAGGGGTGTCGACGCCCTGAGCGCAGCCGAAGGGGGTGACGGCTGCCCACTGCCCCTTGCCTACTGCCTACTGCCTACTGCCTATTAAAACGTACCTTTGCACTTAACAAAAACTACGCAATGGATATTAAAAATAATATTCTCGAAACGATTGGTAATACGCCACTTATAAAACTGAACAAAATCACCAAAAACCTTCCCTGTACCGTTGCGGCCAAAGTAGATTATTTTAACCCCGGCAATTCAATTAAAGATCGCATGGCGGTTAAAATGATAGAAGTAGCAGAAAAAGAAGGCAAACTGAAACCCGGAGGAACCATCATTGAATGTACCAGCGGTAATACCGGTATGGGCCTTGCCCTGGCAGCCTGTGTTAAAGGATACAAATGCATTTTTACCACTACCGACAAACAGTCAAAAGAAAAAGTGGATATACTGAAAGCAGTTGGGGCCGAAGTGATCGTATGTCCTACAAATGTTGAACCCGACGATCCGCACAGTTATTATTCTGTTGCACGCCGGTTGGCCAAAGAAATTCCGAACTCGTTTCACTGTAATCAATACGACAACCTCGCCAACCGCCTGGCCCATTACGAAACCACAGGCCCCGAAATATGGAAACAAACCGAAGGAAAGATCACCCACCTTGTGTGTACGGCAGGTACCGGCGGCACTGTAACAGGTACGGCTATGTATCTTAAAGAAAAAAATCCCGCTATACAGGTTTGGGCCATTGATGTGTATGGTTCTTTACTTACCAAATATTTTCGTACGGGCGAAATAGATATGAACGAAGTGCATCCGTATATATCGGAAGGTTTTGGCGAAGATTTCGTTCCTGAGAATTACAACATGAGCGTGATTGACCACTTTGAACAGGTAACCGATAAAGACGGCGCCATCATGGCGCGTAGACTGGCCAAAGATGAAGGTATATTTTGCGGATACAGCGCCGGCAGTTGTTTGCAGGGTTTACTGCAAATTGCAGGCAACGAAAAATTTGCATTGAAAAAAGACGACCTCGTGGTTTGCATCTTTCATGATCATGGTAGCCGCTATGTAGCCAAAATTTATAACGACCAGTGGATGATGGAACGCGGTTTTCTGGATGTTAAAACCTTTAAAGACATTGTAAATGGCCGTGCTGCCAAACAAAAATTAGTAACCATTGAACCTGGCCATACCGTTGCTGAAGCGGTTGACCTTATGCGTAAATACGATATTGAGCACATACCCGTGATCAATGGCAATGGTCTTGTTGGCGCTATCAGCGAAAGCGGGTTATTTCAAAAAGTATTTTCGGATCCGGATATAAAGAATGCGAAAATTGAAGCAGTAATGGAACCGGCTTTTCCCGTGGTTGATTATAATACTCCTATCGAAAAGCTGAGGAACCTGATCAATAAAGATAATGGCGCTGTATTAAGCAAAGACGAAGCCGGCAATTATCATATTGTTACCAAATACGACGTGATACAGGCGTTGAGTTAATAAAAGGTACAAGACCCAAGTTACAAGGCACAAGGTCTTGCGGTTTAGTCAGGCTGATTAAATCTGAACGTCTTGTGCCTTGTAACTTGTGCCTTGTGCCTTGTGCCTTAAAAAAAAAGCGCCCTGCTTTTAACAGAACGCTTTTGTGAAATCTTGTTCAGGTACTTTTGGACGGCTTTACACAAGGACTTAAAGGTTTGCTGATAGATTTCTGGTTTTTACGATATTGGATACAGGGTACGGATCAATCTAAAAAAAACGACTATTATGAAACTTAGGGTTTAGGGGTTAATTCTACGTGTTCAGGGAATAAGGTCGCTTGTTGATTCGGGTTACGGATTCTCAGGGTACGTCAACAGCGTTTTAACACTACAAAGATTAAAAACCTTTTACGGCATGTGAATTTTATTCGATCAAAGGAATCCCTTTATCGGTCAATGCAAAGAAATCACCGTTTAACCATAAATCTCGTGAAACCCTTACTGGTGGCTCATTTCAGCCGTTGACATTTATCAATCAATTGACCGCGATCAATGAAAATTGCCTTATTTTCATCTAATCTCGTAATACTACCTGCCTGTTATTGCAATACTACGTGCATTACTACTGGACACCTACTACTATTGCAGTAAATACTGAAGATTTTAAATCGAGAATTTCTGCTCTTGTTAACATTTCATTCTCACTTAACTTTGTGGTAAGAAGTTGATTGATTACTATATCAATCTGTCCAATATCTCAGGGAAAACCGTTTACTGTTCAATATCCAATAAAAAATCCAGAAAAATCCAGTATCAGTCAACTTCCTTTTTTTGTTCTTTTTTTACAATCCAATATCATTTATAAAATCCAATATTCAGATCCAATGTCCGTGACAAATCGATCCATGTCCGTGAAAACTAATAGACGTATCCTTATGATTAACCGTCCAAATTAAAATCCAACGTCCAAACAAGACCGAGGTAGTTCCAATTCCTGTGTGTTAAAAACCGTCTGCTTAACTCCAATAACCCCTCCTGCTAAAACCACCTTTGTTTTTAGCAGGAGGCAGCAGCGGTCCTTCCAAAAAACACCCATTTCAAGTACAAACCCGCTTTCCTTAATCGCCTTCAAATTCAAACTTCGCCTTACCTGCGCCTTAGCTTATAACTTTTCTATCCCTTGTCAATTACCTAATGGCCATTACCTTCCCTTGTACCATTAACCTTGAACCTTATCCCTTCT
Organism: Niastella sp. sgz303648; assembly: GCF_059587045.1. Lineage (NCBI taxonomy): Bacteria > Pseudomonadati > Bacteroidota > Chitinophagia > Chitinophagales > Chitinophagaceae > Niastella > Niastella sp. sgz303648. The sequence continues at coordinate 217,103 of NZ_JCAPSW010000008.1, read as the reverse complement.
TTCAAACCCTGAGCCTGCCTGCCTGCCGAAGCTTTAGCGAAGGAAGGAGCCTTGCGCCCTGATTCTTCTGCCTTGTGCCTTGCACCTTGTACCTTTACTCAAAAATGCCTGCTTATACCGACTACCTGGGCCGAACTATTGAATTACAAAACACGCCGCGTCGTATTATTTCGCTCGTTCCATCAATAACCGAATTATTATACTCATTACAGCTCGATGAACAGGTGATTGGCATTACCAAATTTTGCGTTCATCCCCAAACCTGGTTCAGGACCAAAACAAGGATTGGCGGCACCAAAACAGTAAAAGCTGATATTATTCAAAAGTTACAGCCCGATCTTATTCTGGCCAATAAAGAAGAAAACGTAAAAGAGCAAATTGAAGAACTGGCAAAACAGTATCCGGTTTGGATAAGCGATGTGAACAATCTTACCGATGCAATTGATATGATCAATAATATTGGTATGATCACCGGAACGATCGATAAAGCATCAGATTTAATTAACCGCATCCGGAGCGGCTTCAATGAACTTTCCCTGCAACAATCGGTACTTACAAATCAACAAAAACCGGTTAAAACCTGTTACCTCATCTGGCGCGAACCATATATGACCATTGGCGGCGATACCTTTATTCATGATATGTTGAAACGCTGTGGTTTTGAAAATATATTCGGGCATCAAACACGCTATCCAACTATAACTATTGAACAATTGCAATCGCAGTCGCTAACCGGAGCCGGCTGCGAACTGCTGCTGCTTTCTTCAGAACCATTTCCATTCGCACAAAAACATATCATCGAACTGCAGCCACTGCTGCCCGATACCAGAATTGAACTGGTCGATGGTGAATTATTCAGCTGGTACGGCAGCCGGCTTTTGCACGCCCCCTCCTGGTTTATGGGTTTGTTACGGCAGTTACAGCAGATCGGTTAACTTTGAGCCGATTAAATGGTTTGATGGATTGATTGTTAGCAACCTGTTTGGTTAACGGGTTCCACAACAATCAAACAATAAAAACAATCCAACAATCTAACAGATGTTTTCAATCAACGATACCACCGAGCCTAATAAACCTTCACGAAAAAAGCCCATGTTTCCCGTGCACGACCGGTTACGTGCCTATCTGAAGAATCATGGCCGCGAAGTAAAACTGCCCGTTTCGTATAACGACCTGTTACGAATTACCTATTCCATTCCTTTAAAAGATAAAAATGGTAACGACACTTTATGGGAAACCGTGGTATACGATATGCGCGACTGGGAATTTATCCGTGGCGGACTGGTACAGATGTATGCTATTCTGAAAACCGAAGGTGATCTTACGTTTACCAAACACCTCGATGTGGCACGTATCGATTACTGCAGTTTCGGTAATTCAAATCCCTTCCGTATCCGTATAGTAAACAAGTACAACGACAACTACGATCATTATTATATCAAAATCGCCGATGCTTCCCGTATTTACGGACTTGAACTGGAACATATATTGTCGCCCAACCGTATTACCTATCTCACCAATCAAAATACATTGGTCGAAGAACATATTCCAGGCATTCCCGGCGATGTGTTTTTGACCAATCACCTCAACGATCCTTTTACTAATAAGATCAGGCTGGCAAAGGAATTTGTAAAGTTCAACGAACGATGTTTTGTTCGTTTGCTGGGCGATATGCGCTCATATAATTTTGTGGTAGATATTACGCCTGATATTGAAGATTACCAGTATCGCATTCGCGCTATCGATTTCGACCAGCAATCGTACGAAGGCCGTAAGAATTTGTACATGCCGCAGTTCTTTAAAGAAAATAAAATACTGGTTGATCTTTGTGCCAAACACCTGAATAAAGAAAGCATTCACCAATATCAAACCGAAGAGCGTACCATGATGGCCTTTCGCGTGGCTTCGTCGCGCTTTCGGTTGATGGAATTGTTGAACATAATGGCAAAAGACCACATTTCGGTTCCTGAAAAATTACTCCAGCTGAAAACCGAACTGGGCGATTACTTTCACAATGCGCAGTTTTATAAATGCAGCTCTATGGGTCAGCTTGTAAAAAGGCAACTAAAGCAAACACTTCAAAAGAATCTGAAACTAATACAGAAGAATCTCGGAAAGTTTGAAGACTGATTTGTTCCAACAATCATACAATCATTCTTCTTAATGACAGCAATCAGGACTATTTTCCCTTCCAAATTCTTATCTTCGCGGCGCGTTAAAAAAATCATCAATCTGTTGAATAAATTTCAATACTTCTGATTTTCAATTAAATAAGAAATAAGTAAAAAATATAAAAACATGAAAAAATACAAACCAGGTGTATTGTTCGGTGAAGAACTGGAAGCTTTATATAAAGATGCTAAAGAAAATCAGTTTGCGCTACCCGCTGTAAATACCATTGGTACCAATAACATTAACGCAACTCTTGAAACAGCTGCTAAAGTAAATTCTCCGGTTATTATTCAATTCTCAAATGGCGGTGCTCAATTCATTGCCGGTAAAGGCATGCCTAATGATAACCTGCAGGGAAATATCTCAGGCGCTGTATCAGGTGCTTTACATATACATAATGTGGCAAAATATTATGGTGTGCCTGTTGTGCTGCATACCGACCATGCCGCTAAAAAATGGTTACCATGGATCAGCGGACTGATCGATGCCGGCGCACAATACTTCAAAGAAAAACAACAACCCCTGTTCAGCTCACATATGCTTGACCTGAGCGAGGAAAGTATTGAAGAAAACATCGAAACCTCTGTTGCGTTTTTCAAAAGAATGGAACCGCTGGGTATGGGTATCGAAATTGAGCTGGGTGTTACAGGCGGTGAAGAAGACGGCGTTGATAACAGCGGTGTTGAAAACGACAAATTATATACACAGCCGCAACACGTGGCCTATGCTTATAAAGAATTAGGTAAAGTTGGCCGTTTGTTCACTGTAGCAGCTGCCTTCGGAAATGTACATGGCGTGTACAGCCCGGGTAATGTTGAATTACGTCCCGTAATTTTAAAGAACAGCCAGGACTATATTCAAAAAGAATTCAAAACCGGCCCCAAGCCTGTGTATTTCGTATTCCACGGCGGCAGTGGTTCACCTCAGCACCAGATCCGCGAAGCCATCGGCTATGGCGCCATTAAAATGAACCTCGATACCGACCTGCAATGGGCTTTCTGGGAAGGCATTTTAGGTTACTACAAAAAGAACGAAGCATACCTGCAGGCACAGCTGGGCAATCCTGAAGGAGCCGATAAACCAAACAAAAAATTCTACGATCCCCGTTCATGGTTGCGCAAAGGCGAAGAAACTTTTATAAAACGTTTAGAAATTGCATTTGAAGATTTGAACTGTATCAATAGAAATGCATAAAGATTAGAATTTCATTTCTTTATATCCCATAAGATTAAAGGATCATATTGTTAGTGCCGGCCTTAGCGCCGGCACTTTCGTTGTGTGTCAATCCGGTACGGCCTATCTTTGCCGCATCGTAAAACCAGTCCGAAAGTCGGGAAGTCCGGAAGTCCGAAAGAAAAATGCTCCATCAAAATGATTCTTTCGGTCTTTCCGACTTTCGGTCTTTCAGACTTAAAAAAGTATTTATGCCTTCAAAAAAAATTATCGATCTGCTTGGCGATAAAGCCTCCTTTTTGTTAGAGCACAAAAGCAAAGCCATTGACAAATCAACGATCACACTGCCTTCTCCGAATCACATCGAGGAAATATGGTTGAACAGCAACCGTAACAACCAGGTATTGCGCAGTCTGCAAAGTTTGCTGGGCCATGGCCGTTTGGCCAACACCGGCTTTTGCAGCATTTTTCCGGTTGATCAGGGTATTGAACACAGCGGCGGTTCGGCGTTTTCGCCCAATCCCATTTACTTCGATCCTGAAAATATCATCAAACTCGCTATTGAAGGCGGTTGTAATGGTGTGGCCAGTACTTTTGGCGTGCTGGGAATTATGAGCCGTAAATATGCACACCGCATTCCGTTTGTAGTAAAGATCAATCACAACGAATTTCTGAGCCTGCCTAATAAATACGATCAAACTATGTTCGGCACCATTAAAAGTGCGTGGAACATGGGCGCTGTAGCAGTAGGCGCAACTATTTACTGGGGTTCGGCCGAAAGCGCCCGCCAGTTAAAAGAAGTTGCCGAAGCATTTGAATATGCGCATGAGCTGGGTATGGCAACTATTTTATGGTGCTATACGCGCAACAACGGTTTTAAAGTAGATGGCGTAGATTACCATACGGCAGCCGACTTTACCGGACAGGCCAACCATTTGGGCGTTACACTTCAGGCCGACATCATTAAACAAAAATTACCTACCAATAACGGCGGTTACCTTGCTACCAAACATGGTAAAACATCTAACCTCGTTTATGAAAAGCTTACCACCGATCACCCCATCGATTTGTGCCGTTACCAGGTGTTGAATTGTTACAGTGGCCGTGTAGGATTGATAAACAGCGGCGGTGAAAGTAAAGGTCAGAGCGACCTGGCCGATTCAGTTTATACAGCTGTTATTAATAAAAGAGCCGGTGGCATGGGATTGATCCTGGGCCGTAAAGCATTTCAGCGTCCGTTTAAAGAAGGAGTTGATCTGCTGCATGCTACACAGGATGTGTATCTTGACAAAGATATTACGGTAGCATAAAGAACGAAGTCGGAAAACCGAAGTCGGAAGTCGGAAGTCGGAAATGCAAAAAAGGTGAGTTTTTCTTTTAGGGAAAGCTCACCTTTCTTTTAGATATCATCGGACTTCAGACATCCGACATCAGACTTCTGAATTTCAGGGTTTGGTTACTACCTGTCATCATCATCGTGATGACCATGCCCATGTCCATGTCCATGACCATGTTCACCGTCATGTTTATAGTGTCCCCAGCCATTGCCATGATGACGTTCTTCTACATAATAATCACCACCACCATAACCGCCACCATGACCGTGATAGTCGCGCCATACCTCCTGTCTGCCATGGCATCCTCTGTATCTTGCATACACTTCGCGATCGTGATAAAAATTCATATAAGGCCGCGGTTCATGACAAACTACTTTATAACCGCTGTATAAATCATATCCACGACAACGGGATGGCAAATTATACGAGAACACCCAGTTGGGGCCGCTCAGATAAACAAACTGATGGCGCGGAACATAATAATAACATTCAATATCGGGCAGATAATAATAATCCACATCACTATACCCAACAGGTCCCCACATTGGCTGAGCGCCTATGTTTACATTCACACTCACCTGTGCCTTTGCCGATGAAACCGAGGCTGTAGTTAAAAGAATTATAGCTGAAAAAATAGATAGAACCTGTTTCATAAATTACTGATTTGGTTACCCTGTTAAATCCAAATAATATGCCTTTCTGATTTTTTTATTGATCGTTTTCCGTTAAAATAGGATAATTAACAAATTGTAAATTTTTAGCAATCACCACTTTAGCAAATTTTTGACATCTGGTCATTAAACGTGGCCGGTTATCAGGCAGACATATGAATTTCCTTGTGCCTTGTATCTTTTCCTTAATGCTTATTTCCATTACCATGACCGCCTCCATGCCCGTTATCCCCTTTACCATGCCCTTCATGCCCTCTATCATCATTCCCATGGTCTCTATCATCATTCCCGTACCCTTTCTTATTGCCGCCCTTATTTCCGGGATGCCCTTTCACAACATAGTATTTCGGCTCGCGGCTATCGCGAATCACAACCTGCTTTCCTCTCCATCCTTTGTATTTGGAATATTCCATTCTGTGGTTGTTGAAGTGCAAATAAGGCTTTGGTTCGTTGATCACTACTTTATATCCTGAATACAAGTCATAGCCGCGGTAACGGGCGGGCAAACTATTCACAAAAACCCAATTACCATTGCTCAGATAAATGAACTGATGCGAGGGCACATAGTAATACATCTGCAGATCGGGCAGATAATAATATTCTGCCACATCATATCCTACAGGTCCCCACAATGGCTGTGAACCAATATTAACATTTACATTAACCTGCGCTTTCGCGGAAGATTGCGAAAGCAGTAAAACGCCTGTTAAAACCAATACGCATAGCAACCGTTTCATAATTAATTGATTTAGTTATATGCAGGTATTGATTCAAATAACATGCCCTGTACATAGATTTTACACAGGTACAACCAGCCAACAACTGATTGTTAACCGTTTATAACCTTGTTAAAAATGTAAAACCAGGTACCGCAAAAAAGATCAATAAATAACAGCAGATAAAAAATTGATCACGATCATTAATAACGGAAATAAACACCTGATTATCTTATCAGCACTTTTTGAGTTATAGTTGAAGAAGGAGTAACAATGCGGCAAAAATAAACGCCCGTAGCCAGGCCGTTCAATGAAATAGGCGTAACACCCGTTTGAACATGGCCGGTATATATTAGCTGCCCCGACGTGGAAAATAAACTTATTGCTCCATCCGATGATCCCGACACATACAATGTAGTACCCGAAGTATTGCTCCATACACGCCATGCGGCTGCACCAATACCGCTGATATAAATGGCCGATGATACAACTGTTTTACCACCTGCCTCTACCTGTTTCAACCGATAGTACCAGCCTTTGGAACCTGCCTGTGTATCATCAAAGGTATAATCCAATTTTTGCAACGAAGGGCCGTTCGATGGTACCAAACCTATATCATCATAAACCTGTCCGTTAATACTGCGCTGAATATAAAACCCTGCATTGGTGCTTTCCTGGGCCGTTGTCCATACCAATGTATTGGTGTTATCGTTTTTCCGGTTTCCTTCGAACTTTACCAATAAAAAAGGCATGGCAGCGCAACCGGCTGCGGCAATTGCTGTCATGGGTGTTCCCGAGCCGCCGGGATTAAAACAGGTGGGAACCGTGGAGTAAGCCATTTTTGCGTTGGCGCCTGCAATATCATTGGCCGAAGGTGTTCGGTTATTGCTTCCTATAATCGTGGCATAATGCATAACCTGCCCGGGCGCAATTACATGGCCAAGGCCATGGGCATGCCCTAATTCATGTAAAAGCACACTTTCAAAATCAATTTGGGAAGAAGTTGGCGCACCCGGTCCATAATTCCAGGTAGCGCTGCCTGTAGGCGGATCGGGCCTGAAGCGCATATCAATATCTGTTGCCCACCATACGGTATTTTCCTGATCGCACGAACCCGAAATGCCTGAACCCAAAAAATTGGTGGTGGTTTGCCCTATGGCAGGAAGCGCCAGCGTGTTATCGAAAAAAACGGTATTTATTCCATCATTGGCCGTTGTGGCAACAGTAGTAGTGCCGCCTGAGGTAAAGTTTACACCTGTTGCACAACGCCAGGTACCTAACGCTCTTTCAAAAGCAGCAACGGCGGCAGAATTGTTATAAAAGGCGGTATTGTATAAAAAAGTATAACCGCCATTTCCATTTTTATTACGCAAATAATAGCGTTGCCGCGTTACACTGGCAAAGTTTACCGATGCATTGTAAATGCTTAAATGTGCATAAGGAACGGTAAGCGGACTTACCGATGAAATGCTTCCGTTTACAAAAAATTTACCGGTACCTGCATTTTCAGGTACCTTAACCGTAATGCTGTTATCGCTCCATGACAGGTAATCCGAAGCATACTGAGGTGTAATTAATGTGCCGCCTCCATTATCGGCATTGCTGAAATATACATTGCCGCGGGTGGTTCCAAAACCCGAACCGGTAATGGTTAAATAATCTCCCGCTACGATAGTACCCGCATTGGCCATTCCCGGCGAAAAAGTGGTTACAGCGGCAACTCCTTCTATTCTTGCCGTTGTACCGGTTGCCACCGGTGCGGTCACGCGTGGTGCAAAACGGGCGCCTGCCGGTGTTTCAACCGGCTGGCCGGTAAGTAACTGCACTTTATTAAAAAGCTGTTCTTCGGTCATTGGCGGCTCAACCAGTAAATCGTGGTACAAACCGTTTTGCAGGGGCATTGCGCCTTCGGCATCGGCATAAGCCGTTACCTGTATGGATGCGGGATTAGCCATGCGCGTCGCCTTGTTGCCGGTTTGAGGATTTTCCTTATCCAGAAACAGCATATACTCCATTTGCTGCTCCAGTTGCAGTGAAGGCCACACTTTGGTTGCCCTGTTTCCGAGAACACCGCCCTGAGTAATAATGTAAATGTCCTGGGTTTGCTGCCTGTTTTTTAACCAGGCTGTTATTTGTAACCGGTTCAGGGTTTGAATGTTACCGGTTGTTTCATCAACATAGGTTTCTTTTTGGGTTACCGAACCCACTACAATGTATTGCGCTTTGCTTACACGTTGCTCCAGCGAAACGGGGTAATATAAACATTGGCCATAAATCGACTGAATGCTGCAGGCAACACAAATGAGTACCGGAAAAATAAGCGTGCGGAATTTCATACGGAGGGTTGTAAACTGTATAAATATAACTGGTGTAAATATAAATATAGTGAAACTTGTTCAGCCAATGGATTACTACTAAAACGAAGGCATTTTTAACAGATTGCCTGCAGGTAATTATATTTAAAAACCTAATAATTAGATGGCTAAATGGTTTGATTGTTTAATTGTTGAAAACCTCCATTGCAATGGCCTGATTGCCGGCAAGTTTTATCAAAATCGGAGGCCTCAACCATTCAGCTTATCCCAGCCTCTTCCCGGTTTGTGAAAAAGCAGTCGGTAAATTCAGGAAATTTCTTTTTTATTCTTAAGGTGTTAGACAGGCAATTGGGAAGGTATATTGAGGGCATCTCTTTTTTCTCTTTCTACTCTTTTAAACTCTTAGCCAAAAAAAAGACAGCCAGCCAAATGGCCGACTGTCGTGATCTAGCAACCCCTAAACCAGCGAAAACGTTAAACGGGTAATTTTTACAGAGCAACTTTACCGATGCTTTTATGAACAAAGCTTTACCCGCTACTAATTCAAGCCGGTACTAAGACAACTCTCCACCTCCGGGATATCTTAATAATTATTTAATACTGGTTCATCTTTATACCAGTGGGTTAATAAAATTGAAAAGCGAATCATAATATATCAGACTTAAAAAATCTGAAAATATCAACAGCATTACATACCCAAATATGTTATTTCATTCTGTGAAACTGCGCCATGCATTATCTCTTAAAAAAGCACTAACAATCCTTTAATGCCATAAGTACGAAGTACGAGATCTAATAGGGAGGAGTTTGCTATCTTTTGCTATATCCGTTTGTTCCTGCAAGTTAGTGGTAAAAAGAAAATAAAAAAATTTTTTTAGCCATTTTTAATATAAAAACGAATGAGCAAAATATAACCGAATTGCTTGTTGGGCCGCTGTTTTAACAATATTTTTTTAGGGGCTAAACATGACGTTCTGTAACAGTTAATTACAGTTGATTTTATTCTGAAAACACCTGTCCGTTATAGTAAAAGCCCCGACAATTGTCACCAATTTGTCAGGGCTTTTTTAGTTATGCCGGCACCCAATAGGTTGTGGCTGGCTGTTACGTTATATAAGAATGTTGTGAGCTGATTTTAACTTCATTACATTTAGTTGTTGCAGTTTTTGTAGAAGTATTGACAAAAAATTGCAACCTGTAAATCGACTAAAATCCTTTCTTCGGCTCTTCGCCTCCTGTACCTTTAGCACTTTCGGGCATTTGAACGGCAATGAACTCATTATTACCCGTGAGCACCAGTTTAGCCGCCTGTTGTACATCTTTGGGCGTTAATTGCTGCACATATTTTTCATAGTGAACAAACCGTTCGGGATTACCACCCTGTAATTTGTATTGCAGAATTTGTTCAACCCATGTACCGTTTTCTTTAATAGAGGTTTTATACTGCTCGATCCACTGTCTTTTCACTTTATTCAGATACGATGTATCGGGACCGTTCTGTGCAATATCACTGAACTCTTTTTTCATTGCTTTGATCAAAGTGTCAACTTTCTGCGGGCCGCAAGGCAATTGAACCACAAAATTGTAATTGGAATATGGGTATTTTTCTATTTCAGCAAATGTTCTGCCACCGTAAATGCCCTGAATTTTTTCACGCAGTTCCTCAATGATGCGAATGTTCAGCACTTCGCTCATTGCCTGTGTTTTCAATTCCATTTCTTCGTTATAAGGTGTTTCGCCGGTGTAAAAAGCAAGGATCAAACTTTTTTCTTCTTTGCCTTTATTTATCGTCAATGTTTTTTTACCGGCCACAGGACGCACTTTATTATCTGTGAAACTGAACTTTTTACCCGTCGAAGGCAAACTGGCGATATATTTTTCAATCAGTGGTTTTATTTCATTTTCCTTAAAGCTGCCTGCAAACACAAAGTTCATTCCACTTGCATCACCAAAATGTTCTTTATAAATCGCCAGGCTTTTGTCGATATTGATCTGATCAAAAAAAGCGCTGTTAGGCACAGCAACAGGCGCAAGCGGATTGTTGTCGTACAGGGTTTTGTACATCGTATCAATAAACGCCGCCTGCGGATTGGCGCTGATGTTGGCAAACTGCAGTTTATTTCTTTGAATAAATGACCTGAACAAGGCCGTATCCTTACGTGGCGCCGTGCAATACAAATAAGTTAACTGAAACAGGGTTTCAAGATCTTTCACACTACTGTTGCCTCTGATGTTATCGCTGATAGAAGAAAAACCAGGCGTCACCTGTACTGTTTTACCAGCCATTGCCTTACGTAAATCAGTAGGTGAAAAATCACCGATTCCCATAGAAGTTACGCTTTGTACGGCATACTCTGCACTGTATTTATCCAACAGGCTATAACCGTTTTTACCCCCTGCCCGGCTGGCGCCCATAACAATCTGATCGTTTTTAAAATCAGTAGGCTTCAGCGTTACTTTTACGCCGTTACTTAAGGTAAGTTCTGTTGTACCCAGTAAAACATTTTTTGTAACAGCAGTAATTTTTCCGGGTTTGGGTTCTTTACTTAATAAAGTAGAAGCAATAGCTTTTTCCTCGTATGGTTTAATATCGGCATTGGCTTTTGCATCTATTATGGCCAGCAGGTCTTTATCGCTGGGCAGTTTGTCGGTGTCTTTGGGTTCAGGGCCACTCAGGTATACAAACAGGTTTTTCTGATCTTTTAATTTTTTCGACACGGCATTTACTTCATCGATACTAATAGCCGGCACCAGCGTTTTTACATATTCAAATTCTTTTTCGATACCCGGAATTGGTTCCTGGCTGAGAAAATTTGAAATATACTCTTCAACATAATCAGATGATTCGGTTTTAGTACGGTCGTTAAAAGCTCTTTCATAACGGGCAAGTGTACTTTTTTTAGCACGGTCCAGTTCGGCCGCAGTAAAACCAAAGCGTTTAACCCGCTCAATTTCTTCGGCAAGGGCATTCATTGCTTTATTAACATCACCGGTGCCTGCCGAGGCCATTGCATTAAATGCTTCGTAGCCACGTGCATAGGAATCAAAATCGGCTCCGCCATATATGAACGGTGGATTTTCTTTTTGAGTAAGCTCCTGTAAACGCTGGTTCAGCAGCGATACAAACATTTGTTGTATCAGGTCTTTGCGGTAATCGCCAACTGTAACTGCAGCATCATTTTTTACAGCGGGGTAATTGATAGAAACCCGGTATCCGGTTGCCTCTTTATCGGTTACCACCATAGCCTGGTTCGATGTATAGGGAGGCACAACAGTAAAGTCTCTTTTACGAGACGTAGCAGGATTGGTTAAACCGGCAAAATGTTTTTTAACCATTTCTTCGGCTTTGGCAGGATCAATATCGCCTACCACAATCACCGCCATCAGCTCGGGTCTGTACCATTCTTTATAGAACCTGCGAATGTTATCGGCCGGAAAATTTTTAATGATACTGTCTACCCCAATCGGCAGGCGTTTGGCATATTTCGATCCTTCGAATAAGTGCGGATATATCTTTTTAAATATGCGATCGTTTGCTCCTTTACCCATGCGGCTTTCTTCGAGAATAATAGGTCGCTCACCGTTAATATCATCATCGAGGTAAGTAACATTGTGTGCCCAATCTTCAAGCACCTGGAACCCTTTTTCGAGGTTGCCGGGTTTATCGGTGGGAATAGGCAAAATATAAATTGTTTCGTCGAAGCTGGTATAGGCATTCAGGTCGTTGCCAAAACCAACGCCGATATTCTGCAAAAAAGAAACGATGTCGTTCTTTTTAAAATGCGTGGTGCCGTTAAAAGCCATATGTTCGGCCATATGGGCCAGGCCCTGTTGATCATCATCTTCGAGAATTGAACCCGCATTGAGCGCCAGCCGAAGCTCAACTTTTTGTTCGGGCTTTTTATTCTGACGTATATAATAGGTAAGGCCATTGCTCAGCCTTCCGATTTTCACTTTCGGATCAACCGGTAATTTGTCGGTCGCATTTGATTGAGCTGTGGTGCATTCAACAATTAAAACACTTATCAGCAGCAGTATCCATCGGGCCCTGACAAAAGATGATTTTATCATGATAGTTGTAGTTTTTGGAATACAAAAATATTGGTAGCCGGTTGATAATAACGGCCGTTCGTAAAAAATGAAGGCAACAAGATACAGGAAATCAGGCCAGCGTAAACACCCTTACAAGCGTTTTACATAAACTTTTCTCCGTACCATCACCGTGCGAAGAGCGTGCGAACACAGTTATATATATGGATATAGTACAAATAATATAACTATATGATACTTACTAAATATAGTTTACAAATGGCTTCAGGGGCCTGTAAACACCCTGCCTGCAGGCAACAAAAAAGGCCTGGCACCTAAATACCAGACCTTTTATTTGCCCTGAGGCTATATGTTATTTTGTTACTTCTTCAATCACCTTTCCAACGCATCCGCTGGGCATTTGAATATGAAGTATGGCCGCCACGGTGGGGGCGATATCTGTCATATAGGTTTCGCGGTTGGTTTTACCGGGCGTTATATGCCAGCCATAAAACAGTAAAGGAATGTGGGCATCGTAAGGGTTCCAGGCGCTGTGGGTGGTGCCGGTAGCTCCGCCTTCCATGTAATTCGATTGCAGCATTACTTCAATATCTCCGCTCAGGTGCTGGTTGTACCCATTAGCTACCATATCTCTTTGCCGGGCTGTTAAAGGTACTTCCATCAGTTTATCAAGGTCAAACACCTGCCCTACTTCGGGCTGGCGGCTGAGGTATTGAATAATTGATTTTTTAACAGCGGCTTCATCCAGCTTCAGTGAATCCATCAATGGATGATTAAGGTATAGCTGATGATTATAATTGCCGAGGATCAGTTTTGAACTGCCGAATTTATCCTGCAGAATTTTCCCCAGGTCCTGGTTCCATTTACTGATGTTTGCAACGCCACCGGGTAAGTTATGTTCTTTCATAAAGCCGGGCACGTGCGCTACAGCATGGTCGGCCGATAAAAATACGAGGTATTGATTTTTACCAATTTTTGAATCGAGAAAATTGAAAAAACTGCCGAGGTCTTTATCGAGGCGCAGGTAGTCATCTTCCTGTTCAACAGAGTTGGGGCCAAAAGCATGTCCAATATAATCGGGTGAAGAAAAGCTTACCGCTAAAATATCGGTGATATCATCAGCGCCCAGTTGTTCATTGTTTACGGCTGCCTTTGCCATGTCGATGGTTAATGAATTACCATAGGGCGTGCTGGCAATGGCGCCATAATTGGTGGTGCTGAACTGTTTCAGGTTATAGGGAAAACCTTTTTGATCGGCCCCGAAAGGCGTTCCTTCGTACGACTTTTCATCGGCCGTACTTTGAACATATGTATTGGAGGGGTATAAGGTATTCCATCCGAGGGCATAGTATTTATCAACCAGCTTCTGGTCATTGAAATCCTGAACCCATTTGGGCATTTCTTTCATGTAATAAGTGCTGGTGATCCATTTGCCGTTGCGCGAATCGTACCAGTAAGCCGCATTGGCTGTATGGCCGGCCGGTAAAATACCACCCCGGTCTTTCAACGCCACACCAATTACCTTACTTCTGAAATTGGTAGCCAGTTTCAATTCATCGCACACAGTGGTAACCAGCAAATTACGCGGACTCATCGATCCCGCTGCACCGGCTTCGGCACCTACAGTGGCCACCAACGAATCTTCTGTACAATACACGTTGCGCATTTTTTGCGGATCGAACCAGCCATTGCCAACAATGCCGTGTATAGCCGGTACGCTGCCGGTGTAAATACAGGTATGACCGCAGGCCGTAATAGTGGGTACATAGGGTACCAGGGTATTTTCGCAGGAGTAGCCCTGGTTCAAAAAACGTTTAAAACCACCGTCGGCAGCAAAACGGTCATAATAGCGATACAGGTAATCCCATCGCATTTGATCAATCACAATACCTACTACTAATTTGGGTCGGGCAACCGTTGGGGAGGCGGGAGTGTTTGTTTTAGCTGTTTTAGTTTGGGCGGGTGAATTAAAACAATACAGCAAAAAACAAATGCTTACTAATAGAAAGCGCATTAAAAATAAATTTTGGCAAAGATAGCCGGATGAAATTAGCGTAACATTAAAATTTAGTAAAGAAAGAATTTGTTGGTTTCACCGTTAAATAGTTGGATTGTTATAGCGCCCTGATTTTGAATTGGTGATGGTTCTGACCAGGCTGCAGTTTGGGCAAAAGGGGGTCCAATCGTCGAACAATCAAACAATTAAAACATTAAAAAATAGTTACCTTTGCGCGGTTCGCCTTTTAACTAAGCATCCCTTTAATAAAATCCATAATATGGCAGATATTTTTGAAAGATTACTAAAGAACGCCGGCCCTATAGGCCAACATCGTGAAAGGGCCCATGGTTATTTTGCATTTCCTAAACTTGAAGGCGAGATCGGAAGCAGAATGAAGTTCAGAGGAAAGGAAATGATTGTGTGGAGTCTTAACAATTATCTGGGTTTAGCAAACCACCCCGAAGTACGTAAAGCCGACGCAGAAGGCGCCGCTCAATATGGTTTGGCCACTCCTATGGGCGCCCGTATGATGAGCGGAAACTCGAATAACCACGAATTACTCGAAAAAAAGCTGGCTGAATTTGAAGGAAAAGAAGATTCGATTTTATTGAATTTTGGATACCAGGGTATGGTGAGCCTGATCGATGCCTTGTGCGGCCGCCATGACGTAATTGTATATGATGCCGAAAGCCACGCCTGCATTATCGATGGTGTTCGTTTACACCCCGGTCACCGTTACGTGTATAAGCATAATGATATTGAAGATTTTGAAAAACAATTGCAGCGCGCTACCACCCTTATCGAAAAACAAAAAGCCGGTGGCATTCTGGTTATTACCGAAGGGGTGTTTGGAATGGCAGGCGATCAGGGTAAGTTAAAAGAAATTTCGGCCCTGAAAAAGAAATACGAATTCAGGTTACTGGTTGATGATGCCCATGGTTTTGGAACATTGGGTAAAACAGGTGCCGGTGCCGGTGAAGCGCAGGGTGTGCAGGATAAAATAGACCTGTATTTCTCAACTTTTGCCAAATCAATGGCTTCTATCGGCGCCTTTATTGCCGGTCCCAAATCTATTATCGATTACATCCGTTACAATATCCGCAGTCAGATCTTTGCGAAAAGTTTGCCCATGCCGCTGGTGATCGGCAACCTGAAACGCCTTGAACTGCTGTGCACACGCCCCGAGTTAAAGGAAAAGCTGTGGGAAAATGCGCTGAAACTGCAAAACGGTTTGAAAGAAAGAGGGTTCGATATTGGTAAAACCGATTCAGTGGTTACACCGGTGTATATGAAAGGGGGTGTTGAAGAAGCTACCGCTATGGTAATGGACCTGCGCGAGAATTACGGTATTTTCTGTTCAATTGTGGTATACCCGGTAATACCAAAGGGCCATATCATTTACAGGCTGATACCTACCGCCACCCATACCGATGAAGATATTTTAAGAACGCTGACCGCTTTTCAGGAAACCAAGCAAAAGCTGGATGCAGGTGCTTACAAAGTATCTGCTATTCCTGATATGGCCGAAGCTTAGGCCCACCGAAGTCGGATATCGGAAGTCGGATGTCCGAAGATAAAGCTTGAAGGGGGAAAGAAAGAAATAGTCAAAGGGCCTGCAAATCGGGTTCTTCAGACTTCAGATTTCAGACCTCTGACTTCAGTACCTCAAATTTCAGATGCTTAACATCTTGATATACAATCCCGGAGCGGCGCTCCGGGATTTTTTTATCCACAAATCAAAAAACACATTACATAAAAAATAAGAAAATATCACGATAAGCGTTAATACTTATTAGTGGTCAATGATTTCAGATAACATTTTGCCGACGAAAAACCCCTATTACATGTATTGAATTTTATTCCGGTCTCTAAATCAATATCTCTATGAAAGCGGCTCTTGTGCTTTTGTTGCTTGTAATGCTATTCTCAGCAAATAAGGCAACTGCACAAAGAAAAAGAATCAATGATAGCGTAGATGTAGTTATACGCTTACATACCCGGCAACCTGCAAATCCCCGGGTCGACTCTGTATTGGTCATCTTCGACCGGTTCGACCATACCGGCGCCGGTATCATTAAAAGAGTTTTTTATCCCACTGATAATCAAATTTCTATTCCCCGCGTGCCTGAAGGCAGGTATTATATCAGCATCTATTGTTTGGGTGTTCACCGCGAAAATTTTAATGACCTCACCTTTATAAATAAAAGACATAATAATAATCTTCAATATAAATTAAGTCAGTCAGAAGAATATGTGCCCGGCAGGTTTTCACCCGTTATAGATATCGACTTTTCCAACCTGGCCATTACCAATTTTAAATCGTTCCTGGTGCGGTAAATTTTCGTGATGAGGTCCGTTAAAAAGGGGCTTTTTTGATGCTTTAAGAGTAGATTATTTCTTTCCTGGTTCGGTTTCTATAACTAATTAAATATCATAAACATATACAAAAAAATAGCCTCCCGGAGGGGAGGCTGCACTAATCAAATACCATTAACCATTAAACCTTATCCTATGAAAATTCAAATATACATGAATATCTCATAGGATAGGGCGTTTCGTGCAAAAATTTTGTATATGGAGGCATATAATTGACTTAGATCAATACAAAGATAAATCAATTTTTTCCCGCTTTAATTACATCTGGATAACCTGTGCAACCGGTTGCGTAAACATATTACCAAATCGTATATGTGATTTTTTATACGTGATAATCACTCTTTTATAAACTTAACATGATCACCAGTCAGATTTAAAATTTTTCTGATATTCATCAAAAGGAACTTTGCCAAATTTGCCTTCGCCAAAGTATTTGGCTATTAGTTCAAATTCACCGGGAGCCAGGTAACCGGGTATGGCCTGTGGTTCGCCATTAACAGGAATTATAACTGTAGTAGGATACGACAACTGCCCGTTGGTTAGGTACACGGCAAAATCGTGGGTTTTATAATTGGCGTTGAACGAATAGGTTTTACCGTTCCAGGTTATGTTTTTGCGGCCTTCGGCATCGAATTTCACCGGGTAAAACTTCTGCTGCACATAACTGGTTACATTTTTATTGGAGTATGTTTTTTTATCCATCACTTTACACCAACCGCACCAGCCGGTATACAGGTCAATCAATACCGGGCGTTTTTCCTTCTTCAGGCTTGTGGCTACATCTTCCAAAGTCATCCATTGCAGCTTTTCGGCTGTTATAGCAGGCCGTTGTGCACACGAAAAAACCACTATCCAGCAAAACAAAACCGATATTTTCAGTGCTTGCATGTGTATTTTTGTTTTTAATATCTCTAAAATTAACTCTTTTTCCATGCACAAAATTGTGTTGGCTATAACAGGCGCCAGTGGAAGTATTTATGCCCGGCTGCTGATCGAAAAATTGCTTACCATTAAAGAGCAATGGCAGGATGTAGCAGTAGTAATGACCGATAATGCCAAACAGGTATGGAATACCGAACTTGGGAATGAAGATTACACCAAATACCCGGTGAGTTTTTATAATACCAAAGATTTTATGGCACCGTTTGCCTCGGGTTCGGGCCGTTACAATACCATGATCATTGCCCCCTGTTCAATGGGCACCCTGGGCCGTATTGCATCGGGTGTTTCGAGCGACCTGATCAGCCGGGCGGCAGATGTGGTTTTAAAAGAACGCCGAAAACTGATTTGCGTAGTGAGAGATACTCCCTATAACCTGGTTCATATACGTAATATGGAAACCGTTACGCTGGCAGGCGGTATCATTTGCCCTGCTACCCCATCGTTTTACAGCCGGCCCGCCACTATTGAAGAAGCCGTAGCTACCGTTACCGACAGGGTGCTTGATTTGGCAGGGCTTGATATTACTACCTATAGGTGGGGAAATGAGAACAAATAATATCAAATGTCAAATAACGAATGTCGAATGTAGAAGTAAACACAGCTTATTGAAGCACTTCGACATTGGGCGTTGGGCGTTCGATATTCGATATTAAAAAGGGATCGTTGTGAAACAATCCCTTTCAATATTTTAAAAATTACCCTCTATCGCAGATCAATTACTTCTACTCCGGGATACTTAGCCTTATCAAACACAAATAAGTTGTCGGGTAAATTGGCGGTGCCGTTCATGCTGTTAACGGTATAAACCAATACATTGCCCGATTTATCCAATATGCGGGTGCTGTAGATCGATTTGCTTTGTTTATCGATCAAAAGATATACTTTATGGAATTGGCGGGTTTTATCAACCGGTGTCATCTCAATTTCCTGCAACGCTTTTTTATTCACGGTTTTATCGCCATTCAGCTTGTACAAAAAATCTTTATCGTAAAAGTTGGTGAATAATTTTTGCGGTGTTATAGAGTTAGCTGAGGGGTCGAGTTTGGTAATGGTCACTTCATTGGCTCCTTTATCGTATGTCCAGATATTAACTCCATCACAAAAAATTTCCTGGCCTGTGCCGGCAACACTAACCCGGTAGCGGCTACCTTTCATTGATACGGTACCTTTTTTTGTTCCCAGCAGGCTTCCTTTGGTATCTTCATTGCGCAGGGTAAATGCGGCTTGAACAGATTTGTAAGATTTGAATTTGGTGCTTACAGCATCCAGTACTTTTTTAGCGGCGGGGTCGCTTTGCTGTGCTTTACTGATTGCTGTAATAAAGAAAACAGAAATTACTAAAATTAGGCTTTTCATTATATTCATTTAAATGAATGCATTGTGTAAAGGCCGCAAAGATATTGGATATATCATTTTACGGCAATTATAAGACGGGATTTGTTAAGGATGGTTGTGTATTAAAAACGGATTAACAAAATTCTAACCGATATATAACCTATATTAAATCTGCCAGAAGCCTTTCAAGGTCGGCCTCTGTTTTAATCAGTACATCACGCGCCTTGCTGCCCTGGCTGGGGCCTACAATACCTGCAGCCTCCAACTGGTCCATCAGCCGGCCTGCCCGGTTATAACCCAGTTTCATCCGGCGTTGCAGCAACGAGGTAGAACCCATCTGGCTTGTTACAATCATACGGGCGGCATCTTCAAATAACGCATCGCGGTCGTCGAGATCGAGCTCCTTGCCTTCAAATTGTTTTTCATCAACATATTCAGGCAATAAAAATGCCTGGGGATAACCCTGCTGGTTCGCTATGTGCTCACAAACACCATCAACTTCAGGTGTATCAACAAAGGCGCACTGCAAACGGGTAATTTCACCATTGTACGAAATAAGCATATCCCCCTTCCCTATCAATTGCTCGGCGCCACCGGTGTCGAGGATGGTGCGGGAGTCGACCTTCGACGATACCTTAAAGGCAATACGTACAGGGAAGTTGGCTTTAATGGTACCGGTAATGATATTCACCGACGGGCGCTGGGTAGCAATGATCAAATGTATACCTACGGCACGCGCCAGCTGAGCCAGCCTGGCAATAGGCATCTCCACTTCTTTACCGGCCGTCATGATCAGGTCGGCAAACTCATCAACCACCAATACAATAAACGGCAGAAACTGGTGGCCTTTTTGCGGATTCAACCGGCGCTTTATAAATTTTTCATTGTATTCGCGAATGTTACGGGCGCCGGCTTCTTTCAGCAAATCGTACCGGTTATCCATTTCAATACACAATGCGTTCAGTGTATGAATTACTTTTTTGGTATCGGTAATGATGGCCTCTTCTTCGCCCGGTAATTTGGCCAGAAAATGGTTTTCGATATGGCGGTATAAACTTAACTCTACTTTCTTGGGGTCAACCAGCACCAGCTTTAACTGCGACGGATGTTTTTTATACAACAACGAAACAAGAATGGCATTTAAGCCAACCGATTTACCCTGACCAGTAGCACCCGCCATCAGCAGGTGGGGCATGGTGGTTAAATCAACTATAAAGTTTTCGTTATCGATCTTTTTACCAATGGCTACCGGCAAACTGAAACTGTTGTGCTGAAATTTTTCCGACGACAACATGCTGCGCATACTCACCACTGTTTTCTTTACGTTCGGCACTTCAATACCAATGGTTCCTTTACCCGGTATGGGGGCGATAATACGTATACCCAAAGCCGCAAGACTTAACGCAATATCGTCCTCGAGGTTTTTGATACGCGAAATACGCACACCGGCAGCGGGAACAATTTCATACAGCGTTACTGTAGGTCCTACGGTAGCACTGATTTTTTGAATATCGATATCGTAGTTCTTAAGCGTATTGATGATCTGGTTCTTGTTCGTTTCCAGCTCAGCGGGGTCCTGAATGATGCGCTCACTGCCGTGTAATTCGAGCAATTCGAGCGATGGAAATTTATAATCGCGCAAATCGAGCGTTGGCTCATACGGCTCAAGTGGTATTGGCTTTTGCTCAACCTTTTCCTCAACCGGTGGCTCAACAGGATCAACTTCGGGCAATGATTTTATTTCAAGTTCAAGGGCTGGTATTTCTTTTCTGCCTTTTCCTTTTGCAGGAATTATTGGCATTTCAGCTGCCTGAGGTATTGCTGAGGGTTGTTCAACCGGTTCTTCAAAAGGCGCTGTTTCTTCCTCCTCATCTTCCATTGCCTCAACGTCGGGCTCCTCTTTTTCAACCAGCGTTAACTCAGGTTCAGGCTCGTCGGTTTTGGAAGTTTTGGGAGTTTTTTTAAGCACCCCCACTCCTTCTTTCAGTTTATTGCCTGCTGGTTTGGTTTCGGCCAGTTCTTCGTCAACAATAAGTATTGGCCCATCTTCTTTTGATTTGTCAGCAACTTTTGGTTTATTGAACGAAGGCGCTTTGAAAACCGGATTAAAGCGCCAGATAACATATGCCAAACAGCCTACCAGCAATAAAGCGCCGGTACCCACATTGCCGATCATTCGCACCAGCCAGTCGCGACACATATCACCCACTGCACCGCCCCATGCAAACGCACTGTTGCGCGCAAAAAACGACAGGGTTACACTAAAAAACAATAACCCAACCAGTACGTAGCGCACATTGCGCCATATCGAGAATATCTTTTTTGTAAGTAATGCGTTTACCCCGATCACAAAAAACAGGGTACAGAACATAAAGGAAGCAGCGCCAAAACCTTTGAAGAAAAATAAATGAGAGATATAGGCGCCGAGGTTACCCAGCAGGTTGGTGGTTTTTACTTCTTCGCCCGGCAGTAAAATCGAAGCGCCTTTGAAAACCTTATCCTGGTCTTCCTTCCAGGTAAACAAATACGATGCGAAGGCAATAAATAAAAAAAGGCTGATCAATAAAGCGAAAGCACCGGCAATTTTATGGGTACGTTCGTCTTTTACCAATTGTTTTACCGAAACCTGTTCTTCTTTTTCAGGTTTGAATTTTTCCGGATTAGCAGGCTTTTTCTTTTCGGTTTTTAAGCGATTGGCCATGGTGGCAAAGATAATAAGTTTAAGGCACAAGGAACAAGAATCAAGGCTCAAGGTACAAGGCACAAGCCGTTTAAATTTAGTCAACCTGACTAAACCGCAAGACCTTGTGCCTTGTACCTTGATTCTTGTACCTTGATCATTATGCCTTAATTTTTGTATTTTCACCCTAAGAAACAAACGCCCCCGGTTTTACAAGGCACTATATGACCACAAAAAACCAACTTATTCCTGGTTATCCTGATTGTTATCCTTTTTTCAGGGCGTTGAAGCGCATATTTCTTTTTATACTCATTTGCGGCCTCACCCTAAACAGTTATTCACAGTTAGCCGACTCCATGATCGTTGAGGTTTCGAATGTGTATTACCAGAAATTAATTTATAAACAATGCCTTTTTGCCTCGCAGCCCAAACACCAGGTTCCTGATGCTGCCATTCCCGGTTTATCGTTTAAACAGAACTTAAGCACATACCTGCCCCACGAACTTCCGGGCAAACTGATTGAACAGGATTGCTTTTTACAGTTTGCTCTGAAAAATAATGCTGATACAGTAGTTACCATTTGCTTTTTGCCGGGTTTTCTTTGCAGAAATATATCCCTGTTTAAAGCCAGCGCTTATAACATACAGGGCAGTTTCAGAAAATTGCCCGATAGCCTTACAGCGGATAGCCGTTTTGAGGGCGTAAAACAAATTACGATGCAGCCTCATGAAGCGGCTGTATATTTTTGCCGGTTTAATTTTGCACGCACCAATATAAACTGGCTGATACCAAAAATAATAGCTTCAGACAACCTGTTACAATGGCGAACACTGCAGCGCGATCGCGACCACATGCTGGAAGTGTTTACCTATACTATTTCAGGCGTGATGCTGTTCATGATCTTTTATTCGCTGGCGGTTTATCTGCAAAGCAGAAATAAAGAATTTATTTATTACGCCTACTATACTTTTCTTACCTGTGGGCTGATGTTCCTTAAATCGTATCTGAACCTGAGTGCTACAGCATTCAATTATTTTTACGAAGAGTACCTCGATATGATGATAATGACCGGCAGCGTAATCGCCTATCAGGCATTCATGCGCAAATTCATCAACAGCCGCGAAAATCATCCTACCCTTGATAAATTCCTGCATATTGCTTTCATATTGCTCATCGGCGCCTTTATAGTTTTTTCGGTTTTTTACTTTTTTACCGACTGGTACATCGTACTGAACATAATGGAGAATTATGTAATAAAACAATTCTTCTTTTTAACCGGCGTGTACTTTATCGTTTACAGCATTAAAAAGAAAAATATGCTGCTGAACTACCTCGCTGCCGGTAATTTTTCGCTGATGCTGTTCTCAATTATTTCATTCATTATTTTGATCACCGGGTGGAAACCGATTAAAAATGACACCAACTCGGTTTTTAACCGCGCCATGTTTTATTATGAAATAGGACTGGTGTTTGAGTTAGGCTTCTTTTTGAGCGGACTTGCCTATAAAAACAGGCGCGATATCATTGAACGGGTAAAAGAACGCGAAAGACTTAAACTGGAGAATGAGCGAAAAGAGTTTGAAAAACAAATGGCGGTAATGGCTGCCAAACAGGAAGAAAGAAACCGCATTTCGGCCGATATGCATGATGAACTGGGATCGGGCGTAACAGCTATTCGCCTGATGAGTGAGATCATGAAAAGCCGTTTACAGGGCGATGTGGTGCCTGAGCTGGAAAAAATTTCCAACTCGGCCAATGAGCTGCTGGGTAAGATGAACACGATCATCTGGACCATGAAAAGCAGCAACGACACGCTCGAAAGCCTGGTGGCCTACATCAGGGCCCATGCCATTGAATATTTCGACTCAACCCCCATTGAATGTAAAGTGCAGGTGCCTGCAGTAATACCACAAACAGATGTAAGCGGAGAAAAAAGAAGAAATATTTTCCTCAGCATTAAAGAATCGCTGAACAATGCCATGAAGCATTCGCAGGCAACACAGATATCGATCATTATTTCAGCCACCGATAACCGCCTGGTCATACGAGTAGCCGATAATGGTGTGGGCATAGATGCCGATAAACTGCGCCGTTTTGGAAACGGGCTCAGCAATATGCGCCGCAGAATGGAAAGCATCGACGGAAATTTCAAAATTGAACCAGGTAAAAACTGTGTGCTTACGTTCGAAGCGCCATTATAGTTTCTGGTTTGTGGTTTGTAGTTTGTGGTTGCCGGTTACCTGTTACCAGATACCGGGGACCTGGAAACCGGTAACCGGTATCTGAATTACTTCTTTCCAACTCCCAAAAACAGGCACAACCATCCTGCTATAAAAAACAACCCGCCAATGGGGGTAACAATGCCAATGCTGCGCAAACCAACGTTGCCGGTGGCCTGCATGGCAGTAAGCGCGTATAATGATCCGGAGAATAATACAACACCGGTAATAAAGCAAATACCGGCATAGCGCATGCTGCGAACGGGAAATTTCTCAAACAAAATAGCTACAGCCAGTAAAGCAAATGCATGATAAAACTGATAACGTACACCGGTTTCGAAAGTGCTTACGGCTTCGGGCGAAACAATTTGCTTTAACCCGTGTGCACCAAACGCACCCAGTGCAACTGCCAGCAAACCCAATACCGCGGCAGTGCGAAGAAATCCTTTATGCATGTAATACGGTTTGAATAAAGTCGTTCATGGATATGGCATCTTCCTTATCGATCACTACATCGGCCAGCTCGTAATACATACGGCGTTCATTGAGCTTGCGAATGATAAAATGTTTCAGGTCGTCATCGGCAATATCTTTCAGCAAAGGCCGCTGTACCCGCTCCTTCATTAACCGGTGCAACAATACATCAACATGGGTATTGAGCCAAACCACGGTGCCGTATTTTTTCATAAACTCGATGTTATTGAAAAAGCAGGGTGTGCCGCCACCGCACGACAGCACCATGTTGGTATTTTTGTCGACCAGATCTTCGAGCGTTGCTCTTTCTCTGCTGCGAAAATATTCTTCGCCCGATTCGCCGAATATGTCGGGAATGTTACGTTGTTCTGCCCCCACGATCACTTCATCCAAATCAAAAAAAGGTAAACTAAGCCGTAGCGCCACCTGTTTACCCCAGTGTGTTTTTCCGGAACCCATGAAACCGATTAAGAAAATCCTCATTTATTAATTTGAAAATTAAACAATTTGAAAATTTGAAAATGGCAAAATGCAAATTTGGAAATTTATGAATTGAAAATAGCATTGCCACTCCGGCCGGGTAATTGTAATTAAACGACCCTTCATTTTCAAATTTTCAAATTTCCACATTTTCAAATTACTTAAAAGCATTAAACCCTGTTACATCCATGCCAGTGATCAGCAAATGTATGTCATGTGTGCCTTCGTAGGTAATTACACTTTCCATATTCATCATATGTCGCATAATCGAATATTCACCGGTGATGCCCATGCCGCCCAGCATCTGGCGCGCATCGCGGGCAATTTTTGAAGCTATTTCGCATCCATTACGCTTTGCCATGCTTACCTGCTGCGGCGTTGCCTTTGCGTCGTTCATCAAAACACCTAAACGCCAGTTCAGTAACTGTGCCTTGGTGATTTCGGTGATCATTTCGGCCAGCTTTTTTTGCTGCAGTTGAAATGCCCCGATAGGTTTATCAAACTGCTCCCGTTCTTTCGAGTACCGCAAGGCGGTATCATAACAATCCATGGCCGCCCCTACCGAGCCCCAGGCTATTCCGTACCGTGCCTTGGTGAGACAGCTCAACGGGCCTTTCAATCCTTTTACATTGGGCAGCATATTTTCTTTGGGCACTTTTACATTGTCAAAAACCAGTTCGCCGGTAGCTGAAGCACGCAGGCTCCATTTATTATGCGTCATAGGGGCCGTAAAACCTTTCATACCCCGTTCAACGATCAGTCCGCGTATTTCACCCTCCTCATCTTTGGCCCAAACAATGGCTATTTTGGCGTAGGGCGCATTACTGATCCACATTTTGGCGCCGTTCAATAGCACATAGTCGCCGGCGTCTTTTATATTGGTGGTCATGCCGCCGGGATCTGATCCGTGATTGGGTTCGGTAAGCCCGAAACAGCCGAGCCATTCGCCATTACCCAGTTTGGGCAAATATTTTCGACGCTGGTCTTCACTGCCATATTCATAAATCGGGAACATAACCAGCGACCCTTGTACCGAGGCGGTAGAACGCACGCCGCTGTCGCCCCTTTCCAGTTCCTGCATCATCAGTCCGTAACTGATGTAATCGAGGCCTCCCCCTCCATATTCTACTGGTATGGTAGGCCCAAAACATCCCAGCTCACCCATTTGTTGAACGATTTGCTCGGGAAACTCGGCCTTTTGAGCATAATCTTCAATGATGGGTGAAATTTCTCTTTTTACGTAGTTACGAACAGACTCGCGAACCAGCTTTTGTTCGTCTGTCAATAAATCGTCGAGCGAAAAATAATCCGGGCTGGTGAACAGATCGGTTCTGGTAGCCATGACTAAACTGATTGATTATAAGCTAAAGTAAGAAAAATGGATGGTTTGATTGTTTGATGGTTTAATTGTTTGATTGTTGGAACCCCGAAATTTCCGGCAATCCGAATAATTTGCCGGCTCTTTGAAGTTCAGGTACCAGCCATCATACCATTCAACCATTTAACCATCAGAATAACAAAATGTAACAAAAACAGGCCGCAGATCGTCCCGTGATGCAACATGGTGCAAAAACCATTGTCTCTTTATCAAACAACATTTTAAACAAATCATTTTGGAGCTGACTGCAAACATCATCCGGGATGAATTGGTAGAACGCTGTAAACAGGGCGATGCCCACAGTTATGAAGCGTTGTACCGGCAATATTCCAAAGCAATGTATAACACCAGTTTACGAATTGTAAACAATCCGGCAGATGCAGAGGATGTGCTACAGGAAGCGTTCCTTGATGCGTTTCGTACACTGCACGACTTTCATTACCGCAGCACGTTCGGAGCATGGCTGAAAAAGATCGTGATCAATAAATCGATCAATGTGCTGCGCACCCGCAAAATAAGCTGGGTTGATATGGAAGCAACCGATTTACAGGATGTATCGGATGATGAACCGGTAAACGAGGATGACCTTCATTATAAGGTTGAAGAAGTGAAAAGAATGATCAGGAAACTGCCCGACGGATACCGTACCGTGCTGAGCCTGTACCTGCTCGAGGGGTACGATCATGAAGAAATATCGCAAATATTGCAAATTTCGCATAACACGGTACGCACCCAATATGTGCGGGCAAAACAAAAACTGCTATCAATAATAAAACAAGGAGATTGAAATGGGTAACCGCTTAGAACAATTTATTAATGATAATCGCGATCAGTTCGACAGTGAGGAACCGGGCGAACAGGTTTGGAAAAAACTGGAGCAGCAATTAGCTGAAACGAATCAAAACACAAAACCCAAATCGCAGAAAAGCCAAAAGGTCATTGTGTTTACGATGTTGCGCTGGAGCGCAGCGGCTGCCGTATTGATACTGGCAGGCATTGGGGTTTACTCGCTGCTTAACAAACCTGCCACTACAGGGCCCGATGTGGCACAACGTCAACAGCCTGCCGTGGATTCACCTGCACCAGCCGGCGATGCTATACTGAAAGACATTAACCCAACCTATGCAAAGGAAGTATATCATTTTACACAACTGATAGAACTCAAGCAAAACGAACTGAAAGAGATCGAAAAAGAACATCCCGATTTGTATAAAAAGTTTGTATCGGATATCAATAAACTGGATAGCTCCTACAACGCGTTGAGAAGGGAATTGCCGGCTAATCCAAACCGTGAGCAATTATTACAGGCAATGATTGAGAATTTAAGGCTGCAGACTGAGATTCTGAATCAGCAGTTAGACATTATTAATCAAATCAAAGCATCTAAAAGCAACAGTCATGAAAGTAATTTTAAAAAGATATAATAACACCTTACTCTTTACCGGTATCGTTACACTAACTTTTATATGCCTGCTGACGTCGTTAACCGCAAAAGCAGCAGGCAACCCGCTGGCTGAAAAAAAGAAAACTTACTCCAAATCCTATACGGTAAGCAGCAATGATAAAATTTCGTTCGAAAACCAGTTCGGTGAACTGAAAATAAATATCTGGGATAAGAACGAGGTAAAAGCCGACGTAACGATCACAGCCGAAGCAAGCACTGAAGATAAAGCACAGCTTATTCTCGACGGCATCAGCATTGAAGATGGCAAAAGCGGCGATGGCGTATATTTCAAAACAAAATTGATCAAAGACCGTAATCAGAAATGGGAAAAAGGCGAAAAGCAGGGGTTTCATATCGACTATGTAGTATACGTTCCTGCCCGCAACCCGTTAACTGCAAAGAACCAGTTTGGCCCCATGAGCATTGGCGACTTCAGCGGTGAAGCATTTTTTGAAAGTAAATTCGGAAGTCTTACTACAGGTAAACTGACCAATGTAAACAAAGTACTGATCGAATTTGGCAAGGGAACAATCGGTAGCATAAGTAATGGCAGCCTGGTGGTTAAGTTTTCAAAAATAGCCATCGACAATCTCGACGGTTCGGTTAATGCAGTGTTTGAATATTGCGATGTGGCCAAATTGCATATCGACAACGACACCAAGCAACTGACTGTAAAAAACAGTTTTTCGAACCTGTACCTCGATGTTAATACGAATATTTCGGCCAGTTTCGACATCAGCACCAATTTCAGCGATCTGAAAAACAAAACCAATATCGATATCAAAGAAGAAGGAGACGGCGACAACCGCCACGGTCCGCGCTTTAGCAAACGGTATACCGGCAAAAGCGGTAACGGAAGTATAGCCATGAAAATTAAATCAGAATACGGCCAGGTAACGTTGGGCCATAACCTTGATATTAACATCAATAAAGACGAAAAGAAGGACAAGGACAAAGAGAAAGATAAGAAGACGGTGAAAATATGATGTCCGAAGTCGGATGTCGGGAGTCATAAAACTGAAGTCTGAGGTCTGAGGTCTGAGGTCTGAGGTCTGAAGAACCCGATTCGCCTGGCCCATGATTATTTCATTTCCCCATCAGTTTCTATCTTCTGACATCCGACATCCGACTTCAAATTTGCAGTCAGCAGAGTCGAGACTCTCTACGACGGGATTCCTCAGCAATGAGGACCCGTTTTTTGACTAAGAGCATCAAAGAGTAAAAAGAGAAAAAAGAGTCTTGGGAAATTTACATGCCCTATTAATCCCACACCCCGTTATTTTGTAAACAGATGATTTTTTCAAACCAAAGACCCTGAGTATTTGACCAGCAGTGAAACTGTTCAAACACTCAGGGTCTTCCGACTTCAGACTTCAGACTTCGGGCTTCGGGCTTCAGATCACCATATCCAATACCACGTGAGCCACACTTTTGAGTCGGCGGCGCTTACCATATCGTATGTAATAGCACTTGTTTGTGCAAAATAATAACCTTTACCCTCTAACATCTGCGTACGGGTATTTGCAGCCGGTCCTGTTGCAGGATAGGGCGTTGATCTTTGAGCATATTCCCAAAATACGGCACGGCCACCCGAATTGTTGGTATTCATTTGCAACCACGAGCCATAGGTGGCGATCAGTGTGTTTTGCGCCGTTTGCAGAAAAATAGGAATGAAGGCATCGAGCCCATTTGTATTGGACTTATACAACAGATAATAGTATTCCGACGAATCTGTTTTGAGCGATTTTATATTATACGCATCGTCTACTCCGCTTACGTGAAAACCGTCGACAGATATCCAGTAATAATCACTATTAAGGCTAACGTTGGCCCATCGCCCGGCAGCAACAGCCACATCAGGATTCAAAGGCACATCATAACCGGTAATGGTAGCGGCAGACGCATTTACCGTTACGTTCATGATCTGTGTTCCCGCATTAAAACTCTGAATGCTGAAACCGGGCACCGTTGCCGAGCCATTTACAACAGGGTCTGAAAAGTAAACACCGTTTGCCCAATAGTAGTAACCGCGGGTAACAGATTGTGTTTGTCCGCCGGCAGTCCACGAAACAGTTACCTTTCTCACTGTAGTATCAAACATCATATCGTACTGTGCGCTGCCGAAATTTAACCGTTTCCAGTATTTCAAAAATTTAAAATAGTTGCGGAATGATATAATACCATTCATAACCTGTTTACTATCCCAACCGGCCCGGTCGGCCTGGGTGGCTTTTCGCAAAACCATTTTACTGCCATTTAACCTGCCGGTTAAACTGATGCTGTCGGCAGTAACGGTATCGATACGAAATTCAAAGTCTGATTTCAAACCCTGTCCGTACGTACCGCCGTTTACACTGGCATCGGGGTCTGAAAGAATATGGATGTATGAATAGGTATCGAAAATAAGTGCAGGCTGCTGCAAAGCTTTTAACCGGTAGCTGCTTTCTTTTATAACCGATGCAGTGCTACTGTCGAAATCGCTGTACATCAGTACGCGGTTGCTGTCGTTAAAACTAAAGTAAAACCTGAACGAACTGCCACCGCCGGTAACCAGTGTGGCATTCCACCCGTAGGTAGAACCGCTTATCGCAGCCTGGTATGCTTTCAGGGTTTCATTGATCCGTTCGTCGGGCGATTTATCAAATACATGATCATCATCGCGGCGGCACGAAGCAACGAAGGTAATTGCGAGTAAACAATATAAAACAGTCTTTTTCATCTGAACGATTTTTTTGGTGAATGGTGAATGGTCAATGGTCAATCGTGAACCCAATAACTTTTTAACCTTTTAACCTTTCAACTTGTCAACTTTTCAACATGTGAACTTCTTACATCTTACTTCCTGCTTCTACTTTATCAATGCTTCAATCGAATTACGGGTACGTGTTTGCAAGCTGTAAAAGCTGATGCCCCATACATCTTTAAAATAATTAACCACAATAGCTTCTTTTTGTCGCAGCTTGCTTTGCGCATCTGTACTTGAAAGGCTGTTTACAAGGGCATCGTACTGGGCCTTTCCTTCGGTTAGCATGATCGATATCGTTTCTACAAAATCTTCATCCGGAGCCGATTGGGCGTAAGCGCTGATAAACCCTTTTTCATTGGCCGCTTTATCACTGATATTATTCCAGTTGGAAGTATAGTCGCCCACCGAAATGTGTTTAAAATCTACCGGGTAGTAAACTGTCTGATGCAGAATGTGACCAAATTCGTGCTCTATGGTATGAAACATCATTTTAATAGTGAATGAATCCGACGACACATAACCTGTCATGCCTTTAATTCTGAAATCATTCAGCACGTACAACACAATGCGTCTTCCGCCTTCGGCTGTTCCCAGCGTAATGGTGCCATCTATATTCCAGCTGGCGCTTCCTACCAGTACAAAGAACTTGGGAACATAAGTTTGCATAAAGGTTTTGCCTGCTTCGGCCACATAATTATCGATCCATACTTTTTTTATAGAGCTGAGCACCGGAATGATCTTTTCTTCTTTGGGCGGAGTAAGCGTTTTATCGAACTCCAGTTCGCTCTGGTCCCATTTGTATTTGGCCGCTATATTATACGGAGTGGTCAATGTATCGGCAATCCATTTATCAATAGATGTAGCTGCCCAGGTATCGCCACCGAGCCCGGGTATGTTGCTCACATCGCCCAGCGCATCTTCTTTTTTACACGACGCCATGACGCCCAACACCATAACGACGACACATATTCTAAGGTTTGTTATGTTCATGTGTATAGTTTGTTGTTTGTAATTTGTTGTTTGTATTTCACTTGTGCCTTGTTTCTTGTGCCTTGTGCCTTTTGCTTTTATCTTGGATTCAACGGCATGCCCGATGATTTTACCGATTCAGGTAACTGAAACACTCTTTGAGGATTATCTGCTGCCAGGGTCATCGTTTGCCCGTCGGTAGTAGTGTGGGTAACCGATAATCCGTAACGAAGCAGATCGAACCAGCGCATGCCCTCCTGCACATATTCGGCCCGTTTAAAATCCAAAATGGCCAGCAATGCGGCATACCGGGTATTGGTTGTTGAATACCAGGTCTGCAATTTAGCCGGGGTAATAGCATTGGCTGTAGCATCATAACCAACAATGCGGGTGCTGGCATAAGTGTTCAGATCGGCAATGGCCGCATTGGCATTGTTCACATACAAATACGCTTCGGCCCTGTTAAACAAAACTTCTTCTGTTGTAAATAAAGGCACCATTACATAGGGTAATCCGATGGTGGCGTTCACCGATGAACGAACAAAATATTCGTTGATCTTTGGAATAACATAATTGCCTTCACCGGCTGTGTATAGCTGGAAGCGGAAGGCCCAATCGCCGCCGGTTACATTATCGCCCAGTATTTCATCGCGTAAAGTGGCATTCAAACCATACCGAACGGTATAATAATTACGCGCCCATAACGAGCCGGTTTCTACCAGCAGCAAATTAGCGGGCTCGGTAGCTTTTTCATAAATAGCAAACAGCTCGGCCGGCGTCATAGTGCGGTAGGTGGTGTTCCAGGGCCGCAGCATGCTGGTAACGTTGCCCGAAGCAAAAACGGCGTTGGCATGTGTAATTACATTGGCATAGTCCTGTTTAAATAAATAAAAACGGGCTGCAAATGCATGGGCCGCTGCTTTGGTGAAATGATAACGGGGCACGGTGTATTTACTATCGTTCAGCAGAGGCAAACCTGTAGTGAGGTCTTTTTCGATCATCTGATAAACATAGCTTACCGTTTTGCGATCGTATTGTTTAAACACTACTTTTTCGGGCACGGTAACATACGGTATACCCAAGTCGGTAGCGGCTGTATTGGGATTGTATACTTTCGAAAAGAAGGTCACCAGCATAAAATGCGCATACGCCCTTGCTACCAGTGCTTCGCCTTTTTGCGCACTGTACAACGAGGTGTCTGAAGCATTGCTGATGGTTTCGAGCGCCTGGTTGGCGGCTGCAATGGCCGTATAACAGGCATCCCAGTAAAACTCGGGGGAGTCCTGCTGGTTATCGGTTACATCTCTGAAAAAGTAGGGATCTATATTTGTTTTTTCCTGCCCTCCTTTACCTTTATCGGTCACATTATCTGATATAGATTCGGTAAATGCCATATAGTTTGCCTGCGGATAAGCAGTACCCAATAACTGCGACACCTGCCCGGGTGTATTCAGCGACGCCCGGTTATCGGGGTTCTTTTCCAGAAACTTTTTACAACCTGCAAGCGAAACAAGCAGAAGTAAATATGAGGTATATGATAGTACTCTTTGCATGTTTTTAAAATTTAGTTTACTGTTACCTGGCCCCGGTTACCCGGTATCCGGTAACTGGTAACCGTTTCAAATTCCCAGCTTCACCGATAAAGTAAATTGCTTTTGAACGGGCTGGGCAACACCGCCTGTGTTAAAAAATTCAGGGTCCTGCCCTTTTAATTTTTTATCAGAATAAATCAACCAGGGATTGTTGGCCACTGCCTGTACATTCAAACTGTTTACGCCTATTTTCTTTACGATCTTAAGAGGCACCTGCCAGGCGAGTGAAACGTTCTTCAAACGAACCATATCGCCGCGTGCCACCCGTTCGGTTGAATAATTGTAATTATTATAAGGTGTTGATCCGGCTAACTGCGATTGTTCAAAGGCGCCCAGTATCGACGGCACATTGGTGTACTTTTCATCAAACGGAAATAACCAGCGATCATAAAATTCCTTTGGCATGGCATCGAGGTCGCTGTAATTGTTTTTGAAGGCAGGGTATAATCTGATCTTATTGCCGGCCTGATAAGTAATGAATACCGACAATGTGAAGTCTTTGTATTGCACGCTGTTCAACAAACCTCCTGTGAGTGTAGGATCAACCGGCCCTTCATATTTAAGGTAGCTGGTGTTTTGATCCTGAAGATATACAGCCGAATTGGTTTTACCGGTTTCATCAATAAACTCAGGTTTACCTGTAAAATGCTCTAATCCTTTGAACTGTAGTGAAAACAAACTGCGCACCGGATATCCCTGTTTATTGCCACCTTCGGCAGCAACGAGGTCGAAGATGATGGGTATGTTCTGCGCGTTGGTTATTTTATTGGTATTGTAACCGGCCGTGATGTTGGTACGCCACTTGAATGTTTTAGTATTTACCAGCAAAGCGCCCACCAGCAGTTCGGCGCCCTGCGATTCCATATCGGCATAATTAGCAGCTTTATAAGGCTCACCGCCAACACCCGATGTTTTAACAAGACTGATCAAATCGAAGCTGTTGCGATGGTATACATCGACACTTACATTCAGGAATTTGTTGAACAAGGTAGCATCTACACCAAGGTTGGCTGTATATAATTTTTCCCAGGTAAGTTCTGAATTTTCGAGATTGGCCAGTTGTATTACCGATTCCCTTTCGGTTAAATAGGTTCTGTTGGTATTGATATTCTTTAACACGATGTTCGAACTGGCGGCAGGTCCCATGCTGGCGGTTAAACCATAACTGGCGCGCAGTGTAAGGGCATCAACCCAACTTACATCATGCATAAACGGTTCCTGCTCTACGTTCCAGGAACCGGCCACGCTCCAGGTTGGCAGCCAGCGGGCGCGGCGTGATTGACCCAGCCGGTTCGATCCGTCGTAACGAACGGTTCCGGTTAAGTTATACTTTGAATTGTAGGTATAAGTGCCCGATCCGTAAAAGGCCACAAACCGGTCGTAATCTTTCGTCATTCCATAGTAAGGGAAGTTCAGCTCGATGGTTTGTTTTAAAATACGGTAATCGATAAAAGGCACGCCGCCGTTACCATACTGGTATCCGTAACCGGTATTCGAAAACTCCTGCCTGTCGGCATATTTCACCTGCTGACCAGCCAGTAAACTGATAGCATGTACTTCGTTGAAAGTTTTATTGTAACTGATGTTGTTCCTGAAATCGTAGCTCACCAGCAGGTTTTCGATGCGATTATAAAAACCGCCATAGGGCAATACCACCTGCGGTTCGGCATCGGGATTATCGGGATCGCGGTACAAAAACCGGTTATTGGCTTTAATGGTTGTTGTTCCGGCAGCGCGGTAGGCGTTGGCCATGTTTGAGTTTTCGGTGATCTGGTGCTCACGGCTCGATTTCACATAGCGTATGGCGCCTACAAACTCATATTTCAGATCGGGTGTGATCTTATAATTTAAACCTCCCTGCAGGCGCAGATCGATCACCTTCAGATCGATGTAGTTATTTTCAAGTTCGGTGAGAATATTGAAGGGCGCATAATTTCTTCTGAAAGATTCGCGGTTCCCCTTTTCATCATAAGCCGTTAATGTACGGCTCGAATTAAGTGCATAGCTGAACGGATTGATATCAAAATCGCGGTCGTAGCTGCCTTCTACCGGGTTGCTGTTGCGCGACAGGGCGCCGGGCGCTCTTTGTTGCCGCACCGAACCTACTGTTGTGAAGTCGGCCGATAACCGGTCGCTGAATTTATAATTGTTTCTGAAGTTCAATGTATACCTGCTCACTTTATCGGCGATCGTCCATCCGTTATCGCCGTAATAACTGGTAGAAAAATAAGATTGGGAACGGTCGGTACCCGACGAAATATTTAAAGAATGTTCCTGCATAAAGTTATTGCGGAATAACAGATCGAACCAGTCGGTATTGGCTTTGGCATAGCGTATTAAAAAATTCTTTCTGGCAGCCTGTGTGTTCTGCAACGTAAAAGTGCCGTTGGCCTGAAGATCATTCAATAACTCATACATTTTTCCATACACGCCAATATCGGCGCGGTCGAGAATGTTGGCATTCAAACTGCCTTTTCGCTCCAGCTCGGCGAGTATCGACATTTGCTGGGCCGAGTTCATGATATTAAAATCGCGGTAGGTTGGTTTCAGGTAGGAGCTGTAGTTGCCGGTATAACTTACTGTAGGCTTTCCGGCCTTTCCGCGTTTGGTGGTGATCACTACTACGCCGTTCATGGCGCGGGCGCCGTACATGGCGGTAGCGGAAGCATCTTTCAAAATCTGAAAGCTTTCAATATCGTTGGCATTTAAACCGGCTACGGCCGAACCCAGCAAGGTGGTAGGGTCGCCGCTCGATAACTGATCGTTTGATATGTTTACAACGTCTTCGAGAATTACATTATCAACCACCCACAGCGGCTTGTTATCGCCATTGATAGAGGTAGCGCCGCGTACGCGGATCTTTGGCGCGGTACCGAATGTGCCAGATACGTTTTGAACCGAAACACCGGCGGCACGTCCTTCGAGCATACGGCTTACATCGGTTTGTCCGCTCAGTTTGGCATCATCCATTTTCACAGTGGCTGCGGCTCCGGAAAATTTCTTTTTTTCAATCGTTTGGTATCCGGTAACAACCACTTCAGACAAAGCGCGGTCGCTTTCGGCCATCTGCAAATCGATAAATTTTTCGCCACGGAAAATAATAGTGCGGGGCGCTTTACCGGCGTAGGTAAACCTGATGCTATCGCCCCGGTGTGCAGCAATAGCAAACTCGCCATTTGTATTTGTAAAGGTTCCCCGGTGAGATACAAGGTTTTCGATAGAAACCTGCGGCAGTACAATTCCTTCCTCGGCACCTGTAACTTTACCTCTGACCAATACAGTATCCTGAAAAAAGTTACCGCTTTTTTTATTGTTGGGGAGATAGTTGGTGTTAGCAGCAGCGGAGCACACACAAAGTACAGTAGCCACAAGCAGTACAGTTTTGTAGCTTAGGTGCAGCCCACAGGCGCGGGAAGCGTTTTGAGTAAAACGCATAGCAAATTAGTTTTTTGATTAACTGAATGTTAGGTTAACAGCGTACTTACGTTTGCCTGTAATATGCGAATCCCCATCTGCAGGCTGTTTAATAAAATGAACCAGGTTGTTCATCTTATTAAACAGCGAACAGAAAGGTACAATACGTTAGTTCTGTTTTATGCCGCATTGCTGCGGAATAAAAGAAGGGTTTCAAAAGGATTAGTTGTTCAGATAAGGCAATTGTTAAAACACTCAATCAGGTATATTGTAGAATTGTTTTACCGCTGCATAACTGTTCCAGTTAACAGCCGACCGCCCTGTTCGTACGCCACCAGGTATAATCACATAGCGGTATTGCCATGATTTAGAGGTGCCTGAACCGATGGTTCCGCCATCCTGAGAAGCATACAGATTTATTTTCCCTATAGTGAAGTATAGATTTATATTTTGTACTCCGCTTAAACCATAAAAAAAGTCAGCAAGAGGTAAAGGGTATACAGCGGGGTCGG
The DNA here is from genome assembly GCF_059587045.1 of Niastella sp. sgz303648. Lineage (NCBI taxonomy): Bacteria > Pseudomonadati > Bacteroidota > Chitinophagia > Chitinophagales > Chitinophagaceae > Niastella > Niastella sp. sgz303648. The sequence continues at coordinate 180,109 of NZ_JCAPSW010000008.1, read as the reverse complement.
CAGCAGTGTTTACGTTAACGTATACTTTTACTGTTCCTGAATCTAAAATCGGTTTGGTTATTTTGGCAGCAGTAATTGTTGCAGTCCACGCTACGGTATCACCGGCTGAGTTTTTTACCACAGTATACGGTACATCCAGCCAGGCCGAAAACATTACGTTGGCCGTTCCGGTATCGCCTTTCGCACCATCTTTGGCCTTTTTACAGCTCGAATTCGTTGTGGATAAGAAAATCGTAAAAAACGCGACACATGCAATAGAGAAGACAGAGAAGATGTGTTTCATAAAATGTAAATTTTGATTATTGAGATGATCTAAGCTTATAAGTACGGGAAAAAGCCCACAAAGGCTGGGTATATTGCAATTTAAGGATTTTTAAACTGTATGGTAATTAATATGATATATCCGATAATACGTGCAAAAACGTCGACAGGTTTCTCTTTTTAAGCCACAAAACACAAGATTCAAGGCACAGGAAAGAAAAAAGGCACAAGGTACAAGCTGTTATGCCTGCTCCTTGTGCCTTGAATTTTATGTCTTTACTTGTTCCTTCTACCTTGAACCTTGGGCCTTACTTAATCATTTTAAACACCACACGCCTGTTCTTTTCTCTTGCTGCGGGGTTATCTTTTCCGTCGGGGAAGGTTTCTTTTTCGAGCGGACAGCACTCTCCGAATCCTTTAGGCATCAGCTGATCGGGCGATATACCGGCTTTTATCAGGTATTCAGCACAGGCGTTGGCACGTCCCTGCGACAGGAACTGATTCGATTTCACCGATCCGATACCGTCGGTATGCACATCTATCTCCAGCACAACCGTTGGATTGTTTTTCAGGTAAGCGGCAATCAGGTCGAGATATGGGTAAGATTCCTGGGCTATTTCGGTTTTTAACTCAAATACGATCTGGTAGGTAACCTCTTTCTCTTTTTTAAACGGATTGGGCTTTTTGCTCAAACACAACGCAGGAGCATAAACCGTATCGCTTTTCGAAGGAGAAGCCGTAAGCAGTCCGTTCTGATAATCATCCACCTTTCCGCTTATCTGAACGGCTATGCCGGCATCGGCCTTAATGGTATATTTTCCGTTCGATGTTGTTTTTACTTCAGCAATCTGCACACCGCGAGGGTCAACGGCAGTAACAACAGCACCATTCAACGGTTCTTTGGTTTCGCAATCGACCACCATACCACTGAATACCTGGTTGTAGCTCTTATGTATAGTATATAATTCAAGACAGCAAACCGAAAACCGGTCACTGCTGATCATGGCATCTTCGAGCAGGTTTTTACCACGGCCTACAAAGTATAGATCGTCTTTTTCGGAGTTAACGGGATATCCAAGATTCAATGCTACGCCCCATGAACCATCGAAAGTGCCATTGGAATAATACAGGTCAAAACCGCCCATGCCTGTGCGGCCTTTTGAGGCAAACACAAGGGTGTTACTGCCTGCATGATAAAAGGGGGCTTCTTCATCTTCCGTGGTATTTATACCGGGGCCCATATTTAATATCTTGCTGGGAACGCCTTTACTATCGAGGGTAGCATACCATATGTCAAATCCGCCAATACCGTCTGAACGGTCGCTGGCAAATAACAGGTATTTACCATCGGGCGTAACCTGGGGCTGGCGCGAGTTATATCCTTTTTCATCGAGGTTGCCATCAATTAAAACCGGCGTGCTCCACCTGTCGTCGCCACTACGCTCGCTCATATAAATGGCCGAAAACTTTTTATTGCCTTTAACCACCCAGGCGGTAAAAAACATTTTATTGCCATCGGGTGTAAACGCAGGTGTTCCCAGCTGGTTGGATTTCGGAAACGTTACGTTTATTTTTTCGGCTTTACCAAATCCGCCGCTTTGCACGGGCGCCGTGTACAGCGCATTGTTATATCCTTCCGAACGGGTTGAAGTAAATGCGATGGTAGAGTTGTTCACCCAGCTTGCTGCGTAATTGGCACCTTCCTTATTGATATTGCTGTTTGCCTTTTCAACTTTAATACCGCCGGTACCGCCTTTCAACTGGTCCTGAATAAACTGGCAGTTATCCAGCTCCTGCTGTGCCTGTTTACTGTAATTGTCGACCTTGTGATACGACTGTATAAATTTTTCCAGCTCGTTTAATGCACCGCCCGAATTGCCATTAGCGCGCATACACACGGCATACAGATAGCGGGCCTGCGGATAAGTAGCGGTATCTTTATTTACCAGCAGCTTATACCATTGTTCGGCATGAATAAAATCATTCAAATGAAAATAGCACTCGCCCATGCGGTATAACAGGTCAACATCAATACCTCCTAAATCGCCATGCCTGGCAACACCGGTTCCCTGTTTTTGTATGATATAGGCATTATATCCCGAGTGCGGCGGCGTTTTTCCGCTTAAGTACCTTTCATAATATTGTGTGGCAGAATAATAATCGCCTTTGGCATAAAACTGTTCGGCTACCCTTTTATAGTTGGTAACCCCCTGGGCATGCGCAGCTGGCATCATTATTATTAAACCGGCAATTATTATAAGATGCTTGATCATTGCAAAAAATTTGGTGAATGGTTCAAATGGTCAGTGGTGAATGGTCAGTAGTGAATGGTCAATCGCCCTCTTGCTTTCTCCTCCTTAATTCGTAATTCTTAATTCGTACTTCTTAATTCCTGCTCCTACAATCTCGGACACACAAACGGCATATTTTCGGCCTGAATCGGTTTGCGGCCGAACAGGGTTAATGATATTTCAAAGTTATTGGCGTTGCCGGCCACCTTTCCCAGCTCCGACATATTCACATCATAGCTTACACCAATCATAAAATTTTTATAGTAAACAGCGGCATACGGCGATACGGCGTCCTTAAACCGGTAGTTGGCTCCGAGCATAAAGTCGGTCATATCATTCACCCGCATCTGGGCATAGGCGCCGGCCATTTTTTCCTGCGATTTGCCCTGCTGCATGTACAACACGTTAGGCGTAATGCTCAGGTCTTCGTTAACTGTTAATTTCAAACCACCGTGCGCCGTTAAACGCATGGGCATTTTGCTTTTGGCGTCGCCACCCGATATAAACGGGTCCTGCGGTTGTGTTAAATGATAGGCTGAAATTCCCAAAAACAAATTGGCTTTTTTACCGGGAGTTCCATCATAATACACAGCACCGGCGCCTGCATCGAATGCAATGGCCGATGTTTTGGTTAAGCCTTCGGTGAAGGTGCTGTTTGGATCGATTCCTGTAGTACCGTTCCATTGATCGCCTCCCTGAAACTTCGACGGATCAAAACGGCGGTTAATTACACCAAAGGCCATACCCATCGATATCTGGTGATATCCGAACCGTACGCCATTATAGGCCATGGAAGCATATCCGGTTAAATAATTATAGCCAATATTGCCGGCCCGCTGGTTCATAATGTTCAATCCAAGGCTTACATTTTTATTGGTGATGATATCGGCCGAAACGCCTGCTGTTGAAAAAGGATTACTGATGCCCCCCCACTGGCTGCGATACATTGCAGTAACGCGGTAATTACCATCAATGGCGCCTGTTAAAGCAGGATTCAACCATAACGGATACGAATAATATTGAGAAAAATGAGGGTCTGTTTGAGAATGTCCCGCTACTCCAGCCATCAATGCCAGCAGTAAAAAACCAGCTTTTAGAATATTTCTCATTACAAACAGTTTTAGGGATTTGATTAACGGATAAGGTTAAATGTTCCTTTATGGGTTACTTTACTTTTATCGGCCAGTTCCATAACCGCTACATAAACGTATACACCAACCGGTTGCGGCTTGCCTTTATACGAGCCATCCCAGGCGCCGTTTACTTCGGTTGTTTCATACACTTTTTCACCCCATTGATTGAACACCATTAAATGAAGGCTCTTCACGATGTTGCTGTATACTCTGAATACTTCATTTTGTCCGTTGCCATTGGGGCTAAAGGTGTTTGGAATAAATATCTGATCGGTAACGGTTGTTGCGGTTACCCAATTTGAATACACCGGCGGGCAATCATACCTTGTACCAATTGCTTTAACCATCAGGCCAACCGTATCGCGGGCATTTAAACCGTTGATGGTATGGGTAAGGCCAAGCGGTCCCGATGAAGGAGTTACCCAGGTAACGCCATCGCGCGAAACGAGATAAGCGGGTGTGTTGGGTACTGCCGTCCAGGTAAACCGTACTGTATACGATCCCACCGAATCAATCGACAGAACGGGGGTGTTAAGATCTTTACATATAGTAAATTCAAAAGCGCCGATATCGGGTGTTGTAGCACTGCGGCTTGTATCTATAATATCCCTGGCAACGCCTACGCCTGTACCCTTGTTATCGAATGGTATTCTGGTAGGTGTAAAGTCGGCGTTCAGGGGATCTTTATACACCGGGTCCATAGATATTGAAGCGGCATCTTTTCCGGTACCTTGCCAGTTGCTTAATGTGGCATAATTCGTTGCTCCCATACGGCCGGTGTAACTGGTACCGGTTGAGGCTACAATCAATAAGTTATTATTGTTCGAAATCAGGTTATTGTCAATAATATTCAAAAATATACAGTGGCGCACCCCTGCTCCGCTTCTTCTAATGATAATATTGTTGTTTCTGAATTCAGTTCCGGTAGAAGCCACGCCGAATAAACCAAATCCGCGCGTAACCACTGAGGCGGTGGCTTTAGAGGCAGAATCTTCGAGCGAAACCGTGTTGTGATAAAATTTCAGGTAATTCGACGTAATGGTGTATAACCCGTATTGCCATCCGTCGCCTTTGAAATTATACATCAGGTTGTTGCAAACGATATTTGGCGCACTGATCAAGGCGGTGGTCTTTTCAAAGTGAATGCCTTCAATTTGAACCGTGCTCACCTTGTTGCTATCTAATAAATTATGGATCTTATTTTTTGAAACGGTTAAACCAAAGTTCGACTGCCATGAATAAATACCATAAAATGTAAGGTAATTGGTACGGGTTGGCTGACTGATATCGTTACTGTCGACCAGGGTATTTGCAGTACCTGCCACATAAATGCCGAACGCGCAGGGATCGAGTATGGTATTGTGCGAAATGATATTGCCTACAGCCGACGAAGCTCCCACAAAGCCCGAGGTTGAAGTACAGGTAATGCCATAATAACCACCTTTAATGGTGTTATTGGTAATGAGGTTGCTATCGCAATAACTTGGTGTAGTATATGCTTTTGCATCACTGGTCGAAGGGTTGATCACTATGCCTGCATAGCCCGGTGTGGTAACGGTATTGCTTGATATAATGGTACAACGCTTTACGGTATTGTAGTCGGCATCGTTGATCATTTGTATGCCATAGCCAAATGATGCGCCCTGCACCTTCATGTTTAGGCTATCGATGGTAACATAATCGGCACCATTCAGTTTTATGAGCGCTCTTTCATCATTATCGGTAACTGCGTAAGCCAGCGTATCGCCATTGCCGTTAAAAGTGATTGTTCGGGTGGGCGATGTATTTAATGCCGGTATGGTTACCTGTTCGTTATAAGGACCGCTGCCGGGCGTTACATTAAACACCACATTGCCGGTGATACCGCATTGCATGGCCAGTACAGCATCGCTAAAGGATGCGAAATTTGTACCGCCTGTAGCCTGCGCCTTATTAATAGTATAGGTTCCGGCGGGTAACATGGTGTGAATGATAACCCGTTGCGGTGTTGAATAAGCTGTATTGGTAATACAGGTTACAGATGCCCTGTAATACAAGGTGGTATTCGGTGTTACATCAAACGCAGGATACGCCTCGGCTGTACTGATATCGGTATAAGGGCCGCTTAAACTCGTCGACGATTGCCATACATAGGTTTGCCCTACTCCCCATGAGTTGCCGGTTAAACCTAAGGCAATCTGCGGACCATAACACAATACGGTATCGGGTAATACCTCCGTAGCACCGGGTGTTACCGGTGTTTGACAGGCAGCCGATACAAATTCCAATACGCCGGGATCGGGGTTAAGCGTGCTGCGTATAACCCCTGCTATATCGGTAGTGATATTTACAGGCAAACCCATATTATCGATGGCCTGTGTAGTTGGTTTAAAATTAAAGGCTGCTATATTGGTGTAGCCGGGATCCAACGAAACGGAGTGATAATCAAACCCGGTACCTTTTTTCCATGCATTGATGGTGTAGTACGGATTTGTTGCATAATATCCAACCGCACAGATATACGCAGTAGTGGTTGGTACGTAATAAACATTTCGGTTGCCGGCAAACCGGGTTGGTTGTTGTTCGAAGTTGATACCATAGTTCCAGTCGCTTGTTAAACGCGTAACTGTAACAATGTTATTCAGCACATTTACATCGCTGATATTTTCAAAATAAAAACCGTTTGTTTCTGTGCCCGGAATGCTTTGATCATCGAGCGAAATGGTATTATGATAGATATTAAAATACGAAGCCGGTGCATACCTCGATGCAATACCATACTGGCTGTTGTTTGAGCTAAATGCATAAATGAGGTTGTTCGCCAACAGGTTCACTTTTCCCGACGTACCCAGCGACGAATTCATAATGCCATAAACGATACTGCCGGTAATCGAATTAGGAATTACAAAGTGATGTATCTTATTATTGGTGATCTTAACATCCTGGTTATATTCGCCCATGTATATACCAAACACATTGGTAATGGCGTGCGCACCGCCTGAGATATCGTTGCCATCTACAACAGTGCCGTCGTTATAATACAACTGAATACCGGCATTGTATGCATCGGAAATGGTGTTATTCAAAATTCTGTTACCACTTATATATCTTATAGGATTGCCTGTAACCGGTACAGAGGTTATGGAAATTCCGTCGTTGCCACCCGAGATAACACATTGCTGAATCAGGTTGTTATCGCAATAGCTGTATCCCGGTGTAAGGGCATTGTCATCAGCGCCGTTAATAACGATGCCCTCGTTATTTCCGGCGGTGTTCATATTAGATTGAACAGTAATGGTGCAATTGCTGATGGTATTATTATCAGCATCATTGATCAATTGAAAACCGTATCCATATTCACCGTTATTTACCGCAAGCGGTGTAACAGTGAGGTTATTAAATGTTATATAATCGGCATTATTCAGTTTAATACAGGCGCGCTGGGTGTTGCTGGTACTTAAATAGCGAAGGGTTACGCCATTGCCATTAAAGGTAATGGTGTTAACAGCGCTTGATCCTGTAATACTATTAATGATAACCTGCTCATTGTAGGGGCCGCTGCCGGCTGCCACATTAAAAGTTACGGCGCCGTTTATGCCGCTACTGCTTAAAGAAGATACTGCTGCGGAAAATGTCTGGAAATTTGAACCACTTGTGGGCAGGGCCGAATTAATGGTGTATGTACCGTTCATTTGCCCCTGTGTTGTATAGAAAGACAAACCAAAACAAAGGATAAACAGAAATGCTTTATCAATTACGTGCCCGCGTAAAATTTTTCGCATAGCAGATTATTGGATTTTAAATTTCTATAGGGTTCAGAATTACGATTAAAAACCAATTACCACTATTCGTGGGTTATTGGTTAATGGTTTGCATCCGGCACAACGACCCATGCCAGGATGTTATCCAAACAGGGTCGGGCAGTACATGCATCGTGAATTTACAATCCGCCAAACGTTAAACCCTACCGTATTATTGCGTTGTATCAACAATTTTTCTGATACGTGCCGGTAAAGTTTTCGTCTTACATAGAAACGCTTTACCGGTAATCCAATTGTGTTGAAATGAAACAGTTTACATAATATACTTATACACTTATGGGGAAAAATTTCTCATTAAAAATTTGCTTAAGTATTGATAAACAACGTACAACATTACCTTATAAGATTAAATGTTCCCTTATGTGTTACTTTACTTTTATCGGCCAGTTCCATAGATGCTACATAAACGTATACCCCTACCGGCTGCGGCTTGCCCTTATACATTCCATCCCAGCGGCCCTTTACATCGGTGGTTTCAAACACTTTTTCACCCCACTGGTTGAATACCATTAAATGAAGGCTTTTCACAATGTTACTGTACACCATGAATACATCATTCTGTCCGTTGCCATTGGGTGTAAAGGTGTTGGGAATAAATACCTGATCCGATACGGTTTGTACTTTCAGCCTGTTTGAATAAACAACCGGACAATCCCATCTTGTACCGATTGCTTTAACCATAAGGCCAACCGTATCGCGGGCATTTAAACCGGTAACCGTATGAGTAAGACCAAGCGGGCCCGAAGAGGGAGTTATCCAGTTAACACCATCGCGCGAAACAAGATAGGCAGGTGTATTGGGCACTGCCGTCCAGGCAAAGCGTACCATATACGATCCTGACGAATCAACCGACAAAACGGGGGTGTTAAGTTCTTTACATATGGTAAATTCAAAAGCGCCGATATCGGGCCTGGAAGCATCGCGGCTTTCATCGAGAATATCACTGGTAATGCCTACACCTGTGCCTTTGTTATCGAATGGAATTCGCGTGGGCGTAAAATCGGCATTCAACGGGTCTTTATACACAGGGTCCATTGATATCGAGTTCAAATCCTTTCCGGTACTTACCCAACTGGCCAAAGTGTTATAATTATTAGAACCACTCGATGTGCCCCTGTGGCCAGTGTAAATGGTACCGGTTGACCCTTCAATGAGCAAATTGTTATAATCCGAAACCATTGCACTGTTGTTAATACCTAAATAAATGCAGGTGCGCGTACCGTCGCCGCCTCTTCTGATAATAACATTGTTGTTTTTAAATTCAGTGCCGGTTGGTTCTACTCCGAACAAACCAAATCCGCGTGTAATGATTGCGGATGTGGCTTTAGAGGCAGTATCTTCGAGCAAAACCGTATTGTGATAAAACTTCACATAATTCGACGTAATGGAATAAATTCCATACTGATAACCAGTTCCATAAAAATTATACATCAGATTATTACAAACCATATTTGGAGTACCGGCCAAACAAAAAGTTTTTTCAATATATATTCCGTTTAACTGCACATTGGTTAGCCTGGTTTTATCTAATAAATTATGGATCTTATTTTTTGAAATCCGTAAGCCATAATTTGAATAAAATGAGTACACGCCATAAAAAACAACAACAGCTGTACGTGTAGGCTGACTGATATCGTTATATTCGATTAAAGTATTTGTGGAACCTGTAACATAAATACCATATGCACAGGCATCTTCAATAACATTATTTGTAATAATATTTCCATCACACCAGGTTACTCCCGGACTACCAGAGGTATCAGTTGCCCATGACGTACAGGTAATACCGCTAAAACCACCGATAACGGTATTATGGGTAATGGTATTACTATCGCAGTAACTCGGAAAAATATAATCCCTGGGATCATTGGCACTTCCATTAATAACGATACCGGCATACCCGTTTGCAACAGATGAAGTAGTTGAAATAATTTTACAACGTTTTACCGTATTGTGATCGGCATCGTTGATCATTTGTATACCAAAGCCAAAGGAAGTGCCGAGCACTTTTACATTTAAACTATCGATGGTTACATAGTGTGCACCATTCAGTTTCAACACTGCACTTTCATAAATATCGGTCGCTTCAAAAGCAAGTGTATCGCCATTGCCATTAAAGGTAATTGTATTGGTGGCGCTGGTACCGGTTATACTATTAATGATAACCTGCTCATTATAAGGGCCGCTTCCTGGTGCAACATTAAATACAACAGGGCCTTTTACACCACCTGCCAAAAAAGCAACCGCATCATTAAACGTTCGGAAATTTGATTCGCTTGCAGGCAAAGCCGAATTAATGGTGAAGGTACCACTGACCTGCGCACATGTTGTATAGAAAAACAAACCAAAACATAGGATGAACAGGAATGCTTTAGGAAATACGAAGCCGCGCAATTTTTTTTGCATAGCAGATTATTGGATTTGAATTTCTACAGGATATAAGAATTATTATATATAACTAAATCACCATTTAAAATACATACAACGGTTTCTAATAAACGTTAAACAATATGCTATTATTGCTAACCAGTTGCGTGTGCAGATGGCGAAGTTCGCGGCTAATATTTAGTTGCAAAAATTTGTGTCCAGTAATTGCCATCCCGGCCAACACCCATTTCCGTTACATTACCGCTCATGATATTTTTACAGTGGCCTTCGCTTTGCAGCCAACCATTCATGACTGCCCCCAAAAAAGAAGTCCCGCAAAGCGGGACAAAAAGAGCAAAAGAATTTATATAACTTCTTACAAATACAGCGCCATCTCCTGCTGGTATTCTTTTGCAATCAGCATTGCTTTATCAGCAAAATCTTCACCGTTCGAAGCATAAATAATTGCCCGGCTGGCATTTACCAGTAAGCCAATTTCTTTATTCATTGCTTTTTCTGAAATTTCTTTCAGGCTGCCTCCCTGCGCCCCTACTCCGGGAACAAGATAAAAATGATTGGGTGTGATAGAACGAATGTTTACAAACTCATTGGCCTGTGTGGCGCCTACAACGAACATCAGCTGATCGGCCGTTCCCCATTGTGCAGCGGTTCGTAACACTTTTTCGTACAATAACTCATTCCCAGCGGGCTGTAATTCAAAATCACGTGCACCTGAATTGGAAGTTAATCCCAATACGATCGTCCATTTATTTTTATATTCAAGGAAGGGTAATACACTGTCGGCCCCCATGTAAGGCGCCACTGTAATGGCATCGAACTGCAGAGCTTCAAAAAACGCTTTGGCATATTGTGAAGAAGTATTGCCTATATCGCCGCGTTTTGCATCGGCTATCTTAAAATGTGTATCAGGAATATACAATGCTGTTTTTTCCATGATCTCCCACCCCTGCTTTCCCATAGCTTCATAAAAAGCAGTATTCACTTTATAACCTACGCAGTAATCTTTGGTAGCATCGATGATCTGTTTATTAAATTCAAATACCGGATCGGGGCCCGATAACAAATGTTTCGGGATCTTAGTGATATCTGTATCCAGTCCTACAATCAGGTACGATTGTTTACTGCGAATTTGCTCAACCAGTTGCTGACGTGTCATGCTTGTTGAAGTTGTAAAATTTGCCGCAAGATATTAGTGAATTGCCATACTTCCTCAAAAGTATTGTACAAAGGTACCGGGGCCAGCCTGATCACATTCGGTTCGCGCCAGTCAACGATTACACCGGCCTTTGCCAGCTCGTCGAAAACCATTTTGCCATGTTGCAGCATCAGCATCGATACCTGGCATCCTTTTTCGGCTTCTCCGCGGGGAGTTATAAACTCGATTACCGGCTTTTGCCGGTTAATATTCAGTTCATCGAGCAAAAACCATAACCAGCTGTTTAACAGTTTTCTCTTTTTTTGTATCCTTTCAAACCCGGCTTCTTCAACAATTTCAAGCGCCGCCCTGTGTGCGGCATACATGAGCGGCGAAGGCGTGCTCAACTGCCATCCTTCGGCCGAACGAATAGGATTAAATCCTTTCTGCATCAAAAACCGGGTGCTTTTATCGTATCCCCACCAGCCGGCAAAACGGGGCAATGAAGCATCGTTATGATAACGTTCATGTATAAAGGCACCGCCAATACCACCTGGGCCCGAGTTCAGGTATTTGTAGCTGCACCAGGCAGCAAAATCAACATTCCATTCATGTAATTGCAAAGGAATATTACCGGCAGCATGGGCCAGGTCGAAACCTACTTTGGCGCCTGCTGCCTGCGCCGCTTTGGTAATAGCCTCCATATCAAAAACCTGCCCGGTGTAATAGTTTACACCGCCCCACAGCACCAGCGCCAGCTCCTCTTTATGCTGCTCAATAGTTTGCAGAATATCTTCCTGCCTGATGGTATGTTCACCCGGCCGCGGCGCCACTTCAATGATCACTTCTTTGGGATTAAGCCCATAGTATTTTACATGTGTTTCGAGCATGTACTGATCACTGGGAAATGCCTTTGCTTCGCATATGATCTTATTTTGCCGGCGGTTCGGCCGGTAAAATGTAACCAGCAGCAAATGAAGATTTACCGTAAGCTGGTTCATGGCCACCACTTCGTGTGGCAATGCACCGGTTATTTTCGCCAGCGGATGAATCAACTGATCGTGGTAATGCAGCCAGGGTTGTTCGCCCATAAAAAAGCCTTCAACACCATAGTTTGCCCATTTATTCAATACCTGCTGCAAATAATCTTTTGTGCGAACAGGCTGCAATCCGAGCGAGTTGCCCAAAAAATAAATTTGCTGTCGGCCGTCTATAACAGGCTTGATAAACTGATCGCGGAATGACTGTAGTTCGTCTTCTTTGTCTAATGAACAGGCAAAGGTTAGGGTGTTTTCAAAATGCATCGGGTTATTTTAGGAATGAGCAATTTTACGCAAAGCCCGTGCCCCGCCACGGCGGCACCGGAAAGGCACAAAGCCACAAAGTATAAAATTTAGTGATTTTGGAAAATTTAAAGTCATCCACAGTCAATATATTCCGGCTTTTTTGCTCATAAAAGGGGCCTTTTAAAAAAAATCGCACAAAAATTTGCGTAGTTAAATAACTACATTTAAATTTGTAGTCAAATAGCTACGCAATGAATTTAAGACGCGACGTATTTCAGGCCATAGCAGACCCTACAAGAAGGGCTATACTTCTGTTGGTTGCTGCTCAGGCTATGACGGCCGGGGCCATAGCCTCCAACTTCGACACTGCCAGACCCACAGTTTCAAAGCATTTGCAAATACTCACCGAATGCGAACTGCTTGAACAGGAGCAAAACGGCAGAGAAATTTACTATCACTTAAATCCCAAAAAGATGAAAGAAATAGCAGACTTCATTGAACCATTCCGCAAAATGTGGGATGACAGATTCAATAAATTGGAAAGCATCATGAAAAAATACAAATCCAATAAATAGAAAAATATGGGACTAAAGACAAAAATCAATGCCGAAGACGGCAAGCAGGAAATGTGGATAACAAGGGAATTTGATTTGCCGGTTGAATTACTTTTTAAAGCGTATGCTGAGCCCGAAATTGTTGAGCAATGGATGGGAACGAAAGTGCTTAAACTTGAAAATAAAAAGCACGGCGGCTGGCAGTTTGAAACAAAAGATGATCAGGGAAACGTGGTATTCAGGGCCAATGGGGTCATTCATGAATTTGTTCCTGACCTGAAAATCACCCGCACGTTCGAAATGGAGAATGCGCCTTTTGACGCTCAGCTTGAGTTTTTGCAATTTGAAAAACTTACCGACGACACCAGCAAACTCATAATGCATGTAATATACAAGTCAGTTGAACTCAGAGACCAGCTACTGAAGCTGCCCTTTGCTCAGGGCATAAACATGGCACATAACCGATTACAGGAAATCGTAAGCAAATTAAAATAACACTTCATGAAAAAGAGAAATAAAATTATTTATTGGATCGCTACTATCTGGCTTTCATTGGGAATGACGGCAACGGGAATTGTGCAATTATTAAAATCGAAAGAGGAAATTGCCAGGATGATACATCTGGGTTATCCGATCTATATCCTGACCATACTGGGCATCTGGAAAATGTTGGGCGTTGTAACCGTGCTTCTTCCTAAATTTCCTTTACTAAAAGAATGGGCTTATGCGGGTTTCTTTTTTGCCATGTCGGGTGCTGTATTTTCACACTTTGCCAGTGGCAGTGACGCCAAAGATTTTTTTGGACCGGTATTATTACTGATCCTAACTTTAGTGTCGTGGTATTTGCGACCAGCGGATAGAAAAATCATTTCAGTTAATCAATAAATGAATAACATGAATCCTGAAGTTGACTGGTATTTCGATAAAAACGAAAAGAGGCAGAAAGAAATAGAGAAATTGAGATCGATCGTTCTTGACTGTGGGCTTACTGAAGAATTGAAGTGGGGTGTTCCCTGTTACACGTTTCAGAACAGTAACCTGGTTTTGATACATGTGTTTAAAGAATACTGTGCGATACTGTTTTTCAAAGGCGCCTTGCTAAGTGATCCCGAAGGTATTCTGATTCAGCAAACAGAAAATGTGCAGGCGGCGCGCCAGATCAGGTTCACCCAACTTCAGGAAATAGTCAAGAAGCAGGCAATCATCAAGGCCTATATTTATGAAGCCATTGAAGTGGAAAAAGCCGGCTTGAAAGTAAATTTTAAAAAGAGTACAGCATTCAACATTCCAGAAGAATTTCAAAAGAAATTAGATAAAATGCCTGCATTAAAAACTGCTTTTGATGCATTGACGCCGGGACGGCAAAGGGCATACCTTCTTTATTTTTCTGCCCCTAAACAATCCAAAACCCGGGAGTCGAGGGTTGAAAAATGTATGCAGCAAATACTCGATGGAATGGGATTAAATGATTAGTACGTTTTTTAATATTACAATGAACCCGTTTTACCCCCATCTACAGGAATGCTAACCCCGTTTACGTAAGAGGCAGCAGGTGAAGCCAGAAAAGCAGCAACTGCTGCCAGCTCCGACGCATCGCCAAATCTTTTCATAGGAATTTCTTTCGTCATTTCCTGTTCAATCACATCGGTTGCAACACCTCTTTTTTGAGCATTGTTCTGAATCAGGCTTTGCAACCGCTGTGTTTTGGTGAAACCCGGCAATATATTATTTACCGTAATATTAAACCGGCCAACTTCGTTGGCAAGGATCTTCGACCACATAGCCACTGCTCCGCGCACGGTGCCCGAAACAGCCAGATTGGTAATGGGTATACGTATAGAAGTAGAAATAACATTGATGATGCGGCCATATTGCGCCTCCTGCATAGAAGGAATAACGGCTTTGGCGAGTATCTGATTAACGATAAGATGCTGATTGAATGCCTTTAAAAATTCTTCTTCCGTTGCATCCAGCACCGAACCCGGCGCAGGGCCGCCGGTGTTATTGATCAGTATATGAACCGGATGTTGCTGTACATGTTGTGTAACAATATTTTTTACCTGCTGTGCATCACTAAAATCAGCTACGAGGTAACTATGTTGCTGACGTAATGCAATATCAAGATTTTGAACAGCCGCTTTTAATGCCTCTTCATTTCTGGCGATCAGTGTACAGTTTGCGCCCAATAAAGCCAGCTCTTCGGCTATTGCCAGTCCAATGCCCTGTGTGCTTCCGCAAACAAGGGCGTTTTTGCCTTCCAGTGAAAGATGCATGTTTATAGTTTTTGGTTTATAGTTTGAGGTTTCGTTGAAATTTGTAAAGTGTTTTGTATATCTATCTTTCTTTCATTTTAAAGTTAGGTATGTCGCCAAACATGAACCATTTCCGAACTAAAGAACAAGAAACAATAAACCACAAACCTCAAACTATTTAATTATGTCGGGATAATCGGTAATAATACCATCTACCCCCATCGCTTTCATTTGATCAATAGTGGCCTTGTCATTTACCGTCCAGGGAATAATTTTTATTTTGCTTTCGTGACATTTTTCAACCAGCTCTCTGGTAACAAGGCTATAAGCCGGACTGTAAATAGTTGGCATAAACCCTAACACCTGAAGCTGCTCTTCAATAGAGCGTTTATCATCATCCTCAATTAAAGCAGCTGTTTTAACAGCCGGATATTTTTTATGCAATATCTGCAGGGTGCGAAAATCGAACGACTGAATAATAACCCGGTTGGTGATCTTCGCATTGTTGATCACCTTCATCAGCACGTTTACAAACTCTTCGGGTGCAGGATGATACACATGATCGGTTGTGGGCTGCGTTTTCGTTTCAATATTATAAAAAAAAGAAACGCCTGATTTTAATTTGCGATATGCTTCAGCATTCTCAATCACTTCGCGCAATAAAGGTTTGGTAGCTTTTAACCGGCGCTGGTTGGGAAACCGCGGGTGTGGCTTCAATCCAACATCGTACGTTTGCGTTTCGGCATACGTCATGCGGTAAATGTTCAGGTTTCGTTCTTCCTGTTCCGTTACAGAGTCGCCGTTTGGTTTGGTAGTGATTTCATGATTAAAAAAGGGTTCGTGCGACAGAATCACCTGTTTGTCTTTAGTGATCACGGCATCCATTTCAAGCGTGGTGACGCCCAGTTCAAGGGCCTTCATCATGGCAGGAACGGTATTTTCGGGCATTAATCCCCGGCATCCGCGGTGACCTTCGATATCAAATGCAGGCAACAATGGATCTTCTGTTTTTTTGGCTACATGACATGCTAATACCAGACCAACAATTAAAACCAGTTCTATTACTTCCCTTACTTTAATCATAGTTGATCAGTTGATATGTTGATCGGTTGACAAGTTGATCAGTTGACAAGTTAACCAGTTAACTTGTTAACCTGTTAACCTGTCAACTTTATTAACCTGTCAACTTTACTCAATCACTTCTGCTACTTTCGCTGCACTTAACTCGGCATTGCGCATGGCAATACTGCGGGCGGTATTTCCGGCAAATTCTTCAAAGGCTTTCTTTGTGATCATATCGTCACTTATCATAATAGGAACACCGATATCGCCACCTTCACGAATAGATTGAACCAAAGGAATTTGCCCCAGAAACGGAAGATCATATTCTTCAGCAAGGCGCTTGCCACCTTCTTTTCCAAATATATAATACTTATTATCAGGCAATTCGGCAGGAACAAAATAACTCATATTTTCAACCAGCCCCACAATGGGCACTTTTATCTGTGCCTGGCTAAACATGGCAATGGCTTTTTTAGCATCAGCCAGCGCCACATCCTGGGGAGTTGAAACAATGACTGCGCCGGTTACCGGTACTGTTTGAACAAGTGTTAAATGTATATCGCCGGTGCCGGGCGGCATATCAATTACGAGATAATCGAGCTCATCCCACAATACATCGGTCACAAACTGGCGAATGGCGCTGCTGGCCATGGGGCCGCGCCAGATAACTGCATTTTTTTCATCTACCAGTAAGCCGATGCTCATCAGTTTTATACCAAAGCGCTCAAGCGGTACAATCATTCCTTTTTCACCAACACTCTTCATCATGGGGCGTTCGCCACGAACGCCGAACATAATAGGAACGCTGGGACCATAAATATCAGCATCCATAAGCCCCACTTTGGCCCCACCCTGCGCAAAAGCAAGTGCCAGATTGGCGGCCACAGTGCTTTTGCCAACACCACCCTTTCCGCTTATGACAGCAATTATATTTTTTACTTTCGGCAATACAGCGCCCGCATCTTTACGATTGGTGCTTGTATTTGCTGTAAAATTCACCTTTACAACAGCCTCTTTATTAACCAGTAACTGAACTGCGTTTTCGCATGCCCGGCCTATCATATCTTTTAACGGACAGGCAGGTGTAGTAAGCACTACGGTGAAAGACACGGTATTTCCGTCGATCACTATATCTTTTACCATGTTCAGGGTAACAATATCCTTTCCCAAGTCAGGTTCCTGTACGTTCCTCAATGCATCTAATACTTTCTCAGGGGTCATTCATCTAAGAGTTTTGTTAAAAAGATTAGTTTGTCCACAAAATTAACCATTGGCATGAGTATTTTGTTGAAGTATTTTGGGCTTTATATATATATTTGACGGGCATGAAAAGACGTTTACTTTTTTTGTTTTTGCTGGCGGTTGCCATCCCCTATGCATCTAAAGCTCAGTTTGAAAAGCTGAAAGACTCCGTTGTGCAGTTATATGGTGTTGTAATGACGGCCGACAGCCTGAAAGCCATCCCCTCTGTAACCGTAATGGTAAAAGGTCAAAATCGTGGTACCATGTCAAATGATCATGGTGTTTTTTCGATCGTGGTGATGAAAGGTGATATTATTGAGTTTTCGTCGATCGGTTACAAACCCAAATTAGCCGAAATTCCCCGCAACATCGATGGCAATCAATACAGCCTCATTCAACTGCTGGTGACCGACACGGTTTACCTGCCGGCGACCATCATCAGGCCCCGCCCCACCAAAGAACAGTTTGAACGCGACTTTGTGAATACCGCTATTCCCGACGATGCTCTTGAAATAGCCCGCAAAAATACCGATGAATCAAAACGCAGGGTATTAGCCCGCACCTTGCCCAGAGATGGTACCGAAAGCTCAAATATGTTTTTACGTAATAATGCTCAAAGATATTATTACAACGGGCAGGCTCCTCCCCAGAATATCTTCAACCCTGCAGCCTGGGCAGAGTTTATTCAGGCCTGGAAACGGGGTGATTTTAAGAACAAGAATTAATGTGATAATTTGCTAATGTGCTGATGGCGGCCACCCCCCGAAATCAAATTGGCACAATATTCAAAATTTTTATATTTTATTTTCAGGTACGTATCTTCATCAGCTAATTAGCACATTAGCTAATTAGCATATTGCTTTCTTAAACTACTGATTATGGATTTAAAAAACGTTGCCGTTATCGGCGCGGGCACCATGGGCAATGGCATTGCGCATGTTTTTGCACAAAATGGTTATTCGGTTAACCTGATAGATGTAAGTGCCGCCCAGCTTGAAAAAGCACTGCAAACCATACAAAAAAACTTCGACCGTCAGATTGCCAAAGGCTTAGCTACCGAAGAACAGAAAAAAAACGCACTTGCACAGCTTACCACATTTACCGATCCCGGCCAGGGAGTAAAAAACACTTCATTGATTGTAGAAGCGGCTACTGAAAATATTGAGCTGAAACTAAACATCTTTAAACAACTCGATGCACTGGCTCCGGCCGATGCTATATTAGCCACCAATACCTCTTCCATCTCCATCACCCGCATTGCGGCAGTTACCAAACGCGCCAGCCAGGTGATCGGCATGCATTTTATGAACCCGGTACCGGTAATGAAGCTCGTTGAAATCATTAACGGATACGCCACCTCGAAATCAGTTACCGACACAATTGTTACCTTAAGCAAACAACTGGGCAAAGTTCCCTGTGTGGTGAACGATTATCCCGGTTTTATAGCCAACCGTATTCTGATGCCGATGATCAATGAGGCCATATACAGTTTATACGAAGGCATTGCCGGAGTTGCAGAAATAGATACCATTATGAAGCTGGGCATGGCCCACCCGATGGGCCCGCTGCAGCTGGCCGATTTTATTGGTTTGGATACCTGCTATGCTATTTTGAATGTATTGCACGATGGTTTCGGCAATCCCAAGTATGCGCCCTGTCCGCTGCTCACCAATATGGTCACCGCCGGTTACCTCGGTGTAAAAACCGGTGAAGGATTTTATAAGTATGAAGCGGGGAGTAAAGATTTAGTGGTGAGTGAGCGGTTTTTATAATAATCATAAAAAAACAACCCCATGGGTAAGTAATCCATGGGGTGTAACATTAAAGTTATCGATGCAGGTTTATTTGCTTAACACCATCTTTTTGGTATCAATTGTTTTTCCGTCAACAACCAGGCTGTAGAAATAAGCACCGGCAGCCAATTCCCCTCCGTTGATTACAACGTTACCGTTTTGTGATGATAAATTATAAGTTTTAACCACCTTGCCGTTCAGGTCTTTAATAGACATGAAGGCCGATTGAAAAGAAGACGGCAGATAATATTTTATGGTAGTGCTGCCTGCGAACGGATTGGGTGAATTTTGTAATAATTGTTTTTCAGCAGTAGTCGATATTCGAATATATCCCTGTTTCAAAGCAGTGATCATTGACTTTAATTCTGCTACTTCATTTTTTAATTTTTCCAGTTCGGGATCAACGTCGGAAGCTGCACGGCCTGTTGAAGCGCCGCGATAAACATTGCCGGCACTGTCAATTACCAGTACATTTCCGGCGCCGGATGGAAGGTTCTGAAGTCTTACAGTACCATTGGTATGAAAATTTGCTGTTGGCACAGCTCCTGTGCCGATGTTGTCATTGCCGGGCAGGTTAATGCCAACACGGTCCTGCGGACTTATTACAATCATTCTTTTGCGTATTGCACCGTTTCCTGAAGCGGGTGGAACGCTTTGATTAGTAATAAAAAAGCAGGTATCCTGTCCAATACCGATATCATACCAGTTTACACCTCCATTGGCAATCGACGGCCCCTGGTTTAACCTGATCAGCCGGCCCATTGTTTGCCCCGAGCTATTTCCCCAGGATTGAGATTGTATATTCCCTGTAATCGTAAACGGGATCACCGTACCTACCACATCCCTGCCTGAAATAGCGATATAACCTGGCTGGCTACTCGTACCTGCTTCCAGTCCGCCGTACGTACCCGATGTAATCGCAATACGTTGCAGATTGTTGGTCCTGAATATTAGTGAATTATTATCCGTAGTGCCTAAAAAATTGGTAGACGGATTGGTGCCGGCATTTCCTGTTAATGACCAGCTTTGTGCAAAAAGTGATCGGCTGCTGATCACTGAAAGGCCAAGGCATAAGCTTGTAATAAAAAGTGTACTTTTTTTCATAAAGTGTGTTTGGTTTAATAGTTTTTATTCCTATTACTTCATGAAAATAGAAACACAACTTTATCTGGTAAACCGAAAAATAACAGGTGCATGCTTTTATGTAATAACTGCGGCGTTTTTGCAAATAACTGCAATAGAAAAGCGGGAAGCATCGCCTTAAATATATTGTTGCTAATGACCCAAACGGCTGAGGAATTCATCCCGTTTGCGTTGTGATACTTCGATGGTTTGGCCGTTGACCAATTCAATATATCCTCCTTTTCCCCTATAATACTTTTTAATATAATTGAGGTTCACCAGGTACGAATGATGTACCCTGCAAAAAACATCGGCCGGCAGCATTTCTTCAAAATCCTTGAGCGTACCTGTAGTTACCAGGCTTTTATCTTTTACAAAATCAATCTCTGTACATCCTCCTTTCGCCGTGCAGCAGATTATATCGGTAATGGGATAAAAGATTAATCCATCTGCAGTAGACAACGCTATTTTAGAAAAAGTATATCCAGGCAACTGGTTATGGAAGAAATCGGGCTTGCGGCTGGTATTTTTTTCCCGGATGCGGGTAACTGCCTTTTCTACTGCGAAGGTAAGATCATCAATATCTATTGGTTTTAACAGGTAATCAAGGGCGCTGTATTTGAAAGCCTGAACAGCATAGGTTTCGAAAGCAGTTACAAATATGATTTCAAAATTTATAGGAAGCAACTGGTTTAAAAGTTCAAAAGCATTTGTTCCGGGCATTTCAACATCCATGAATACCAGATGCGGCTGCGTTTTTCTGATCACCTGTATCGCTTCTGTCGCGTTCATTGCCTCTGCCGTAACCGTTACATCGGGGCAATGCTTTTTCAGTAATTCTTTTAAAATGGTAATATTTTTAGGTTCGTCGTCTATAATATTACATTGTATCATAACTTTAGTTCCTGTTTATCGGCATTAAAGATAGGGAAATGGATCACTATCCCGGTGCCGGCAGCCATTCCTTCATTATCGGTATGATCGGTTATTGCTACGGTTATTTTATGCTTCGCATTTTTATTTATTAAATCAATTCTTTCCTGAGTTAATTGCATACCATGCGACTGGTATTCGCGTGGTTGGCTTGATTTTATTATCTGTGCATTTTTTCGTCCGATGCCATTATCCCGGATAGTACAAATGATATAATTTTCTTTTTTGATTAAACTGATATCAATGCGCCCACGATCGTCTTGCCGGTGTTGAATGCCATGCCGGATGGCATTTTCAATATACGGCTGCAGCATCATGCCTGGTATAAATACTTCATCCTGTATAATATCCTGGTCAACATGTATGACATAACCAAACATATTATTATATCGCATTTGCTCCAGGTTCACGTAAGTAGTTATGTATTTTACTTCATTCGATACAGATATAAAAGGCTGAAAAGAATTATTGAGCGTTTGCCGTATTAAACTGGCAAATTTACTGATATATTTATTGGCGTTCACAATATCCTGATCCAATATAAATGCCTGTATAGAGTTCATGCAATTAAAAATAAAGTGTGGATTCATTTGGGCGCGCAAAGCCTTTTGTTCCAGTTCCAGTAATTGCTGTTCTATCCGTTGCCTGGCCAGCTCCCTGCTTCGTATCACCCGGTTTCTTCGTGTAATGATAAAGGCGGTAGCCAACATACTTACCAATATACATCCAACAATAAACCAGGTTGTTTGCCAGTATGGTGCAGGAACCAATAGTTGCAGGGTATACACTCCGCTTTTGACGCCGAATTTGTTAACGGCAAATAGTTCCAGTTTATATTGTCCGGGTGGTAATGAAATGAGTTCAAGGGATGTTTGAGAAGTAGTTTTCCAGGTTGTGTCGAACCCTTTTAACCGGTAGTAATATACATTGTTGCCTGCCGATTTATAGGAAATGGCTACATAATCAAGGCGAATGCTGTTATTTCCGTAATGTAAGTTTATTGCATTGGCTGCTTCTGTATTCTTTCCATTGATTGCAATACTTAACAATTTTAATTTGCACACCGATGAAGGTGTTTGTACCGTTTTATCAAAATATGAAATGCCTTCCGGAGTGCCGGCATATACCATATTGCCATCAATTAATACGGTATTGATCATGTCTGCAATCAGCCCATCCGACGATGAATATTGCGTTATGGAAGCGGCATTGTTGTGAATGCTTATCCTGTTCAGCCCCTTATCGGTGCCAACCCAAATGCAACCTGTATCAATGGTCACGCATCGGCCGGTATTACTGTTAAGGCCATTGCTTTCGTCAAAATGCCATTTAAGCTGGTTGTCCTTTAAGCCAATCACACCTTCGCTACCGGTTACAACCCAAATAATTCCGTTGTTGTCTTCTTTAATGGCCGTTATTCGTGTTCGTAAAAGCTCACTGATATTACCCAGGTAGTAAACCGTTGTATCGGGTTTTAGCACATAAACACCATTCAATGTTCCAAAATACGTTTCGCCCTTCCGGTAAAGCAAACAGGTTGTTCTGCCTTTCCACAATATTTTGTGCTGTTCTAATTGTGTTAGCCTGGATGTATATAAAGCATTGGAGCCTGCAACGATCAGCTCGCTGTCGTTCTTAAATGCAACCTGTTTAATTGAATTATATCCGGCATATCCCGAAAATGAACTGAATGAAGAAGAAAGCCGTTTCAGATATACACGATGCCCACATCCGGCTACCAGCAGATTGCCTCTTTTTTGCAATGAGGTAACTGCGGCTCTGCTTTCTGCAACAGCATCATTACCCAAAGAAATCAATTGCACAGAGTTACTGGTTATGTGCTGCAGGTATCCCATGTCGGAAGCTGCCCAAATATCACCGTTGGCCGCCTTTTGAAAATCGTACACACCCAGGTTTTGCCCACCGGCAGTTGACGTTTTAAAATTTTTAAAAGCGGCAGAATTCAGCCTGTATACACCGTTATTTAAAGTAGCAAACCAATAGCCTCCTTCTTCATCGACCAGAAAACTGCTGACATTACTATTTTCGAGGAAACGTTTTTCTATGGTGCCACGGAGGAAATTAAACAGCAAAGTGCCATTTGTTGTATTCAGGCAAATAATGGAATCGTTTAAGTAACACATGGTATTCATGGCAGGTACAGTACGCGAATATGCAAGGTGGTAGAAAGCAGACTTTACATTTATAGTGTTATCTATATTCATCCAGCACAATACACGGTCGTTTATAATAAAATGCTCTGCTCCGCCTTTATCTACATTTAAAGTATCCTTCAGAACGAAAGATTTTGTATCTGTGTTATATATTTTGTAAGTATTGAGGATAAAGAATTTTCCAGAGTCGATTGTACCTATTTTTACTATGGAATTTTTACGAACTATTTCCTGCCCGATAGTAGTTACTGCACCGGAAGGATTGATTAAATATAGATGCGAAGGATCTGCAAATAAAATCTCTCCCTTTTTATTTTCCGCTATTCCTGAAACAACATCCTCTGGTTGTATTTTTTTCAGCAACGAATCGTTTTGCCTGTTATATATTTTGCCTTTCCGGTAATAGCAAATGGCATTTTTGAATGGTACAAACCATACCCGTCCCTGAGAATCTTCATATATACGAATAATGGTATTATCGGGCAAACCATCTTTGGTAGTAAAGTTTGTGAAATGAGTTCCGTCAAAACGGCTTAATCCTGTTTCTGTAGCAAACCATATAAATCCTTCTTTGTCCTGGTGTATACAATAAACGGTTGAACCAGCCAGACCGTCTTTTACGTCATAATGTTTATAGCTGTATTCCTGTGCTATGGCTTGAGAAAAGATGAAGCTATTTAACAGAAAAATAAAACAAATGGCCGGGCAGGAATGATGCAACGCAGCAGCAATAGTTACAATAAGGCGTTTATATAAAGAAAACATTTTCAGGGGTCAGATTTAAATCAATCAGACACAAAAATAAACGTAAAATGCGAAATGCTGAATGCAAAACGCAAAACGCGAAACGCAAAACGCCTAACGCGAAACGCTCAATGCAAAACGCCTTAACACTGAACGCGAAACGCCTAACGCAAAACGCTTTAATTGGGGGGTATTCAGCGTTAAGCATTCGGCGTTCAGCGTTAAGCCTTCAGCGTTCAGCGTTAAGCATTGGGCGTTCAGCGTTAAGCCTTCAGCGTTCAGCGTTCAGCCTATTACCACCCAAACTGTTTCTGCCATTTTTCGGGTAAAGGCAAATTGGGTATTGTATAGGCAGGAACTTTTTCGCCATCGCAGTAAATAAAATGTTCAAGGTGCCACCGCGATGAATCGGGCTCACTCCATTGATTCGATGCAAATTCTTCCTGTAATTGCAATCGTCCATCTTCCCATATAAACTTACCGTAAAAGCCTTTGCAATGCTCACCGAGGTAAATTGCTTTTTCTTCGGCTGAAATACCAAAATCAAAAAACGATCTGATTTCGGGTACCTGTACCAGGTTATCAGAATCGTTTTTATACAAATAGATATCCCTGCAGCCTGCACCGGAGCAGTTGCAGGTGCCGGCAGAATAATTCCAGATGATGGATACATCTTTATATCCGTCGAAGTTCACATCGCAGAACTGAACAGCGCTGTCTTTGATTACGCCGTATCCCTTCATTACCTGCCTCAGGTTCCAGTCATTATCTTTTAAAAAGAAGAAAAACAGGTTTTTATTTTCAATACCGGCCAGCGCGTGTTGTTTTTGATCGCTACAAATATTTCCCTGGTAGAATTGTATTTTGGTGGTATCGCCATCGAAAACTGCGAGGGTGTAAAAGCGGTTTTCAGTTTTATGGCCATTGAGTTTGCGAATACAGTAGTCTTTTAAAAACGCAATTTCTTCAGTACTATCCATTGCCCTATCTAACAAAACCTCATACGGAACAGCGTGTACCGACAAGGTGTCTTTCACTTTGCTTTTGCCCCAGGGCCCGCTTTCCGAATTGCAGGCCATGAGCACGATCACAGGGATGATTAATGGTATAAGAAGTTTCATACGCTATCAAATCGAGGTCTGAGGTCTGAGGTCAGAGGTCCGATGTCTGAAGTCTGAAGTCTGAGGTCTGAAGAACCCGAATTGCCGGGCCCATGACTATTTCTTTTCCCCTTCTATTAAAATCTTCGGACTTCCGATTTCCGACTTCGGACTTCTGCTTTCCAAAATAACAGTTTTTTATCAATTAAACAGCCACCCTGTGATTGGGTAATTTTTTCATATAAGATATTTTTCTAAACTAATCAGCCCAGCCAAACTGTTTTTCCCATTTTTCAGGCAGGGAAACCCGTGGAGATGTTATTGAAGATATCTTTTTACCATTGCGGTAAATATTATGCGTAGGCTTCGATACTACAGAATCGGGTTGCATCCATGGAATTGAAAGATATTCTTCCTGCTTTACCAGTTTTCCATCTTTCCAGGTGAATTTTCCAAAAAAGCCATCACAATGCTCTCCCAAATAAATGGCTTTTTCCTTTTCTAAGCCCCTGTAATAGCCAATCTATAAACTATTCTTAACAATTTCAACATTCCTGATCTCCCTAAACTTATACAGCGCTTCGTCGACCCGGCCTTTGGGAATACCGATCACCAGATGGCAGAATAAATTCATATCTTTTTCAAGAATGGTGCAGTTTAATTGTTTAACCACTATCATCACTTCATTCATTTGGGTATAATCAAACTGCAATGTATAGGACACAGTAATAGGCTTTTGAATTACAGGCGTTACCTGCAGCGCAAGAGCCGCGGCCGATTTGTAGGCATTGATCAAACCGGGCACCCCCAATAAAGTTCCTCCAAAATAACGCACTACAATCACCAGTACATTCGTGAGCTTTTTGCTATCAATTTGTCCCAATATGGGTTTGCCGGCAGTACCCGATGGTTCACCGTCGTCGCTTACCCGAAAAGTATTATTATCTAACCCGATGCGGTAGGCAAAACAATGATGGGTTGCTTTTGGATGTTCTTTCTTTATGGCTTCGAGATTCTTTTTGAAATCATCGGCAGATTCAATAGGAAAAGTATAGGCAATAAATTTACTGCCACGGTCTTTAAATTCTGCGGTTGTAGTGCGGTCGATTGTATAAAAAAATTCGGGGTCGGGCATGAGTTTTAACTTTTAATCGCATCTCGA
Source organism: Niastella sp. sgz303648 (assembly GCF_059587045.1). NCBI lineage: Bacteria > Pseudomonadati > Bacteroidota > Chitinophagia > Chitinophagales > Chitinophagaceae > Niastella > Niastella sp. sgz303648. The sequence continues at coordinate 153,677 of NZ_JCAPSW010000008.1, read as the reverse complement.
CTTCGCTCGATGCTTTAACAGCATCCTTCGACTTCGCTCAGGACGTTCAGGATGTTCATCCATACGCAATCAATGCAATGGCAATCAGCGATAATACTATTCCCACCCAATTGGTGGGTGATAATTTTTCTTTAAATATGAAAAGGGCAACTATGGCGCTTACCAATACAATGCCCATATTGTTAATGGGAATAATAGCCGAACTATTACCGGCATATCCCTTTAATGCTCCCATCAAACACCAGATAGAAAAATAATTCGGCACGCCTATGGCAATACCGGCCACAACAGCTTTACCCAAAAATTGCTCACGACCGCTGATGAGCCTGAATAACAGGATCAGCAGTCCTACTGTTGCTGCTACACAAAACGCCGTGATCAGATAAGCATCCTGGTTAGCCTGACTGATAAAACCCTGCTCAACATATTTTATCATGGTATCGAGCAATCCACTACCTATAAATAATAACAATGGCATTAACCACAACGTCCACGACACATGTTTGCTCTTCAGCGCATTTTTTGACGGTCTTGTGGTAAACCAAACTGCCAGCAGGGCCAGCCCTACCCCACCAATCTTTAAGGTCGTTGCTTTTTCGTGATACAGGTAAATGGAAAATACAAACGGAATTACCAGTGATAATTTATAGGCTACCGTTGTTACCGCCACACCGATTTTTTGTACAACGAATGCGGCCAGGTTAAACAACGAAATAAAGCAACAACCCATAACCAATGCCCAGGGCAGCCAGGGTTGCTGCAACAATGATGATTGCACCGGAAAACTTCCATTCACGATCGATCCGGTGATAACACAAACCATATAATTAAACACTATTGCCTGTAGGTTGCTAATGCCCAACCGGCCTGCGATCTTAAATGCAATGGTAAGCCAGGCAGTGAGGAAGATACTGGCAATGAGTAATAATAAACTGCTCAATGCACCTGGGTTTGCGGGTTCACAAAATAGTTGATGGTGTCGGAAAATATTGACTCCTGTTTTTGCAACCGGCCGGCAGCTATTTGAGGTGCAGCCAAACCGGATGAAACGATCAGTTCGTTATTGGTGATCGTTCGAATTTCATCCCACAATCCTTCATCAATAAATGATTGCAGCAGTTGCGCCCCGCCTTCGACCAGCACACTTTGAATTTTTAACTGATACAATACATGCACTACCTGGTGAACAATGTTTACATCGTGTGTAACCTGGTAATACAACAGGTTTTCCTGTTCTTCGTGACGCAAACTATTAAACACAATTGTTTTTACCTTCCGGTTAAACAACTGCAGCTCCGCCGGCAATCGCAGGTTCATATCAATGACCAGCCGTACCGGATCGGGGCCATTCCATAAGCGGGTAGTTAATGAAGGATCATCGAACAGGGCGGTGTTGGTGCCTACCAGAATTGCGGCTTCTTCACTTCGCCATTTATGCACCTGCCGGTTGGTAAATTCATTGCTGATCAGCAAACGGTTCCCCCCTGCTTCATGAGCTATTTTTCCATTGGCTGTTTGCGCCCATTTTAAAATAATATACGGACGGTGCTGTGTAAAAAAAGTAATAAAGCGTTTGTTTAAATGCAGGGCTTCGTGCTCAAGCACTCCCATGGTAACCTGCACACCGGCAGCCTGTAATTTTTCTACTCCTTTTCCATCTACCTGCTTAAACGGATCGCGGCAGGCGATCACCACATGAGGAATTTTTTGTTCGATGATGAGGTCGGCACAGGGTGGCGTTTTGCCAAAATGCGCACAAGGCTCCAGCGAAACATACATCGTTGATTGTTCGATCAAATGCCTGTGCTCGTCTTTGACCGAATTAACACAATTCACCTCGGCATGCGGACCGCCGTACTGCCGGTGATAGCCCTCACCAATGATACGGTTTTCAAATACCAGTACGGCTCCCACCATGGGGTTTGGCGCCACAAAACCGGCTCCGGCTTTTGCCAGCTCCAGACACCGATGCATATATGGTTGGTGGGTTATTGTCAATGGTGAATCCTAAATGGTGAATAAGGCCGCAAATATAGTTGATTCCGGAATGGCGAATGGAGCGTAATTCCCTTATGTTTATTCACGGTGCATGAGCGGAAAGTGGCAAGGTTTTGCGTTTTTCCGGCTATGCAACCTGCGTTGCCCTGTTCGCCAAATGAAGGGAGGCATTCACCATCTCCGTTTTAATGACTGATACATGAATTACGATGGCCGCCATGCAGATTGAAGCTTTTGCCACACGAATTGAAGTGTTTGCCGCCCTGATTGAAGTTACTGCCGAACGGGATGAAGCGTTTACTATGCTGGCGGAGTCAAATACCCGGTTGGCGGTTTCAGCTACCGCACTTACGGAGTCAACTGCCAGGCAGGCGACGCCATAAAACCGGCTTGCGGTTTCAGCTACCAGGCAGGTGAAGTCAAACATCCGGCAGGAAGTATCTTTTGACAAGCGGGAAAAGGCTTTTACCCGGTTAGCGGTTTCAGCTACCGGGCAGGCGAAGTCAAACACCCGGCAGGAAGTACCTTTTGACAAGCGGGAAAAGGCTTTTACCGGGTTGCCGGTTTCAGCTACCGGGCANGACTTCAGACTTCAGTATTCTCAGACCTCAGACCTCAGGCTTCAGTATTCTCAGACCTCAGACCTCAGGCTTCAGTATTCTCGACATAGGCACCGGAAGCGGATGCATTCCCATATCTCTCAAAAAGAAATTACCACAGGCCGAAGTGTATGCCTGCGATGTAAGTGAAGCGGCACTGGCAGTAGCTGCAAAAAATGCGAACGCCCTGTTGCAAACCCCGGTGCATTTTATTCAGGTTGACTTTCTGAATACAGCTTCGTGGCAACAGTTACCTGCAGTGGATATTATTGTGAGCAATCCACCTTACATACCGCAAAACAATAAACAGTCCATGCAACCGAATGTGCTGGAACACGAACCGCATCTGGCCCTGTTTGTACCCGATAATGATCCCTTATTATTTTATAATGCCATAGCCGGTTTTGCACAACAAAAACTACTACCGGGCGGATGCATCTTTGCAGAAATTCATGAAGACCTGGGCGAACAAACCAAAACGTTGTTTATAGAGAAAGGGTTTTCCTCAGTAGAATTAAAAAAAGATATGCAGGGGAAGGAACGGATGGTTAAAGCATTTAGAAATTAAAAATGAGAAATGTTAAATGAAAAATGAAAAAGTGAAGCCTCCTCAATATTGAATATCGAATATTAAATGTAGAATGTAGAAATGAAATCCAGGAATAAGTCATAGTAAGCGTTTTCGAATCGCGGGCAACTTAAAACTTATTACTTAAAACTTAGAACTTTACTGCACTTTCGTATCAACCAGCAACGTACTTCTTGCCCCCAGGTCACGGGCTACGCGCATAACAGCTACTACATTTTCGAGCGGAACAGTTTTATCGGCATTGATGGCCACAGTAGCCTGGGTTGAATCTTTATGCACATAAGGCTCAATAAACGCCTTCATTTCTTCGATAGAAATTTGCTTGCCATTGATGATGTATTCGCCCGAAGGTTTAATATTCACTATAACCGTTTGCTTGGCCTTGGTATCGCTTTTGGCCTTGGGCTGCGATAGTTTAATTACATTGGGATTGGCCAGTGTAGATACAATCAGGAAGAAGAACAGCAGGATGAACAGGATATCGTTTAATGCTCCTGCATGTAATTCCTGATGGGCTTTCAATCTTCTCCGGAGGTTCATTTTACCTGATTATTTATGATGATCTTAATAGAAGTTGGTGTTCCCGGTTGCCAGTTACCGGTTACCGGTAACTGGTGACTGGTAACGTTTATCGTGTAGGCTCCTGTAAAATATCAAGGAACTCAGCGCTGGCGGCTTCCATGCGGTTCACGGTTTTGTCGATTTGCGCATTCAGAAAATTATATCCTACATAGGCCAGCAAACCGATGATCAAACCCGATGCAGAGGTAATCATTTTGGTATAAATACCACCCGCTATCTGCGCCGGTGTAAACTCGCCCGATGCGTTGATGTTATAAAACAATTGCAGCATACCAAAGATGGTTCCCAAAAAACCAAACATCGGTGCAATACCATATACCAGCGACAAAACCGACAGGTTACGCTCCATTTTATACACTTCGAGCTTGCCCACATTTTCCATGCTTCTTTCAATGGCTTCAATAGGTTTGCCTATACGTTGCAATCCTTTGTCGATGATGCGCGCCACCGGATTGGGTGTATTTTTAGCCAGTGAACGGGCTGCCGATACATTTCCGCTGATAACATTATCGCGTATCATGTACATAAAATTAGCATCAATTTTACTGGCCCTGCTAATGGCAATAAGCCGCTCGAAAAAGAAAAATACAGCCAGCACAAAAAGCAAACCAAGCGGAATCATCAGCGGACCACCATTGGCCAGCAAATCCATCATATTCATGGTTTGACCGCCGGGAGCAGCGGTTGTTGTGGCTTTCTGCAGCGTATCAGCGGTAGTGGCAGGATTGGTAACCTGTAAAAAAAACCAATTCATCCAGGAGTTATTTTAATGGTGTAAATGTAGTCAAATGTGTGCCTAAAACGTTTCGAATGATTTATTATTTCTTAAAAGTTTGTTACGAATTACAAGGTTATCTGTTACCAGTTACCGGTTGCCAGTTACCGGAAACCGGAAACAGGTAACTGGTGACTAATTTGGGTTCTTCGTCATCTGCATCATGCCCATTATCTGCTGCATGTTGCGCATCATGCTTTCACTGCTGCCATCGAGAAAAATAACATTGCCTTTTCCTACTTCGGCAAAATTTTTAATGGCCTCCGTCCACATACTGAATAAAATCACGTTGGTATCGAGGTTAGCCTGTTTCATTTGCTCGGCTGCCTGGCTCATACCATGGGCCACTTCTTCACGGAACAACGCTACCCCCTGACCGCGCAACTGAGCAGCGACACGCTCTGCTTCAGCAGCAATTTTAATGGCATTTCCTTCGGCCTCGGCTGCTTTTGTTTTTGTGATCAGCAATGCCTGTCCTTCGTTTTCAGCAGCTGCCTTCAGGTTATTACTGGCTACCACTTTACTCATGCTATCCAGAATAACCTTATCAAAAGTAATATCATTGATCTGCAGGTCGAGCAAATGATAACCCCAGGTTTCCAGTAAAACATCTATCTGCTCTTTTACATATTCCACAATTTCTTTGCGCAGAGCCAATATTTCTGCCTGCCGTTTAGTAGCCACAAACGAACGGATGGTGCCTTCAATGGTACGCGTAAGCGCCTGCATCAGATCGCGTTCGCTTAAAAACTTAAACGCAACTTTTTTAATGGTTTCCTCATCGGCATTCTGAACCGCGTATAACAGCATGCTTTTAAAATATACATTCGCCTGGTCGGCTGTTACTGCCTGAAACTCCATTTCAACCGAACGGTTCTGTATACTTACCTTCCGGCTGATTGTTTCCAGGAAGGGTACTAAAAAATTCAGGCCAGGGTTCAGCACGCGGCGGTATTTACCAAACATGGTAACAACGCCAACAAATCCCTGATTAATAGTTTTTAAACCGGCAAACAAAAACAGTATGATAACTATTACATACCAATAATGCGCTAACAAATCCATAACTGATAATTTTATGATGAATGTACGGAAAAGAAAGCAAGGCACAAGACTCAGGGAACAAGGAACAAGGCACAAGACTCAAGGCACAAGGCACAGGATTCAAGGGGGCATGAGATTTATGATGGGATGATGTTACCGGTTGCCGGGTACCTGGTAACCGGTAACTGGTAACCGGTAACTGGTAACCGGTAACTGGTAACTACTTAACTTTGACAGAATGAGTACTCCCAACCAATACGACATCATTATTGCAGGCGGCGGGCCTATTGGCCTGGCCTGCGCCCTGGAAGCGAAAAAAGCAGGTTTACACTATTGCATACTGGAAAAAGGCTGTCTGGTAAATTCCCTGTACAATTACCCGTTGAATATGACCTTTTTTTCAACCTCCGATAAACTCGAAATCGGCGGCATTCCCTTTGTTTCGAACAATATAAAACCCACAAGGCCCGAAGCGCTTGAATATTACCGCCGCGTGGCTACCAGCAATAAACTGAATATTCACCTGCAGGAAGAAGTAAAAACCATCAACGCCATCAATGGCAAATACACGGTTACTACCGATAAGCAATCGTATACAGCCACCTTTATAGTAATTGCAACCGGTTTTTACGATATACCGGTAAAAATGAATATTCCCGGCGAAGACCTGCCCAAAGTAACCCACTATTATAAAGACCCGCATTTTTATGCCATGCAAAAAGTGGTGGTGGTGGGCGCCAATAACTCTGCGGTTGATGCTGCCCTTGAAACCTGGCGCAAAGGGGCCGAAGTGCATATGGTAATACGCGAAAACGGTATCGGCGAACGGGTGAAATACTGGGTAAAACCCGATATCGAAAACCGGATTAAAGAAGGCAGCATTAAAGCTTATGTGCATTCAACGGTGACCGCCATTCGCGAAAAAGAAGTAGATATTCAAACACCCGACGGACCAGTAACCATTCCCAATGATTACGTAATTGCCATGACGGGTTATAAACCCAACTTCAGTTTTCTGGAACAAATTGGTTTGCATTTGTCGACCGATGAGGTTCGGCAGCCGACCTATAATCCCGAAACCATGGAAACCAATTTACCCAATGTATACCTCGCCGGTGTAGTTTGCGGTGGCATGAATACACATGTTTGGTTTATCGAAAACTCACGTGAACATGCAGAGCTGATCATGAAGTCGGTGAAGAAAAAGGCAGCAAACAATGTGCAATAGGCAATAGACAATATGCAATATGCAACCCCTACTTGTTGCCTATTGTCCATTGCCAATTGCCTATTACTATTCCCTCCTATAAACAAAGATCTCCACCCTCCGATTCCGCCGCCTGCCCGAGGGAGTACGGTTGCTGGCAATGGGTTGCAGGTATGCATAACCGCGGGCAATAAAATTCACGTTCAGCGAGGCCACCTTCGTCATCAGGTATTGTTTAACCGATACTGCTCTGTTTAACGACAACTCCTTATTGTAATCGAGATTGCCAACACTATCGGTATGGCCATTCACAACAACTGAATCCATTTGGCCGGTTAACTGCCGTGAAAAGCTATCGAGCAGTGCAAAGCTTTTTTTCGATAATTCAAAACTGGCCGACACAAAATAAATATCGGGTATGATGAGCGTGTCTACATGCCTTACATACGGAATGCGCGTTAATGGAAGCTGTATACGCGGAGGCGGATTTTTTTGATAGTATGCAATCTGCTTATCTAACTGATTATGGCGGTCGTCTTCGTTGTATATCTCCAATTTCTGGCGATCTGCATCAGAACAGATCTTTTCATTGGGGTCAACGGGTGTTAATGATACTTTATCGAGCAGAAAAAAATAATCATCCTGAAAATCGGGTTTGATATTGCCTGTGTAATCTGTTCTTTTAAATAATCCGATCACTATAAAATTTTCATTACCGGTTGCCGTATATACAAAATGTACTTTTTGCCATTTACGGTTATCCTGTGCAGCATTGTTACCGCTACGCGTATACCAGTATACCGGCTGTATATCTTTGAAATTTCTTTTTTCGTATAAAAAATCAATGGTTGAAAAATAAACTCCAATGCTGTCGAGCACTTTGTTAGTGGCTGATACATAAAAATCGATGTTGTATTGATAGCCTTTTCGCAAACCGCATAACAAACGGCTTCGGATGAAATTGCGCACGCCGCGTTTGTTTACATTACCAGCGGTTAAACCAACATAATGATAGCCGTCGTATGCTATTGATAAATCGCCGAAATAATAATTGGCCTGCCCCGATGTGGCCACCCAGGCTTCAGGCGCACAGTACTTATGAAATTCGGTGCATAAATTGGCATCTTCGAAGCTGCCATTGGCTACAAGGCTTTGTGAATGCCCGGTTAAATGTTGAAAAAGCAGTATACAAAGAATGGGAACGAATCTATTTATATATTTCATAGTTAAGGATGCCTGCTACAATAATGGTTTGACGGTTATAGCCATCAAGCCATCCTTAATAAGGTAGGCTTTTAAAGATAATTAAAAAAGCCTTGCGTAGTCATAAGGATCGGTTATCTTATATGCAGAACATCAAACCAAACACATTAGTCTTGAATTGATTTATATCAACAAATAATTCACCCTATTGCATATAGAAATTTTTGTATATACTTTTACCCCAGCTTACTTCTGATAATCCTTCGAAAATCTCCACACCATTTTTCATAGCTACTATTATAAAAATATTTCCTTTTTCATTCATCCTTTTGAAGACCGCGTTGATTAGCCTTTTCTAAAAGTGTTTAACGAAAAGCAATCTGTCCAAATCCTCTGCGGGCCAACCCCTTTATTTTTCATCCACAAACAAAAAGAAAATGAAAAAGATTTACACTCTCTTCATGGCGGCTGCTATTGCCCTAACCTCTCAGGCACAATTAGTAATTAATGAAAATTTTACAGGTTATACTACAGGTAGCCTGGGTACCAAAGGCGGTTGGGTGCAACGCGGTTCAGGTACTGATGTACAGGTAAGCAATACATCTCCGCTTCTTATATTCAGCCCCACCTATAACAGCGGCGCCGAATATATTACAGTTGCTCAAACCAACGGTACAGATCCCTTTAAACCTTTTTCAACAGTTGCAGGTATTCCCACAACATCGAACGCATCTATTTATATGTCGTTTGTTGTAAGAGTGTCGAATGCAGCAAAAATGAATAATGCGGTATACTGTCTTTCGCTGCTTGATACCACTACAGGCACTACCCCTATGAGGTTTTATATAGCAGAAAAAAATGGTAGTTCTACCAATCTGGCGTTCGGCGTATCGGTAGGTTCAACCAATACTCCTGCGTATACAAACGAAGTTTTCTTACCCAATACAACTTATCTTATTGTAATAAGATACGACATAACAACCGGAGGCACCAGCAACGACAATGCATACTTATGGGTAAATCCCAGTACTACATCTGAACCGTCAACTTCTTCTGCCACCGGCAACTCAGGCGCGCAGGATTTGAGCGGAACCGAACAGGCATATGGTTCATCAATAGATGCATTACAAATTTCTCAAAGCGGTACCGGATCTCCCATTGCAGCTTATGATGGATTTCGTGTGGCCTGGGGTGCTAATTCAGCAACAGCCTGGAGCAACCTTGCCCCTTCTCAAACAACACTCCCCGTTCAACTCACCAGCTTTAATGCCGCACAGGATGGCCTGAACATTAAACTGATTTGGAATACTGCAGAAGAAAGCGGAATAACTGGTTATGTGGTAGAAAAAAGCGCTGATGGAAGAACTTTCAATGCGATTGGAACTGTAACTGCCGCCAATCAAAAAACTTATAGCTTCACAGATGTTCAATCGGGTTCAGACTATTCCTACTACAGATTGAAAATGATGGAAACCGACGGATCATTCAAATACAGCTATATCGTAAGCCTGAAAAGCAAGCTGAGTCTGAATATTTCACTGTCGCCCAACCCGGTTAAAGACAGACTGTTAATTCAGCATCCCAAAGTAATTAACGAAGGCCATATACAAATCGTAAATGCCAGTGGCCAGTATATAAAAGATGTTCGGGTGCCTGCCAGCACAGTTATTTCTACGATCGACATGAGCGGATTAGCTAATGGAATGTATCATGTAATTTTCAGAAACGGCTCGGATGTATTCACTAAAACGGTATTAAAACAATAAGCCGTAGCAGCATTTTGAATTGGATGAAAAAGGCCATCGGGATACGTTCCGATGGCTTTTTTTCGTTGCCGGTTCCCGGTTTCCGGTTTCCGGTAACTGGTAACTGGTAACAGGTAACTTTTTTTACTCTCTCCTATATAGGAAGATTTCGACCCTGCGGTTAAGCTGCCTGCCATGAGGCGTTTTGTTACTTGCTATGGGGCGATGCCAGGCAAAACCACGAGTGACAGACTTTTCATCTAAACCAGCTACTTTACCCGATAAATAATTCTTTACCGACTGCGCGCGATTTAATGACAGCACTTCATTGTAGGCCAGCTTGCCGATGCTGTCGGTATGTCCCTCCACGATCATAGAATCTACTGCAGCCATCGAAATTTTATTGGCAAAGCTGTCGAGCAGATTAAAACTCGTTTTACTCAATTCATAACTGGCGGTTGCAAAAAATATATCGGGAATAATAAGCGTGTCGATGCGCTGTTTCTTTTCCTGTTCGGTTGCCGGCAAAGGTTTTACCGGTGGCGGGTTGCGGCGATATAAATAAACTTTTCGCTCAAGATACGAATGGCGTTCATTCTGACTATAGATCTCTTTGCGAACGCTATCGGCCTGCGAACATATTTTTTCTTTCGGATCAACCGGAACCAGCGATACATCATCTAAAAAGAAATAATAATCATTCCTGTATTCTCCCTTTTGAATACCGGTGTAATCGTTCTTTTTAAAATTACCAATGGTCATAAAATTTTCGGTACCATCGGCCGTATAAATCAAATGCACTTTTTGCCAAACCGAAGGATCAATACCCTTGTCTAAACCATTTATTGACCATAATTGCGGTGAAAGCAATTTAAAGTATCTCCTTTCATACAAAAAATCCTGTGCTGAAAAATAAATGCCTATGCTGTCGAGTATGGGATGAAGCGAACGAACATAAAATTCCAGTTGGTACTGGTGGCCTTTTCGCATTGAGCACAACAATTGTGTGCGCAAAAAATTGCGAATATTGGGCACAGTAAGATTGCCGGCTGTTAACCCGATAAAATGCGTTCCTTCATGCGCTTTGGCAGCGCCGCCTAACGTAGCATCAAAATAATAATTCGCGTATAATGAGGTAGCGATCCATGCTTCGGGCGCACAGTTTTTGGTGTACTCGGTGCATATGTTTTCATCTTCAAAACCGCTGTTGGGAAGCAGGTTTTGGGAATTGGTAGCAATGTGGCCCAGCAGTAATATGCAACTAAGAAGGATAAGTTTCATTTTCAATACCGGTTATTACTGAAACCGAAGTCGGAAGTCGGAAAACTGAAGTCGGAAGCCTGAAGTCGGAAGTCGGAAGAACCCGATTTTCTTAACTAATAATTATTTCTTTCCCCCTTCAATTACTATCTTCTGACATCTGACCTCCGACTTCAGACTTCAGTTTTCAGCTTTTCTGCTCCCAAACACAGGCAAGATGCACAATAGTTTGCACACTCTTCTGCATATCCTGTACGCTTACATATTCGTGCTTGCCATGAAAGGCCATTTCGCCGGTAAAAACATTCGGACAAGGCAATCCCATGAACGATAAGCGTGATCCGTCGGTTCCGCCACGGGCGCTCATTTCAACCAACGGCACACCGGCCCGGGCTATAGCTTCCTTGGCATAGGCCGATACATGCGGGTATTTATCCAGCACTTCTTTCATGTTACGGTATTGCTCGCGCACTTCAAAATCGGCCCTGGCGCCGGGAAAACGCTTCAGCGCCGCTTCGAGTTTTTCGCGAAGCAGGTTTTCATATTCAGCAAGCTTTGCAGTTATAAAATCGCGGATGATAAATTCAACCGTTATTTTTTCAGGTATGCCTGCCATACGAACCGGATGCACAAAACCATTTCGTTTTTCAGTGGTTTCGGGCGACAATTCTTTTGGCAATGAATCCAGAAAAGCGGCGGCTACTTTAATAGCATTAACCAGTTTATCCTTTGCATAACCCGGATGGGCAGCAACACCATGAAAAGTAATCTTTACACCATCGGCCGAAAATGTTTCATCTTCATATGCTCCCAACTCACCGGCATCGAGCGTATAACCAAAATCGGCACCCAGTTTTTTGATGTCAACTTTATCAACGCCTCTGCCGATCTCTTCATCTGGCGTGAACAAAATTTTTATAGTGCCATGCGGTACATCGGGATTCGATACAAAATAATTCGCCATGTCCATGATCACGGCCACGCCGGCTTTATCATCGGCCCCCAGTAAAGTAGTGCCCGATGCCGTAATAATATCATCCCCTGCTTTTTTGCGCAAATAAGGATGATCAACCGGTGAAATGATCTGTGTGGGATCATCGGGCAACACAATATCGCCGCCATCGTATTTATGATGCACCAGCGGTTTTACACCGGTACCGGTACAATCGGGAGCAGTATCAACATGCGAACAAAAACAAATAACAGGTACTTTTTTGCCGGTATTTGCAGGTATGGTAGCATATATATAACCATACTCATCCAAATGCGCATCGGCAATGCCCATATTCAGTAACTCCTGCACCAGCACACGGCTTAAATCTTTTTGTTTTTCAGTAGAAGGAAAACTGGTCGATTGCGGATCGCTTTGCGTATCTATTTGCACATATCGTAAAAACCTTTCCTTTACGGTAAAACTATAATTGGTAAACATGTAAACAGTATTTTTGGCAATATACTATAAAGCTGAACGCAAAACGCGGAACGCGGAACGCCCAACGCTGAAAGCGGAACGCGGAACGCAGAACTCCTTAGCATGGGTATTTGGCGTTAAGCGTTAAGCATTAAGCGTTCAGCGTTTAGCCTAAAAAAGCTGAACGCAAAACGCGGAACACGGAATGCCCAACGCTGAACGCGGAACGCAAAACGCAAAACCCCTTAGCATGGGTATTCTGCGTTAAGCATTAAGCGTTCAGCGTTTAGCGTGCGTTCAGCATTAAGCGTTCAACGTTAAGCCTAAAAAGGAAACAATAACCAGAAACAATAAACCAGCATGGCATTAACCAATACTTCACCGCTTGTTAAACAGGGCTGGCTGCGTGCGGTGATCTTTTTACCGGCCTTTTTTGCGTGTGCGCTGCTGGCGGCATTTATTGCCGGTTATGTAACAGTGCTGACGGGGTCGCCTGCTTCGTCCACCGTTATTATTTCGTTGTTCATTACCGCTATAACGGCCATTCTGTTAACCATTGTATTTACAAAAACCATCAACAAACAACCGGTAAGCAGCCTGGGGTTTCGATGGGGCGGCAACCGGCACCATGCATTAACCGGCATTTGTTTAGGAGTGGCCCTGCTGGGCGCCGGCTCGTTGGTATTGTTTGCTACCGGTAATCTTGAGTGGAACAATATTGGTTTTCCTGCTTCGGATATTTTTATTGCACTGGTTTTAATGGGTCTGATCGCCCTGGCCGAAGAAATGGTTTTCAGGGGTTATATTTTAAATAACCTGATGCAATCCATGCATCCATGGCCGGCCCTCACCTGTTCTGCCGCGCTTTTTGCGGTGGCCCATGGCAGCAACCCGGGCTTCACTTCGGTTGCAGTGATTAATTTGTTTCTGGCCGGTTTGTTATTAGGTATTAACTACATCTATACCCGTAATTTATGGTTTGCCATTCTTTTTCATTTCGGCTGGAATTTTTTTCAGGGCCCTGTACTGGGTTACGAAGTAAGCGGATTACCCCTGCGAAGTATATTACAGCCCGAACTGAAAGGCCCGTGGTGGTTAACCGGTGGGTCGTTTGGCTTTGAAGGCTCGTTCATTGCTACCTGTTTATTAATGCTGTCGCTGGTACTTCTTTATACCGTTTATACTGCGCAATACGGTAAACCGGTGGCTGACACACAATAACATATTTGTAAATTCCGCTAATTCTTTCTACCTTTTTAATTAACTAAAGCTTTGCTTACATGAAAAAATTAATTATCGGCGCCCTCGTGGGCGGCATTCTTATGTTTTTATGGCAATTTCTTTCATGGACGGTCATGAATCTTCACAACAACGCCTATCAGTACACTCCAAAGCAGGATGCCATTTTAAGTTTTTTAAGCTCACAAATTGAAAAAGACGGGCAATATATTATGCCGAGCCTTCCTCCTAATTCCACTTCCGAAGAACACGAAGCTGCCATGAAAGCAGCCCAGGGAAAACCGAACGCGGTGGTCATGTATCATGCATCGATGAACTATAACATGGGCTCTAACATTATACGTGGATTGATAGTAGATATGCTGATAATAGCCTTTTTTTGCGCCATCATCAGCCGCATGAATGCATTGAACTTTACGGCTATACTTATTTCTTCCTTATTCGTGGGCATGATCGTTTTCTTCAACGTGCCCTACACCAACCACATATGGTTCCGTGGTTTCGATTTAATGGCTTATTTCATCGATAGCCTGGTGTCGTGGGGCCTGGTGGGAATATGGCTGGGATGGTGGTATAGCAGAAAGAAAGTTTGATGGCCCGATGGTTTGATTGTTTGATGGTTGGAATCCCGAACTTTGAACCTATTAATATTTAATCGACAGGTTCAAAAATCAACGCCCCAACCATCAAACAATTTAACCATATAACCATCATTTAACGTGCTTCTTCGCCACCGGTTTCTTTTTTACAGCCGGTTGCTGAACTTCCTGCGCAGCTACTTCATCCGGATATACTGTTTTTGCTTCCGGAATAGGCAGGTCGCCGAAAATGGTTGGTAAAATATTAATTACATTTTCCAATGAATTTTGGCTTACATCTATAAACTTCCATGTAAGTCCGTTGTCGGTTGATTCACCTACGAGATACGAATAGCTTTTTGCTCTGCCGCGATCTTCTGTAAAAGTTTCCCGAACTTTTTCAATTACGCATTGCCATGTATCAACCTTATTCTGTAGGGTAACCATGGCCGTTTTTTCGGGCCGTTCATCAGGTTTAGGCTCATTGTGGAAGTGAATTGTTGTCACGTGTTCCTGAAAACCATTCTTTCCGCCATAATACTTAATAGCGCTTGGGCAGGTTAAGCCCATGTACGTTGGCCAATCGGCATAAAAATTTGCTTTTAATAAACTGTCGGCAAATTTCAACGCCTGTTTTGTTGCAATGGCTGAATCCGATTCGGGTAAAGGCTGCTCCTGAGCAGGCGCCGTTGTGGTTTGTACCTGTGAAGAACCTGTTGCAGACTGATCCTGAGCATGAACTATTCCAAACAAACAAATAAATAGTGCGCACCCAACAGTGCGTTTGGGGGTTATTATCATAAGGTATAGACTTTGCGCACAAAATAAAAAAAATTGGCGGCAGGTCAATACGGGTAAACTACTAAATAGGCAGCAGGCAGTGGTGAATGGGCAGCAGAAACCTGCAAAAAGGTAGCAATTGACATTTAAAAAGGGGATCTGAATTGTAATGGGCTAAAAAGCAATTGGCAGCTAACAGGTGGCCATGGAAACTGCCAACTGCAAACTGCCAACTTGAAAAAAGGTATGTATAGATATTATAAAACTGCTATAAATTCTACTTTATGGCATAATAATCCGCGAAGCGGGTGCGCCAATTTCAACCAGTTCAATATCAAAAACGAGGTCTTCGCCGGCGAGCGGATGATTGGCATCGAGCATCACCGTTTCTTCACCGATTTCAGTGATCACAACCGGAATAACATGTCCTTCAGAGTTCGTCATATTTAAACGCTGACCAACTTCCAGTTCCATATCTTCAGGAAATTCACTGGTAGGGAAGGCAACGATCATTTCGGGATTTTTAGGACCATAAGCTTCTGCTACGGGAATCTGAATTGTTTTTTTATCACCCACTACCATACCCATCACGCCATTATCGAAACCGGCAATCACCATTCCGCTTCCTACCTCAAATTGTAACGGCTCGCGGCCGGCAGATGAATCGAACAAAGTGCCATCAGTTAAACGGCCGCTATAATGAACTTTTACTGTATCGCCGCTTTTTACTTGTTGCATACAAACGTTTTAAATATAAAAAATTAGGGAGGAAATCACGGCATTTCTTTCGTGAAAAAAATGAATAAATGAGATGAAAAAGAAGCCCAATTCCCTGTTGCTGCAAAGTAACATTAATAATTTGGGGCAACCAATAAAACTTTTTTGTGAAATTTGCCGTCAAATTGTAATAAACCCTGAGGGATTTTGTCCATTTTTTTACCCAACAGAAAAAACACATTATGTACAAATTACCATGGTTATTAACAGTTGCATTGGTTGTTGCTTTTACCGGTTATACACAGCCAAAAAAGACCAGGCCTCAGGATTTAGATAAAACATATGCAAAGGCTAAGATATTCAGAATGCCGATCATTACAGGCGCCGAACGAATGGATGTGTATTTACCGTTGCTGAAGGGAAAACGTGTAGGCATATTCGCCAATCAAACATCGGTGGTAGATTCAGTAAACCTTGTTGACACGCTGGTAAAGAAAGGCATTGCCGTTAAAGTGATCTTCGGGCCCGAACATGGTTTTCGCGGCACTGCCGATGCAGGCGAAAAAGTGGGCAATTACATCGACGACAAAACAGGCATTCAGGTAGTATCGTTATACGGAAGCAAACGCAAGCCATCGGCCGATGACCTGAAAGAGGTAGATGTGCTGCTGTTCGATATACAGGACGTAGGCACCCGTTTTTATACTTATATTTCCTCGATGCAGGAATATATGGAAGCAGCCATCGAAAATAACAAACCGCTGATGCTGCTCGACCGGCCCAACCCCAATGGTTTTTATGTTGATGGCCCCGTGCTTGACCCTAAATTCAAATCGTTTGTAGGCATGCAGCCTATACCAATTGTGTATGGCATGACGATGGGCGAATACGCCACCATGTTATTAAAAGAAGGATGGCTGGCAAAAAAAACCAAAAATCAGGTTGTGCAAATTGCCGGAGTGAGTAAGGCTACGTTTACCCCGCAACAATTTTCACTCACTATTGTTAAATGCGCCAACTACACCCACAAAAGCAAATACCTATTACCGGTAAAACCCAGCCCCAACCTGCCCAACATACAATCTGTTTACTGGTACCCATCCACCTGCTGGTTCGAAGGCACCATTTTAAGCGAGGGCCGCGGTACGCCAAAACCATTTCAGCTATTCGGACATCCGTTATTACCAAAACAATTAATTTCCTTTACACCGCATAGTGTACCCGGAGCTACCAATCCGAAATTAAAAGACCAGCTTTGCTACGGATGGGATGTTAGCGGCACACCGGATGAAGTATTGAAAACAACAGATGGCAAAATTCAGCTGAAGTATATTCTCGAAGCCTACCGCCTGTTTCCGCAAAAGGATTCATTTTTTTTGAAAGACGGCGCTTCGTTCAATCGCCTTGCCGGCAATGATGTGCTGATAAAACAAATTAAACAGGGATTGAGTGAAGATGCCATACGCAAAAGCTGGGAACCGGCCCTTGGTAATTTTAAGATGAAAAGGAAGAAGTATTTATTGTATTCCGATTTTTAGAGATTCAGAAAAAACAAACAGCAACCTAACAATGTCAGAAAACCACAAACAACAAACCACAAACAACAAACCACGTATTATATTCATGGGAACCCCCGAATTTGCCGTTGCATCGCTCAATGCATTGGTAAATGCAGGCTGTAACATTGTATCGGTAGTTACTGCAGCCGATAAACCGGCAGGCCGGGGCATGAAAATGACCGAAAGCGCTGTAAAGAAGTATGCCGTTGAAAAAGGGCTGCCGGTATTGCAACCGGTAAAACTGAAAGACCCTGAGTTTATATCAGCACTAAAAGCATTACAGGCCGATCTGCAGATAGTAGTTGCATTTCGTATGTTGCCCGAAGTGGTATGGGATATGCCGCCCATGGGAACCATTAATTTGCATGGATCATTATTACCGCAATACCGGGGCGCAGCGCCTATCAACTGGGCGGTGATCAATGGCGAAAAAGAAACCGGCGTTACCACTTTTAAACTGAAACACGAAATTGATACCGGCGATATTCTGATGCAGGAAAGCTTTACAATTGGTGATGATGAAACAGCCGGCGAAGTACACGATAACATGAAAGAGATCGGGGCACAATTACTGGTAAAAACAGTAGAAGGCCTGGCGAATGGTACGTTAAAGGAAATACCGCAATCGGCAATAAGCAATGAGCAAACAATACAACATGCGCCCAAGATCTTTACCGAAACCTGTAAAATAAATTGGAATAAACAGGCCGCAGAAATTTATAATCTGATCAGGGGGTTATCGCCCTACCCTGCCGCGTTTACTTATCTGAACGATAAAGTGCTTAAAATATACAAAGCGAAAAAAGAAGAAACGGCTACATCAAAGGAACCGGGTACCATCGATACCGATAAAAAAACATATCTGAAGCTCGCCTGCGCCAACGGGTATATTCACATTACCGAATTACAACTCGAAGGAAAAAAGAAGATGGCGGTAGAGGAGTTTTTGAAGGGATACCGGCCGTAAGGCAGGTTGCCAGTTACCGGTTGCCGGTTACCAGTTGCCGGGATCCGGTACCTGGTAACCGGTAACAATTTATTGGAATTACTTAATTTACCATTTAGCAAAATCGCCCATCAATAAGTAACATCTACATAAAACTTCCCCGTTTCTGCGCCCAGTTCAGCAGCGGCAGCATCGCTGAGGCGAACGGTTAATCCAACGCTTTCGCGCATTTCGGGCAACTGGCCCAGTACTTTGGCAAAAACGCTTTTATTGGTAGAGCTGTACGTAACTTTTACAATGGTGCCCACCGGAACATTATTCATCAGGGCATAATACTTACCGTCTTTCCATCCGCTGGTGCTTCTGAAAACACCTGCATTACCGGCGGTGCTTTTACCGGTACTGCCATACATGGTTTTGAAATAACCACCCTTATAACCGCCATAATTTCCATCGGCACTGGTTTGAATGACCGCTGTTGACGTTTTTGACGATGTTTTGGGCATTTCTTCGGTAGCGGGCGGAGGTGTATTTATATCTTTTTTAACCTCTTCTTTTTTGGGCTCTTCTTTTTTCAGCTCCTCTTTTTTGGCTTCTACCGCTTTATCGGTTTTGGTTTCAGCCGGCTTTTCGACTTTGGTTTCGGCCGGCTTTTCATTTTTAGCCACAGGAGCCGTTGTGGAATTGGCCGGTGTAGTGGTACCGGTAACAGCCACCGGGGTGCCGGTAGCCGGGATTATTTTCTTTAATCCGTTGGCAGCCAGCGGCGAATGCATGGTTTTTACTTTCAGGTATCCTACAATCAGCTTCATACCCGGCTGCAACTGGTCGTTGGTGACATTATTCCATTTTTCAAGTGTTTCAACCGGTATTTTATTATGGTTCTGGCTGATGCGGTACATCCATTCCTTTTCCTGCACAATGTGATACACCGGAACAAAAACCTCATCGGGCTTTCCTTTTCCGTCCTGCGAAAAATTCAATGCATTCAGGGGCACTTTTAATTGTTGCCCCACGTACATCTTATCCATTTTCACATTGCTCAGGGCGGCTATATCTTTTGGGGCCGCATTGTAAATGCGCCCTACTGAATACCAGGTTTCTTTGGGTTGCACTGTATGTATCAGGTAAAGATCAGGAGAAGCTCCCTGCACAGTCAGGTCAGATTGCGACCACACGAATTGTGTGAGCAATATAAACGCGGTAAAAAAAACGCCTTTGATCTTCAACATAGGTAATGCATTTCTTATTCGATGCAAAGATGTAAAATATATTTTAATTGATGGCCACAGAAGCCTTCGCTTCGCTCAGGCCAGTTTTTTTGCCACAGATTGCACAGATGAACACAGATAAGTTCCGGTTTTGACACCAAAACCAATAGCTGTCATTCATTTATGCATAGTTGTACAGAAATTAGTTTTGAACATCGAAAATAATGTATTTCATCTGTGTTCATCTGTGTAATCAGTGGTCCCGCCTGTGGCGGGACGCAGCAACGATTATTCATTGCTATCAGTGGCCCTTTTCAGTATCCGCCAGCCTGCCGGATAATAATTATTGATCCTGTTCTGCAGCACCTTTATCCATCCCAGGTTATAAGGCCCGTACTGCACTAAAGTCCATCCCTTATGGTCAGTTGATACGGTAACTTCGTCTTTCCGTAAATATTGTATAGCCTGTTCCTTTTTTAACGATACTGCAACAATTGAATCGCTGATAATGTTGCTTACAGCCAGCGCATGATCGGGTATCAGGTCGTTTCCGGCAATTTTGCCTAAGGTAGTTCCCGCCCGCCGTACATAAATTGTATCTGCAATTGTTAACAACTCTTTTTCCAAAGCGGCCGGAAAAGCCAGCAATTCATCCTGCTGCTTCCATAATTGTACCGGTTTTGTTTGTTGCAACCAGGGGTGAACAATGGCCGCTTCATTTTTTGAAATCTTTTGCAATAATGATTTTTTAGGAGGCCGTAAAGCCGCAATATCTCCCTCCTGTTTGCGAAAGCAGCTGATAAAAAAGCCTTCGCCCTTTATTTTATCAGGAAAAAAGCGATAGCCGAATGCCTGGCGTTTAGGGCTGATCGTTTCTACAATATTCCACGATGAATCGGTTGTTAGCTGTATGCTTTCGGTATCAAATGTCTCCATCAGCCAGTCGGCTATATCTTCGTCTTCTTCTTTTGAATAGGAACAGGTAGAATAAATAAGTATCCCACCTTGTTTTAAAGCAGGCCAAACATCGGCGAGTATGCGTTGTTGCCGCTGGTAGCATAATTGCACATTCTGTTCACTCCATTCACCAATGGCTTCGGGCTCGCGGCGAAACAGGCCCGATCCCGAACAGGGCGCATCGATAACAATCACATCAAAAAAACCGGGCAGGCGTGCAAAAGATGCCGGATCGGTATTAGTAACAATTACATTGGTACCGCCCCATTTTACGGTATTTTCTTCGAGTATGGCAGCCCTTGACTTGATCACTTCGTTACTCACCAGCAGACTATCGGCGCTGATGAGCGATTGCAGCAGGGTCGATTTACCTCCCGGCGCTGCACACAAATCAAGCACGCGCAGCGGCTGGGTTGTATCAACGGTTTGCTTCAGCGCCTGCTCTACAAACATGCCCGATGCTTCCTGCACATAATAGGCGCCGGCATGTAACAAAGGATCGAATATAAACGAAGGACGTTCGGTGAGGTAGTAGCCGTAAGATGACCAGGGGATTTTTTTATCAATGGGCAATTGGCAATGGGCAATTGGCAATGAAGTATTGCCTGTTGTCAATTGCTTATTGTCTATTGACTTAAACGGGTTCATTCGAACTGAGGTCACCTGTTCTGCGTTTTCATGCACCTGTACAAATGCTTCTTTTGAAAAGCCTTTGACGCCGGTTAATGAAACAAGAAATTTTTGAGGAAGTTGCACGGCGCAAAGCTAAGTAATATCTGTTTGCAGTTTGAAGTTTGTGGTTTGTGGTTTGTGGTTCTTTAGGTGAATCTTGTCGTGCAGTTTTGATCCTGTTAAACAATTAAGGTGTTTGATCTTAATAATGAAACTCCAAATCGCGGCAGCAACAATAAACCAAAAACTACAAACCAGAAACACAATTTAGCGCGGCAGCAACTACAAACCATAAACATAAAAAATGGCAGAACAAAGGATTATTTTCCTCTGCCCTGCCCCATTCATGAACATAACCAACCTAATGTAACTAACCCTGTTTTCAGTTTACAAGTCGACCAGTTGATCAGTTAACTTGTTAACCTGTAAACTTGTTAACCTGTAAACTTATTAACCTGTAAACTAAATTGCATGTACCGGCGTAAATCCATCTTCGCTCAGGGCCGGAACATATTTTTCTACCATTAATTCTTCTATTGTTCCTTTTTGTTCTTTTCTGCGTTTTGACCGTTCGATCCAGCGATCAAAAATGGCATAGATCACAGGAACAATGATCAGGGTAAGGAACAGCGAACTGATCAATCCGCCGATAATTACCCAGGCAAGACCATTCTTCCATTCTGCACCGGGACCCGAAGCAAGCGCAATGGGCAGCATACCAAACACCATCGCTATGGTTGTCATTAAAATCGGACGAAGCCTTGCATGGTTTGCCTGTATAAGCGCTTTAAAAGTTGATTCGCCGGCGGCTTTGCGGTGGTTGGTAAAATCAACCAGCATGATGGCATTCTTACACACCAACCCGATAAGCATGATGATACCCAGAATGGTAAAAATGTTCAATGAGTTGGCAGTTAATGCCAGTGCCAGCAGGGCGCCGATAAACGACAGCGGAACTGAAAACAACACCACCAAAGGATACACAAAACTGTCGTACAATATCACCATCACGAGGTATACCAGTAAAATGGCGGCCAGCAGCGCAACGCCTAACGTACCAAACCCTTCGCTTTGATTTTCCATATCGCCGCTCCACACATAACTTACACCGGCCGGTTTGCGTAATTTTTCAAAAGCGGCCTGCCATTCTGAAGCTACGGTACCCGAAGGGCGGCCTACTGTTTGCCCCTGAATAGTTACCGAAGGACTTTTATCTCTACGCTCCAACTGGCTTGGGCCCGATGATTCTTTAATGTCGGCAAACTGCGATAATTTGATATTTTCTCCCTTATCATTTACAAATTCAAGGTTTCGCACATCATCAATGTTCGAGCGGTTGAAACTATTATAGCGAATATTGATGTCGTATTCGTATTCGCCTGCTCTGTACTTGCCATCGGTATTACCATTGAAAGCCGTTTGCATGGTAGCCCCTACGGTTTGAAGCGTTAAACCCAAACTGGCCATTTTATCTCTGTCGACCTGCACATTGATTTCGGGATTGCCCGATTCAACGGTGAGCTTTGTTTCAGAAGCGCCTCTGATCTTTTTCAACTCGTCGTGCGCTGCATTGGCAAAAGCCATCGCGCTGTCTAAATCAGGCGCCATAACTACCAGGGCCAGCGGCGCGTTATCGGCCGTACCTAATATGTTGATCGGTGTTGTTTTTACTTTGGCGCCCACCAATACGTTTTGCAATTCCCTTTTTACTTTGGCTGCATACACGTATGAATCGTCTGTACGATATTTTCTGTCGACCAGCTTTATTCGTATTTCCGATTTGTAAGCGGTGCTTTGACTACCAGCCATACCATCACTTGTTTGTCCTACGGTAGTGATCATATCAACCACCTCGGGCTTTTTACGCAGGTAGGCTTCGGCTTTTTGTGTTATCTGATTTGTTTGTTCAATCGAGGCGTCTTTTGGCAGCTCCATTTGCACCAGAAATTCGCCCCTGTCGCTCTTGGCAAAAAATTCACCGCCAATAAAACCGCCTGCCAGCATGTACAACGAACCTGCAAACAGTACAACCACAATAGCCAATGTGATGCGTTTATGTTTCAGCGACCACTCCAATATGCTGCTGATCCAGTGTGTAAAAGAGGTAAGCCCTTTTTCAAAACCCAGAATAATTCTGCCAAACAGGCTTTTTGAAGTAAGGTGTTCCAGTTTTCCGAAACGTGATGAAAGCCAGGGCACAATAGTGAACGACGACAACAACGAAAGAAGCGTGGCGATGATTACGGTTACACAAAACTGTTTAATGATGTTCGATACTAAGCCGGTACTCATAGCGATCGGCAAAAACACCACCACAATCACCATGGTGATGGCAGTAACGGTAAATCCTATTTCTTTGGTAGCGTCGTAAGCGGCGCGCACCCGGTTTTTACCCATTTCCATATGGCGGTAAATGTTTTCGAGCACCACAATGGCATCGTCTACAAGAATACCTACCACCAGCGAAAGCCCCAGCAAACTCATCAGGTTAAGCGTGTAACCCAATAGCGCCATACCAATAAATGTAGCGATCAGTGAAGCCGGAATAGAAACCATTACAATTAATGAGTTTCTTACGCTGTGCAAAAAGAACAGCATCACAAAAGCCACCAGCACTACCGCCAGCAACAGGTCGTGCACCACTGAATCGGCGGCCTCGAGTGTAAATACAGTGCTGTCATTCGCAATGTCGAGCTTTAAATCACTGGCCGCATAATCTTTTTCAAGGGTTTGTATCTTCTTTTTAATTTGTTCGGCCACTGCCACCGCATTGGCATCAGATTGCTTTACGATCTGTATGGCAATAGAGTTCTTTTGATTCACACGCGATATTTTCTCTACCTCTTTTTGCGCATCCTGCACATCAGCCACATCCGACAACCGAACGGAAATTCCGTTACGTGAAGTAAGCACCAGGTTTCGTAGCTCGTTTACATTTTTATATTTGCCCGATAAACGAACCGTAATATTTTGCTCCCGTGTTTGTACATTACCGGTAGGAAAATCGAGGTTCGAACCAAGGATCATTTGCTGGGCCTGTGGAACCGATAAACCATATCCTTTGAGCTTGTCGGCATCGAGACTAACCTGTATCTCTCTTTCCTGACCACCTACAAGGTTCACCTGTGCCACACCGTTTACCCTCGATAAAGCCGGACTGATGCGTTTATCTACAAGGTCGTAAAAAGAAGTTTCATCCATTTTAGCCGAAGCAGAAAGCGTTAATATAGGCAAATCGCTCAGCGAAAATTTATTCAGCGATGGCGGATCAATATCATCGGGCAGGTCTTTTAAAACCGCATTGATCTTGCGTTGTGCATCGTTCAGCGCATAATCGGCATCGGCGCCGCTGTTCAGATTAATCGTAACCAATGAAATATTTTCCATTGATTTCGATTCCAGTTTTTTGACATTCTCAAGCGAAGCCACCGCATCTTCAATTTTTTTGGTAACGGTATTTTCTACTTCCGACGGCGAAGCGCCCGGATACACCGTGGTAATGGTTACCGCATTGCTGTCGAACTTAGGTATCAGTTCATACCCCAGTAAAGTATAACTAAACAAACCGCCCAGTATAAGTACCGTAAACAGTACGATCACGAGGGATGGCCGTTTTATGGAAATTTCAGCTAATTTCATTTTGAATAATTTTGATGTGTGTTCGGGCACTATTTAATTACACTCACATTATTGCCGTCAACAAGATTAATCTGACCACTGGTGATCACCAGCTCACCTTCGTTCAAACCATTCAGCACTTCTACCTTTTCGCCTAAAACACGGCCGGGGGTAACCATTTTTAACCGGGCAACACCGCTTTCATTCACAAATACCTGCCTGCTGTTTACACTACCCACAAAAGCGGTACGGGGCACCATAATAACAGCATTCTGATTGGGAAAATCAAATACGGCCGTTCCGTACATACCGGCTTTCAGTTGATTCGCCTTGTTATTTGTTATCAGAATTTCTACAGGGAAGTTCAATGCTTCATCGGCTTTCGGTGCAATAAAGGTGATTTTGCCTGTAAATATTTTATCAGGAAATACGCTTGCCTTTACCTGTACCGTTTTACCGATTTGCAGGTAAGGTACCTGCGCTTCGTTCACAGTCACATTGAGCTTAAGCGACGACACATTTACAATATCGAATAAAGCAGTGCCGGCTGCCACAACAGTTCCCGGCTCAATATGGCGTTTGTTTACAATGCCGCTAATGGTAGCCCTGATATTGGCATCGCCAAGGTTGATGCGCGATTGCTCAAGCTTGGCCTTTGCATTTTCGAGGTTCAAACGTGCCTGATCTAACTGCTGCTGCGTTACACCTCCGGTTTTATAGGCATTTTCATATCGTTGCACATCGGCCTGCGCTGTTTGATAACCGGCTTCGGCATTGCGCATATCAACAGATAATTGGTCAACACGAATAGTGGCTACTGTTTGTCCTTTTTGCACATAGGTACCTTCATCGGCCAATACCTGTACAATGCGGCCCGCTTTTTCAGCAGCGAGGCTCAGTTCCTGGTCAGGCACAAAATTTCCGTTGGCTACTACATCCAGATCGGGTACGGCGCGTATGGTTGTATCAATTCGAACTGCAACGGTTGCGTTTGTTTGAGCTACGATCTTTGTTTTTTCTTCTGATTTCTTTTTGTTGTTCGAAAGCACCATGGCGATAGCTCCGAAAGAGGCGATTACTACTACGATTGTTACAATGATCCTGATGATCTTTTTCATGTGTTAATTTTTATTGTTTTTTAGCCACATGGAATTCGACATAAAATTTTCATCGCTGCACAGATAATAGCTCGAAAATTTTATGTCTCATTTCATTGTATGTTAGTTTAAGAGTGATTTTAAATTCCCCTGTGCTTTTATCAATTGAATTTCGGCCAAACGATAATCAAGCAAAGCAGAGGAATAGTTATTTTGAGCGGTGGTTAATGAGTTTTCGGCATCGAGCAGGTCGGTTAACGGAGCCAACCCCTGGTTATAGTTATTTTGTGTATTGCGATATACCTCTTCGGCCAGTCCCACATTATCTTTCTGACTGTTCAGTGTAATAATGCTGTTGCGAAGCTGTGTTCGGGCATTTTGATAAGTAAGGTTCAGCGACAGCTCGGTATTCTTTATGTCTTCATGAAGCTTTTTGATATCAATTTCGTTCTGCCGTACTTTCGATCGGGTCGAAAACCCGTTGAACAGGGGAATTTTCAGGTTCAACCCAACATTCGCGTAATCGAACCAGTTAGCGGCTTTGCCGGTAGGGAAAGAATTGCTGATTCCCTGGTAACCATAATTGCCGCTCAACGACAGTGATGGATAATAAGCGGCGCGGGTAGCTTCTTTCTGCAATACCAACAGCTCTTCCTGTTTTTTCAGCACTTTGTAATCGCTCAGGTTCTTTACATCGGGAACATGATCATCCAGCGACAACTGCGGACGAATGCTTTCCAATACCGAAACCGGAATAGTTATGGGCGTTTCAATGGGTAAACCCATGTAAAACTTCAGTGTGTTTTCCTGCAACTCAACTGCATTGATCAGTTGCTGGTGTTGCGCCTGCAGGTTAGAGAGGTTTACGGTTGTTCGGTCGAGATCGATCTTTTTCGCCAACCCGTTTTTATATTGCCCTTCAATTACATTTCTGATGCGGGTAGTGGTGGCAATATTGCTGTCGGTAACAGTTAGTTTCTGCCGTTGTACCAACACCTCATAGTATTGAGTAGCCACCTGTTCAATTACCTGTTCATTGGTTAAGCCAGTTACTAACTGATAATATTGCTGCGTGGTTTTCGAGGCTTTCAAAGCGGTGAAAACCGATTTATCGAACAGGGTCTGCGACACTGAAACCGAAGCAGAGGCGTTCCATTTTTGTCCGAATGCTACCATAAGGGTTTTGCCCGGCTGCCCTACGATTTCGCCCGGTAAAGCGCTTTTTTGTAAAATAGGATTATAAGCAAGGCCGCCATTGCCGTTTATTTGAGGAAGCGCCTGCGATTTGGCCTCGTCAATTTTATTCTGACTGTTTTCTTCATCAAGCCTTGCCTTAACGGCTGCTGCTTTGTTTTTCAGCGCATATTGCAGTGCTTCTTTCAGAGAAAGCGGCGCTGTTTGTGCTTTTGTCACCGACAAAACGCCTACTCCCGCCACAAGCAAAACCAAACGTTTGGTCAAACTGCTAAGCGATTGAATGTGTTTCATGAATTTGAGAATTTTATTGAGCTGTTTAACTTGTTTATACCAGTGTGTTTTTTTCGGCTGTAGAAAAACTGTATTTCTTCAGTTCATTTTCAAGCTGCGGAATGGCGCCGGGGGCGATAATTCCATATAAGAACATGTACATTGCCTGCCTGAACACTTCATCTTTTGAGTAATCGTTCACCAGTTCGGCGGCGAATTCAAAATCCTTTTGTATGTGTTGTAGTAAAAGGGTCACTATTAGTTGCGGATGAAGACTTCCGCGAAAAATTCCTTCTACTATGCCCTGCTCAAGAACTGCAAGCAGTTTTTGCCGCATAACGCTGTTGAGTGAATTCAGTATGTATGCGTAATCAACCGGGTAATGTTTATTCAGATCTGTGAAAAAAACCGGATTGATGTTTTTGCAGAAGTGTATGTTGACGTTCATGTATGCAAGCACCCGTTGCAGGTTGTCTGTGGCGCCATGATCAGCGTTAGCCATATCGATGGTGAACTGGTGCGCCACCCGCTCACATACATGCTGTACCAGGTGATGGCGTGAATCGAAAAAGCGGTATAAGGTTTTCTTTGATACCGCCATCCGGGCTGCAATGTCATCCATGGTAAATGGCTGAATGCCCTGGCTGGTGAATAACCCGAAGACCGTATTTAAAATGATTTCGCTCATTAAATTTTCGACCATTTTGGTTTATTGGTCAAAAGTAATGCGACTTTTAGACCAAACAATACAATTGGTCGAAAAATAGTGTTAAAGAATTGTGAAAGCGGGTCGCGTTATTCCGGTGTTTTATAAAAAGAGAGCAGCGAGATACATCATAAACAACTGATAAATAATAAAATACTTATCAATACGCCTGAAACGATATTAATGCCCGGGGTTTCCGGGTATGTCGGCCCGGAAGGATTGCATATATTTGTATAAACACAAAAAATCGACCATATATGTCGAATAGTCAAGATTTGAAAGACCCTATTAAAGAAGAGATACTAAATGGCGCCAGGGATTTATTCGAGCGCTTTGGTTTTAAAAAAACCACTATGGAAGATATTGCCCGCCAGATAGGCAAATCGAAAAGTGCTTTATACTATTATTATAAAACAAAGGAAGATATTTTTGAGGCGGTTGTACTGAATGAGGTAGATGACCAGCGGGCCCAGGCAGTTGAAGTAGTGAAAAAAGAAGAATCGGCATCAGATAAGTTTCGTGTGCTGATTATCAGCATGCTCGAGGGGATTAAACAAAAGGCTAACAAATTCTCCATTATGAAAGCCGAAATTACCGAAACCCATTTCCTGATTGAAAGTATTCTTAAGCAACGCGATTCATACGTTGAGGAACTTTTAAAAGATATTCTTATACTGGGCATCAGCCGGCATGAAGTAAAAATGATGAACAATGCCGAAATGAGCTTGTGGGCCAAAATGGTAAACCTCATTTTGAGGTCTATGGGAAATAAAATCTTTTCAGAAGAAGAATTCAGTTTATCTGCAAATCAATTAAGTTTTTTGGCCGATACGCTGTTCGGCGGTGTTGCGGCGAAACAATAAAGCAGTTTGTGGTTTGTAGTTTGTAGTTTGAGGTTTGTGGTTGCTGCCGCGCTTTGGAAATTCATTATTAAGATCAAACACCTTACCTGTTTAACAGGATTAAAATTACACAAGAAGATTCACAGAAAGAACCACAAACTACAAACCTCAAACCACAAACAGGTATTTAATCTAATTCAAACGCCTGTTTGCGCAATTTCTTCAGCTCGGCATCATCAGCAAACTTTTTATCGAGGTCTTCGAGTTCATTATCGGGTATTAATGGATTGTAACCCAGTTGTGCAAGCGTAACCCTTGTTTGATTATTCAAAAACGACATCAGAAACATTACGCCGAAATCATTTTTGTGTGCCTGCGCATACAGTTCAAACTGGTCCCGGCACTTAATTACCGTTAATAAATATTTTTTGTAGTTGTCTTTTGTGATGGTTTTTACATTCGGCAACAATTTCATTCTGTCAAGCTCTTTGGCCGAGAAATAAGTTAACCCCGGCCTTTTGATGGTATCGCCTTCAACAAACTTCAGGGCTGCATTCAGGTTAGCATATTGACTATTTGCATCTGCCATATCGGGCTCGGCAAACGATACACCAGGTTGCAGCGTATAAAATATATTAACTGATACTGTTTCGGGATTATCCTTGTTTTGCGAGATATAATACAGTGCGTTGTTCCTGTTTATAACCTTTAAAACCGTTGCGGTATCGGCATAAGTTAAATCGTGCAAAGCATAGTCTAACTTCTTATTCGAAAAAATATTATTGCTGAAATTGTATTCAACAACCAGAATGGGGTCGAACGAAAAAGTATACCACTTGTTACTTAGCTGCGTTTGGCCATTAGCAGGCACCAGCCCTGCTGCAAACAGCAGTGCTAAAAGAAGGTTTTTCATATGAGCGGGTTTACATTATCAGTAACGCTGTTTATTTTATTACTTTATCCTGTTTGAATTTTCTTTTAGTAATTAAATTACCGCGTACATCATAAAACTTAAACTCCCCTTCTCTTTTATCAGTCAGGTACCGGCCGGTTTCCTTAACGGTACCATTCGGATTGTATTCCGTATATAAACCATTCCGTTTTCCATCACGGTATGCAATCACCACTTTTGTGCCGCCGCCTTCAAAAAAACCTTTGTACATATCAACATCCCCGCTCGTATCGCGATGAGTGATTTCCTTAATATTTCCGTTGGGATAATAAACGGTACTGTTACCTACCATTTTTTTGAAATCAACAACAGAGTCGGTTTGTAATAAAATACCTGTTTTGGTACTGTATCGTTTTACAAATTGTGATTCTCCCTTATTCTTAAAAAAAGTTTCAACATATAATTTGCCGTCTTTGAAGGCTTTTTCAACTCCTTCGCTGGAGTCGGCATTAGTAAACTGATACTCATAGGTTAAGTTCAGTTTGGGCTTCGATGCGTCGTCGACTTTCTGAATCGAACCGCCCTGGCCTTTGGTGATCTGGCAGCTAATAAGAAGAACTACTGCAATAAGCAGTGTTGAGTAAGTGGTTTTTACTATCATAGTATAACGGATAATTGCGCTAATATAAGAGCATTTTTTTGTGTATGCAAGTTGGGGGAATTATTCAAAAATCTCCGGTTCTTCGGCCGAACCATCTGATCCCCAATAGTTCCAGGTACCTGTTTCGATGCCATTACGAAAATGCCCTTCTGCCGCTTTTACACCATTTTCATGATAATCAATCCACAGGCCCTCTTCGGCCCCATGTTCATAATTACCTTCGCTTGCCAGGTTCCCGTTTCTATGATAACGGCAAAACAGCCCATGTCGTATCCATTGTGTTTTATCCTGTGATAAATATCTCATATATCTGTACTGTATTTCACCGGTGTCGTACGGAATTTCTGCTACCTGAAGCATTGCCCCCATTGTTGTTCATTGACTTTATAAAATAAGAGTGCCCATGCGTGATGAACGAATGGGCACCCATCTATTCGATTATTTTAGCAAACCGATCGCTTCATTTACCTGTTGTGTGTAAGCCTGCAACGACTGTGTTGTACTTTCAATATTTTCCTGCGCTTCCTGCCAGTGCCTTTCTTCGATACCCTCCCGAATGCCGGGCAATGTTTTTACACCATAGCCGGTATAAAATCCGGGTGCATAAATCTGGTGCTGGTACCAGGGGCGGCGCGGCAATCCTTTATCATTTAATAATTTTCTTTCTGATTTATATAAAATCGCATTCAGCTGCTGCTGTTTGGCTGCAGGCAATTTGGTTGCACCCGCATATAGTTTCTGAAATTCTTCAACACTGCTTTTTAATTGCACCAATGCATTTTCCAGATCGCTGAAATTTAAAAAGGGCACCTCCTCTCTGGCAGCTGGTGCATGATAGGTTTTTAGGGGATCCTTAGCCAGATCGAACATTTTTTCTTTGATCATGCGATTTTGAATTTCTGTTTGCGTACGCATGCTTTCGATCATCGTTTTTATTTCGACGGCGTAATCGGCAACGGTTTTATAAAAACTGTTGTAGTCAACCGGCAATACATCGGCATTCGCCAGTCGCATGGTAGCCCTGCCTGCTGTTTTTGATAAAGCCATACCATATTGAAAACCGGGGTCTTTGAAACGGGTGAACAAATCGTATGAATCAAAAATAGAATGATATTCACCGCCGCTTCCTTCACCACCAAAACCCAGATCGAGCGTGGTGATGCCCAGATGCTGTAAGAAAGGTGTATAGTCTGAACCCGATCCCAGCGCCGATAATTTGATGCTCTTATTGCCGATCAATTTACTGCGATTAGCTTCGGGCGACGTAACCAGTGATTGCGCATACCGGCGCTCACTAATGGTAACACCTGTTTGCGGATCGATCACTTCATTCATCACTTCGTTAAAAAACGGTTCCAGCGCATGCGACCCGCCGGCGCCAATAAAACCCCGACTATTGCCATCTGAATTGATATAGGCTACTGCTTTTTGTTTTAATTCGTCGGCATGATCTTCAACCCACTCGGTAGAACCTAACAAAGCCGGCTCTTCACCATCCCAGGCGCAATACACCAATGTGCGTTTGTTACGAAATCCTTTTTTGGCCAGTTCGCCAATAGCACGCGCTTCTTCCAGTTCGGCCACCATACCGCTGATGGGATCGGCAGCGCCATTTACCCATCCATCGTGATGATTGCCACGAATTACCCATTCATCGGGATATTGCGAACCGGGCAGTTTGGCAATTACATTATATAAAGGTTTCAGGTCCCAGTTAAACACCAGTTGCAAATGCACTTTTTCTTTACCCGGACCAACGTGGTAAGTGATCGGCAAAGCACCTCTCCAGCTTTGCGGGGCTACTGGGCCGCCCAATGATTGCAATAACGGCAATGCATCTTCGTATGAAACAGGCAGAACCGGTATTTTCATAATGGTCACGGCATCCTTTCTATCAACCCGCTTCGCGTCTTTGGTGGCGCCGATGTTCGGTGTAAGCGGGTCGCCGGGATATACCGGCATATCCATTACTGATCCACGCTGCACGCCATCACTGCGGCGAAAAGGGCCCTGGGGATATACATCGCCCTGTGCATAGCCATCATCCTGGGGGTCGGAGTATATAAGGCAGCCAATTGCACCATGTTCGGCTGCCACTTTTGGTTTAATACCACGCCATGAACCACCATAGCGGGCGATTACAATTTTTCCTTTCACGCTAATGCCCATGCGTTCCAGCTCTTCATAATCGGCGGGAATACCGCGGTTTACAAATACCAGTTCAGCCGTAACATCGCCATCGGCAGAATAAGCATTGTAAGTGGGCAATTGTTCGGCTTTTTGGCCTGAAGTTTTGTCTTCTTTCAAAGCCGGCTCTTCGAGTTTGGCTTTGTAAGGCTTACTGCCCAGCAGTTCGAGCACTCTTATTTTGGGTGTAGGGAATAACGGGTAATAGGTAACGATTTCGGTTTGATAACCCCATTGCTTAAACAGGTTGGCCATGTATTCGGCATTGGCCTTGTCGTGCGGTGAGCCTACATGGTGCGGATGCGCGGTAAGCGACTTCATCCATTCATCCATGTTTGATGCTTTTATTTGTGCATCGAATTGTTTTTCCCAGCCAAGCTGCCGGGCAGCGCTGGAATCGGCAAACCCCATGATCTTCTGGGCCTTTGCTCCGGTAATAACAGATAATATCACCGATAGTGAAAGAATGGATTTTCTCATGTGCTGTATTTTATCCTTTAAGTAATATCGAATATCGAAATTCAATATTCTTTATTCGTCATTCATTATTTATTATGGGGGGCAATCAATTCAATCAGGGGAATAAAACTGTAAACTAATGCGGAATATCCAAAAACAATTCATCATCGGGCGGATTTTTTTTGGCAGAGAGGTTCTTTACGAGTGCAACAACAAAGAAAATGTGACCAATTATTACGCATGCCCAAAAAAGATAAATATTTAAATTATTCCTTAACCGTAATACTGCTACAGCGTTTTCTTTGTAACCAGCAACAACTACAATTACTGCAATCAGAAACCTCAGCACCACAAAAGCAAAAAATAAAAAACAACATGTGTCCACACCCATCTTCGTTCGGTTATTCTTTTTCTGATGAGCCAGTACACGAACGCTTCAATGAAAAGAATGGACGGCCAAAGTACCAGGAAAAATATTAATTCAGGTGTATAAACAATCCCTTTTAATTGAACTTTAAAAACAATGACATTTAAAATACATTGAAATAAACCAACGAGCGACAATAACCATACAGGAGCAAGAAAGGGCTTTGGCTTCATACCAGTAAGATATGATACAAACAGGATTTATCAAAACCCCGACTGCGGCGCCGGTTTTACAATTAAAGATTTTTAATTTCCCCAATCAAATCCTGCAATACTTTTTTAGCATCGCCAAACAGCATAGATGTTTTGGGTCGAAAGAAGAGCTCGTTTTCGATACCGGCATAACCGGGCTTCATACTGCGTTTGTTTACGATTACATTTTTAGCCAGCTCCACATCGAGGATGGGCATACCATATATGGGCGATGCGGGATCGGTTTTGGCAGCGGGGTTCACCACATCGTTTGCTCCTAATATCAGCACAACATCGGTAGTTGAAAATTCATCATTAGCCTGTTCCATTTCGAGCAGCTTATCGTAGCTCACATCGGCTTCGGCCAGCAGCACATTCATATGCCCAGGCATACGACCGGCCACGGGATGAATGGCATATTTTACGGTTACACCTTTGCTTTCGAGTAATTTTTCGAGTTCATGACAGGCATGTTGCGCCTGCGCTACTGCCAGTCCGTACCCCGGAACAATCATCACTTTATGGGCATAGCTCATAACTACGGCAGTATCGCTCAATGTAATTTCTTTGTAAGCGCCCTGTTCTTTTTTGACGCCGGCTGCCGTTGCACCGCCTCCGAATGACCCGATCAATACATTTTTCAGCGACCGGTTCATGGCCTTACACATGAGTATAGTAAGCAATGTACCGGCAGCGCCAACCAGAATACCGCCTGTTAACATT
Source organism: Niastella sp. sgz303648 (assembly GCF_059587045.1). NCBI lineage: Bacteria > Pseudomonadati > Bacteroidota > Chitinophagia > Chitinophagales > Chitinophagaceae > Niastella > Niastella sp. sgz303648. The sequence goes on along the minus strand of NZ_JCAPSW010000008.1, from coordinate 119,335 downwards.
ACTTTGTTGTTGTATAAAAAGCCACCGCAGGCTGCCGCCACACCGGTAAATGAGTTCAATAACGAAATAACCACCGGCATATCGGCGCCACCGATAGGCATTACAAACAGTACTCCATAAATCAACGCCATACCAACGGTGGTATAAAACAAGATATGAGAATAACCGATGTTATATTGAAAAGTAAACACGGCTGCCGCCAATACAACCAGCAGCATCAGCAGGTTCACAATATGCTGTCCACGGAAGGAAAAATCTTTAACTTTTCCGCTCAGTTTGCCCCAGGCAATCATACTACCGGCAAACGACACACTACCAATGATAGCGCCGGCGATGATGGTTAAATAATGACCGGGCTGAATAAGTTCACTCAGCGCGCTGCCATCAGCTTTGTACGATTGATAAATATGATCAAATTCCACGATAGAGATCAATGCAGCGCAGGCGCCTCCCATACCATTGAACATGCTCACCATTTCGGGCATGGCGGTCATCTTCACTTTTTTTGCGGCCAGTGTTCCAATAACACCGCCGATCAGCAAACCACCAAATATCCAGGGATAATTGCCCAGCTTTTTACCATCTTCTTCATACAAAAAAATGGTTCCGATTATGGCGATGATCATTCCTGCGGCGGCAATGAGGTTTCCATTTCGTGCCGTGGCAGGGTTCGATAACATTTTTAAGCCGAGGATAAATGTAACGGAACCTATTAAATAGCAAAGGGTGAGTATACTTAACTGCATAAATATTTTTTTCCGAAGAAAACAAACCGTGCCACGGCCTTGAGCCGTGGCACGGTTACTCTATTTTGAAGTCTTCTTTTTTGATTTAAACATTTCCAACATTCTATCGGTCACAACAAAGCCGCCAACCACATTCAGCGTTCCCAATACCACTGCCAGAAATCCGAGTGTTAAAGCAACATAGTTACTGTGTTCTGCCTTGCCCATAACAATAATGGCGCCGATGATCACCACGCCATGAATGGCATTGGCGCCACTCATCAGCGGCGTATGCAATACGCTGGGAACACGGCCGATCACCTCAATACCCACAAAAATCATGAGTATAACGATGTAGATCATTTGCTGATTTTCGGCAATCCAGTTTAAAACAGTTTCCATAAATCAATTTAATTGTAACAATACAGGTTTCATTAGTTGAATAAGAGTACAGCAGTACAAGTGTGCGACGCAACTGAAGCCATATAGTATTCCTGCAGCCGGGTTCATCGTTTTCACATTTTCAAATTTGCACATTTTCAAATTTTCAAATTATTTCACTCTTTCATGCATTACTGTGCCGTTAAACGTAATACAACAACCTTTCACCAGGTCATCTTCCCAGTTGAGGTTGATCTTTCCTTCTTTATCAATGATCAGTTGTAAAAAGTTCAACAGGTTTTTACCATACAGTTTACTGGCATCGGATGGCATGGTGGCCGACAGGTTTCCATTGCCCACAATATTTACACCCTTGTAGTGAACGGTTTCATTATTTTTTGTAAAGGGCGTATTGCCTCCCGTTGCGGCCGCAATATCAATGATCACCGATCCTTTGCGCATCGACTGCAGCATTTGCTCAGTAATTAATATCGGCGCTTTTTTACCCGGGATCTGAGCGGTTGTAATTACAATATCGGCTTTGGCAATGCTTTCGGCAATGCGTTGCTGCTGGCGTTGCTGATAATCGGCCGATTGCTCAACCGCATAACCGCCTGCCTTCGATGCATCGGCGGCACCTTCGACTTCAACAAACTTTGCACCCAAACTCATTACTTCTTCCTTAACAGCAGGACGCGTATCAAATACTTCCACCACGGCGCCCAATCTGCGTGCTGTTGCAATCGCCTGCAAACCTGCAACGCCGGCACCTAATATCAGCAATTTAGCCGGAGCAATGCTACCGGCAGCTGTCATAAACATGGGGAAATACCGGCTGTAGGTATTGGCTGCCAGCAATACGGCCTTATAACCGGCGATATTGGCCTGCGAGCTCAATACATCCATGCTTTGCGCACGGGTAGTGCGGGGCAGCATATCCAAACTAAAGGTAGTAACGCCCTGTTTGGCCCATTGCTGCATCAATGGCACATTATATAAAGGCTGATAAATGCCGATAATGATTTTTGACGACAGGCTACCTGCTTCGGGAAAATGCTGAATAGATGCGAGTATGTCGGATGATTGTAAAACCTCGCCCCTGCTTTTAATGACTGCACCGGCATTGATATAATCCTGGTCAGAACTGAATGCTCTTTCACCGGCGCCCTGTTCAACAAAAATAGTAATCCCTTTTTTGGTGAGGGCAGTTACAACTTCGGGCAAAAATGATACACGGGTTTCGTCGGTTGGTTCTTTTAAAACTCCAATCGTCATAATCAGGTAGTAGTTAGATGATTCAAGGTAAGAAAAATTTAAGTTATGAAAGGTGCTACGTACAAACGGCGATTTTATTGTGTGTCAATTTTACCGCAGAGATGCTGAGCGTTGAAACGCCGGAGTGCACAGCGACACTGAGGTGCAGGATCGCAGCTTCTGATTTCCATTCTGTTCACCACCGCCACGGTTAACATTCATTTAACCTAAAACCGGATGGTAAAATGCTGTTTTACTTTAAACTGATCGCTAAAAAAAACCAGTCCGATAAAAAACAGATCGATCGATAACCGTACCGATTTATGTTCCTTTACCTCATCCCAGGCCTTTTCCATATCGGCACTCCAGTGTATATCGTCGAAAATTACCATTGAATTGGCGTGCAGTGAAGGCAACAGCTGGTTAAAATAACGCACGGTAGGCTCATAGCGGTGATTACCGTCGATAAAAGCCAGATCAAGCTTTGGCTCTGCTGCGATAATGCCAGGCAATGTTTCATCGAAATTTCCGGTTACCTGCTGAATGGATGACAATTGTAATGCCCTGAAATTTTTTTGCGCCCTTGCGGCAATAGCAGCACTGCCTTCGGCAGTAACAATGCGGGCATTAGGATTGGCCATAGCCATATAGGAAGTACTAATGCCAAGCGAAGTACCCAACTCAAGAATACTTTGTGGCTGGTAATAATTCACGATGCGAAATAACAACTGTGCCCATTTTTTTGATTTGGCGGCATAACGAGCTATAGAAGCAATGGATCGCTGGTTTGTTTTACTAACTGTTGATCCTGCACCAAAATCCTCCACTTCAATCACCGATTTATCGTGCAGTAGTTGTTTTCGCAAAGCCTCTACCAGACTGTAGGCATAAAAGTTTCGCCTGTCGTTTAAGACGTTTCGTACAAAGTCGTATACAAACGGAGAATGAATGCCATGCCCCTTTCCATTGGAAGCCGTGAGATAATACGTGCAATATTTTTTTGTTAGGTGAAAAGAGGAGTACACTGGGAAATATTGAATATTGAATGATAAATGTTGAATATCGAAGTAAAAATCGCTTGAATACCAAATAATAGATTTCAATATTCAAAATTCTACATTCGATATTCGATATTCTTTCTCTGCCACACCTGAAAACTATACGCATAGGCATGTTTTTCGTCGGCATTAAAATCGAGTTGTGATAATAATTGCCATTCTGATTCGCTTATTTCAGGAAAATAAGTATCGCCTTCTATCGTAGTATGTACGCGGGTAAGGTAAATGCGTTGTGTTAACGGAAGGGTTTGACGGTAAATTTCTCCGCCGCCGATTACAAATGCTTCTTTGGCATCGGTTCCGGCTGCAGCAGCCATTGCTTCCTTGATATCGTGCACCACAAAAACTCCGTCAGCTGCCTGATACTGTTGACGGGTGATAATGATATTGGTTCTTCCTGCCAACGGTTTGCCGAGAGATTCAAACGTTTTTCTTCCCATAATCACTGGCATACCCCAGGTGGTATTTTTAAAAAATTTCATATCGTTGGGCAAAGTCCAAAGCAACTGATTATTTTTTCCGATTGCATTATTACTGGCTGCAGCTACCACCTGGCTTAGAATCATTTGAAAATATTGAATATCGAATGTTAAATAATTAATGTTGAAATTTACTTCCTCAGAAGGTTATTTGCTTTAGCAGTTTCAATGCTTTTGACAAAGATTTTTATTAATTGATTTACTTCATCAAAAGCACTATCAACTTTCGGATGCTTTACCAAAGGTTTCTCTTTTATGATTCTCAAATTGATTCTTGTTTCACGAAGCTCTTTCAAAGCCATTTTCATCTTATGCATAAAATCGGCTCTTGATTCTGCTGCCTGCGCTTCTCCATACATTAAAGCCGGAGCAGTACCACTCTTTGATAACTGGTGTTCAAGATTACAACCAGCCCTTGAACCCGGTAACATATCACAAATTTCCAGAATTAAACAGGCAAATGCTACCAACCTGTCTTCAAGATCAAATTTTTGCTTATTTGTGTCCATATTAAGAGAAATTTAATTATTTCTCTCATTCTGCATTCCTCTTAATACTTCACCAATTTTATTTATTCCTTATTTCTACATTCAACATTCATCGTTCGATATTCGATATTTCTACACCGCTACCGGTGCTTTTATCGCCGGATGATGCTGATAATTTTCTAACGTGAAATCTTCGAACTGAAAATCAAAAATATTTTTTACCGAGGGATTTAGCTTCATGGTTGGCAACGGATACGGTGTACGGCTTAATTGCAGATTTACCTGTTCCATATGATTGCTGTAAATGTGCACATCGCCGAAAGTGTGAATGAATTCGCCGGGCTCAAGATCGCAAACCTGAGCGATCATCATGGTGAGCAAAGCGTAAGAGGCAATATTGAAAGGAACTCCAAGAAATACATCTGCCGATCGCTGATATAACTGGCACGAAAGACGAGGCCTTCCTCCTTCCCCGCCAGGAACAACGTAAAACTGAAATAAAACATGGCAGGGCATGAGCGCCATCTTAGGCAAATCGGCCACATTCCAGGCACTCACAATAAGGCGGCGGCTATCGGGATTTGTTTTGATCTGTTTTATCACATCGGTGATCTGATCGATGGTTGTTCCATCGGCCCCGGCCCAGCTTCGCCATTGTTTTCCATACACGGGTCCTAATTCGCCCTGTTCATTTGCCCATTCGTCCCAAATGCTAACACCATGATCTTTCAGGTATTTGATGTTGGTTTCGCCTTTCAGGAACCACAGCAATTCATAAACAATACTTTTAAGATGTAACTTTTTTGTAGTTACGAGGGGAAATCCCTTTTGCAGGTCGAACCTCATCTGATACCCAAAACAACTCACAGTTCCGGTTCCCGTACGGTCAGATTTATAATTGCCGGTATCTTTTATATGCTTTAATAATTGCTGAAATTGTTCCATGGCCGCAAGGTACGAAAACTGTAATGGCGAACGGAAGGGGCTGGTTTTATGGGGACAAGCTGTGAATTGGTGGTCAATGGTGAATGGTCTATGGTGAATTGTGAATAAATGTCGATTCTTCAAAATGACTGGCGTATTGACCATTCACCATTGCCCATTGACCAAAAGGCTTAATTTTACCATCTATGAAACCCATACTCTTTATCCTTTGCCTCGCTGTAAGTCTGGCTGCTGCAGCCCAAAAAAATTATGCCGACAGCCTGCATATCTTCCGGCAGAACTATAAAAAAGAACTGTCATCAATCATTCAAACCGATACTGCCTTTGTACATTTTTATGCGCCCGACAGCCGGTACCGGGTAAATGCCCGCGTTGAGCTGCTTTACAATCAACCTTTTTTCGCTATGCGTACATCGAGCGGCAAATCGAAAGAAGCAAAACGGTATGCCAAAATAACGTTTACAATTGCAGGAAAACAATATCAGCTATACGCCTATCAGCTAAGCATTTTACTGGCATCTGAAGAAAACAAAGATGATTTTTTTATTCCTTTTATCGATGAAGGCAGCGGAGAAGCTTCATACGCCGGAGGCAGGTATCTTGATTTTAAAGTAGCTGATGTTGTAAATAACGGCCTGGTGATAGATTTCAATAAAGCCTATAATCCGTATTGCGCCTATACCTCAGGCTACAACTGCCCAATACCGCCCAAAGAAAATACTTTAAACATTGTTATTGCAGCAGGTGAAAAGCAGTTTGCGAAAGGGCATTAAGCACATGTTGTTAATCATTTGAAATTTAATTAGTTAATCAAAAAGCGTTTCCGGTTCGCAATTCGCGAATCAGGAATTACATTGTTTATCTGTTTTTCAATACCTCGCAGTACCCCGCAATAGCATTAAATACCGTTTTTTTACGGTTGTTAAAACCACTTCAATTAAATAATTTTAAAGAGGTCAGCCACATCTGTTTCTTAAATGATCAGGGATTTGAACCTGACATCAGAGATATAAAATTCCCCCCTATTGATTTAATATCACAGATTTTTCCATTAACCATTTCGAAATAATACCATCCTTATGCTCCTCTTATCAAACCAATTTGCATTTTTTGGAAGTCGGAATAAATTTATCGGGATTTTCTTATTATCGTTTGCAGCCAACACGTTCACCTGGTTCACCGGGTACTCACAGGCGAAAAGGACATTAAGTCCAATCGTATTTCAAAAGTTTGTAAAGCCCGGTAATATGGTGAAAGTTCAAACTATTAAAGATGGAAGCGTTAAAGAAACGGATAGTGCAACTGTAAATAACGTTCAGGTGCCGGCAAGTAGCAAAACAGTGATATCTTACCAAAAGAAAATTTCAGGAATAGATAACGAATCATACCGTAAATTCAGATCCATCTCTTCCATTGCACAGGACGATATAAAAATTGTACCTGAATTGCATGTTGAAACAAAGGGAACGCAAAACGAAGACCTTGTTTACAGAATTGTATTTTCACTGCAACAACCATTACGATATAATGAATCTTCGAAGAAATTCAACGCCCGGCTGGGCTTTTTCCTGTTGGGAGAACCGGTAACCAATAATACAAGCATTAAAGAACCGGTGAATATTGAAGTAGTATCGAATGAATTAGCGTCAATTAATCCCGATCAGTTGCAGATATCGCACCTGAATTTACCTTCAACCAATGTTGATATAGTTGCCGATGAAGTGACCGATTCAGCAAAGATAAAAGTTATTACAGCCTCCAACCCTGAAGGATATACAGCCTACCTTAAAGTAAAACCAATGCTCGAAATTTTTACTAACCGATCTACACTTCAGGGTTTTGGTGTTCAAAATATTCCCGTTTCCGTTCGGTTTATCGGTTCAAACTCGTCTGAATCGGTGAAAATCAACTTTAGTGTAGCAAAAGGAACTGTAAAACCAGAATCATTATACATAAATTATAACAAACCCTCTACTATTTATTTGCGGTCAGAAGGAATTGGCAACGTTATACTATCTGCAACTTCAAATAATATCCAGTCAAATTCCTTAACATTTACGTATGTATTTCCCTGGATGTTCTTACTGGCATCTATACTTGGAGGTTTGCTTGGCGGATTGACTAAATACTATCTTATCATTCAGGCAAAAAAGTTTTCGGCGAAACCAATAATTGGCGGAATCTTAATTGGTTTAATATGCGCTATTGCCTGGTATGTTCTTGGAATTAACCTGATTGGAATTAATATGATAGCAGAATTTAACGAGTTTGCTGTTTTGGGCATTAGTGCTTTGGGCACCTATTTTGGCATAAGAGGCAATAAACCGTCTGAAAAGCCCGATGCCGAATAACGAAACCAGTGATATCTAAACACAAATATCCTGCAGCACTTTGAAGCATGCAGAACGGACACAGGAATACTTTATAAAGCAGTTAGTTTCGGGTACAGTTTGATCGATAAGGTTGTTATTTTACTTATGACTTATCACTTATTACTTATTTTGCGACGCCAGATTGAATCCATTACCGTTTACAGAATGTCCGTTTGAACCATTATTGCCACCATTCAATTTAGTACCATTTTGCTGCGCCGATGCCGGCGGATTGCTGAGCGACTTCGACAGATCGCCATATATCTTCGACAACAATTGATTATTGGTAACCAGCTTATTTTCGAGATCTTTTGTTTTTTGCTGTTCGCGATTCAGATTTTCCTGCAATGAGGTGATCATATTTTGTTTATCGTCGAGCACCAATTGCAAAACAGCCTGTTGCTGCTGTACTTCATGCAGATTGCGTTCGAGGTTTTCGATATGACCTGATTTTGAACGCAGGTTTTCCTGGTTCTGCCGAACTTCTTCACGGCTGCGCTCAACGGCCAGTTGCCATGCATTAACCTCTTCGCGTTGTTGTTGCATTTCTTCTCTCAGGGCATGCATTTCGCGTTCAAAATTTTCTTTTTGCACCTGCATTTGTTGCACCTGCGAGCTTTTATCGGTAGCGTCTTTTTCAATTTCCCTGAAGGTTCTGATGCGTTGCTCGAGCTGGTTCTGCAAAAATTCAATCTGCAGTTTCTTTTCCTGCAATACATCCTGCAGATATTGCTGATCGGTGATCTTTGCTTTTAAACTGGTTTTATCTTCTTCGGCTTTTGTAAGTAACAGTTGTAATTCCTTTATCTGTTGTTCGTAATTGCCATGTCTTTGCTCTCCGCCCGCCTGTATCTTTTGCTGAAGGGCAGTATTTTCGTCTTTTAACTGCTGAATAGTTTTTTGTAATTGCTGCACCTGCGAACCCATATCGGTTTTCTCATTCTTGTACTGCTGGCCCAGCTCATCAACCTGTTTTGCATAATACCGTTGCAGTTCTTCCGATTCGCTTTGGGCTGTACGGGCCGAATGTTCCATGTTCTTCAACAGGTTTTCGAGCCGCGTAACTTCAGCGGAGCCTTTCTCTTTCTGATCCTGTTGTGCGCGTAATTTTTCCTGTAGTTGCTGAATCGTATCCTGCAGTTGTTGTATCTGTTGCTGACTTTGAATTAATGCTTCGGGCACCGATTTATCGTTTTGGGCCATACTGGTGTTGGCCTGGGCTGCTTCAACAGCCTGCTGCAATTGCGCCACTTTCAGTTTATACCCGCTTATTTCCTGCTGTAAACGGGTGGTAACATCATCGTTTTGCTTTTCGGTGCTGTATGCTTTGTTAAGAAGATCAGAATATTTTCCTTCCAGTTCACGAAAATCCTGCTCAAGCGTTGCATAATTTTCGCGGTACCTGCGTACTTCCTGCTCATATTTCTTTATCAGCGGCTGGTTATCAGGATTGGTGCCACTGGCCAACCAATCGGGAACCTGGCTGTTTGGTTCATTGGCTACCACCGTATGAAAGCCACCACCTTCCATATAGGCGGGTTCGGCTCCCTCAGCATTTCTTTTCTTACGTTTGTAATGAAAGAGTGTGGTAACCAGAAATGCAATGACAGTACCGGGAATAGCTATCCACAGCACTATCTGCAGAAACTGTTTTAACTCGTACATGGAAACGAGCAGGAATCGCAACATATAAAGAAAATTTTAGGTACACGTTTAGCTAAGAAAACCCAGGAATGGTTTCAGAGGGACGGTTGGATTAAGTATATTTTGCTACGGTGGGGGGTTATAGACGTGCCGTTACCTAATGTAACTACTCATAAAAAACTTACTTAATGCATTCAATATTGTGCAATTCGTAATTATTTTTTATCCAAAATTTTATGAGCAATTGTCGGAACGTAATCAGCAACTGAATCTGGGCTCAATAATAATACCAAAAAAAGGTTAAAACAAGCATTGGGAGCTTGTTTTTTCCACATTTAGGCAATGAAAAAATACGGTCGTTATTTACGCATGAGTTGTTTCACATATATATTATTAATGAAATACAATGCAGAAATTTGTCCTTTCAATAGGGGTATTATTATTTTCAGTTGTCCTGATTAATAAAACTTATTGGAAGCATTTATATTTGAAGCGGATTATCAACGCATTAAAGTGTCAATTCCAAATACAACCACCAGCATTAAACCGTTGTCTGCAACCAGAGAACAGGAATTCGAACAGCTTTTTAAAGAACATTTTAAAAGCCTGTACGCGTATGCCTTTACCATACTGAAGAACGAAGCAGTGGCAGAAGAAACGGTTCAGAATGTATTTTACAAGATATGGGAGAAAAAGGTGCCTGATAGTATTCAAACGTCGTTGAAAGCGTATTTATACAAATCGGTTTATCACGAAAGCCTGAATTACCTGAAGCATCAGAAAATAAAAGCCCAATATCATTTGCATGTTATGCATCAGTCAAAAAACAATACCGATCAGGCAGCATCACGTAAAATGATGGTAAAAGAGCTGGAAGAACGCTTACGCGATGCACTGAATGCCCTGCCCCAGCAATGCCGTACCATTTTTCAAATGAGCCGGTTCGATGGACTTAAATACCAGGAAATTGCCGATCAGCTGGGAATTTCGATTAAAACGGTTGAAAACCAAATGGGCAAGGCGTTAAAACAATTACGGTTAAAGCTGATCGATTATCTGCCGGTTTTCATTCTGGCATTATTCTATATATAAAAAAGTCACATATAAATTACCCCCTGATTGAAAAAATATACACAACATATGGATGATCTGCTGGTTAAACACCTCACCGGCGAAGCTACCTCAGCAGAAATGCTTCAGGTAGAACAGTGGCTTGCCAGTGATGAGGCTAACCAGCATTATTTCAATCACTTTAAACTGATCTGGGAGCAAAGCGTTCAACTGGCTGCCACCACCCAAATCAATGAACAGGCAGCCTGGGAGCGATTTCAAAACAGGGTTCAGGAAAAAACGTTCCCTTCATCAAAAACGAAGGTATGGTCGATGAACAGTTCGCTGATGCGGGCAGCTGTGATCACCGGTCTTGTGGTTGGCATTGCCTGGATGACCTGGTATTTCTTCAATAACAATCCGGGAAAAGTAGTTGCCATGGCTACCATTCAGGCGGCCGCTTCTGTTAAAACAGATACCTTACCCGATGGCTCAACAGTGATCCTGAATAAACATTCCCAGGTTTCGTACCCCGAAAAATTTACCGGCGACAAAAGAGTGCTGCAGTTAAACGGAGAAGCCTTTTTTACCGTAACGCACAATAAAGAAAAGCCGTTTGAAGTGCATACCAACAATGTTACCGTAACCGTAGTTGGCACTTCATTTAACGTAAGAAGCAGAGGCGATACCACAGAAATAATCGTTGAAACCGGCATTGTAAAAGTTGCCACCGAACAACAAACCGTTACACTGAAAGCCGGTCAAAAAGTGATCATTGCCATAAACGAAGCCATACTGCAAAAACAGGCAAATACCGACCAGTTGTACAATTACTACCGAAGCAAAAAGTTTGTATGTGATGGCACACCGTTATGGAAACTGGCAGAAAAATTAAATGAGGCCTACGATGTGCATATTGTTTTTGAAAAAGAAGCGCTTCGCAACCTGCCGCTTAACACTACATTTATCGATGAGCCGCTCGACAAGATTCTTAGTGTGATCAGTTCAACTTTTGATATTTCTATTGTAAAAGAAAAAGGACAAATTATACTACGCTAAATTGCATGCAGAATTAACAGCCATGATTAAAATACGGGTAACCTTACCTATTGCTATTGGTTTAATTTGTCTTGCTACGAATGCCTTTACACAAACCCTGTCCGATAAAAGGATTACCGTTGATGCAACCAATCAGCGACTGGCCGATGTATTGAAACTGATAAGCAGTAAAGGGAACTTTTACTTTTCTTATAACAGCAACATCATAAACCCCGATAGTATTGTTAGTGTTTCGGCAAATAATAAACCCCTGAAACAGGTACTCGATCAGCTTTGCGGCAACCGGTATACCTGGCAGCAAAACAATAACTATATCATATTACGAAAAACAGTTGTATCGTCCGATGTTATTACCAACCAAACGCCAAGTGCCGAGAAATTATATACCGTTACCGGTTATGTGCTGAACAGCGAAACGGGCGAAAAGGTTAGCAATGTTAGTATTTATGAAAAAGATCGGCTGGCATCGACCTTATCCGACGACAAAGGTTTTTTTAAAATAAAGCTTAAAAGCAGGTACAGCACGGCATCGCTTTCCATTAGCCGCGAAATGTTTGAAGATACTACAGTAATTATTAAGCCTAAATTCGATCAGCAGCTCACCATTGTAATGACCCCCGTATCGGCCAGTGAACCGGTGATAACCATTAGTCCGGTTGAGAACGAACTGCCCGATACCATTGTTGTAAAACCACCGACCGATTCACTTACTTCAACTGCATTGATTCGGGAGCAAATAAACCAGGTCGAAAAAACCAAATGGGGCAAATTTCTGTTGTCGGCCAAACAAAACGTGCAAAGTATTAACCTGAAAAAATTCTTTGCCGATCGCAGCTTTCAGCTATCGCTTACTCCCGGCCTTAGCTCACATGGTAAGTTGAGCGCGCAGGTTGTGAACAACTTTTCGATTAACGTAGTGGGGGGTTATACTGCCGGGGTTAGTGGCGTAGAACTGGGCGGCGCCTTTAACATTAATAAAAAAGATGTAAAGTATATACAGGCTGCCGGCATGCTGAACATTACCGGAGGCTCGGTAACCGGTGTACAGCTTGCAGGTATGCATAACCATGTTTTAAAAGATGTGACCGGCTTACAGGCATCAGGCATATCGAATTTTGTTAAAGGAAGTGTGTCAGGTGTTCAGTTAAGCGGTATTTATAATCACGTAAACGGTTCGTTTACAGGGGTGCAGGCATCGAATGTTTCAAATCATGTAAATAAAAATCTTAAAGGCGTTCAGTTAAGCAGCTTGTTCAACCATGTATCAGACACCTTATCGGGCCTGCAGGTTTCAAACATCTTTAATTATGCCGGCAAAAGAGTGAAGGGAGCCCAGGTGTCAACCATCGGGAACATTACCCGTGGCGAATTAAAAGGCTTGCAGGTAGCACACTTTTTTAATTATGCCAAAAAACTGAGTGGCGTACAAATAGGTCTTGTAAATATATCCGATACTTCCGACGGCTATAGCATCGGCCTGGTGAATATCGTATTTAAAGGATATCATAAACTTGTTTTGTCGACCAATGAAGTATTAGATGTAAATGCCGCCTTTAAAACAGGTAACCATAAATTATACAATATATTAATAGCCGGTTACAGGAAAAGAAAGGAAGACAGCTCAAGCGTATTTTCAATCGGCTATGGCCTCGGCCATGAAATTGCTATTGGAAAAAGATTCAGTATTAACCCTGAGTTTACATCACAATACCTGTCGTACGGCAACTGGCATTTTAATAATGTAATGAATAAACTGCATATACAGCTCAACGTTAAACTGGGCAAATACATATCGTTGTTTACCGGCCCTTCACTTACCATGTTTTATGTTGATCGAACAAAAGAAATTACCGAAAAAGACTTTCCCCTTCGCTCCTATCATACATTCGATGTATGGGGCAAAAATGTTACAGGCTGGATAGGATGGAATGCGGGCATTAGCATTTTTTAACGGAAAACGTGAATCGGCAAACGGCAAATAGCCGACCTATTGTTCCTGGTCATTGTCAATTGCCTGTTGCCCATTGCTTATTGCCTTTTTCCCTCTTGTTCCTTGTACCTTGTGCCTTGCGCCTTGCGCTTTCTTTACTTTTCATAGGGGATAATTCTTCTTCAGTTGTCATACTATCAAATCGACAATTATGAGCAGAAGAATTATACTATGCATGACCGTTTGTATTATATTAAACAAAATTACTGTTGCGCAATACACGCCCGTACGAATTGCTTTTGTACCTGGCTTAAGTTCACAGGGCCGGCATGATGTATACACCACGAGCAATTTCTCGATAAATGTTTTAGGAGGCAATACAGGCAGCGTACAGGGTGTTGAACTGGGCAGCCTGTTCAACATCAACAATAAGAATATGCAGGGCGTTCAGGCGGGCGGCCTGTTCAATATCACATACGGACTTGTAAATGGCGTGCAAATGGCAGGCCTGTTCAATAGCGTGAAAGGTGGCGTAACAGGTGTACAGGCGGGAGGTCTTACAAATTATACCGGAAAAAGCGTTTATGGTATACAAATGGCCGGTTTGTATAACCAGGTAGGCGCAGGAGTAACCGGCGTGCAGGCAGCAGGCATTTGCAACTATGCAAAACAAACCGTGAACGGAGTACAGCTGGCAAGTATTGCCAACATCAACAATGGTGCAATAACCGGTTTACAGGCAGGCATATTTAATTATACAAAACGTTTAAAAGGTCTTCAGCTGGGACTGATCAATATTGCCGACACGTCGGATGGATATAGTATCGGATTGATAACTATTGTTCGAAAAGGATATTATAAAATAACTATCAGCGCCAATGAGGTACAAAATACTAACCTGGCCATCAAAACGGGGAATGCTAAACTATACAGCATTCTGTTGGCAGGTATAAATGCAGGAGATGATAACAAAAGTTTTTCGTACGGGTATGGCATTGGTCATGAAATAAAAGCCGGCAGGCGATTTACCATAAATCCTGAAATCAGCTCTCAATTCCTGTATCTCGGCAACTGGCATTATTCGAATTATTTAAATAAACTACAGGTATTGGCCACCGTTAAACTGGCGCCTGGCATTGCCCTTTTTGCCGGACCTTCTTTTTCGGCTTATTATGCTGAACAAACCGAACCGGTTAAAGGATATAAATTTCTGATACCCGGCGATAATTATCACACTTTTACGCTTTGGAACAATAATGTAACCGGCTGGATCGGCTGGACGGCAGGGATTAGCTTTCTGTAAAATGTTGAATATCGAATATTAAATGTTGAATGTAGAAGTAAAAAACGAAATAGGGGTATTTGGCTTCTCAGTTGTCAAATTACCAATACATTAGTTTCTAAATGGGAAATGCAGGATGACCGGTAAGCCGGTTAATTTGTAGCGAGCACCGGCTACCGGCATCACGCATTATTACTGCAGATGAATTATGTACAACTATTTTATGAAACAAACAACAAATAATAAAAACATAACCCAAACTTAATAAAGCGAGCCCATTCTTTAAAAATCCTGCGTTTCTTATCAACAGAATTTGCGTTTTTTCCACAAAAGGTTCAGTAAAAATCCACACCGGATTTTTCTATAGCGATGAGGTATACATTTGGCAAACAAAAGGTTTTGCTTAACAATTTCTTCACCTGCCTAATTGCTATACTATGAAATGGGTATTTGTTAACCAGTCATCGGCTTCAATCAAAAAATATCAGTTAACAGAAGGAAATGAAACCAAACTGGTATTGAAGTATAACCTGGAACAACAATCTGTTCGTATAACCAGCGAAGAAAGCCATCGTTTGTTCTTTATCAACAGAACAGGTTTATGGCATAATAAAACCATTTTAAAAAATGAATACGGTGTTGAAATCGGCCGTTTTTCGTTCGATAAAATGCATCATATAGGGGTTATAGAAATTGAAGGTAAAAAATACAACTACATTTTTGAAAATAATAAGCAACAGCAATTAGTGGTATTTGAACATACCGAATCGCTGCCGCTTGCAGTTTGTGATCTTACATCGGCCCCCTCATTCACTTCATTACAAACCGATAAATACAGCAACGAAGAGTGCGCCTGCCTGTTGCTGGGTTTATGCTGGTATCTTTCTCCCATTGCTGCTGCAGAGCATGCCGGGTTTGCCGAAGCATCTGTAGTATAAAACAGCTCAGGGCTTTACTATTGCCGAATAAATTTTCGACCGGTTATATATCGATGGCACTTCATGCATCTTTTTAACTGAAGTATACCCGAATTGCTGAAACAATTGTTGAAGCGATGTAAAGCTAACCGGCCAGGGCACCCAGGGATTGGGGGTTTCCATATCGTATTCCACAATTACAAAGCAATGATTAGGCATACAATAACCCGCCAGCTTTTTTATGAGGGTTATTTTATCCTGTACAAAATGCAGGGAATTGGCCATTAATATGCCGTTAAGACTACGAAATCCCAGATCGTCTTTTATAAAATTGGCCTGTATTGATTTAATTAAAACACCATTCAGCGGAGTTATATTCTTTAACGCCGCATTATTTTGATCAACTGCATAAATCACACTTTCTGCAACCAGCAAATTAGCCAGCGCCTTTGTAAACAGTCCGGCCCCGCATCCTAAATCGGCCCAAACCTGTTTGGTGCTGTTTTCAATAACTGTGTTCTTTATTAGTTCAATGGCCTGTTTTAATTCCATAGACATTTATTAATATACAATAACCAATGTCGATTAGCTTACGTGTTGACGTATTGAAGGATGCCGTTAGGCACCAAAACGTCCCGTTTTTCTACTCACATTCTGTGCCTAAAGGCACTTGAGCAAACAGCGTCTTACCTAAATAACATTGATACTATAACTATTAATACCTGCAGAGGTTTAAAAAAGTGAACAAATTGCCTGCCATCAGGTACAGAGATGCCCTGCGCTAATTCCTCCCGCCCCATAAATTTAATTTTCAGAAAATATTGAAAGTTTGGAACATTTCATTAGCTTTGTAGTGTAAAGACAAGGTGATAAATGCTTAATCATTTGTTATGAATACGCTCGCCTACATCATTTATCTGATCATTACCTGGTTTATAACCGTAAACGTTGGTTTGCGGTTTTACCGAAACGGAAGCAGTTATATTCTTACCCTGCTTCATGGCGATCAACAACTAACTCATTTTATAAACCGGATGTTGTTAACCGGGTATTACCTGATCAACCTTGGCTATGTTGCCCTTACCATCAGGTTTTGGGAAACCATTACCACCTGGACCGAGCTGTTAACCAGCATTTGCACCATGATGGGTAAAATAATGTGTGTACTGGCTGTAATGCATTATTTCAACATGGCCGTATTGTTATTTTTCAGCCACCGACATCACAACCATGCCAACAATAAAAATGTAGATATATGAAAACCTCATTAAACTTCACCGCTTATTTGATTTATCTGCCTGTTGTTATAATACTTACCTGGTATGTAGCCCATATTCTGTTTAAAAACAGCAAAACCTTTATGCTGGATATTTTCAATGGCAAAACCGACATCGCCCTGTCGACCAATAAACTTTTCGAAACCGGTTTCTATCTGATCAATCTTGGGTTTGCATTATTCATTATGGAAATAGCAGCTGAAATCAGCGACAGCCGCACCATGCTCGAAATTCTCAGCACAAAAATCGGCGGGTTCAGTATTTATCTTGGCATTATGTTGTTCTTTAACCTGTACCTGTTTTTCAGAGGACGCCGTATTTCAAAACAAAAAGCCAAACTGGCCGAGGCCCCATTTAATAAAAATCCTTATGGTAGTAATGCATGAAGGTGAATGCCTTGTCCCGTCAGGGGCAGCATATTGGTAGAAGGATTTCGAATAGGGAAATCAACGGCACTTTCAATAAAAAGGGCTGCCAAATGAACAGCAGCCCTTTTTCTATTTTCTCCCCTACCCTTTTATTTTATAAGAATGTTCTGAAGGATCTGTTGCTTTCCATTATAGGATACAGCAATAAAATAAGTTCCCTGCTGCAATCCCTTATAATCTATGGGAACCGAATGCATACCTGCCGCCAAATTGCCGTTGGCCAATGTTTTGATCAGCCGTCCATCGGCTGCAAACATTTTTACCACAACTTTCTGTGCCGATGTAATAGCAAACCGTATCGATGATAATCCCTTTGTTGGATTGGGTACCACAACCGGATTTTGCTCAGTAAGTATATCAGTTGCTGTTGTGATGGTTTGTGTTGCGATGCGGCTTCCGGTAGCAGCGCTGCACGATGCCTCGGTTGGATTGTTGCCGTTAATTTCTATCCAGTCGATATTGGCAAATTCAGTAGCAGAAGTTGTTTCGAGCCTGATCTTATTGGCGCCTGCCACAAGGGTAACCGGCATCCAGTCGGTAGTTGTCCAGGCTGTCCAGCTGGTTGTTTTCGGGAACGATGCGGCGGAGATCACCTCTACGCCATTTACCAGCACGCGGGCAGTAGTAGCGCTTTGTGAACCGGCATTGGCATAGCGCCAGCGTAAATTATAGGTTCCTGCCGATGCTGCACTTACTGCCCAGGTAATACCCTGTCCGCTTGAATTGCTCAGGTTAATATAATAACCGCCATCAGCGCCGGTGTATGTGCTTGCCCTTGTTCCGTTGGCGCTGCAGTAACCAACACCTGTACCCGATTTATCATCAATACGCAACGTTGTGCCGGTGCCGCCGCTGGTGGTAAAGTTGGCTGTAACGCTGGTATTGGCATTCATGGTAACCGTAGTAGTAGCCGATGTGCCGCTTGCGCCGCCGCTCCAGCTGCTGAACGTGTAGCCGCTCGCCGCTGTTGCTGTTAATGTAACAACGGTACCCGTTGAATACGAAGCAGCATCCGGACTGCGGGTAATAGTACCGCCGCCCGTTGGACTAACAGTAGTGGTTAGCGTATAGGTGGTGCCGGTGCTTGTAGTAAAGTTGGCAGTTACGGTTTTATTGCTGCTCATGGTAACCGTTACCGAAGCCGACGTACTGGTAACATCACCTGTCCACCCGGTGAATGTATAACCGCTGGCAGCAGCCGCTGTAAGCGTTACTACGGTACCTGAATTATACGAAGTGGCATTGGGACTAAGGGTAACACTACCGCTGCCCGATGGAGAAACATTCGTTGTAAGTGTATAGGTTATAGCGGTTCCTCCTGATTCAATGGCGCCAAGGTCGGGTGCATTACCATTATATGTAATGCCGGTAGTGGCAACACCGCCATCGACCAGGTCGCTGCCCGAAGCGAGGTTCAAAAATCCGTTGCTGACCGGGCTGGCGGCGGGTCCCGGTGTAAGGGTTACAAAATCGGCCGCTGTAACTGTAAATGAACCTGAAACTCCCTGAAAGGCATTGGGTGCAGTAGCCGTACCAATGATGCGATCATTTGAACCACTTAAATACGACAAATTATTTTTAAACACACTGGTACCGCCATCGAAATTGAAATTTCTTTCGGCATTGTTGTACGAAGTATTATTGGTTACTTCAATAGTGCCCGGATTGCTGTTATACGTAAATCCATGATGCCCGTTATTAAATGCAACGCATCTTCTTACAATATGATTTACGGCAATATCTTCACCCCCCAGCTTAAAACCGTTTTTATCGCCATTGCCCGAGGTAGAACCATCGGTAAGTATACCGTTATCATGGGAAATACAACCCTCAAGGGTAACCGGTCCTATGGGTCCGGTATCGGGCTTGGTATAAAAATCCCATCCATCATCGATATTGTTGTGCGAAACGCAATTGCGAAAAACGTTTCCGGTACCACAGGTTAGTTTGGCGGCAAATCCGTCGGCATTTTCATTACCCGGGTCCTTATTGTCGTACGCTTCGCAACTCAGGATCAGATTATTGCTCGGCCACTGACTAATAGTTGTATACGAAGTATTATAGCGGCTGAGCTGCAATCCGGTGTCGGCATTCTTTCTGAAAATGCAGCTTTCAATGGTATTGTTATCGCCAGATAACAGCATACCATTATCGCCTGCACTTTCGATGATAATTCCTTTAAAGTGCCAGTAACTTCCATCGAGTACGATGCCCCGGTTTGAACTTGAAACAGCCATACCGGCAAAGCTGATGATGGGCACTTCGCTGCCATAGGCAAACAGGTTTTTAGGAGCAGAAGCTGTTCCGCTGTTAGCTTCGGCAATAACAATGGTAGAAGTAAAACTGTACGTACCTCCGCGCATGTAAATAGTGCCACCGGCAGTAACCGTAGCCAGCGCATTTTGTAATGTTGTAGGAGCTGAAATAGATGTACCGGAATTGGAAGCGCTTCCGGAGGGCGACACATACAACACCTGCTGGGCAATTGAACCCGCACAGGCAAATAGCAAAGCAAACAAAGACCATAGAGTTTTCTTCATAAAACAAGCGTTTAAGTGATTAATAAAAAACAATCGTTATGGCAAATAAAGGCGCCGCATAACTTTTTTTGAAAACTATGCACAGGCGGCTATACCCAATTTCAGGAGTTAAAAAAAAGCGAGCTAAATAGCAGAAAATAAAGCCATCACTGAATGATGGCTTTTCGAAGGAACACATGGCAATCAATCGCTATTAGCTTAAAACTAATAAAAGGGACGGAAAAATATTAATGCGGTTAAAGGATTCGGGGAAGTTTCAATCTTGAAAGACCTTGTTAATAAAAAGTCAAAATTCATTGGTAAGTTATACAGAAGTAGAATACTGTTGTTATTACCAAAAGCATTTTTTTATGCAATCGTTCCCGGTAACGATGTCGCATACGCTAAGAACCTAAAAAAGAAAAAGAGCGTCAGTTAACGGGCATTTCTCTTTTATCTGGCCTTTAATATTTCTTTATGTTAATGCGTGGAAGCCACGATTATATTGAAAATGAATTGATATTCGCCTATAGCAACGCCGGCTTTAACAATTACAAAATTTATGGCACGTTTTTTCAACTATAGTGTTTGAAGTAATATTAAATGTGAGAAACCTAAAAAAAACAGATTTATGAAAAAGATTTTTTACACTACCACAGCAGCATTGGGAATTGTATTGGTAATGGCGTCGTGTAAAGACAATAACCGGCTCGAAACGGGAAGTGCACAGGTGATGCCGGTATCGGCATCGGAATATGCGGAATTTAAAGACTGGAAACAACAGCAGCAACAAACAACTACAACCGTTTCAAATACACAGGCAGCACGCCCTGTAGTTATACATAAACATTATGTGATAAATAAAACAACACCGGCGGTTGCACCGGTTCAACCTAAAAAGAAAGGCTGGAGTAAAGCTGCCAAAGGCGCTGCAATTGGTGCTGGTACCGGAGCTGCAGCAGGTGCAATTTTAGTTAAGAACAATCGTGCACTGGGTGCGGTAATTGGGGGTGTTTTAGGCGGCGGTGTTGGATATGGAGTAGGACGTTCAATGGATAAGAAAGACGGAAGATATTAACGGCAAACGGCAAATCCTTCGGTTTCCGGTTACCTGTCAACTTTTCAACTCATAAACTTTCATTGATTTCAGATTTCAGCATAGCTTAAAAATAAACAAGCCCCGGCTTTCGTCGGGGCTGTTTATATTTGGTTTAATGGATGTGCGTGTTTTGTATAATTTTAAGCCACCTGGCTTTGGTTCACTATGCTGATCAGCATATTATTCAACTCATTGAAAGGGGCATCTTTTGCAACAAATCCGTCGGCGCCCAACTGTATGCCTTTATTGATGTAAATACTGCTGTCTTCCATTGAAAAAAAGATGATTTTTATACCAGGCCATTGCTTCTTCAGGTGTACAGTTGTTTCCAAACCATCCATCACAGGCATATTAATATCCAGAACGCATATATCGGGGGCAGTATTCAAATGCAACTTGTCGAGGAATTCTTTACCGTTCTCGGCTTCCATAACCACTTTGTGACCCAATGAGTTAAGCCTGAACTTCACACTTTCACGAATAAGGGCGTTATCGTCTACAACTGCTACGGTAATAGGGAGTTCTTTTTTCATAGTTACTTCAATTTGTTTTTACAAAATGTCGTACGATCGTTATTTGGTTGGGGGGTATTCCCGAAAAGGGTGTAAATGCCCTTTATTATAAAACACCAGAGTAAAGAGTACGACAAAAAGATTTTTTCAGAATGGCCAAAAATGAGCAGTATTTTGTTAACATCTATACATTTACACTTAGAAACCGCATTCATATTATAGATTTTCAAATACCAACTCATTGATTTCAACCTATTCTCATTACTGTTCGCATGTTTCCAAATATTCGGCCAACCTGAACATTTGTTAATAACATATTGTAAATAATATCCACAAAATCAATTGATTACACGTAAATCATCTTCTTACCAACGATTTATACTTTCATATTTTTTATACTTTAACAGGAAGTATTTAAGAACAGGCCGAATCCCTAACTTTTTTGAGACTGAAGGCAGAATTGAATCATAAAATGGCCATTTTCAAAATTGAAATTCCAAATTTGAAATCATTTATGGGCATTTCATGATTGAAATTTCAAAAAGCAAACTTGTAAGGTCTATAACATTTTTCGTGATGGCCATCAAAAGTTAAAAGATGGTCCGCATCAATGTTGTTTTTGGTGAATTTAGATTCCCGACGCCCATTTAAAATCTGAAAATGGCGGTTTTTTACCTTACAATCTCATAAAATAATCAGGTGACGGCCATTTCATTTGTTACAACGGGCGCGGCCGAAAATTTGGAGGGTCATTTCAAACATGAAATGGTCATTTTAAATTTAAAATCTCAAAAGCAAACATGAAATGGCCATCATTGGAATTTTGATGGCCATAGTTGGATTTATTATGGCCATCAAAATTTACGTTGTGAGCGTTACGGGTTATGTTATAGGTATGGTTGAAAAAGCGCAGGGCATTTATTGAGTTGTTTGGGCTATTACAATATTATGTTCAGGTATAAGCAAACCATTGCCCTCTTACACCCCAACAGCCCGCATAATTGTTTTTTCACCAAACCGCTTTTTTACACTGTCGATGGCCTGGTACAGGTTGATCATCTCCTGCGTATCATCGAACAAACTGATCTGGTAATTACCTGGAATAAGATTGGTGAAGCGTATGCCCAACAGCCGCACCAGCAGGCGACGCTCATACAGTTTATTGAACAGCTCTTTGGCTGTTTTTAGCAATATATGATCGGCATTGCTATAAGGGATGGTTATTGGTTTGGTAAAGGTTTCGAAATTCGAGTACCGCACTTTTACCGTTACGCAACCGGTTAATTTATTTTGCTGCCGTAATTGAAAGGCGATCTCTTCTGTCATGCGTACCAGCTGGCTGTGCAGGAAATTTGTATCAATCGTATCTGTTTGAAAAGTTGTTTCTGTTGAAATCGATTTTTGTTCATGAAAAGGAATAACGGGCGATTCATCGATACCATTTGCTTTTCGCCAAAGATCGATACCGCTTTTGCCTAATAAATTCTCCATCATTTCAACCGGTATTTCACTTAAAGTTTTCACAGTTTCAACGCCCATCTTTAACAGCTTATACCCCGTTTCTTTTCCTACACCCGGAATTTTTACAATGCTCAGCGGCGCCAGAAAACCTTTTTCATTGCCAAAGGGGATTTCCAGTTGTCCGTTTGGCTTCACCTCATTGGTAGCTACCTTGCTTATCAGCTTATTCGAGGCCAGCCCCCAGGATATAGGCAAACCGCTTTCTTTGGTAATTCTTATTTTTAACTGATCGGTAAACTGACGGCATCCAAAATACCTGTCCATACCAGTTAGATCAATATAAAATTCATCGATGCTTGCTTTTTCAAAAACAGGTACGGTATCTTTTATTACATCGGTAACGAGGTGAGAATATTTGCTGTATACCTCGAAGTCGCTTTTTATAACAATGGCATCCGGACAAAGCCGGCGGGCGATTTTCATAGGCATGGCACTATGAATGCCATATTTGCGGGCTTCGTAGCTGCAGGCAGCCACCACTCCCCTGTCGCTGCCACCACCCACCAGCAACGGTTTTCCTGCCAGCTTTGGATTGCGCAACGTTTCAACCGATACAAAAAAAGCATCGAGGTCGAAATGGGCGATATGTCGGTCGTTTGAAAGTATCATGGTGAATGGTCAATGGTGAATTACGCCAAACGCTTAACGCAAAACGCGGAACGCTTAAACAATGTGTATTTAGCGTTAAAGCATCAAGCATTCGGCATTGAGCGTGTGAATACGCTTAACGCAAAACGCGGAATGCTTAAACAGTGTGTATTTAGCGTTAAGCATTAAGCGTTCGGCATTGAGCGTTATTGCTTATCAAAGCTTCGTTTCTTAAATCCCACTTTCTCCATTTTACGCGCTTCGATGCTGAATACGCCAAAATCCTCTACCACCTTGCCGGTTATTTTATAAAACCCGCCGGTGTGCAATGGATAATTCCGGGCTGCATCGGGAAAATGCACGGTATCTACCCAATCGAGTTCTTTATCGATGAACGTTCCGAAAAACATAACATCATTATTTTTTGTTTGCACATGCTTTCGGGCGATGAAATAAACGAGTACTGTTACAACTTTCCCCAAATGGTTGCCGATATCTTTTGCCCGCAGGTATTTATCAGCAGCATCATCTGCCATATCGAAAGGATTGCTGAGTGTAAAACCAAGTATCTCCTTCTGATCATATAAATCATCAACCGGGTCGTCGGTAAGTGCAGGCAAACTGAACTGAACCGGCTTTTCTTCAAATAATGATTCGCTGGCCGGTACATGCGTTTTGTTTTTCTTCTGCAAAAAACTGGCTTCCCACAACAATTGCTTTTTTGTTTTACCGGTAAAACGGAATGCGCCAACACTTACCAGTATATTCAATTGTTCGGCAGCAATAGCCGTTCGTTCAATAAAATCCTGTAAATGCAAAAAATCACCGCCGGCTTTTCGTTCCTCCAGCATTTGTTCTACAGTTTTCTCCTGCAGCGCCTTTATATGAATAAACCCTGTATACACCTCATTGCCTTTAATAGTAGTGTACAGGTCACTGTTATTTACACAGGGTGCTTTGATAATACCACCCGCCTTCAGCAATTCAAGAAAATACAATTCGGTTGAATAAAAGCCGCCGAAATTATTGATCACCGCTACCATAAATTCTCTTGGATGATAGGTTTTCAGGTAAAGGCTCATATAACTTTCCACGGCAAAACTGGCAGAGTGCGCTTTATTAAAACTATATCCGGCAAAACTTTCCATTTGCCGCCATACTTCGGCAGCCAGTTCATCGGTATGCCCTAACTCGCGGCAATTGGCCAGGTATTTTTCTTTAATATGCCTGAACTTATTGTTCGAGCGATATTTTCCGCTCATGGCGCGTCGTAGTATATCGGCTTCTCCTAAAGTGAGGCCGGCAAAGTAATGCGCGATCTTTATCACATCTTCCTGAAACACCATTACCCCGAATGTTTCGCTCAAATGTTCTTCAAAAAGCGGATGCAGGTAAACAATTTTATCGCGATTGTGAAAACGGGTGATGTATTCGCGCATCATGCCCGATTGCGCTACTCCGGGTCGAATGATGGAACTGGCCGCTACCAGGGTAATGTAATCGTCGCAGCGCAGCTTTTTCAGCAGTTGCCGCATGGCAGGCGATTCAATATAAAAACATCCGATGGTTTGCGCCTCGCGTATCTGCTTTTTGATTTCAGGATTGTGCCTGAAATTTTGAAAATCATGAATATTTATATCGATGCCTTTATTGGCTTTTATTAAGCGTAAACTTTCTTTAATGTGGCCAAGTCCCCGCTGGCTCAGCACATCGAATTTATTAATGCCGATATTTTCTGCAACGAACATATCCATTTGCGTTGTAGAAAAACCTTTGGGTGGCATAAACAGGGTGGCATAATCAGTAATAGGTTTTTCGGTAATGAGCATGCCGCATGGATGAATAGAAATGTTATTGGGAAAATTTTTCAACAGGCTGCCATATTGCAATATGGTTCGCTGAATGGTATCGGTTGGGTGGCCCGACCGTTGCAGTCCTTTTATTTCATCTACAGGCAAACCGAATACTTTTCCCAGCTCCATAATGATGGCATCGTGCTGAAAGGTGGTATACGAGCCTAATAAAGCAACGTGCTTTTTTCCATACCGTTTAAAAATATAATCGATGATGTCGTCGCGATCCGTCCAGCTGAAGTCGATATCAAAATCGGGAGGCGAAGTTCGCTCGGGGTTAAGGAATCGTTCAAAATAAAGGTTTAGTTCAATAGGGTCTACGTCGGTTATTCTGAGGCAATACGCCACAATTGAGTTGGCGCCGCTACCCCGCCCTACATAATAAAATCCGCGCAACTGGGCGTACCGGATCATATCCCAGTTGATGAGGAAATATGAATTGAACCCGAGATCGTTAATGATCTTTAACTCTTTGTACAATCGTTCCCAGGCTATCTTATTTTTTCGTCCGTAACGCGCTATCAACCCATCGGTAGCCAGTTTTTCGAGCAATACCCTGTCATCTTCAGCAGAAGCACTAAAACACTTTTTATTTTTATCTGTTTTAAAATCCATTTCAATATGACAGGCATCCAGCAATTTGTACGTGTTGGTTACAATTGAAGGATATTGCCTGAACTGTTCGAGCAAAGCCGAGGGATGCACAAATATTTCATCGGGCGAAGCCTGGGTTTCGACAGGTAATTTCGACAACAGGGTGTTTTTATCAATCGCCCGCAGCAGCCGGTGCAAATTGAAGTATTTTTTATTTTGAAAAGTGACCGGCTGCCGTATTACCAGTTTGTTTTCGAATTTTTTCCAGTCGGTCGCAAACAGTTTATTTAATTCAGATGCCAATATGCCGATATATTCATCAGGCAGCAGATCACCGGCAGCTTTTCGATCAAAGGGATAAATAATAACCACATCGTGGCTGTTTTTAAAATAAGCTGTTGCATCATCGGGAAAATTTTTTTTGTGTTGTAAGTGGTATGATAAAAACTCATTGATGCCGGCAAATCCCTGGTTGTTTTTAGCGAGCAAAATATAGAGCAGCGCATCCCCGTTTCTTATTTCAGCGCCAACCACCGGTTTTATGTTCTTTTGCTGACAGAAATTAACAAAGTCCCAGCAATCGCAGGTGCAGTTTATGTTTGTTAAGGCAAATGCATCTATTCCGTGTTCAACAGCTGTATTTACCAGTTCTTCAGTAGTATAAGTTCCGTATCGTAAACTAAAATATGTTCTGCAGTTTAAATACATAAAGCCCCATCCCTTTACTGCAAAGCTACCGATCAATACTAACTATATTAGCATACTTAAACTAACTATATTAGCATACAATAAATAACCACTCCCCCGTAAAGGGGCATTAAACTGTTAAAAATGAATGGTGTAGTGCCTTTTAAAGAAGGGATATATCGCTTTCAGCAGTAGTATTCATAACTAAAATAATTACAAATCATTACAAAAAAGTACGTTTCATAACTTTAAAAGTATGAATGGTAGTTTATAGGGGCTAATGTAGGTTATTGGTAACAGTTACAAATTTAGCCAAAGTTTATAGTTTGTGGTTTGTTGTTTGTGGTTCTTTAGGTGAATTACTGTACGATTTTGATCCTGTTACAATTTTAAGGGGTGGTGAGGTAATAATGATTCCCAAAGCGCGGCAGCAACCACAAACAACAAACTACAAACAAACACACTGCGCCTTTGCGCGAAAAAGTAAAGGCCCCGTGTTTGCAGAGCCTTTACTTTATAAATTTCTATGAACTGAGGGCTATGCTTTGGGCTTAATTCTCTTCGGTATATTTTTTAAAATTGTTCAATATAGCCTGCCAGCCGTCGCGCTGCATTTCTACGGGGTTGGTGCTTTCGGCCTCGAATGTTTCAACTACTTTGGTTTCATTTCCATTGCTGGTAAAATTAACCACTACTTTTCTGGTATCGCCCATAGTGTATTCGATCAATTTATTGGTAATTACCTGGTCATACACACCGCCAAAATCAAATCCAAAACTGCCGTCTTTTGCTTCCATTCTCATACTGAATTTTCCTCCTGTACGTAAATCATTTTCAGCAAAAGGAGCATGCCAGTCAGGAGAAGCGCTGCACCATTGTTTAATATGCTCCGGTCCTGACCAAAATTCCCAAACTTTTTCAACCGGTGCTTTTACGGTGGCTTCAATCGTGATCTTTGTTGTGCTTGTCGTTTCCATCTTTTTATTTTTTTGAAGTGAATGAGGATGATTAATTTGATAATGCAAACATACAGCTTGCCTGAAAAATCCATAATGGCCAATTGTGACAAATAAAGGGTGAATTGTGACTCCCTGATTTCAGGAACAGCTTTACAAATACATACCAATAGAAAGTTACATAGCTTTTCAACAAGCCGGTATTTCTTTTATATTAACAGCCACGTTCTTTATATGCATGAAACTGCTGTTGGTAAGCTATAGACTGTAATTCATTTAACTCCTCATATATTAATTTCCTGTAATTTAGCCTGTTTACTGTTAAGCCCAAAACAACGATTGCTATGTCACCGATACACATGCCTGAATGTACATGCGCTTCATGCAATGCCATTGAAATTAGCCAAAAAGAAAAAGAATTACATATTGAACTGTCTGAAAACAGCCGGCGTGAGTTTTTAAAAAACGCGGGTCGCCTGGGGCTTGGCCTTGGAATAGGCGGTGGCCTGGTTACAAATCCATTTGCTGCAGCAGCCATGAAAGATAACGACGCTGCTTACAAAGCCGCTTCCATGCAGCATAACAAGGCTGTACAAAATAATAAAGCCACCTTGCTAACGCTGTTGCATACTGCCGATATTCATTCGCAGTTGATGGCCCACGATGAATTTTTTATCGAAAAGGGTGTGCCTGTATACAAAAAACGCGGAGGCCTGGCTTCGTTGAAAAC
Organism: Niastella sp. sgz303648; assembly: GCF_059587045.1. NCBI lineage: Bacteria > Pseudomonadati > Bacteroidota > Chitinophagia > Chitinophagales > Chitinophagaceae > Niastella > Niastella sp. sgz303648. The sequence continues at coordinate 90,987 of NZ_JCAPSW010000008.1, read as the reverse complement.
AATGATCAACACATTGCGAAATCAAAATGCAGTCAATACCCTTGTTATCGACGGTGGCGATTGTTTTCAGGGTAGCGGTACGGCGGCGCTCAGCGAAGGAAAGGCCATAGTGCCATTGATGAATAACATCGGGTACGACATTATGCTGCCGGGTAACTGGGAGGTGGTGTACGGAAAAGAAATGATGATGAAAGACATGTTTGCCTATGACGGTGTAAAAGTTTGCGCCAATATGTTTCACGATACATCAGATGACATGAAAGGCGATCTGATTTTTCCTCCCTACTTTGTTAAACATATTGCAGGCATTAAAATAGGTTTTATTGGCTATAATGATCCGCTTACTCCCCGGCGCCAGTCACCGGCGTATTGCAATGGTATTAAGTTCACATCGCCCGTCATCAATGTGGCGAAATATATAAAGATCCTGAAAGAATATGAGCTGTGCCAGATGGTATTTTTGTTAACCCATATGGGACTGGCGCAGCAGGTAGGTCTTTCGAATCAGGAACAAATAAAAGGGGCCGACTATATACTTGGCGCCGATACCCATGAAAGAATTCGTAAACCTTTACAGGGCACTCATGCAAAAATAACAGAGCCCGGCGCTTTCGGATCGTTTATAGCAAAGCTTGATATAGTTATTGAAGACGGAATTGTAAAAGACCATGCCTATCAGTTGCTGGATGTTGATCCGCATCAATACAAAGAAGATGAAGAAATGAAGCAGCTGATAAAGAAGGCAAAGGCACCGTTTAATGATGAACTCACCCGTGTTATCGGCAAAACAAAAACACCTTTGGTAAGGTATTATGTTATAGAAACACCGATGGATAATTTTATTACCGATGCCATTATGTGGAAGTTTAAACCTGATATTGCGCTGAGCAATGGCTTTCGTTTTTGTCCGCCCCTTGTACCTGACCCTGCCACAGGTACGGCTGATATTACCGTTGATTATTTATGGAGCATGTTGCCGGTTGACAGCGAAGCCAAAAAAGGTTCCATTACCGGTTTGCAATTATGGACCTGGATGGAAACTGAACTGGAAAATGCGTTTGCAAAAGATCCGGCAAAGCGGTTAGGCGGCTGGGTGGTTCGCTTCAAAGGCATGGAAGTAACTTTCACACTGAACAACGAGGCCGGCAAAAGAGTAAACCAGATAAAAGTAGGTGGCGTTCCTGTTGACATGAATAAAGAATACAGTTTTGTGGCCTGTGAACGCGAAGGCGATCCCGATACAACCATCTGCCGTATGGAAGGAGTAAAACAGCCCACTTTAATGGGTCATAAAATGCATAGCGTGCTTGAAGAATACTTAGCGCAACACTCACCGATTGCTCCTGTAATTGAAGGACGCTGTAAAGCAACCGATGCCCCTGCCAACCTGCTTACACAGGTAAGTGGTTTGGGGTATGAGTTCAGATAGGTAAGAATAATAATATATGGTGAAAAAACCCGGTTGTACGGGCACAAAAAAAAATCTATTTTAGCGATTCGTGCAGAAGTCCAATATACCTGAAAATCCGACATTATGAAAAAGTTCTATGTGCATGATGGAAATACGAAGCAAGGTCCTTTTGATGCTACCCAGCTCAAACAACAAAATATTTCAAAAGATACCCTCGTGTGGCACGACGGGCTTACAGAATGGGCTGTAGCCGGAAAAGTTGACGATCTTAAGGAATTGTTTACCCCCGAACCACCCGCGCTGACCCTCAAACCCGAACCATCGACCTGGCCGCATAATTTACGAACAGATCATAGGAGAAATCCGATGCGGCAAAGAAATTCCAAACTGCGTTGGATTTTGCTGATTCCAATAATTTTATTAATGGGCGTAATGGCCGCTTTGTATAAGCAGGATGCAAATGCAACCATTCAATCGGCCCCGAAAGAAGCAGAAAAAGAAAACCGTGCAGCATCTGCAGGCAACGCTGCCAATAGCGACGAAAGCCTGAAAAGAAAGATCAGGAACAATATCAGGGTCTATGTAAAAGCAGAAAACAATACCTATCAGCACAGCAGGTTAGGAGGAATTTCTGATTTAGAAATAACTGTTAATAATACTACCGATTATACGCTTGATAAAGTACATGTTAAAATAACCTATATCAAAGCCAATGGAGGAATATGGGATACGAAGTATGAAGATTTTTTTTCCATTAAGCCCAATTCTTCTTTAACCCATAAAATTGCCGACACCAAACGCGGCACCAGTGTTGCATATGAAATTGCTTCGATTAAATCAAAATCTTTGGGATTGAATTAAGGGAGCAGCGCCATAAAACCATGGTGCCTGATTGTATAGAGAAGGTGTAAATTTGAGCAATGGAGCTCCTTATCAAAAATATTAAACCATTTTTTGAGCTATCTAAACACAGTTTGGACGTTATATTACCTTATTTTTCGAAGATCGAATACAAAAAAGGTGATGAGCTGATACGCATTGGCAGACATTGCCAGTCGCTGTATTTAATTGAACAGGGATATTGCAGGGCTTACAATATACAGAATGATGCAGAAGTGAATCTCAATTTTTATTTTGAATATGAAACGGTCACTAATATAAACAGCTACATTTTTGACATTCCTTCCAATTTTACAATTGTTGCCTGTGAACCGATGATCGTGTATAAAATTGATAAGCCGCATTTGCTGGCTGCCATACAACAATCACCCGAAATTGGCTTAGCCGGCCAAAAGAACTTACAATTAATAGCTGCGAAACAGGAAAGGCAATTACAACTGTACCGCATATTAACGGCAAAAAAACGGTACGAATTTTTAGAAAAGAACGAACCTGCCTTACTACAACGGGTCCCCATATCACAATTAGCCTCTTACCTGGGCATAAAAAGAGAAACGTTAAGCCGCATCAGAAACAAAAGAATGAAGCAAGGCATTTTGTGATCTTTATCACAGGTACCTATCAATAATGGTTGCCAAATTTGTATTTCAAAGTACAAATTATATGACAGCATATTATTATTATCTCATTGTTCATCTTTCGGCATTCGCATTGTTTACAGGCACCTTCGTAGCCAATATGATCACTTTTAATCAAATATGGCAATCCGCTGAAAAAGATGAACCCATTGCAAAAGCTTTATTTACTACAACCGGCAAATATGCCCGGTTAATGGGCATTTCATTAGCGTTTATTGTTACAGCCGGTATTTTAATGATGAGCCAGATGCACAAAGTATACGGCAGTCAGTTATGGATGCGATTAAAGATTGCATTAGTAGTTATATTAATAATATTAAGGATAATGACCGTGAGGAGTAGTAAAAGGCTTGAAAACAAAATCTATGGCAAATCAGCAATTTCATTCGATGACATAAAAAAGAGAATAGTCATCTTACATTTGATTCAGCTGATCATTGTTGCCGTTATTATCGTATTAAGTGTAATGAAGTTTAATTAGAACTTTCATTCCTTCCTGATAAAAACATATTCCTTTTTATCTTCCGGAACTGCAACCAATACTGATTTATTATTCTCTTTTTTAAATGTAAAAAGTATCCGTTCGTTTTCAACCATAAACCAGGTTGTTTTGCTCATAGGAAGCAACTGAGTTGGAATTTCACCGGCCCTTTGCCATTGCCAGTATAGTTTATTCTTATCGGTAAATATCAATACATTGGGCAATGATGTGTCTTTACTTATATAATTGCCCTTGTATTGATTAAAAATAACAGGATCAACCGTTATTGCATCGTGCCGTTCACAATAACCAAAGGCAATTGCATTTTGCATAACCTGGGCCAATGCAGCGCCATGATTAGCACCCGGTGTAAAATCTTTCCTGATGGAGAGGCCCGGGCATTTGCGTGACAGTAAATAATCTGCAAATGAATCAATGTTCTTTACCACCTCCTTTTCATAACTACCCACCCCTATAAAAACTTTACTCTTTAAATCTTTATGATCTTTAAAATATTGTTTCGCAGCAGGCATCAGTAGGCTTCCATTATTGCCGGGAGCGCCAATAAAAACCTTATCAAATAAATCAGGACGGTTAAACAGAATATAGGTAGTAAACATGCCACCCATAGAATATCCATAAATAGCCTTTTCTTTATTAGTGCGGTATTTTTTATCAATAAAAGGCATTACCTCTTTTTCAATGAATGCTAAAAAAGCAGGTCCCCCGGTTCCGGGATCAAGATCCCGAAAACGTTGATTTTTTCCTTTGCCATACCCTATTCCAACAATCAATGGTTCATGGGTAATATAATCCTGTCGCAACATGCTAAAGCAATTCATGGCCACTGTCATATTCCAGTCGCCATCCGTCATATACAAAACCGGCAATTGTATATTACTGGTATCATATGCAGCCGTTCTCAAAACATACAATGTATAATCCTCACCAATAGCAGCAGCATGAATAGACCAGGTATCAATGTTTTTCAGATAAAAAGGACCCAAAGAATCAGGTTCTTTGGATACAGTTTGCGCCCCTGCCTGTAAATTAAAAAACAAGTAGTTCAACAGCAGCAGTAAACATTGCCTTTGAAAGTTCATGGTATGATTTATTTAGTTTAGGTATTTCATCTTATTTTGCCCAACCGGTCATAAAGCAGCTGAAGCTTTATGTTGCGGTACTGGTTTGCCTGTTTTAATTCAGATACATAAAAGCTATTTTTATTGAGTGCAATAAATCGTTGGTCGAGCAATGAGGCTGTTGCCATCAATGCCCGTAACTTTTGAATCAGGGGAAAAATTTCTGACTGCGTAAGAGAGCCGACATTCACCTGCTTTTCAATTTGCAAAAAACGAATATATTGAACACGGATATCGGCCATCAGCCTGTACTGCTTAAACTCTTCTATATTTTTTAATGGTTTCAGTTTGTGAAATACGTTAGCCGCTTTTGTAACGCTGTCGGCTAATGTTGCCAGTGAAAGCGGAACAGGGCTTTTTACTATACCATTTTCTACTTCATATGGCGTTATTTTCAACGCCTGCCAAAAGTCCCTGCCCTGCACCTGGGTAAATCCATACGTTTTTGCACAATAGTCAACAATAAATGCTTCTGTATTCAACGGTTCGGAAGCAGCAATGCTTTTCATAAACGCTGCCAGCAATATATTGAACCCAGTAATGGGATACACCTGTCTTATAGCATACAACTGGCTCAAATTATCTTCCGATTCATACAGGTAAGAGTACGCACCTGAGGTAGACCACGAGGTCATTACAATTCCTTTATATCCTAATTGTCTGGCTACGGGAACAAAGTCCCTGATATTATTGAAATGCTTTTCCCATTGAGTCAAAAAATAATTATCCGGACTGCTTCTTAAAGCCGGCGCACCCCATATTTCAAAACCGCTTTCAACCAGTTTTTGATGATCGCCAAACCTGTTCAGCACCCATCCATAATTCCAGTCTACAAATATGGTTTCCTTTGGCAGTAACTGCAGGGCTTCGGGGTATTTCAAGGCAATATCAGCCCAAAGAACGGGACGCTTTCCCAACCGCATCACAATTCGGCAAAGCATGTTTATGTAATCAATGTACAATTTCGATATGCCTTCTTTCTCTGCCTTTGCCCGGCACCTGGCACAATGGCCCAGCAACCAGGTTTCATCTCCCCCGATATGAATATAACGTGATGTATGAGCTGCAGCCAGTTCGGTATACAAATCGGTAAATAAAGCACTATCGCCATCTGTTTGAAGCGGACAAACCTGTGAAAGTTCCTTTACATCTTCGCGCAATGCGGCATACTGGTAATGACGCAATATATACTCCACGTGCCCAAAGCTTTGCTGCAAAGGAATTACATCAATGCCCAACTGGTTGCAAAAAGTAACAAACGAATTGATTTCACTTTTTGTATAAGCATACCGGTTAGCAATCAATGGATGTTTTAGGTAAGGATATGTAGCTTCATATTCCAATATCAGCGTGTTAATACCACCCTGCTGTAACCGTTTAACAAAAATTTTTAACGCCGGCATGGTCATTACCTGTATACGCAAATCGAGATGAAAAGCTTTTACGGTAAAATCATGCGTTGCTGCTGTTTGCCCCGGCGCCTGGTTAAAAATAAAAATCAGCAATACAAAAAATAACCGGTTTTTCATAGTTGAATCATTTTATTGCTGTCATTATCTATGAACAACCGCACCCCTTTATGTTTTCTTAAAATAGTAGAAGGATATTGTTCGGTAACAGCGCTGTTGATAGTGTGGTAAACCGCTTTTGCTTTTCTTTCGCCCGGTACCATGCAGAATATATATTTGCCCTTCACCAAAGCAGGCACGGTTAAGGTAATGGCCCGCGTGGGCACCTGCTGCAGCGATGAAAAACAATTATCGTTTACCTGTTGCTGACGGCAGTCTTCATCCAACTTTACAATCTTTACTGTTTCGGGGTCATTAAAATCAGCTACCGGCGGATCATTGAAGGCGATATGATTATTTTCGCCGATGCCCATACACACAATATCGATGGGAAATTTTTTGAGCAGGTCACTGTACCTGGTACATTCATCAATCAGATCGGGTGCGTTGCCATTTATATAATGCACCGCTTTACAGGATACTTTTTCGAACAAATGTTTTTTAAGATAACCGGCAAACGTTTGATCTGAACCAGCCGGCAGCCCTATATATTCATCCATATGAAAGGCATTGATACAATGCCAGGGAACCGTTTCTTCCAATAAAGCACTGAGGAACTCATTTTGAGAAGGAGCTGCTGCAAATACAATATTTATTAAGGGCTGCACCTGCAAAAGATGGTGGATGGTTTTCGCAAGGGCTGTAGCAGCTGCGGCACCCAACAGTATCCTGTTATCGCATATATTAATAACCAGATTTTCTTTAACTATTTCCCGGGACATAGTCATTTATTTAGATACTGTTACTTTATAGTGTCGTTTTCTGATTGTTTGTACCTGTTCTGTCATAAACAATCCGGCCACCGATGATAGTCATATAAACATCAACCTGTTCGTCGATAATCACTATGTCGGCATCTTTTCCGGCCGTTAATGATCCCTTTCTGTTGGCAATGCCCATGATTTCAGCCGGCGTACTGGTCATCATCCTCACCGCGTCGCACAAAGGCACACCGGCCAGCAACACCATATTCCGCACCAGCCGGTTGGCAGTAGCCACACTACCGGCAAATGAGCTACGGTCGGGTAATTTTGCTACGTCATCTTCAATGATAACCCGCAACCCGTTTTGTTTGCTTCCCAGTATACTTTCCCCCGGCGGCATACCGGCACCCCGCATGGCATCTGTAATCAGGGCCGTTTTATCGGCCCCTTTAATTTTGTATACCAGCTTTAACAGGGGTGGTGGCAGGTGTACGCCGTCGGCAATAATTTCAACTGTCATTTCATCAATCAAAAATGCACTTTCAACGGCTCCTGCATAACGCATCGTTCCTCTTCGGGTAACGCCCGACATAGCTGAATACAAATGAGTGGCATGGGTATACCCTCTTTCAAAGGCTTCCAGCACTTCTTCATAAACAGCATCAGTATGGGCCAATGCCGCCAGAATGCCTTTTGACCGCAGGTAGTCGGCAAATTCAAGAGCTCCTGTCAATTCAGGAGCAGCGCTCCAGCGGGTAATAACATTCGAACGGGATAGAATATTCATATACTCATCAGGATCGGGATTGCGAATATACCGGGGGTCCTGCGCTCCGCGCTGGTTCATGGCGAAATAAGGCCCTTCGAGGTGCATGCCTATAAATTCAGATCCTGTTTTATTTTTACTATGCGCCTGTTCATATGCCTTCAATACCTGTAACAGAGTTTGTTTGTCGCCGCTAAGTGTAGTGGGGGTCATGGAAGTGGTGCCATAGCGGGCATGTAAACCGGCAGCCTGCAAAAAAGCATCTGCAGTTCCATCCATAAAATCAGCATCGCCGCCGCCGTGTACGTGTATATCTATAAAGCCCGGCGCAATGTATTTTCCGCCTGCATCAATGGTGAGCGCACCCGGTACTTCTATATCCCGCTCAGCAATAGCAGTGATTTTATTTCCCGTAATCAATAAAGTAGCGCCGTTGATGATACGATAAGGCGTGATGACCCGCCCATTAAAAATTTTAATTGGTTGTATATTCATGCCCTCATCATTTAAATAGCCGGCCGGGATCTTTGAGGAGTTAATTGTATGAAGATATGAATTGATTAAATCACCCTAACATTAAACAGAGATTTTGTGGCCACCTGCGCCTTTGCAATTACGCATACTATCAATAATAAAAGAATTATATTTACTTTCTGTTAACAAACCTTACATCGTGAACATACCTTTATTTGAACAATTACACAAAGAGGGACTAATCTCTGAATTATCTCTTCAAAAAGTAAAGCAAAAGGCAAATTCCGGTCTTTTTTCCGTGCACTGGGAACTGAAAACCATTTTATATCTCGGCATTTTATTACTTACAGGCGGACTGGGTATATTAATCTATAAAAACATTGATACTATCGGACATCAGGCTATACTGGCAGCTATAGGGCTATTATGTATAGGATGCTTCTTTTACTGTGAACGTAAAAAACCTCCCTTTGCTACAACCAAAGTACCCGCACCTAATTCTTATTTTGATTATATACTCTTACTGGGATGCCTGACCCTTATCACTTTTATAACCTACCTGCAGGTACAATACACCGTTTTTGGAAATGCTTATGGACTGGCCACGTTTATTCCTATGGTCATCTTATTTTTTTGTGCTTATTATTTCGATCATTTAGGTGTTTTAAGCATGGCAATAGCCAATCTTGCCGCATGGATGGGCATAGCTATAAAACCACTCAGTATAATTAATGAGAACAATTTTGATGATGCCGGGATCATTTTTGCAGGGCTATTATTAGGAGTGGCGCTTAATGTAATAGCCTGGGGCAGCAAACAGCGAAATATAAAAGCTCATTTCTGTTTTACATACACCAACTTTGGAATGAATATATTGTTCATCGCCTGCCTGGCAGGAATGATTCACTTCGACAACTTATATGCGCTTTGGCTGTTACCACTGGCAGGCATTGTATTCTATTTCTATAAAAAATCGATCGCTGAGGCTTCCTTTTATTTTATGCTGATGCTAACACTCTACGGGTATATTGGTATCAGTTATGTGATGATACAACTGATGCTACATGGAGTGCAGGACATTGGCATAATTTACCTTATATTAATGTATTTTATCTTCTCAGGCGCAGGGCTGATCGTATTTTTGACTAAGATGAACAAAAAACTAAAGCTTAATGATAGCATATAACCATAAATCTCTTGACCATTTATTAATAAACGAGGAAGCAAAATTTGCTTTAAATCATAATCTTATTTCTACAGAAGAAGCAGCGGGAATCGAAAAAACATATCCTGTAGGCCTATACTCGCCCAATTTATTCATACGTATAGGATTATTCCTGCTAACAGCAGTAATAGCCCTTATGGTTTTTGGTTTATTTTGCCTGGTGACTATGGTTGGTTCAGAGACAAAGTTTGGAATATTAGCGCTGGTTTTTTCTTTGTTGATATATGCGGCTTTGGAATTTTTAATTCGCGAAAAAAATCATTACCGTTCGGGAATGGACGATGCCATGATATGGTTAAGCATTGGGTTTATGGTATGCGCTGTTAACTTACTGTATCCTTCTATATCGTTTTTTGCCCAATCTGTATTAATCTTTATCCTTTCATCTTATTACCTGCTGCGATTTGGCAACGTGCTTATGGGTGGCCTTGCTTTTATTTCTTTTCTCGGCGTTTTATTTTATGGTGTTATTCCGTTGGGTAATATGGCAAAAACCGCAATGCCCTTTTTGCTCATGGCGATCTCCTTTTTTGTTTACCGGCTTATGAGGAAAAACAAGAACAATAACCGGTTGAGATATTATACAGATTGTTGTACACTTATAGAAATACTTGCGCTGATTATACTTTATGTTGCCGGAAATTATCTTGCAGTAAGAGAAGTAAGTAACATCATGTTTGATCTTAATTTGAAAGAAGGAGAATCTATACCCGGCGGATGGATTTTCTGGATACCGACAGTTTTAATTCCCGCTGTATATATCTTCAAAGGAATACAGAAGAAAGATGTTATTTTACTGCGAACAGGTTTGATATTGGTCGTTGCTATTGTAATAACCATCCGTTATTATCATCATATTGCTCCACTGGAAATAGCTATGAGCATAGGCGGCATTATAATGATTTTTATATCCTATCTTATTACAAAATACCTTACGCCCCCCAAGTATGGTTTTACACATGCCGAACCGAATGATCCAAATGTAACCGGATTGCTTCAGTTGGAGTCGTTGGTAGTTACTCAAACCTTCCATCAAACAACGGCCACTGAGCCTGATAACCATTTTGATTTTGGTGGGGGCAGCGGAGGAGGTGCCGGATCTACCGGTAATTATTGAGGCAAAAACAAAAAAGATAGTTAAAATTCCGGGCCCTCTACACCAACAGATTGTTCAATTATACGAAAAGCATACATTTTGCGCCTGATCCTGTAACAGCAATCCGGAATGCCTTTTCAAAGGGCAACTAATAGTTTTCATTACTCGTATTGTTATAAAACGATGTATATGAAAAAGCAATATTTTCTGCCATTGCTTATTTTCTTAGTATTGGCAGGCGCCCTTGCAAGTCATTGTAGTAAAGGGAGTTCGTCGGGGTCAACCATGAACAATACAAATACCGGCACTACCACGGTGACCATGCAAAACATGAGTTTCTCAGTAGCCAGTCTTACAGTAAAAGGAGGAACGACTGTTACCTGGACCAATAACGACAATACCACGCATACAGTTACCGCAGATGACAATAGTTTTAACAGTGGCGATATTACAGCAGGGCACTCCTTTTCGAAAACATTTAACACAACAGGTTCTTTTCCCTACCACTGTATTTACCATTCTACGATGAAAGCTACTGTCATCGTCAATTAGCCAATAAAAGCATCCGGGAATGAGTAATAAAAAAACATATGAAAATAAAACAAACGTTAGCAGCATCATTGATAATTACAGGATTGGTTTTAGCAGCGAATTGGAATGTGGATGCAGTAAATGCTAAAATTTTATTTAATGTAAAAGGTCCTTTTGGAACAGTACATGGTAATTTTTCGGGGTTGAAGGCAACCATCCGGTTTAGCGAAAATGACTTGCCGGGTAGTTCATTTTCTGCAAGCATTGAAGCAAAAACAATAAGTACGGGCATAGGTTTGCGCAACCACGACCTTCGAAAGGAAGTATGGTTAAATACTGATAAATACCCGCTGATCACCTTTCAATCCAGGAAAATTGAAAAAGCCGGTACGGGGTATAAAGCACTCGGTGATCTGACTATAAAAAGTACTACCAAACCTGTGGAAATATCTTTTACGTTCACTACTAAAGGAGATGCCGGCATTTTTAAAGGCCAGTTTTCTGTTAATCGCGAAGATTATAGTGTGGGCAGGGAAGGTGGAACAGTTGGTAAAATAGTGACAATTTTGCTGGAAGTGCCTGTTAAGAAATGACCTAATTTGTTATTAAAATCCTCAGGATTTTCCAAATTACTTACATGGCCTGCATTTTCAACAAAAGCCTGCTTTGCCGATGGAACCAGTTCCATTAATTTATTTTTCAGGTTTGCATCAGCCGTGCCCGTTAAAACCAATACAGGTACAGTAACATTGGTTTGTTTTAATTTTTCAATAACGGATGAGCCTAATAAGAATCTCGGTTCAACATGAAGTGGCTGCCAGGCATCCCACTTGTATATCATGTTCCAGACGGGTTCGCGTAATTTTGTAATTATTTGACCATTGCGGGTGGTAAGCGCGTTAAACCATGCAATCTTGTTATTGAAAACGCCCTTGCGTTTATAAACCTGAATTTCTTCCTCTCTTTTTGCTATTTCACTTTTTTTCCAGGGTGAAGCAGGGCCGGGAGACCCATACCATATATCGCCACTGGCCATGGTTGCCGACAACAACCTGTTCTGGTGCAGTACTAAAAAATCCGTGGCAATGAATCCGCCCATTGATAACCCAACAAGATGAGCCTTCTTAACCTTCAATACATTCATCAATTGCAACAGATCTTCTGCATGTGAACAGGACGAATATTCCCTGGGCATGGAAGAACGTCCATAGCCCCGCACATCATAACGGATTACGCGATATTTTTTGGCAAAGGCATAGAATTGCGGGTCCCACTCATAATGATCAAAAGAATGCCCATGAATAAAGATCAGCGGTTCCCCCTCTCCCAGCTCTTCGTAGAATAATTTTCCGTTGTCAACATTAATAAAGCCCCTTTTTACATTGGCATGTGCCGCATCGTTCAATACATCACGCGTCAATATGGGCAAAACGGGGCTCGCATAAAAAGAAGAGAACCCTTCTTTCATATCAGTTACTCTTGTGAGAAAAAAACCATACAAATTGTTTTTCTTATCAATCCATGGGTAAGCCCCCGCCCAGGAAGGGCTGCTGATAAGCGTCGCCTGCCCACTGTCATTCACTTCTTCACGCCATTCGCCCAAACCATAAATGTCTTTCCGGCCGGAGGCTCGCACATATTCAACAAATTCACCTGTATTCACACTGGCATTTCTTATTTGATCGGCCTGCATTTCATTAATAGCACGGGTACTCAAAATCCTTTTGCCATTAAACACACCTCCATTGAGGATCATTTGCAAAAAACGGCCATAATCATGTAATGAAGATCTCGCACCTCCACCAATCATTGGGTTATGTCCGGGTGTAGTATCCACCGGTGTAAAATGGGTCGACCTCATTCCAAGCGGGCCGGCAATCTTTTCCTGAAAAATGACTTCCCAACTTTTACCTGTTGCCAGTTCAGCCATGCGTCCCGCAACCTGCATTGCCAATCCACCATAACTAAATTTTGTTCCAGGCAAAGTGTCTGCGGGCAGTTCTACAATATTCGCAACGGCTTCATTTAATGTTTGGTAATCGTCACGGCGTTTCCCTTCGGGTTGATAACCGGGATAACCTGCGGTATGTGAAAACAACATGCGGAGCGTTGCATTTCCTTTAACATCAGTAAACGAAGGCAACCATTTTTTTACGCTGTCATCCCACGATAATTTTCCATCATCAACAACAGCGGCTATGGTAGCCGCTGCCAGCCATTTACCTGCCGATGCTATGAAAGCAACAGTACCTGTATCATAATTTCCAAAATAAGCTTCATAAATAACCTTGTTGTTCTTTGCAATAAGAATGGAAGCGCCATTATAATAACCTTCCCCGATCCAGGTTTTGATCTTAGAACGAATGGGTGAAAAATCGTATCGGTCTTTACTGGTCTTTTGTGCATACAAAAGTGAGTTAATTGATACGACAAAAAGGAGTACAAACAGGGTTTTATTTTTCATAACACAGCAAATCTTTAATCTGGGTCCGGAATCTTAAAACATCTTTGGTATTGCTCCAATTGATATTGTTCCCGTTCGCTTGATTAGTGCCATTTTAAAACTTTTATTTTCTTCGACTACTTCAGAATATAGAATATTCTTTCGACCGGCTGTGCGGTTTGAAGTTTAGGCTCAACGCTTCTTCCATATTGCCATGCAACCACCGTTACCTTAATTGGATACTTTGCACGGGGGGGAATTGAAGTCAACCTCAATTCACTACCTGATACTATTGCAGGTCCTTCCGCAACATAAAAAGAAACCGGAACGTTTGCCGTAGAATGTGCCTTTAATGCCACGGTTCTATTTTTCTTCATCTGATCCGGAATGGAATCAAAAATGATCTGCTGCTTTTCTCCTTCTTTATTCCATAATGGGAAACGCAGGTCGGCTTGTTGTACCATACTTTTATATTTTTCATCGCCATCATTCGTTGCAATCAGCCAAATATCGTTGGAGCGTTTGGGGTTATTAAACCCAACACGATCAAAATTGATTTGGAATGTTGAATCATTAATCTTTTTAACAGGTCCGGTAATCCTGCTTATTCGTAATTGAGTTCCTGCGTGATCACTTGCCGGTATCATTCCTGATGAATCAGCAAAAAATGCACTGACATGAAAAGTAATGCCATCACTTTCAGGATTAAATTTCAAATTATAGTTAGCATGTGATTTGGCTGGTTTTACAATTTCACCATTTTGAATGAATCCCAAATACTGTTTCTTCTTCCCTCTCGCTGCTGCATAATTTTTATTTGCAACATCACATATTTCTTTATTAAAACACCATGAAGAGAAATATCGATCACCATTATAATTTTTATAAGACGCTGAAGGTGCTATTGGTAAACTATCTTTTCTCCATCTATCCATCAGCCACCCATTGAAAATATCAATAAATGTTAATTCAGCAGGTTTATCCAAAGGCATTGAAGCAGGCAATCGATGCACAGCAGCTATTTTTATGTAAAGGGCAAGATATCTTACCAATGCATCAGAGTAATCAAAATGCCCATGGCCAGCATCACATAAAAATGTAATTGGCGTTTTTGGATGTTTACTCACATAATCAAAGCCAGGAGTGATTCTATCTTCCCACCACTCATATTCTCCCATCACAAAAAGCCCGGGCACCCCATCAATGTTTCTGCTTCCCCATTCAACATTTGGTCGTCCATATCCTGTAAGTTTTGTTTGAGGCGCATCTCCATGAACAGAAATAACAGCAAGTGTTCTTTTAGGATTCCACGCAGCAAAATTCCAGGGATAAGTTGCTGCGGCAGAATGCCCCAGGGGAACAACAGGAACAAACTCCAACTCTTTATAGCCCGATGAATCAGCAAGCTTCTTCATCATGTAATTGAAATCTTCACCTGCATCTTTGGCAAAATCGAAGTTCATATTGAGCATTGGCGAAACCCAAACAATGGCAAAACCAATTTCACTCATTGCTTTTCTAAAATCAGGATGCTCAAAAATGCCTTCTTCAATCATGTTGTGCTGTCCAACCACAACACCACGAACCTGCTTACAATCTTCAGGTATCCATAAAAAAGCAATGGGATGATCTTTTGTTTCATCAGAGACCACACTATCAACTGAAACTGACCATTGCCAAACCTGTGCAAATGATTTTAATGAGAAGAAAAACAAAAAGAGGATAGTGAATATTTTTTTCATTTACTTCTATAAATAAACGTTGTCAGAAAAAACATTATTCGCATCGCCGGTTGAAAACTATTCTCTGAAATCAATTCCCCCTACCTATTCGCCCACAAAAAGTCCTGCGTGGTTTACCAGGCATATCATCATTAATGCGGACGCCATTAATCAACAAATAGTTTAAGCCAGCCAGGCTAAAATAGCGCGAAAAATGTTAAGCAAAAATATTTAGCAGTTTTTATCGGGTCCAGCGTGTAATGCAGTTGATTTTTAGATGTAACTCATCGGTTCATGTGATGACAATACCTATACTGCCCATCCGCGCTTTACTTCACAAAAGTTCTGTTGCCAATACACTTAATTCTTCCCTATCAATAGACAATGCCGGCCCGGCGGCCAGCCAATGATTGAATTCAACAACTGTTTCGACATGGAGGTTGCAACGTAAGCTTTTCGCCGCTTGCTGGGGGATAACCTCAATATAAAAATCCCCTTTTTCTGCGAGACTTTTTAGCGTTGGGTTCAACTATCCAATAATGGAGTTAGTAAGTATGCCCGGAAGGTACACTATGTTTAAGATTTCTTTTTTGCGGTTGTGTAAACTTCACAAAAGACGCCTTAGCGGATCTGCACAGTCGTTATTCAGCTAGCCAATTGTCAATATCCATTCGTTCATGTAGAATTCTAATAATTTCAACAACATCATTAACGACCCGGCAAAATATTAAATGAGATTTGACTTTTGAGGCCCTATACTCTTTTCGCACATGATTCATAGATTTACCTGCATCTACATTCCTGCAAATGAAATTTATTTCATCAAAAATCAATGAATAGTACCGATCTGCCTGATCAATAGACCACTTTTCAACAGTATAAGCCCATATTTCTTCAAGGTCAGAAACTGCCTTTTTACTAATGACATATGGCAGCGATTTCATTTGATTTTATTATGCAGTTTTTTTAAGTGAGCCTTTGGATCGAAGTTCTTTTCGAATCCACTTGTTTCTCCCGTGGCAAGGGCCTTATTAAGCTGTTTCTTTTTAGATTCTTCTGATTCCAGAAGCCTTAAAGCTGTTCTGACTACTTCACTGGCGGAGCTATAACGACCGGAAGAGACTTCGTTATTAATGAACTCTTCAAAATGTTCACCCAGCAGGATGGAAGTATTACGTCCCATATTATTTATTTTCCATAAAAATACCAATTCTTGGTATTTTTTCCAAACGTCCTATTCTGCAAAAATCAGGGCCGTGGATACATGAAAATTCTTGATAACCAAGGCTTCCCGGCCCGGAACGTATCGCACATTAAAAGGTAGTGCTGCGGTTGATTAGTTCTTCAGTTACATATTAATTTCCAGCGGATTCGAACCAGTAAACAGTTCATTCTAAAGTCATAAAGAATCTTCGAAAGAACAATTTGATTGCATTAAACACAAAACCCGCTACAGGAGCGGGTTTTACAATTTCGTGGACTGTACTGGACTCGAACCAGTGACCCCTACTCTGTCAAAGTAATGCTCTGAACCAACTGAGCTAACAGTCCTTTTTACACTGATGAATATTGAACAATGAATGTCGAATGTAGAAATTTTATTCGGGATTTTATCATCTGTTACATTAGTTAAAATAAGATATTCTGTAAACCCGGCAATGCCGGCAACCGGTACAATGGTCAATTCGTTAACTTTAAGGAACTAATCACCTGTTAATCCTTTTTATGAACCAGGAAATTATAAACCTTTTCGACGAGTATACTCACAAGCCGCTCACCCGCGATGAATTTATTCGCCGGCTTGCCAAATTAACCGGTAGTATCGCTGCTGCCATGGCCGTATTGCCCATGCTTGAAGTGAATTATGCCCATGCGCAAACGGTACCGCCACAGGATGACCGCATTATTACCGAATATATTACTTATGCCGGTGATGATTGCACCATGAAAGGGTATGTGGCCAAACCCAAACAAAAAGGCAAATTCGGAAGTGTAGTGGTTATTCACGAAAACCGCGGTCTGAACCCGCATATCGAAGATGTTACCCGCCGTGTGGCATTAGCCGGGTACCTGGCGCTGGCGCCCGATGCATTATCGCCTTTGGGCGGCACTCCTGCCAATGAAGATGAGGCACGCAACTTATTTTCAAAACTGGATAATCAAAAAAACCTCAACAATTTTATAAAGGCATTCGATTATTTAAAATCGCGCGAAGAAAGTAATGGCAAAACCGGCTGCGTGGGATTTTGCTGGGGCGGCGGTTTAGCCAACCAGTTAGCCGTTCATGTGCCCGATCTGAAAGCAGCTGTGGCTTATTATGGCCGCCAGCCCGATGCAGTTGATGTACCAAAGATTAAAGCTGCTGTTCAATTGCATTACGGCGGGTTAGACGAACGTGTCAATGCAGGCATACCCGCCTATGAAGAGGCGCTTAAAAAAGCCGGCGTTAAATATGAATTGTATATTTACGAAGGCGCCCAACATGCCTTTAATAACGATACCGCACCCACGCGCTACAATGAAGCAGCCGCTAAATTAGCATGGGAAAGAACGTTAAAGCTATTTGGAGAAAAGTTGAAATGACGGTTGTGCAATCCGAATTTCAGGCACCTTGCTATTAATTAACAGGCCGAAGATTAAACCCAACAATCAAACCATCAATCCATCAAGCCATCTTCGAGCGCCGCTGCATCTCTTTTTTGATCAGTGCCAGCTCCCTGCCGGTTTGTCCTGATACCGATGAATTTTCCTGTGCCCTGCGCATGAGGTAAGGAACCACATCCTGAATGGGACCAAAAGGCAAATACTTGCTAACAGAAAATCCGGCTTTGGCCAAATTGAAGGTAATGTTATCGCTCATGCCGAACAATTGCGAAAAATGAACATGCGCATGATCATGTGGCAATCCTTTCTTATCGAGTAATTGAGTTGTATACAGGTTACTATATTCATTATGCGAAGCTACTATCAGCGCTACCTGATCGAGGTGATCTGTACAAAATTCAAGGGCAGCATTGTAATCGCGGTCGGTAGCTGTTTTATCGGGCTGAATGGGCGATGCATAGTTCATTTCCCGGGCACGTTCGCGCTCTTTTTCCATATAGGCGCCGCGCACCAGTTTGGCGCCCAGTATAAAACCTTTTGCCCGGGCAGTAGCAAAACTGTCTTTTAAAAACTGCAGCCTGTCGTGCCGGTATAATTGCAGTGTATTATAAATAACAACCTGTTTGCGGTTATACCGTTCCATCATTTGCATGGTCAGCGCATCTACCGGGTCCTGTATCCAGCTTTCTTCCGCATCAATTAAAACGCCAATTCCTTTTACGGCAGCCGCTTCGCAAATGCGAACGATACGTTGCTCAACCCGTTGCCATTCGGCTTTTTCTTCAGCCGATAATACTTCGGTATGCACTTTTCCTTCGAACCCGCTTTTGCCATTTGCTGCCGCATCCAGCTTTTCGAGCAGGGCAAACCGGGCAATACCGGTCACCTTTACACTCATAAAAGGAATGTTGGGTTGCGTGGCAGCATAATTAATAACCTTTATAAATTCTTCGCAGGCGTGATCAAAATTTTCTTCTCCGTCCTTGCCTTCTACCCCATAATCCAATATCACCTGTACATTAAACTGTTTCAGTTTGGCGGCCACCCTGGCTGTTTCGGCCAGTGTTTCGCCGCCTACAAATTGTTCAAATATGGTGTTGCGAATAAGTCCTTTTACGGGCAAACCGGCCTGAATGGCCCAGGGAGTTAACTTTATTCCCAGGTTTACAAGGGTCTGGTACCCCATGCTCGAAAACAAAAACCGGGCTTTTTTCAGCTCTTTATCAGATTTGTAAGCAAATGCATTTTCGGTGTTATCAAAGGAAACAGAGGATATAGTTTGAACCATAATTGCTAACGAATGTTAGCCGCGAAGATAAAACTTTACAGAACAGGAAACAAGACGAAGGATGCTGATTGAAGTCAGCCTTCCCGAACCGGAATACCTTGTGCCTTGTTCCATTTTTTGTTATCAGCTACCGGTTTCCGGGCAAACCGGCAACCGGTAACTGGTACCCGGTAACCGGCAACTGGTAACCGGCAACAGTTTATGCCGATTCCTGCCGGTTTTCCTGTGCCTTGTAACTTGTATATTGTGCCTCATTATGAGAATACTACACACCGATATATGGAAATTCAGCATTCCCATGCATCCTTTTACCATAGCCACAGGCACTATGCATTTCGCGCAGAATATTTTCATCAGGGTGCATACCGATGCCGGAATTTACGGCGTGGGTGAATGTTCGGCTTTTCCTATGATCGCCGGAGAAACACAGGCTACCTGTTTTGAAATGGCTAAAGATTTTGCGGCCATCTGGAAAAACAAAGATGCCACTGCCATTGATGAACGCATGCAGGAGCTGCACAACTATACCGCCTTTAACGCTACTATAAAAAGCGCCTTTGATATGGCCTTATACGACCTGGCCGCCAAAGCAGCCAATAAACCGTTGTATCAGTGGCTGGGTGGCGAAAAAAAGCAACCCGAAACCGATTTAACCATTGGCATCGATACGCCGGTCAATATGGCCAAAACTGCCGTTGATTTTGTGCAACGCGGTGTACGCATCATCAAAATAAAACTGGGTAAAAATGCAACTGATGATGTAGAACGGGTTCGTCGTATTCGTGAAGCAGTGGGCGAATCGATTACCTTACGAATTGATGCCAACCAGGGTTGGACCTACGACGATGCCTTGTATGCGTTAACAGCTATGCAGCCTTTTAATATTCAGTTTTGCGAACAGCCCATGCGGTATTGGGATGATGATAAATTACCCGCGCTTGTTCAACAATCGCCCATTAAGATTATGGCCGATGAAAGCGTATTTGATCATCACGATGCGCTGCGCATTATCAAAGCCAAAGCCTGCGATTATGTAAATATAAAATTCGCCAAATCGGGCGGTATACTCGAAGCAATAAAGATCCATGCCGTTTGCAAACAGCATCAAATTCCCTGTATGATAGGTGGCATGCTCGAAAGCCGGGTGGCATTAACGGCCTTTGCGCATTTTGCATTGTGCCACGACAATATACTTTTTTACGATATGGATACCTGCATGCTTGGCCACAAAACCGATCCGGTAACAGGTGGTGTGCAATACAAAGGTTTCTTTTTAGATGTACCTGATGCGCCGGGGATTGGCGCTGATGCAGATGACGCTTTTTTGCAGCAGCTCGAACATATACTTGTTTAATGGTTTTATTGTTCGATGACTGTTGTCTCCGAAATTCAGGACATTCCGCCATTCAATTAACAGGTTCAAAATTGAACAGCCCAACTATCAAACCATTAAACAATCGAACCATCTATTATCTTTGCGCCAAACTTTTACAATGGAACAGTTGTCGAAAACTGCCAAAGAATCTTCTGTTATAATGACCGAACTGGTTTTACCCAACGATACCAATACTTTTGGTAACCTGATGGGCGGCCGGCTGATGTACTGGATGGATATTGCGGCAGCGCTCGCAGCCATGAAGCATTGCGGTGCTCCGGTGGTTACAGCCTCTGTAGATAATATCTCATTCGAAAATCCTATTAAACTGGGAAATGTAGTGCATATTGAAGCGCGCGTATCCCGCGCTTTTAATACTTCAATGGAAGTGCATATGAGTGTATGGGGTGAAGATGCCATTCACCAGTATAAATACAAAAGCAATGAAGCGTATTATACATTCGTATCGCTCGATCCCAATGGCAAACCCCGCACTGTACCGCCGCTTGTTCCCGAAACAGATGAAGAAAAGAAATTGTTTGAGGGCGCTTTAAGAAGAAGACAGCTGCGATTGATTTTGGGAGGTAAAATGCAGCCGAATGATGCTACGGAACTGAAGGCGTTGTTTGTGAAATAAATTTGAAAATTTGAAAATGTGCTAATTTGAAAATGGGTAGCCGGATGTTTAATCATTTTCAAATTTTCAAATCAGCTAATTTTCAAATTTCTCCATCTTCCAGTGGTGCGCTCCTTTCATTTTAAATGCCTTGCTTTGTTCAATGGCATCCATAATCTGGTCAAGGATCGCTTCGGCCGAAGCGTCGTAATCTATTTGTAATGGTTCTTTAAAAGTAACCGACAGCAGCGTGCCCTTCTTTTTTAACTTCAGTCCTTTTTTATTGAAGGCACGCCAAAAACCACTGATCACTACAGGTACAACTATAGGACGGCATTGTTTTATAATGTGAGCAGTGCCTTTACGGCCGGGTGCAAACGGTGTGGTAGTACCTTGCGGAAAAGTGATCACCCAGTTATTTTCAAGAGCGCGTGTAATTTTCCGGGTATCGGATGGATCGAGTCCTTTGCGCACTTCGGTACCCGAGCTCCGCCAGGTTCTTTTAACGGTCAGTGCTCCTCCAAGGGTAAATAAACGGCTGATCCAGCTGCCCTTCATGGTTTCTTCGGCAGCTACATAATAAACATTTGTAAAAGGATTCAATAAGTAATAAGGAACTCCCAGTTTGTTCTTCTTTCCCCATTTTACAGCACAGAAAATATGCAGAAACGTAATCACATCGGCAAAATAGGTTTGGTGATTACTTACAAACAAAACATTCTTTTTGGGCAACCGGGCTATATGTTCGGTTCCCGAAATTTTTAATTTATTGAAGATCGCAAGACCCGGCCATGTTAATACACCTATGATCGGATATAAAATTTTCCTCACCAGCTTTATATGCCTCATTCGTTCACTAAACGAGCTCATGCACTATAATTTTTTCCTTTCAATTTACTGAAATTAAAGAATTTGTTAATAACGGCAATTTATAATGTTGCTCATGCATTACGTGTGTAATTTATGGGTTTCTTTAATCCTGTTAATAATTTATTTTTAAATATTCATGCCAGCCACACAAGTAACATACGGCGATGCACCTTGTTCCTTTTACCTTGTACCTTGAGCCTTATCTGCTATCTTTGCGCCCATGAAATTTTCTGCCGTAATTTTTGATATGGATGGCCTGCTGATCGATTCGGAACCCTTATGGCAACAGGCCGGTGCCGAAATGTTACAACAATTTGGTGTTACGCTAACTGATGAAGAATATAATCTTACCACCGGTTTGCGTACGCCCGAATGGGTCGATTACTGGTTCACCCACTTTACCATTGACAAAAAAGAAGCTGTAGCAGCGGTGAAAATGGTTGAGCAAAATGCATTGGATAAAATAAAGCAACATGGTATTGCCATGCCGGGTGTTGAATACATCATGCAGTTTTTTAAAGAAAACAAATTTCAAATCGGCCTGGCTTCTTCCTCGCCTATGCGTTTAATTGAAGCAGTGGTTGAAAAACTGCAAATCAGGCCTTATTTAAATGCCATTACTTCGGCCGAACAGCTTCCGTATGGCAAACCGCATCCGCAGGTATTTTTAAATTGTGCTGAATTGTTAAACGTTCCGCCAACTGTATGCATTTGTTTTGAAGACTCGTTCAATGGTATGATCGCAGCCAAAGCAGCGCGCATGAAATGTGTGGTTATACCTGCCCCTCATGTACATCACCAGGGCCGCTGGGATGCAGCGGATAGTAAATTAAGTTCGTTACTTGAATTTAATAAGCAGTTGCTCGCAAAGCTGTAGAGCACTTGAAACGGCAAACGGCAATCCGCCTTCGCTATAGCTTCGGCAGACCCAGTTGGCAAACATTTAATTTTCGGTTACCCGAATACGTCTTAACCTGTCAACCTACCAACTTTTCAACTTATCAACTTTTTAAACTGTTAACCTGTTAACTTATCAACCTTCCAACCTGTTAACCTTTTAACTTTTCAACCTGCTAACTTCCCCCTCAAAACCAGAACGGGACATCCCGGCAAACACCGGAACATCCCGCTGATGATGAGAGTTGCTACCCAATGAACCTGTACTAATTTTATTTACTTATATGCACAGGGTAACCTGTACCTATGTACGTAAAATGAATTATATGTTTGTTTACAGTATGTTTTAAACGTTGAATCTGCATTTATGCCCGGTTACACCCGGCAATGAAGCGCAAAAAAGAACAGAAAAATGCAGATGAATACGAAGGAGTATAGCTTCTTCATACGGTACAATTTGGGTTTACGATAATATGAGTTCGCGCAAGGAAATTGGAAAGCCCGGTATAGGCCATTTGATAAACGGTAATTATCAGAGCAAGATTTAACAGGATCTACGAAAACGTTTAAGAAAGTTGGTTCTGATTAGCTTATATAAATTTAACTAACGGTTCTTAGTTTTGCAAGCTTTTTGAAACAAATATGTCAAACAAATGACTTTAATCAAGCGCACGATAATAGGCTGATGGTATAAGTCATTTTAAATGAATGCAATAACAACACACCTACACTTCCTGCAAAAAAAAGCGTCCCGATAATTCGGGACGCCTGTGTATTATTCAGTAAAACAAACCGGTGTTACTCTTTGGTTTCGGTTGTACCACCCTGTTGCTCTTCCTGTTTCAGTTTTTCCTTGATCTCAGCCAATGCACCCAGGTCGCCTAAAGTAGCTTTTTCTACTTTACCCTGAATGTTTTTCACTGCTTTCTTCGTTTTATCAGCTTCAGCACGGGCTTCTTTCTTCTGAGCTTCTTTTTCTTCTATCTTAGATTGTTCCCAGATGCGGGTATGCGATACCACAATGCGTTTTTCATTGCGGTCGAACTCGATCACCATAAACTGGGTTGTTTCATCAGCGCCAATGCTTTTGCCATCTTCACGCATGAGGTGACGGTTAGGAGCAAATCCTTCAAGGCCGTAAGGCAATTGAACTATGCCGCCTTTGTCGTCTCTGCGAATAACTGTTCCTTCATGAACTGAACCAACTGCAAAGGTACCCTGCAGTGCATTCCAGGGATCTTCTTCAAGTTGTTTATGGCCCAGTTGCAGTTTGCGGTTGTCTTTATCGATGCCGAGAATAACCACATCGATATTTTCGCCAACCTTAGTGTATTCAGAAGGATGGTTGAAGCGTTTCAGCCAGCTCAGATCGCTGATATGGATCATACCACCGATACCAGGAGCCAGTTCAACAAACACACCGTAAGGCGTAATGTTCTTTACCAAACCGGTATGACGGCTTCCTTCGGGGAATTTGGTTTCGATAGTGCTCCAGGGATCTTCGCTCATTTGCTTGATAGATAAGCTCATCTTGCGATTGTCTTTATCAAGCGTAACGATCTTAGCTTCGTATTCGTCGCCCAGTTTGAAGAATTCTTTCGCATTGATAGGTGTATTGGCCCATGTAATTTCACTTACGTGTACCAAGCCTTCAACACCCGGCATAATTTCGAGGAATGCGCCGTAATCTTCAATATTCACTACTTTACCTTTTACAACAGAACCTTCGTGAATATTTTCAGGAAGTATATCCCATGGGTGAGGAGTCAATTGTTTCAAACCAAGGCTGATACGCTTTTTCTCATCATCAAAATCCAATACAACCACTTTCAGCTTCTGATCCAGTTTCAACACTTCGCCCGGATGGCTGATACGGCCCCAGCTGATATCGGTGATATACAACAGACCGTCTAAGCCGCCCAGATCCATGAAGGCGCCGAAGTCGGTAATATTCTTGATAGTACCTTCCAGCACCTGGCCTCTTTCGAGTTTGCTCATTATCTCGGCACGTTGTGCTTCGATATCGCTTTCGATAAGTGCTTTATGGGAAACTACGGCGTTCTTAATAGCTTCGTTGATCTTCACTACTTTGAACTCCATTGTTTTTCCTACAAACTGGTCGTAATCAGTTACAGGTTTTACGTCGATTTGTGAACCCGGTAAGAATGTTTCCATACCGAATACATCTACGATCAAACCGCCTTTTGTTTTTGAAGTAACAGTACCGGTAATAACTTCGCCGGTTTTGTGAACTTCCACAATTTTTTCCCAGGCACGGGTAATGCGGGCCTGTTTACGGCTGAGATTAAGATGACCTTCCCGGTCTTCTTTTTCTACCACCATTACTTCCACTTCATCACCTGTTTTAAGGTTAGGTAAATCGCGGAATTCGTTTAACGAAACCAGACCATCGCTTTTGAAGCCGATGTTGATTACCACATCAGTTTTGGTAAGGGCCACTACCAGACCTTTTACCAGTTCACCGTCGGTAACTGCTTTGAAAGTACCCTCATATACAGCATCATATTTTAATTTCTCTTCCTTGCTGTAAGAAGCCACATTGCGTTTGTCGATACTCCAGTCAAAATCGTCGTGAGCGCTGTTGTCCACAACTTCCGGAGCCTGCACAGGTGCATTTGTTGTCGCTGTAGCTTCGGCGGCCTGAGTGGCTGCAGAAGACTCCTGTGCTTCAGCGTTTAATTGTTTAATAATTAAGTTCTGAAACATGATAAAAATCCGATGTTTTTAATTCGGGCTGCAAAGATAGGCTAAAATGCTGAATAGTAAAGGGATTCAGCGTTTTTTTTCCTTTACCAACTACTTGATTTGCACCGATTTAGGCAAACAGGTCAAATCGGTCAAATGGGTCAGAATTTTCTCCTTTTAACCTAATAATTATTTGTTTATCTACCTTTAGGCCCTGCTATGCAATACGCATCAGCAAAAATGATTATCTCTTTTCACTGTACATATTGTACGAAAATGAGTTATTATTTTTTCGCCGAACGTGTATAAATAAGATTGTTTTTAACGAACGAAAATTATTTTTTTGCAAGGCTATTCTGATGGGAACTTTTATTTTTACATTTATCGAAAATTTTATTCAACTGACTATTTGTTATGATTACACCAGTATTGATCATTTTATTTGAGCGAGACCTGAATAAATTGACTGAAGAAATTACGCAGTACCCTGACGACAGCAGCCTGTGGGTAACAAAAGAAGGAATTAAGAACAGCGGTGGCAACCTGTGTTTGCACTTAACCGGCAGTTTACAACATTTTATCGGCAATGTGTTGGGTGATTCGGGATATATACGAAACCGCGATGCAGAATTTACGCTGAAAAATATCAGCAAACATAAATTACTGAATGAAATAGAAAACACCAAAGTAGCAGTTAAGGATGCATTGGAACAAACCAGTAAAAAAGAACTGGAAAAAAATTATCCTTTGCCTATTAACGGTGAAACGGTAACTACTGAATTCTTTCTACTGCATTTGTTAACACACCTGAGTTATCATACCGGGCAGATCAATTATCACAGAAGATTATTAGGCTTTCCTCAGGCTCAATAGTATTTGATACGGTTTAGATGGTTTGATTGTTGGATGGTTATCGAAACCCGACAATCGAACCATCTGGCCTATTTCAGCCATCAAACCATCTGTGAAATTGCTTTCGCGGCAATGAATCCGCTCGTCCAGGCGTGCTGAAAATTAAAACCGCCGGTAATACCATCCACATCCAGTATTTCACCGGCAAAAAATACGTTTGGTATTATCTTGCTTTGCATGGTATTTACATCGATCTCCGATAACTGAATACCACCTGCAGTAACAAACTCTTCTTTAAAAGTAGTTTTTCCCTGCACTTTAAACTCCTGTGCGCAGCAATTAGTGATCAGCTTATTTTGCTCTTTTGCCGGCAGGTCGGCCCAGCGTTTGTCGGCATCGATGCCCGATTGTTCGAGCAAATACTGCCAAAACCTTTGTGGTAAATTAAAAGGATTGCGATTTATCATTTTCTGCGCCGCCATATCGAACCGCAATTGCTGCAATTGTTCGCGCAATGTATGTTCGTTATACTCAGGCAGCCAGTTTACAATGATTGAAAACTGATAATTGCAACCGGCCAGTTCCCGCGCACCCCAGGCCGATAGCCTCAATATGGCTGGTCCGCTCATGCCCCAGTGTGTAATGAGCAATGGTCCTTTTGATGATAAATTACTGCCGGTTATTTTAACATGCGCTTCGGGCACCGAAACACCCATTAGTTGTGTAATGGCATTACCGGGCATATTAAAGGTAAACAGCGAAGGCACGGGCTCTGCAATGGTATGTCCCAGTTGCTGTAACCAGGCGAATTGTGCTGTTTTTGGGTAACCGCCGCTGGCAATACATACGAAGTCTGCAGTCAGCGGTTTTAGGTTAGATAGTTCAAGCGTAAACTGTTTTTGTTCACTATTTCGCACTTCATCCGATTTCAGACTTCTGACTTCTGTCATCAGACTTCCGTCTTCAGACTTCCGACTTCCAACATCTGACTTCAGACTTCTTACTTCCGTCATCATTCTAACTTCTACCCCAAACCGATTCGCTTCTTTGATCAAACAATCAAGGACCGATTGCGACGAATTGGTAACCGGAAACATCCGTCCATCGTCTTCGGTTTTCAAGGGAACACCGCGTTGTTCGAACCATTGTATGGTATCGGTAGTAAAAAACTGATGAAATGCTTTTTTTACAAAGTTGGCGCCGCGTGGATAATTGCGGCTCATATCGGCAATATCAAAACAGGCATGTGTTACATTGCATCGTCCGCCGCCCGATACTTTTACTTTCGAAAGCAGTTTATTTGTTTTTTCAAGAATGATCACTTCCAGCGAAGGATGCATGCGGGCCGCATTCACAGCGCAAAAAAATCCGGCCGCTCCCCCGCCGATAACTACCAGGCGCTTCATTAAGTTATATGTTATAAGTTGTAAGTATTAAGTCAAATACAAGGAAAAGTAAGAAGAATGAACTACTTATTGCTTATAACTTAATACTTATGACTTTAAGTTCGGATTGGCCTTTTCAGCTGATTCTATAATGCTGTAATCAGATAATATATCGGCTTTTGTTTTACGCACGCACACGTCGTGCTCAAAGTGCACCGAATGCTTATGATCAACTGTGCGAACGGTCCAGCCGTCTTCTTCGGTATACACCTCTTTTTTACCCATATTGATCATCGGTTCAATAGCCAGCACCAGCCCTTCTTTCAAAACCGTTCCTGTACCACGACGGCCATAATTCGGTACCTGCGGATCTTCGTGCATCTGTTTACCCAAACCATGTCCTACCAGTTCGCGCACCACGCCGTAACCATGCTTTTTTTCGGTATGTTCCTGTATGGCAAAGGCAATATCGCCAATGCGGTTGCCGGCAACTGCTTTTTCAATGCCTTTGAATAATGATTCTTTGGTAATCCGTATCAGTTTCATCACTTCCTCACCGGGATCGCCGATGGCAAATGTATAGGCATGGTCGCCATGGAAACCATTCTTATAAACCCCAATATCAACCGAAATAATATCGCCTTCACGCAATTCATTGTTATCGGGAAGCCCGTGTACTACCACATCATTTACCGATATACAGGAGTTATAAGGATACCCATTATAGTTTAAAAAAGAAGGAGCCGCTTTATGATCGCGAATGTATTCACCAATTGTTTTATCGAGTGAAATAGTGGTTATACCGGGCTTTAACATGCCCGCTATTTCACTAAGCGTTTTACTCACCAGCAAAGCGCTTTCGCGTAAAAGTTCAATTTCTGCTTCTGTTTTGTAATAAATCATTTCATTAAATTATAAGCTGAACGCCTGATGCTGAACGCTGAACGCTTAATGCCGAACGCTAAGAATCAGTTTTGCATTTAGCGTTTTGCGTTGAGCATTTAGCGTTGTGCATTGAGCGTTTTGCGTTGAGCGTTCTGCATTCAGCGTTTCTTATTAAAACAAAACCTGACAACTTATGTTTGAAGCTGTCAGGTCTGGATTGCAAAAAATATTTTATTACAGAGAGGCCGGAGTTACCTGCTGGCGTCCCTGAATTCTTCCGCTCTTCATTAAACCATCGTACTGGCGCATCAGCAACTGGGTTTCGATCTGTTGCAGGGTATCGAGAATAACACCCACCATGATCAGCAGCGAAGTACCTCCAAAGAAGGAAGAGAACGATTGCTGAACGCCCAGTCTTTGTGCAAATCCTGGTAAAATACCAACCAATGCCAGCAATACTGCACCTGGGAAAGTGATTTTATCCATAACAGCACCGATATAATCGGCTGTAGGCTGTCCGGGTTTTACACCGGGAATAAATCCGTTATTACGTTTCAGATCGTCGGCAATTTGCTTGGGATTAAATATCAATGCAGTATACAGGAAGGTAAAACCAATTACCATTACTGCATAAATAATCATATACCAGAAGTTACTGTGATTACCAAACACTGCAGCCAATCCTTTTGTTGAATCGAAGTTAGATAACAGGGTTGGTAAAAACATGATGGCCTGTGCAAAGATGATTGGCATTACACCGGCGCTGTTAACTTTTAAAGGTAAGAACTGACGGGCGCCACCAAACTGGCGGTTACCCACAATTTGTTTGGCATACTGAACGGGCACTTTGCGAACACCCTGGATCAATACGATCAAACCCATTATTATAGCAACCAGAATAGCTATTTCAATTACGAAGATCAGCAAACCACCACCACCTCTGTTCGAGCGGGCCGACCATTCCTGCCACAACGATTGCGGGAAACGGGCAAGGATACCCACCATGATGATTACAGAGCTACCGTTACCCAAACCTTTATCGGTGATCTTTTCGCCGAGCCACATTACAAACAGGGTGCCTGCAGTAAGTACAACGGTGGTAGATAACCAGAAGAAGGGTTTATATGCTTCAACCATGGCCTGGCCATTGGTTGTATTCAAAAAAGCTACGTAAGCGCTGGCCTGTAAAATGGTAACCAGTACGGTGAGGTAACGCGTGTATTGGTTGATTTTTTTACGTCCGCTGTCGCCTTCTTTCTGTAATTTCTGGAAAGGAGGATACAGGATGGTCATCAACTGAATAAAGATCGATGCAGAGATATAGGGCATGATACCCAATGCAAGAATCGAAGCCTGGTGAAAAGCGCCACCTGCAAAAGCATCAATCAATCCCAGGATACCACCGGAATTACCAACGGTGATTTTATCGGGGTCTATACCGGGCAACACAATGTGGGTGCCTAAGCGGTATACGGCTATCAGGGTAATGGTAACCAGAATTTTACTCCTCAGCTCCTCAATACTCCAGATATTTTTAAGTGTTTGTATGAACTTTTTCACGGATTTGCAAAGTTTTATTTAATCCCTCAAAGAAAAAAGACGCACCGGTTGAATGCGTCTATGCAAGTTACACAAAATTACTTTACCAATTCTACGGTACCACCCGCAGCTTCAACAGCTTGCTTTGCTTTATCGCTAATGGCATTTACTTTAAAGGTCACTTTGCTTTTCAGTTCGCCGTTTCCTAATATTTTTACCTTATCTGTTTGGCTTACAAGACCGTTGATATATAAATTTTCGAGAGAAAATTCTTTCAGTTCATATTTTTCTACCAGATGATCTACCTGACCGAGGTTAAATACTTTGTACTCAACACGGAAAGGATTTTTAAAGCCGCGTTTGGGCAAACGACGCTGAATCGGCATCTGTCCGCCTTCATGGGCGTTTTTGCGTTGATAACCTGCACGGCTCTGGCCCCCTTTGTTACCTTTTGTAGAAGTGCCACCTTTACCGGAAGCTTCACCACGACCTAAACGTTTTTCTTTGTGCGTTGCGCCTTTGGCAGGCCTTAACTCATGTAATTTCATTGTAATTTGATTTTTACTTACGGGGAATCGCCCCTCGCTTTTTAATTTGAAAATTGGTGAATTTGAAAATTTGAAAATGGACTCAAAGTTAAAATGTGCTAATTGAATTTTCAAATTAGCACATTTTCAAATTTTCAAATTCTTAAGCTTCTTCAACTTTCACCAGGTGGGTTACTTTGCGAACCATACCCAGGATTTGTGGAGTAGCTTCAACTTCTTTCGAAGCATTGGTCTTATTTAAACCCAGTGCCTGCAGGGTTAATTTCTGCCGCTCGGGTCTGTCAATAGGACTTTTTACTAAAGTTATTTTAATCTTTTTCATGATTCAACTCATTATGGGCTGCCGGCTACCGGATGCCGATTCACGACTGCCGGTTGCCGGTTGCCGGTTTATCCGTTAAATACTTTCTTCAGGTTCAGTTTACGCTGACGGGCAACAGTAACCGGTTCACGCAATAAAGCCAGCACTTTAAAGGTAGCTTTTACCACATTGTGAGGGTTAGCAGAACCCAGCGACTTGGCCAATACGTCGGTAATACCTGCTGCTTCGAGCACAGCGCGCATGCTGCCTCCGGCAATTACACCGGTACCATGGGCAGCCGGTTTAACCAGTACTTTGGCAGCGCCTTCTTTAGCCCATTGGTCATGCGGAATAGTTCCATGCATGATAGGCACTTTTATGAGGTTCTTTTTGGCGTCTTCGATACCTTTGGTAATTGCTTCCTGTACTTCTTTAGCTTTTCCAAGCCCGTGTCCTACCACACCATTTCCGTTACCAACTACTACCAGGGCAGAAAAACTGAAGGCGCGACCACCTTTGGTTGTTTTTACCACGCGGTTAATAGCCACTACTTTTTCTTTCAGCTCCAGATCGCCGGCTTTAACCCTGTTTAAATTAACTTTTGCCATTATTTCTATTTGAAATTATCGGAATTGTATAATTGAACTAATTAAAATTGAAGTCCGCCTTCTCTTGCACCTTCAGCTACGCCCTGAACACGGCCATGATACAGGTTACCGCCACGGTCGAAAACGATTATGGTAATTCCCAGTTCTTTTGCTTTGCGGGCAACAGCCTGACCTACCAGTTTGCTTTTTTCAACCTTGGTACCTTTTTGCGCAGCGATGTCTTTATCACGTGAAGAGGCAGCAGCCAGTGTGAAACCATTTTCGTCGTCGATCAACTGTGCATAAATGTCGTTGTTACTACGAAAAATAGCCAATCTGGGCTTTGCAGCAGTGCCAGCCACCTTCTTACGAATGCGGTAGCGAATCTTCTGCCTTTGTTGTAATTTGGTATTCATTGCTTTTATTTTATGCCCTCCGATACTGCCGGAGAACTAATTTGATAATTTGATAATGCGATAATGTGCTAATTGATCGTCTTGTTTTAAGTTCCCGATAAGAATTCAATCACTCTTATCGGGAACTTCATTAGCACATTAGCAAATTAGCTAATCAGCTAAAATTATTTACCAGCTGCCTTACCAGCTTTACGACGAATTTGCTCACCAACGTATTTAACACCTTTACCTTTGTACGGCTCGGGTTTACGTAAGCTGCGTAATTTGGCGGCTACCTGACCCAGCAATTGTTTGTCAATGCCTTCGAGGGTGATTTTCGGGTTTTCCCCTTTTTCCTGTGCAGTTGCTACTTTCAGTTCTTTGGGGATCTCGAAAAGAATATTGTGCGAATAACCCAGCGATAAATCGAGCAGGTTACCCTGATTGCTTGCTTTATAACCTACCCCTACCAGTTCCAGTTTCTTTACAAATCCTTCGGTTACACCTTTTACCATGTTGGCCACCAGCGCACGGTACAAACCATGCAATGCACGGTGACGGATCTGGTCGGTAGGACGGGTGAAAATAACTTCTCCGTCTTTCACTTCTGCTTTAATATCACGGTCAATGGCTTGTTTCAATTCGCCCTTAGGACCTTTTACGGAGATCACATTATCAGCGCTAACCGTAATTGTAACACCACTAACAACAGTTACCGGTTTTTTACCTATACGAGACATAACTAATTTAATTTTTAGTTTGTAGTTTATTGTTTGAGTTCGCCGAACCGGTCAGCCCCTATAGGTTACGGGCTTAATGTATCCGGAGAACAAGCTTAACGCTTAATACTTAATGCTTAACGCCTAACGCTCAATGCTTAACGCTGTAAACTCAAAATTTAAAACCTGCTTTTTGCGTTCCGCGTTGCGCGTTCAGCCTTGTGCTTTTTGCGTTCCGCGTTTTGCGTTGGGGTGCAAAATTAATAAATATAGCAAAGAACTTCGCCGCCAACATTCTGAACTTTGGCTTGTTTATCGGTCATTACACCTTGTGATGTGCTGATAATAGCAACACCCAAACCGTTCTTTACTCTTTTGAATTCGGCCGGGCTGGCGTACTGACGCAAACCAGGGCGGCTGATTCTTTCCAGCGATTTGATAGCAGGTTCTTTACTTTGAGGATCATATTTCAGGGCTATTTTAATTACACCCTGTTTGCTGTCATCCTCAAATTTGTACTTCAGAATGTATCCCTGATCGTACAATATTTCAGTAATACGCTTTTTGAGGTTAGAAGCCGGGATCTCAACAATCCGGTGACCGGCTAACTGCGCATTCCGAACTCTTGTCAGGAAATCTGCTATGGGATCAGTTACCATGTTTATTTTAAATTATAACAGTTATACAATTTTTAATTACAACAAGCACTTTACCAGGACTTTCTTGTGCCTTGTATCTTGTGCCTTGTGCCTTTGTTTTTTTACCAGGATGCTTTTCTTACACCCGGGATTTTACCGTTCAACGCCATTTCACGGAACGTAACACGACTTACGCCGAAGTACCGGATATATCCTTTGGGACGGCCGGTTAACTGGCAACGATTTTTCAGACGAACTTTCGAAGAGTTCTTCGGCATTTCATCTAAAGCTTTGTAATCGCCGGCAGCTTTTAATGCAGCACGTTTTTCGGCATACTGCGCTACCATACGTTCTCTTTTTCTTTGTCTGGCTTTTACTGACTCTTTAGCCATAATTTATTTACAATTTTGAGATTTCTGAATTTTGCGGTTTTGGGATTTTATTCCCTCATCCTCTGCATCCTTTGCCCAAAGGCCGGAGCAATAATTATTCTACTTCTTTCTTCACTCCTTTGAACGGCATGCCCAGCTCTTTCAACAATTCAAATGCCTCTTCGTTTGTTTGGGCAGTGGTTACAAAAGTGATATCCAAACCGGTGATCTTATTTACCTTGTCGATATCGATCTCAGGAAAAATGATCTGCTCGGTGATACCCAGTGTATAGTTACCACGGCCGTCGAACGCTTTTTCATTGATACCTTTGAAGTCGCGTACACGAGGCAGTGCGGTAGCAATCAGCCTGTCGAGGAATTCGTACATTTTAGTACCACGTAAAGTAACGCGGGCACCGATGGGCATGTTCTTACGCAACTTAAAATTCGAAATGTCTTTTTTCGACATTGTAGGAACAGCCTTCTGACCCGATATATTGGTCAGTTCGTCAATGGCCACATCAATCAGCTTTTTATCAGAAACGGCTCCGTTAACACCGCGGTTGATGCAAATTTTTTCCAAACGAGGAACCTGCATCACAGTGCCATAGTTGAAACGCTTCATTAAAGCAGGTACAACATCTTTTTTGTACTTATCTGCCAGCCTTGGGCTATATTTTATTGTACTCATTTTTTAAAAGCTTAACGCGGAACGCTGAACGCATAACGCAATTAAAAACAATAGTTATCTATCACTTCAGGCTTTCCGCTTTCTGCGTTTTGCGTTGAGCGTTTAGCCTTTAGCATTTATTTTATTACTTCTCCTGATTTTTTTGACACGCGCACCAGTTTGCCTTCTTCGCGGCTGCGTTTTATTTTCACGGCAGCGCCGGCTTTGGCATCCCACAGCATCACATTTGAAATGTGAATAGCGGCTTCTTTTTTCACAATACCACCACGGGTATTACGAGCCGAAGGTTTTGTGTGGCGGGTAACGATGTTTACGCCTTCAATCAGCACACGCGATTTTTCGGGAAATACTTCCAGTACTTTGCGGGGCTTTTTAGCGTCTTTATCATCGCCGGCAATTACCACAACGGTGTCGCCTTTTTTAATATTAAACTTCGGTTTAAATCTGTTGCTCATTTTTTTAAAGCTTAACGCGAGATGCAGAACGCTGAACGCTGAACGCATAACGCAGTTACCAATTTATTTTTATTGAAAGCTTCGGGCTTTGCGCATATGCTTTAAGCGTTTTGCGTTTAGCCTTAAGCGTATAGCGTTTATAGTACTTCCGGAGCCAGTGAAATGATCTTCATGTATCCTTTATCACGCAACTCTCTGGCAACGGGGCCGAAAATACGGGTACCACGGGGTTCATCTGACTGATTCAACAACACTACGGCATTATCATCAAACCGGATATAAGATCCGTCTTTGCGGCGCAACTTATTTTTAGTGCGTACAATTACCGCTTTGGTAACAGTGCCCTTTTTAATACCACCGGCAGGAATAGCATCCTTTACGGTTACTACAATCTTATCGCCTATTTTGGCGTAATCCTGGCCGCTGTTTCCCAGTACACGAATACACAGTACTTCTTTGGCGCCACTGTTATCAGCTACATTTAATCTGGACTCTTGCTGAATCATTGTATTAGCTTTTAGCTCTCGGCCATTAGCTCCGATTGTGATCGGGAACTATAGCGAATGATTAAAAATATATTTCAAACGTCGTTAGCTCACAGCTTTTGACCTGCAGCTAACAGCTTTATTACTTCGCCTTTTCTACTACCTCTACCAGTCTCCACCTTTTTGTTTTGCTCATAGGGCGGGTTTCCATAATACGAACTGTGTCGCCGATGGTGCACTCATTTTTTTCATCATGAGCGTGGAATTTGGTAGTCTTTTTTACGAACTTACCATAAATGGGGTGCTTTACCTTTCTTTCTACCGCAACAGTAATGGTTTTGGTCATTTTGTTGCTGGTAACCACCCCGGTTCTTGTTTTACGCAAATTTCTATCAGACATTATCTTAATTTGAAAATTTGAAAATTCATTAATGTGATAATTTGCTAATTAGCTAATGTGATAATTAAACACCAATTCATCCCGCAGCAACCTCATTAGCACATCAGCAAATTGGCACATTAGCTCATTTATTTCACCAGCTCTCTTTTTCTTAATTCGGTTTTTAAACGGGCTACATCTTTGCGCAGGTCACGAATACTCATTGGGTTTTCCAATGGAGATATAGCGTGCGCAAACTCCAGTTTTTTAAGCCTCATCTCATCTTCCCCTACCCGGGCTTTCAGATCTGCCTCGCTCATATCCTTCAGGCTTTTTACAAAATCAATTCTCTTTGACATATAATTAATTTGATAATTTGATAATTAGCTAATGTGATAATCAAAAAACCATTAGCAAATCAGCACATTGGCTAATTAGTACATTATGCTGTATAATCGCGCCTAACAATGAACTTTGTTTTGATAGGCAGTTTTTGAGCGGCCAGTTCCAGCGCTTCTTTTGCTACTGCTTCGGTTACACCATCGCACTCAAATAAGATACGTCCTGGTTCTACTACAGCAGCCCAGAATTCGGGGTTACCTTTACCTTTACCCATTCTCACTTCAAGTGGCTTGCGGGTAATTGGTTTATCAGGAAATATGCGGATCCAAACATTACCTTCACGCTTCATAGCACGGGTCATAGCCTGGCGGGCTGCTTCTATCTGGCGGTTGGTTAACCAGATCGCTTCCTGAGCTTTCAAACCGAAAGAACCAAAAGCGATGGTAGTACCACGCTTGGCTACTTCGCGGATGCGGCCTTTCTGCGCTTTCCTGTGTTTCGTTCTTTTAGGCTGTAACATTTATTGTTAATTTGAAAATTTGAAAATTAGTTAATTTGAAAATTAGCAAACCGGCAAACATGAAAATGAAAATTCTGAATCAGTTAAACTATCAGTGACTTCATTTTCAAATTTTCAAATTTGCACATTTTCAAATTTGGTTTAGTCCTGTTGTCTTCTTTCACCTCTGTGCTGACCACCGCCGCCACCGCCTCTTCTGTCGCCACCACGGCCGCCGCCGCCACCTCTTCTGTCTTCACGATGATGCTCACCACCACCTTCTCTTCTGTCTCTTCTGTCGCTTACATCGCTCTTACCACCTACGAAGTTGGGGTTCAGATCTCTCTTGCCCAGGATTTCGCCTTTACAGATCCATACTTTAATACCGATCTTACCGTAAACAGTCAGCGCAAATACGTTTGCGTAATCGATATCCATACGCAGTGTATGCAATGGCGTACGACCCTGTTTAATTTCTTCTGTACGGGCAATTTCAGCACCACCCAAACGACCGCTGATCTTTATTTTGATACCCTCAGCACCCATACGAAGTGCAGAAGCGATCGCCATTTTGATAGCACGTTTGTAGTTAATACGATTTTCAATCTGGCGGGCAATGGTATCACCTACGATCATGGCATCCAGTTCGGGACGACGAATTTCAAGGATGTTGATCTGTACGTCTTCTTTGCCGGTGAGCTTCTTCAACTCTTCTTTAATGCGATCTACCTCGTTCCCACCTTTACCTATGATAATACCAGGCTTGGAAGTATGAATGGTAACGATCAGTTTATTCAGCGTACGCTCAATAACGATCTTTGATATGCCACCTTTGTTGATACGGGCGTTCAGATAAGTTCTGATCCTGTTATCCTCAATCAACTTGGTAGAAAAATCTTTTTTGTTACCATACCAGTTAGATTCCCAACCGCGGATAATCCCTAACCTGGCACCAATAGGATTCGTTTTCTGACCCATTTATTATAATTTGAAAATTTGCTAATTATTTAACGTCTACAATTATAGTTACGTGGTTACTACGCTTGCGCAGGCGATAAGCTCTTCCCTGCGGAGCGGGCAACATTCTTTTCAAAGTACGTGCGCCATCTACAAAAATCGTTTTCACAATCAGGCTGGCATCAGCAGCGCTTTGTCCTTCGTTTTTCTGCTCCCAGTTATTAATGGCGCTCTTCAGTAATTTATACAGAGGAGTGGCTGAGTGTTGCGGGTGAAACTCCAGCAACGCCAGTGCTTTTTCCACTTCTACGCCACGTATTTCATCAGCCAGCAAACGCATTCTGCGGGGTGATGTGGGATAATTTTTAAGTTTAGCTACAGCTTCCATTATA
Organism: Niastella sp. sgz303648; assembly: GCF_059587045.1. NCBI lineage: Bacteria > Pseudomonadati > Bacteroidota > Chitinophagia > Chitinophagales > Chitinophagaceae > Niastella > Niastella sp. sgz303648. Next base: position 53,111 of record NZ_JCAPSW010000008.1, on the reverse strand, counting down.
TTAAGTTTATCGTTTATTGTTTATCGTTTATCGTTTTGGAATCAACCAGAAACTAAAAACTAAAAACCATAAACTGCTTTAAGCGATTTTCTTACTTGAGTGTCCTTTGAACTGGCGTGTAGGTGCAAATTCGCCCAGTTTATGTCCAACCATAAATTCGGTTACATATACCGGTATGAATTTGTTGCCGTTGTGCACAGCAAATGTATGACCTACAAAATCCGGAGTAATGGTTGAACGACGGCTCCAGGTTTTAATCACACCTTTCTTTGTTTTGCCTTCGTTAATACCAAGTACTTTTTGCTCCAGCTTGGCGGCTACATAAGGACCCTTTTTAATTGAACGACCCATATCTTGAATTTGAAAATTTGAAAATTTGAAAATTAGCAAATGAGAAAACCATGAAACGCTATATAACTCAGAGAACTCATTCGCACTTTTTCATCCACATTAGCGCATTACTGAGCTAATTTCTTACCGTTTTTACGTTGAATGATCAGTTTATCGCTTCCTTTGCCTCTTTTACGTGTTTTCAGACCTTTGGCGTATTTACCGGTTCTTGAACGTGGGTGACCGCCTGAAGCTTTACCTTCACCACCACCCATCGGGTGATCTACAGGGTTCATGGCAACACCACGGTTACGGGGTTTAATACCTCTCCAACGGTTACGACCGGCTTTACCCATCATTTCGAGGTTGTGGTCGCTGTTGCTTACTATACCAACAGTAGCATAGCAATTGATCAGTACTTTTCTCAGTTCGCCTGAAGGCATTTTCAATACAGCGTACTTTTCTTCCTTGTTGGTAAGCTGAGCCGATGTACCGGCGCTGCGTACCAGCTTTCCACCCTGACCAGGCTGCATTTCGATGTTGTGCACATTGGTACCCAAAGGCATGCTCTTCATTTGAAGCGCATTACCAATTTCAGGAGCAACGCTGTCGCCCGACTCGATGGTAGCACCTACCTGCAAACCCTGGGGAGCGATGATATATCTTTTCTCGCCATCTTTATAATTGATCAGCGCGATAAATGCAGTACGGTTTGGATCGTATTCGATAGATGCAACTGTACCGGGAATGTTTTTCTTATCGCGTTTGAAGTCGATGATACGGAACATTTTTTTATGTCCGCCGCCTATATAGCGCATTGACCTTCTACCCTGAACGTTACGGCCACCGGTTGATTTTGTTTTCTCCAGCAGGCTTTTTTCAGGTTGATCGGTAGTTATTTCAGCAAATGCATTACCAATTCTCCAGCGTGTACCGGCTGTAATTGGTTTGTATTTTTTAAGTGCCATTGTTAACTTCTTATACTGTTTAAAAATCTTTTGTCAATTCTTTGCGGCGATTGACTCGCCATTCTTATCCGGCCCTTTCGGGGGCGGAGCGCTTAAATATTTGCGTACAGATCGATGCTTTCGCCTTCGGCCACTTTTACGTACGCTTTTTTATAAGCCGGTTTAGTACCTGAAATAAATCCCGATTTGGTGAACCGGTTTTTTGCTTTACCGGGAACCACTACCGTATTTACTTCTGTTACTGTAACACCGTAAAAGCTTTCAACAGCTTTTTTAATTTCCAGTTTATTGGCTTTACGGTTTACACGAAAAGCAAAAGTTCTTTTAGCATCAGACAGCTTATTGCTTTTTTCGGTAACTATAGGTTTTATCAGTACTTCTGCGAGTTTCATGAAAACAAATTTGAAAATTTGAAAATTAGCAAATTTGAAAATGTTGGTTCAACCCCTGTTCTGCTTTTGCATTTGCACATTTTCTCATTTGCACATTAGCACATTAATTATGCTTCTACTTCTTCTTCGCTGAACAATTTGGCAGCGCTTTCGGTCAATACCAGCACCTGTGAATTCACAATATCATATGTATTCATATCGGCGATCAGCGTGCTTAAAGCATTCGGTATGTTGCGAACACTCAGCTGCAGATTGTCGTTATACTCAGGTAATATTACCAGTGCTTTTTTATCATCGATCTTCAGAGCTTCCATAATAGCAATAAACTGCTTTGTTTTGGGAGCTTCGAGATTAACATCTTCAATTACGAAAATTGCATTTTCTTTTGCTTTGTAAGCCAGTGCACTGATCTTGGCGAGATCCTTCACTTTACGGTTCAGTTTGAAATCGTAACTGCGGGGTTTGGGACCAAAAATAGTACCACCACCTTTGAACAACGGGTTACGAATGTTACCCTTACGTGAACCACCGGTACCTTTCTGGCGGTGCAGTTTTTTACTTGAACCTTTTACTTCCAAACGGGTTTTCACTTTGTGTGTACCCTGACGCTGTGCAGCCAGATATTGCTTTACTGCGAGGTATACAACGTGATCATTCGGTTCTGCTCCGAAAATATCATCGGGTAATTCAACAGAACGACCGGTTTTTGCACCCTTTATATTTAAAACATCTACTTGCATCGTACTTTATATTTAAAATTGCCGATTGCCGATCTTTTCAAAACTGAATCGCAATCTTAATCAACAGAATTATTTTTGAATATATACTATTGCTCCGTTATGGCCGGGAACTGATCCGCTTACCAGGATGTAATTCTTATCAGGAAATACTTTTACAATCTTCAGGCTTTTTACTTTCACGCGGTCCTGACCCATACGGCCTGCCATGCGCATACCTTTGAATACGCGCGAAGCATCGGATGAGTTACCGATTGAACCCGGAGCACGCTGACGGTCGTGCTGGCCATGGCTTTGTTCACCAACACCACTAAAACCGTGGCGTTTTACCACACCCTGAAAACCTTTACCTTTTGTGGTGCCTACGATATCAACTTTTTCGCCTTCGGCAAAAATGTCAACAGTAATGGCATCGCCTAAATTCTTTTCAGTAAAATAATTGCGGAATTCCTTTACAAATTTCTTTGCGGCTGTATTGGCCTTTGCGAAGTGATTTTTTTCAGCAGAATTTGTGTGCTTCTCGTTCTTATCTCCAAAAGCTAACTGGATCGCATTGTATCCATCTGACTCGGTAGTTTTAACCTGGGTCACAATACAGGGACCCGCTTCAATGATGGTGCAGGCAGTTTGCTTGCCATCCTGACTGAAGATGCTGGTCATCCCGATTTTTTTACCAATGATTCCTTTCATCGTTGTTCGGTTTGTGCCTTTCGTGGTTGAAGAGACATTTGCGAAATGATTGCAGAACCGGCGTTCTGTAAGGAGCTTATCCACCAGGCGGCGGACAGGCACACAACCATGAGCAACTTCAATCTCCGTTTGCTGCCGACCTTTTCTGTTAGCCACCGAAGCTTTAGCGTAGGTGACCCTGGAGTCACTTTCACCTGTTCTTCGTCATCTTTTCTGATGTCCCGACCTGCGGGATGAATAAGAAGTACCGGCAGTAAACTAACCTCGAAGGGCTAGTTCATATTTTAAAAATTTTAAAATCTCATTTTTGACCGTGAAACGGCAAACGGTAAACGTGAAATATAATTCACAGCTATTTTCACGTTTCACCTTTCACATTTCCCGATTTTATACAACCCAGCGCTGTTTTATCTGCCCGGTTAAGGAAACAGAGTTTACAGATGGGATTGAAAGAACTTTATGAAAAAACCCTGTCAGGATTTTTAGAACCCTGACAGGGTTCACTCAAATACTATCATGCTTTAATTTCAACTTCAACGCCGCTGGGTAAATCCAGCTTGCTCAGTGCATCCACTGTACGGCTGGATGATGTATAAATATCCAGTAACCGTTTATGGGTGCATAATTGAAATTGCTCACGACTTTTCTTATTCACGTGGGGTGAACGCAATACGGTAAAAATCTTTTTACGCGTAGGTAAGGGAATTGGTCCTGTTACCACAGCTCCAGTGCTGCGAACGGTTTTTACGATCTTTTCGGCAGATTTATCTACCAGGTTGTGATCGTAAGACTGTAATTTTATTCTGATTCGCTGAGACATATTGCAAAACCCATTTTTTCCAATGGGGATGCAAAGGTAGGGGTTGATATTTATTAAGCAAAAGAATTATCATAAAATTTTAAAGAAAAGAGGAAAATTTTCACCGTTTCAGCCCTTTTTGGCACCTCTACCCCAACATTGACCTCCTTTGAAGCAGATATTGGAACATACGCAGGCCATTTTTTGTTCACTTCGGATAGTCCGCTTTTCATAACATTTATTCACAATTACCTCATACCCTCTGCCCCCGGTTTCAGTACATTGGTGGGGTTTCCGTGGGTTTGTGGTCGTATTGTGGTCGTATTGGCTTGCCCTCTTCCTGCCCCCTTAGGGCACAAAAAGGGCAACAAAAGGGCACGGCAAAAGCACCCAAATACGAACAGGAGGGCACCGCGAGGGCACGCGGAAGGCAACAGGAAGGCATCAAAAGGGCAAGCCGGGGGCACCAAAAGGGCACCATGAGGGCAACGAGGGGGCACCAAAAGGGCAACAACCACTCGTCATTGGCTTATAATTCACTGAATATCAACTAAATAAACATCAAAATGTGCAAACAAATGTCTATCCGGTTCATACTCAATCAACTACTGGCCGCTTCCACTCACATTTGGCTTACCAGAAGGCGGTACAGTATTAGTTGCTGTTGATCCGTCGCCAAAAACATAGAACTGATTGCCCCGGTAAACATTGGCCAGCCAAATATTTTCAGGCCCCTGTGTAGTGGTTAATAATTCAGATATATAAAAGGAATGCTCATAAATTACCGGCTTTCCGGTGCTTTCACCAACTATCACCGTAAGGTAACTTCTGAATTTAAGGGGTGAGGTGCTTTCGGTAAAGGTGGCTTTTTTTATAGGTACGGTCGCTCCTTCAACCAGTTGATAATGTATCTTATGGTAAGCCGAATCGGGTACACTCATAAGCTGACAGGTAACACCCGTTGGCGTTTTGGTAACAAAGGTTTGGGGAGGCACAAATGCAATTTGCTCGGGCACACCTGCGGTAGCATGAATATTTCCTGAAGTTGACGCATATCCTGAGTGATAAGTATAGGTTTTGCTGTTGTTTGCAGGAATATTGTATGTACTGGTGGTACCACTAAAGCCGCCTTCTATATGAACTCTATCAGGCACATAGCTAATGGCTTTTTCATTAACGATAATGGCCGATCGCTGCCAGTCGATATACATCGGCACATTCAGCTTGTTGTGAATGGTAATATTCACCGGCGCATTAGGGCCGTTAAAATTATACACTAACTGCAGGCTGTCGTTCTCGATTATAAACTCCTGTTTTTCGTTCTTACCAATGGAAGAACTGTTAATGGTGGCATACTGGTAGGTGGTGCAGGAAGCAAAAAGTAAAATAACACCAGATAAGGGTAAACGTATTGGCATAAACTTTTTCCCTAAGTTACAGTAACGAACAGGCAAAAAAGGTTAATAAAAAATGAATTGTAGTTCTATTGTATATCATTTAACATAAATATCATTTTGAATCATCGCATTATTGTACCGTTGTATAACGGCTTTATCATATCGAAGCAGGCGTTTTTTTACCCCGGCATATTTCAGGGAATCAAGCAAATTAATTTTCAATGTACTATCATTACTGGTGTTCAGCAGGTATGCAGGTTGTTCCATTGCGTTGTTATACCCTAACACAAAACTGCTGTCGGTTACCTGAATCATACCCTGGTACTTATTAACCACATAACTTTCCACTGTATCATTTATTGAACGTCCGAACGACATAAAAGCGCCCCGATAGGCCAGTTTATCCAATATGGTAGGAACAATATCAGTTTGTTGAACCGGTTTCCTGATTTCCCTGTATACAGGGGCCGACGGATCGAACATGAAGATAGGAATGCGGTAAATGGAAAATGGATCAAATGATTTTTTAATATATCCGATTGTTGAGTGATCTGCCGTAAAAACAAAGATTGTATTTTTATACAGGTTGGTATGCTGAATACTTTCAAAAAATAAACGCAGACTATAATCCACATAACTTACACTTCTGAGAAAAGGAGTATTCCCGGCATACTTAAATTGCTGACGTAATTCAGGTGGAATGGTAAATGGCATATGGGAAGACAGATTAAAAAAAACAGACAGAAAAGGTTCTCTTTCTTTTTTTATAACCTCAGCACCATACTGCAAAAACCGGTGATCGTAAATGCCCCAGGTACCATCAAAATACCTGTCGTCATTAAAATCTTTGCGGGAATGATAATGGTCAATACCTACCATTCTGCAAAACTTACCAAAACCAAAATGATCAGGTCCGGCACCCATAAAAAAATGAGTTGAATATCCCTGCTCCTTTAAAATAGTACCTATTCCCCGTATTTTATTATTGCTATAAATTGAATGATAATACGGTTCGTCAATCAGCGGTGGCATACTTCCCAAAACTGAAACAATTCCCTGATTGGAAGCTACTCCGTTGGCAAAAGCATTGCTGCACCAGGTACTTTGTTTAATAATCGAATCAAGAAAAGGCGTTTTAGCCCGATGAGGGCTGCCTTGTTCAAATTGCTCCCTGCAAAAGCTTTCCAGGATAAATATTACTACGTTTTTACGGCGAAAAGGTTCTACCTGATTATATTGACGTTGTATCGTAAATATCGAATCCAGTTCATGCTTTTCATAATAGTTCTTTATACTTAGTTGCTTTTGCCGCATACGTATCGAATACAGAAAGTTTAAGGTTGAATTGTCGACCAGTGGCTGATATTCTGCGTCAAAATATAGTAAAGGAGTAGAAGGGAATATGGGTCTTGCTGCCGTACCGCGGGCAAATAAAGCAAAAAGCGCAATGGTAATTATACCAGCCGTATAATGCAAATACCAGTTTTTACGGGCTACAACAGATTCTCTGTTTAATATTTTTTTTGCGCAAATAGCTAACAGAACTATTACGACCACAAATGATACAACAAGGTACCAGTACAATTTTATGAATGTGGAAACAGCACTTAGTGAATCATTAAAAACGAATAAAAGATCAAGGGTGCTACGGCGGTTATTAATCCGGTAATAAGCGAGATCAATGAAATTAATAGCCAAAAAAGGAATATTCAATAACAACAATAATATTACTGCAATATTTGTTTTTATTTTAACTGGCAGCCAATAATGAATGAAAAAATAATAAAAAACAAAGGGCAGGTTTATATAAAACAACGCAGTAAAATCCAATCGTATACCCCAATAAAACATTCCTGCCAGGTTAGCACCCTGAGCGTGTCCTTTAAAATACAAAAGATAAAAACATATTCGCAGTAGCGTATAAATGGCCAGCAAACATAAATACAAAAGAAAAAAAAATCTTGTTCTTTTAATCATACAAATAATGCTATTGCTTATAAATACCCCTTGCTTTTACAATTTATTAATACCACACTTATGCTGGTATCGTTAATTAATGATTTAAAATACGACAGGTTTAAATAGTTTGTAAATGTCAGCGCCCATGTAATTTGTTTTCTCTCGCCAAATCGCTTTTTCAGGTAAGGTAAAAAAGTATCTTCCTGTGAAACGAATTGTACAGATGGCATCAGTTTTTGTTTTATTGAATCAACAACACGTTCAGATGTTCCTGGTTTTAAATATTCGATAGGTACCATATAGGAACATACAAAGCCTTTTTGAGCCAGTAAATTAATAAACTCAATCCTCGAAGATTCAATAACAACGTACTTTTTAATACCATATAACGCATGGCATTTTGAAAAAAAATCAGCTGCATTATCAAAAGACGAAGTATCTATTTCTTTTACATCTATCCACAATCCTTTATTCCCCTGCTTTAGCTCTTTAAAATAGGTGTCTAAAAACAAATCAATTGGAGGAGCCGGTGGATGGTATACTCTAAAATTTTGTGCAGCAGTATCAAATACTACGTCTGTTTCAAGCCCTGCAAAATAATCCTTCATATACATAAACCGTTCATAACTATCAATCCGGTGAGCCCACAGTTTTTCGCATGGAGGTACATTCTGTAACCCTCCTGTAAGTGAAGTTCTTTGCCTGAGGCTACAACCTAAACTATTTAAACGACTTCGCTGAAATGCAAATAATATTTCGAGCCGGAAAATAAACAGCAAAACAATAACCCCTGTCAATATCACTAATCCGTAAATCCGTTGCTTCGCTTTTATAGACATGTTGAACATTTCTGATTTTAACGCTTGTGTCTTTGTACCTTGTTTTGTATCCTGAACCCAAATTCTTACCTGCCTCCCGGTTCGCAATGTGCTTTGAGATAATTGGTATACAAGGTGCTTAAATGCTCAAATGTGCCGGCTCCTTCGGATATGCTGTGGGTGCGGTTGGGATAGCTCATAAACTGAAACTGCTTATTGTATTTGATCAGTTCATTCAATAAAAGCTCGGCATTCTGATAGTGCACATTGTCGTCGCCGCTGCCATGAATATACAATAAGTCGCCCCTTAAATTTTTAGCATGGGCAATGGGTGAACCGTTTATATAATCAATGCTGTTTTCCTGGGGCAATCCCATATACCGTTCCTGGTAAATATTGTCATAGGTGAATATACTGCCCACTGCGGCAACCGAAATTCCTGTTTTATAAATTTCAGGATACTGGAACATCAGGTTAAGGGTAGCCGATCCTCCCCCACTCCATCCCCAAACTGCAATTCGTGAAGTATCAACAAAAGTCCATTTCAACACTTCTTTGGCGGCCAGCGCCTGATCACGAATATTCACGTCGCCTATTTTGCGGTAAATCACTTTTCGCCAGGCACGGCCTTTGGGCACCGGTGTTCCACGGTTATCGATTGAAATATAAATGTAGCCGTCGGCAGCCATGTTGCCTCTGTACAGGAAATTATTTTCAACCCCATACTGATCCCTTACATTCTGTCCCCAGGGTTCGGTATACACATAAAATACTACAGGATATTTTTTAGTACTGTCGAAGTCGAGCGGTTTTACCATCCACCCGTCCATTTCAACGCCTTCTTCGGTTTTTATTTTAAAAAACTCCAGGCCGGTAGCTTTATCGGCCTTGCCAATGGCGTCGGTCACTTTGTTTTCGCCATTCAATCCTTTATGATCAGGCAACGAAACAAATTCATCGGTATAGGGTGTGAAATAGTTCGAAAAAACATGGCGGGCAAAAGTGGCGTTGGGCGATACAGCATATTCATGGGTACCGGTCTGGCCAACCGGTGATACCAGTTCTTCTTTTCCTTTACCGGTAAGCTTTGTGCGATACAAATATTTTTGGGTTCCATTGGTGGGCGAGGCCATAAAGTATACATAACCGCTTTTTTCATCGATGGCTGAAATTTCCATTACGTCGTAGTTGCCATTGGTGATGCGTATTTCTTTTTTGCCATCGCGGGTAATGCGATACAGGTGGCGCCAGCCGTCTTTTTCCGAAGCCCAGATAAATTCTTTACCTCCGTTGATCCAGTCCCAGCCACCCCAGATGTAATCGTTGTCCCACAGAGGAAGAATATCAATCCATGCAGAATCTTTTTCGGTATAAATGATTTGCGAAGCGCCGGTTTGCACATTGCATACTAACAGGTCGCTTTGGTTTTGCCTGCGGTTCAGGTGCTGTACAATCAGTTCATTACTATTGGCGGCCCATTCCATGCGGGGTACATAGCTTTGTAAAACGGGGTCGGTAGCAATATCCATCCATTGTGTTTGGGCAGAAGCAACATCTACCACCCCTATTTTAAAAGGCGAAGGTGGTTCTCCGGCGATGGGGTATTCAACGGGCACGGCAAAGGGATAAACTGAATCGGTGTTATCCACCATCAGATAATCTTTGGTTTTGCGTGCATCGATCTGCCAGTAGGCAATATGTTTGCTGTCGGGGCTCCAGCGAAATCCATCTCTGCAAAAAAACTCTTCTTCGTATACCCAATCAAAGGTTCCGTTGATGAATTTGCGGTTACCATCTTTGGTAAGTTGCTGCACTGTGCCATTGGCCAGCTCTTCAACATATAAATTGTATTCACTTACATAGGCTACTTTGGAGCCATCGGGCGAAAATTTGGCAAACATCAGTGATGAAGCAGGCCTGTTTTTGCCTATACGGGTCAGTGAACCGGTATTGCTGTCGAAAACCCAGTAATCGCCTCTTGTTTGCAGGCGCCATACTTTTTTAGAATTGGTAAACAGCAGCACCTTTTTTTCATCGCCCGAAAAGCTAAAACTGCGAACCGACAAGGGGGCATGGCCTCCCTGGGGCGTTAACTGGCTTTTTGAAATAACAGTCGTTTTTGCATTTTGCGGAAGCGTATATAAAGCAAGTTCTCCTCCCTCTATACGATAATAACCATTACCAGTTTTAGCCCATTTTATATTTCCCTGAGCTAACAGCGAAAAAGGAGCAAACCCGATAATGATAACAAATAACCATTTCATGTACGATACTGATTGACAATGCATGCTGAAAATTTTGGTGCAGGAAATTAAGACATTGAACGCAAACAAACATTACCGTAAATAAAAACAACGGCAATCAGGTCAAAAAAATGAAAACAGTCAAAAAAGTCAAAGGAGTCAAACAGGTCATTCAACCTCTTTGACTCCTTATGCTATTTCATTTAACCCAAAGAACCAACATGTTTAAAAGGAATATTCTTTATATCCTGACAGATAAATAAAATACCCCTGTGTGCAACAGGGGTACCGCATGGATTCAAAGGATTATAGTGTTTAATAGTCGATGCTACTCCCTCCGGGAAAAAATCAGGTAATTTGGGTTATTACAGGTGCAAAATAACACTTGTATCTATGAGCTAAGGAACAAATTAATAAGTGCGCTAATATGACCAATAACCGTGCAGTTTTGCCAATAGCCGTGTAATTCAACCCGCCAATAGTCGGGCAGGCTTCGCTCAGTACAGATGGCAAACACAAAAAAGCCCCTCCGCTTTTGGCAGAAGGGCTCTATAATAAGAGATATGAACCCGATATTAATCGTTCACTTTCACTTTTCCTTTCACCTTGGCAATCACTTCTTCAGCGATGTTGTTGGGTGCAGGAGCATAGTGGCTGAACTCCATGGTGCTGGTAGCACGGCCTGAAGATAAGCTACGCAACTGAGTTACATAACCGAACATTTCGCTCAGCGGCACTTTGGCTTTGATCACCTGGGCACCACCGCGGCTGTCCATACCTTCGAGCATACCACGACGACGGTTAAGGTCACCGGTAACATCACCCATGTATTGATCAGGCGTAATTACTTCAACTTTCATGATAGGCTCCAGTAAGGTAGGTTGCGCTTTGCGGCCTGCTTCACGGAAACCACTCTTGGCGCACAACTCGAACGACATGGCGTCAGAGTCAACCTGGTGGAAGCTACCATCAAATACACGCACCTTCATATTCTCCATGGGGTAGCTGGCCAGTACACCGGTACCCATGGCCTGCTCAAAACCTTTTTGAATAGCAGGAACAAACTCACGGGGAATTGATCCACCGAAGATATCGTTCACGAACTGGTAGCGTTTATCAGGATTTTCTTTCAGGAACTCTTCATCGGCGGGTCCTAATTCAAAAATGATGTCGGCGAATTTACCCCGACCACCGGTTTGTTTCTTCAGGATCTCGCGATGTTCAATCGACTTCTTGAAAGCTTCTTTATAAGCAACCTGGGGAGCACCCTGGTTAACTTCTACTTTAAACTCACGTCTCATACGATCGATGATGATCTCAAGGTGAAGCTCACCCATACCACGTAAAATGGTTTGACCGGTTTCTTCATCGGTATTTACGCGTAATGTAGGATCTTCTTCAACCAGCTTGGCAATGGCCATACCCATTTTATCAACGTCGGCCTGTGTTTTAGGCTCAATGGCAATGGCAATTACCGGCTCGGGGATGAACATGTTTTCCAATACGATCGGATGATTTTCATCGCACAGGGTATCACCGGTTTTGATTTCCTTGAAACCAACTGCTGCAGCGATATCACCAGCCTCGATGAAATCGATTGGGTTTTGTTTGTTGGCAAACATCTTCATGATACGGCTGATACGCTCGTTTTTACCACTACGCATGTTCTTTACATACGAACCGGCATCGAGGTGGCCGCTGTAACAGCGGAAGAAGGCCAAACGACCTACAAACGGATCGGTCATAATTTTGAATGCCAGCGCCGCAAACGGAGCTTTAGGATCAGCCTTACGGGTTACCGGCTCACCGCTATCGGGATCAGTACCTACTGTATCCTCAATATCAACGGGTGAAGGCAGGTAACGGCAAACAGCATCCAATGCAGTTTGTACGCCTTTATTTTTGAAAGAAGAACCGCACATCATCGGAACGATGCTGAGGTCGATGGTAGCTTTACGAATAGCCTCGTGTACTTCATCTTCTGAGATCGTATTTGGATCATCAAAGAATTTTTCCATGAGCTTGTCATCATATTCAGCTACTGCTTCAATGAGGTTTTGCCTCCACTCTTCAGCTTCTGCCTGCATATCAGCCGGAACAGGAATTTCATCGAAGGTCATACCTTCTGTTTCCATATGCCAGATGATACCTTTCATTTTGATCAGGTCAACCACGCCTTTGAAATCATCTTCGGCGCCGATGGGCAACTGCAGGGGAACTGCTTTTGCACCCAGCATTTCTTTAACCTGTTTAACCACCATTAAAAAGTCGGCACCTGAACGGTCCATTTTATTTACGAAACCGATACGGGGAACTTTATAGCGGTTAGCCTGACGCCAAACGGTTTCAGACTGAGGTTCAACACCATCAACGGCACTGAACAGTGCGATCAAACCATCCAGTACACGCATTGAACGCTCTACTTCTACAGTAAAGTCAACGTGTCCCGGAGTATCGATGATGTTGAAATAATATTTTTTTGTATTTGCATCTGCCTTACCTTTTACGGTAGGAAAGTTCCACTGGCAGCTAACAGCAGCAGAGGTAATGGTGATACCTCTTTCTTTTTCCTGCTCCATCCAGTCGGTAGTGGCCGCTCCGTCATGCACCTCTCCAATTTTATGGATCATACCGGTATAGCGCAAAATACGCTCGGTAGTAGTTGTTTTACCGGCATCAATATGTGCCGCAATACCAAAATTTCTTTGTAGTCGTAAGTCTGCCATGACTTGTTAAATTTTCTTTTGTTTTTTTATCCAGGGAAAAATGCCCTGAAAATGAAGTTCGCAAAGGTATGCAATTCCACGGAATTTGAAGCGGAACGGGGGTAAAAATAAAGCTGCACCGCCGGTTTGAAGGGTAAAAAAGAAAGTCCTGCGCCGGTTGAGCCGGAGACAGGACTTTTTGGGTGCAGTAACCAACCTGGTAATAAAAAATTAATACAGGTAGTTCAAAGCAATTTTATCGTTTGCGTTAAACGGCCGGTCCTGGCCAGAACCTATACAGCTCAGCATCCAGCTGTTGGGGTCGGCGCCGGTTGGCGTTCCCGGAATGTTAATAGCGCCCACTCCGGCAGAACCTTCATTTACAGCAGATCCGCCGCAGCTGTACGATCTGTTAAAATAGTCGGTATGGCGGAAACCAATACAATGGCCAATTTCATGCGCTAAAATGCTGGCAACCGTATTTTGTGGCTGCCCTGCAACAGCGGTAGAAACAAGAATAACCTGGTTGTAGGGATTACCCGATGAAGTAGGGAAACCCGATGAGGCCAGGAAACTGCCTGTACCGTTTACGATGGAAATATTGGCGCCCGAGGTAACACGCGTAAAAGTGATCGTGAGCCCCAGTGCATTGTAGCGAGCCAACGCGGTATTCAGGGCTGTTGACCAGGTAGACAAGCTGGAAGCAAGGCTCACCGTAATATTTCTCGGCAAACTTCTTACGAGGTTTGTGGTACGATACTGCTCTTCACCGGCCACCCGCAAAAGCGACACATCGGCTTTTGCATTCAGATCGGCCGGGCTAAGCAGAATATCTCCCTCAACAATGTAATTTCCTTTTCCGTCAGAAATTACGTCTTTATTACTGAATCCGAGGTTGTAAATTTTGGCAAGTGCTTCATCTGAAACAGTTGAAGAGCTTTCATTTTTTGCATTTTTGCGACAAGCAAATAACAGAAGAGCACAACCTGCTGCAATAGCGGTTGTTTTGAAAATTAACTTTCTCATGTGCATTTTTAGATTTAATGGTGGTTAATGGTATGGTTACTACACGCGCTAATTGTCAATTTACTAAATTATCTTGTTCATTTGATACCCAATTGGCTATCACCCGCAGAAAAACGCATTTTTACCCAATTACCCAGAAGTATAAACGTTTTTGGTGGAAAACTTTTTTCAATCATTAAAAAAATACTCTATACAACAAGGTTAGTATATCGAAACAGTACGTATGTAATTTCGGATTTTTACGAAAACCCACATAAACACAAAACCCGCTTCACCAGCGGGTTTTGCCTTAATAACCTTTATTATTATCAGAATAGTTTTTAATACAAATAATTTAACGCCACCTGGTCGTTGCTGTTGAACGGACGGTTATCGCCTGAACCGATGCACGACAGCATCCACGAACCGGCATCGGGACCAGAAGGCGTATTCGGGATCTGTACAGCACCAATAGTTGAGGCTCCTTCATTTGTGGCAGCTCCGCCGCAGCTATACGAACGATCCATCCAGTCGGTATGACGGAAGCCTATGCAATGGCCCATTTCATGCGCCAGAATAGAGGCAACGGTATATTGCGGCTGATTGCCAATGGCCCTTGAATTTACTTTTATCTGGTTGTACGGATCTCCTGATGAGGTAGGGAAACCGGCAGAGGCCAGATAACTTCCATTGCCTTTTACAATTGAAATAGCAGCGCCCGAAGAAACACGCTGAAAAGTGATCTGCAGGTTCTGGGCATTGTAACGGCCAATCGCTTCATCAAGCGCTGCCACATACGACGAAGGCAGCTGCGAGGATATGCTTACTTTGATAACACGTGGTAAACCTGTTACCAGGTTATACGTGCGGTATTGCTCAACAGAGCCTACTCTGAAAAACTGCATCGACGGAACGGAGGTTAAATCGGCTTTACTAAGCACAATATCGCCTTCCACCACATAATTTCCGTCTTCGTTCAACGATACATTTTTGTTACTAAACCCAAGATTATAAATCTGACCAAGGGTTTCTTCAGAGATGGACGCAGTTTGTCCGGTACTGGCATTTTTTCGGCAGGAATACAGTGCAAAAACGCATACTACAAGTACAACAGTAGTTTTGATGAGGGCATTTCTCATGAGTGTTTTGATTTAACAGTTAATAATTGAAAGCAAATCACAACATTTAACGGTTTACAATTAAATAGTTATTTCAATTTAAGTAAAATCATAAAGTGTATAGCTCATAAAATAGCAACATAGTTGCAGAACACCCCCATTTTACCCAGAAACCTGCAGAATAATCCATATATGTGGAAAGAAATTGTTCATAGTCAATTTACCCTATGCCATGTAGTTAGATATTACACAAAGAACTTACTGTGCTATTTGGTTAATCAGGTGGTAAAAAATTGTAGATTGTGCATACGAAAATTCATCGGGCCAAAACAACCTAAATACGTGAAGATGAAATCATCCGGGCTCTTCCTGCTTATCTTATTCTTACTGATGCATGGCGTACAGGCACAGCCAACACTTCAGCCGGTTAACCGGAAATTTTCGCCTGTGTTACAAAAAAGCAAAACGCTTTTTTCGAAAAACCAGCAACAAATATTCTGGATCGTTACTTCGAATACCGATTCGGCCAAAAAATATTTCAGTCAAAAGCAATTACCGCTGCAGATTACAGGTGAATATACCGGCGGTTTGCTGATTGTTAAAAGCAACTGGCAAACCATCGACTCGCTCACAGCTGCCTTACCGTTTATTCGTTTTGTAGATATTCCCCGCCAACCGCACGAAGAGCTGGCCATAGGATCGTTCGATAACAGCCTCAACACCATTAACCAGGTACATGCGCAATTTCCACAGTTGAACGGTAACTCAATGGTTGTTTCGGTAAAAGAAAACAAGCCCGATACCGCGGATATTGATTTTACAGGAAGATATCTTTCTACCCCCCTGGCGGCTGAAGCCATTACATCGCACGCCAGCATTATGGCAACCATTATTGCCGGCGGAGAAAACTCATTTTATACCGGCAGCGGAGCTGTTCCGGCTGCACAGCTTACCTCTTCGAATTTTGCCAATCTTTTACCCGATGCCGATAATGATTACCGGCAATACGGCATTTCGGTGCAGAACCATTCGTATGGAACGGGCATTGAAAACTATTATGGCGCCGATGCCGCCGCCTATGATGCCAGCACCATTAACAATCCTGGGTTACTGCATGTTTTTTCAGCCGGCAATTCGGGCAATGCTGCCAGTACGGGACCTTATGCCGGTATAATGAACATGGCCAATATTACGGGCAGTTTTAAAATGGCTAAGAATATCATAACCGCAGGTGCTACCGATTCTTTCGGAATTGTGGCTTTTCTTAGTTCAAAAGGCCCTGCTTACGACGGACGGATAAAACCCGAACTGGTTGCCTTTGGCCAGGACGGCAGCTCAGGCGCCGCCGCCCTTACTTCGGGGGCTGTGCTTTTACTGCAACAACAATATAAAAATCAACACAGCGGAACACTTCCCTCTTCTGCATTGGTAAAAGCGGCTTTGCTGAACAGTGCCGATGATACAGGCCCCAAAGGCCCCGACTATCAATCGGGCTTCGGAATTTTGAATACTTATAAAGCTTTACAAACACTGGCCAGTGGAAACTATTATGCAGGTTCAGTAGCACAGGGCGGTACCCAAACTTTTTCACTCACCGTACCTGGCAATACCCGCTTATTAAAAATATTGTTGTGCTGGAACGATCCCGCTGCAGCAGCGAATGCCTCCAAAGCGTTGATCAATGATCTTGATCTTGAACTGGTGAATAACAGCACCACACAGGTATGGCAACCCTGGGTGCTGAGTGCAGCCCCGATCATCGATTCGCTGCTATTACCGGCTGTTCGTAAAAAAGATACGCTCAATAATGTTGAACAGATAACGATCGATAACGCCCCCGCAGGAACCTATACCATACGGGTTAAAGGTTTCGCCGTTACCGGTAACCAGTCATTTTTTATAGCATGGCAAACCGATGCAGCCGATCAGTTTCAATGGCAGTTTCCGGTGGCAACCGACTATATCTCCGGGACAAACCCCAACCTGCTTCGCTGGTCATCGACCTTCAGCAATACCACCGGCGTTCTGGAATACAGTGTAAACAAAGGTGTTACCTGGCAGGCGATCAATAATGCAACACCGCTGAATGCGCATACCACGTACTGGAATGCACCTGATACTTTTTGCACGGCCCTGCTTCGCATGACCATCAACGGTCAATCTTTTATATCCGATACTTTTACCATTTCAACACCCGTTCAGGTGAAAGTTGGTTTTAACTGTCCCGATTCAGTGATGTTATACTGGAATCGTGCGCCATCTGTTAGTGCGTATAATGTGTACCGTTTGGGCGATAAATACCTGCAGCGTGTTACAACCTTAACCGATACTTTCCTCATCATTCATCAACCCGGTTCGTTCAACTGGTATACAGCAGCACCGGTAATCGGCAACAGAGAAGGCCTGAAAGCATACACCCTCAATTACAAAATGCAGGGGGTAGATTGCTACCTGAAAACATTCCTGGCCGATCTCGACGATCGCGGTGGATCTTCACCGGCGGCGCAGCTTACTATTGAAATAGGTTCGTTTTATAACGTTAAGAGCTTAACGGTTGAAAAGCTAACCAAAAACGGTTTTCAAACCCTGCAGATCGTTCAACCTGTAACCGCCCTCGATTACCTGTTGTTTGATAATAACCTCACCGATGGCACCAACACCTATCGCTTAAAAATTGAGCTAACCAATGGGTTGGTCATTTACAGCAGTCAGCAAAGTGTTTATTATTTCCTCACCACCCGGTATATCATTTTCCCCAACCCGGCAAAAGCTACCGGTTCATTGCAGATTTTTACCAAAGAAGAACCAGTCAATACCCAGGTGATTTTATACAATTCACCTGGTCAAAAGGTATTGCAATACAACTTACAGGAAACGGCAAATTACGTTCCGCTCAGCGGACTTAAAGGTGGAATCTATTTTATACTGATACTCAAAAACGGGAAGAAGGATTTTGCGGGCAGGGTAATGGTGCAGTAGGTCGAATATTGAATGTCGAATGATGAAGTAATAAGCAGGCATCAGGAGTTGGAAGGTTTACAAGTTAAAAAGTTAACAGGTTAACTGAAGCAGAAGTAATTGCCGATTCATCCCGCCTTAGCGGGACCGTTTGGCGTTTCACGACTTTATCCGCTGTTCGTGTGCAGCTGAAGCTTTAGGCGCCGGTGTTATAGCTTAGTACAGAAACACGGAGGCGAGCAGTAGCGAAGGCGCATTTACCATTGACCCCGTCCGACCGGGTCATCCGGGCGGGCATTCACCATTGATATAAAAAAACCCACCGGCACGTAACCGATGGGTGTATAATCAGATATGCTGTAGTAAGCGTTATACTCTAAAGTGAGCAAAAGCCTTGTTGGCTTCAGCCATACGGTGGGTATCTTCTTTCTTTTTGAAAGCACCGCCTTCACCTTTGCTGGCAGCAACGATTTCGTTAGCCAGTTTTTCAGCCATGCTACGACCGTTTCTATCACGGCTATAGCGAATCAGCCACTTCATGCTCAGGGAAATTTTTCTTTCTGCACGAACTTCTGCAGGAATCTGGAAAGTAGCACCACCAATTCTACGGCTGCGTACTTCTACAGCAGGCGTAACATTGTTCAGGGCTTTTTTCCATACTTCATACCCATTTTCGCCGGTTGTTTTAGCAACCCGCTCCAATGCAGTATAGAATATTTCGAATGCTGTATTCTTTTTTCCTTCCCACATCAGGTTGTTGATAAACCTTGTAACCTGCACATCATTATACCTTGCATCAGGCGCTAAGGGAATTTTTTTGGCTTTTGTCTTCCTCATTTATAAAGATTTGTGAGCGTCAGCGATTATTTTTTAGCTTTTTCCTTTTTAGTTCCGTATTTAGAACGGCTTTGTTTACGGTCTTTTACACCGGCCGTATCCAGGCTACCGCGAACGATATGGTAACGTACACCTGGTAAGTCTTTAACACGACCGCCGCGAACCAGCACAATTGAGTGCTCCTGCAGGTTGTGACCTTCACCGGGTATATAGGCAATCACCTCAACTTTATTTGTTAAACGAACCTTAGCCACTTTACGCAAAGCCGAGTTAGGCTTTTTGGGAGTGGTTGTATATACACGGGTGCAAACACCACGACGGAAAGGACAGGAGTCTAAAGCTCTTGATTTACTTTTAGCCTTGATGATTTCTCTTCCTTTTCTTACCAATTGTTGAATAGTAGGCATTATGAACCTTTTGATTTTGGGACGGCAAAGGTAAGCGTATTAATTTTATAACCAAAAAATTGCGGGATACTTTTTCACATTGATTCATTTTAGATGTTAATTACCTGAAAAATAGGCTAAAAAGCAGGATTTTTACCTTACACTTTGTACATCCACCCATATTTATCTGCGGTTTTCCCTTCGCGTATGGCATCGAGGCGCTTTTTTATTTCGGGGGTTACCTGCCATTTGTCGGTATCGAAAGTCATCACAAAATCCTTGTATTTCAATTCCCTGATCAACGAAACTGTGGCGGCTGTGCCTGTGCCGAATACTTCGCGTAATTCGCCGGCGCGGTAAGCTTCGATCAAACTATCAACCGAAACCGGTTTCTCCTCTACGGTAAGTCCCATTTCTTCGAGTATCGTCATCACGCTGTCGCGGGTAACGCCGGCCAGAATGGTTCCTGAGCTCAGATCGGGTGTAACAGCTTTATTGCCAATCACAAAAAACACGTTCATGGTGCCTATTTCCTGCACATATTTATGCTCGTATACATCGGTCCACAAAACCTGGTCGTATCCCTGCTTTTTAGCTTCGGCTGTTACAAACATACTGGCCCCGTAATTACCGGCCGCTTTGGCATAGCCAACGCCGCCCGGCGCTGCGCGTGTGTATTTTTCTTCAACGTAAATACGCATGGGGGCGCTGTAATAAGGCCCGGTGGGGCTCATGATAATGAGGAACTTATAATTTTCCGACGGTCGCACCCCTATCATTTCATCGGATGAAAACATAAAGGGACGAATGTACAGCGAGTGATTTTCCCGGGCGGGTATCCAGTTTTTATCAAGCGCTACCAGCTGGCGCATCCCTTCCATAAAAATTTCTTCGGGAACCGAAGGCATCTGCATGCGTTCGGCCGATATATTGAATCGTTTAAAATTGTCATATGGCCTGAAAATAAAAGCCTCCCCCGATTTGCTCCTGTAGGCTTTAATACCCTCAAAAATCGCCTGTCCGTAATGCAAAGCCGCTACCGACGGACTTAATACCAACGGCTGATAGGGTTTTATTTCTACATTTTTCCATTCACCATTTTCAAAATCCGCTTCAAGCATGTGATCGGTAAAGGTTCTGCCAAAGGGAATATTTTCAAGATTTACCCCCGACAACCTGCTGTGGTCAACTTTTGTTACAGGGATGCTATATGCTTCTACCATAATCCAGTATTTTTGAGGCACAAATAAACAAAGAAAGTTTCTGGCCGTCAAAAATATTGCTAACATTCGTTAGCATTAATAGAAGACGATTTCTATTCACTTGTAACTGATATAGTTATCGCCATTTAAAAGAACAGTTTGTACTCAATGAGTTTGAAAAACATCAAATTACCCGATATAGTTATTGCTGATTTGTACCGGCATTCGTTAATTGAATACGATGGCGAAATAACTACTGACTCCCGGCCTGCTGCGGTTGAAACGAATACTGTTGCAACCCCGCCGCCTGTTGAACCGAAGACCCCGGAACCTGTTAAACAGCCCGAACCTGTAAAACAACCCGGATCTGTAAAACAGCCTGAAACTATTCAACCGGGGGCTCAGCAACCGGTTAGCTATAAAACGCTTGGAAACAATAAGCAACAAATTGCCATTGTGGTAAATTTTCCGAACGAAGTGTTTTTGCCGGAATCCGATTTACAATTCCTTACCAAAATGTTAAGCGCATGCAAGCTGAATATGGCCGATGTAGCCATCGTAAATCATGCGGTGGCTCAGGTGGCTATAGAGCCGTTAAAACAGCAATTGCAGCCAAAATACGTGTTGTTATTCGGGGTTGAACCGGGGACCATTCAGCTGCCCATCAGTTTTCCGGCTTTTAAAGAGCAGGCTTATGCCGGCAGTACGTATTTATTTACCCCCGGGTTGAACGAGCTGAACCAGGAAAATGAGGACGCAAAGCTGTTGAAAAGGAAGCTGTGGGATTGTTTAAAGAGAATGTTTTTATAGCAGAACGCGAAACGCAGAACGCTGAACGCGAAACGCTTAAACCAGAGGTGTATTCAGCGTTAAGCATTAAGCGTTCGGCATTTAGCATATTCACAAAAGCAGAACGCGAAACGCTTAACGCAGAACGCTCAAAATGAAGGTGTATTTGCGTTAAGCATTAAGCGTTCGGCATTTAGCATATTCACAAAAAGCAGAACGCGAAACGCTGAACGCAAAACGCTCAAAACGAGGTGTATTTGCGTTAAGCATTAAGCGTTCGGCGTTTAGCATATTCACAAAAAGCAGAACGCGGAACGCAAAACGCTGAACTCCTAAAACGAGGAGTATTTGCGTTAAGCATTAAGCGTTCAGCATTTAGCATATTCACCATGAAGTTAATTTTCGCAACAAATAACGATCATAAAGTACAGGAAATACAGGCGGCCATAGGCCATGCGCTGGAAGTTATCAGTTTAAAACAGGCCGGTATCGATATCGACATTCCAGAGCCACATGATACGCTGGAAGCAAATGCATCGGAAAAATCGCGTACCATTTATCAGTTAACGGGTGAAAATTGTTTTAGTGAAGATACAGGCCTCGAAGTAGCCGCCCTGAACGGTGAACCGGGGGTAAAAAGCGCTCGATATGCCGGTGAAGACAAGGCTTTTGATAAAAATATTGATAAATTGTTGCATAAACTGGGCAATAACAGCAACCGTCAGGCACGTTTTCGTACCGTTATTTCTTTAATATGGCAGGGTCAGGAACGGCTTTTTGAGGGTATCTGTGAGGGAACCATTTCGGGCGAACGGCATGGCGACGGCGGCTTTGGCTACGACCCCGTTTTTACACCGGCCGGCAGCAACAGAACCTTTGCCCAAATGACGTTAAACGAAAAAAACGCCATCAGCCATCGTAAAAAAGCAGCCGACAAACTGGTGTTGTTTTTAAAAGAACAGGTAAATGCATAAAAACATCCGAAGGGTTACGCGCGCGGAAACTAACCCGTTGAACACACCCACCCATCGGATGCCTGAACAGGGCTTAATTTTTTAATACATAGAAAAAAGTTTTTTTGAACCAAAAAAGCAACTATACCATTTCTGAATCCGACTTAATAAAGGGATGCATTGCGGGAGACAGGCGAATGCAGGAAGAACTGTATCACCGGTTTGCTCCCAAAATGTATGCAGTTTGTTTGCGCTATGCCAATAATGCCGAAGATGCACAGGATCTGCTTCAGGAAGGGTTTATAAAAGTATACAGGAATTTACACCATTTCAGGGCAGAGGGTTCTTTTGAAGGATGGATCAGACGGGTATTTGTAAATACTTCTATTGAACATTTTCGTAAAAAATCGGCCAAACTGTCGATGGTCAGTGAAAAGGAAGAAAGCACTATTGAAGACAGTGATATTTCGGCCCTTGAAAACCTGGCGCAAAAAGATATCATAAAAATTGTACAGGAATTATCACCCGGCTACAGAACAGTGTTTAACCTGTATGTAGTTGAGGGATATTCGCATAAAGAAATAGGTGATATGCTTGGAATCAGCGAAGGCACCAGTAAGTCGCAACTGGCGCGAGCGAAATCAGTTTTACAAAAAAAGATAACCCAATATTTAAGCGATACGCAAAAATCCTATACCCGGTAATATGGCTACAAATATTCAACATACGCTTCTTCACCTTGAAGTACAACCCCCGCCTGGCGTGTGGCCCGAAATAGCGGCCCGGTTGAATACTGAATTTGATGCAGACGAAGTACCGGTTGCTCAAAAGATGTATGATCTGGAAGTAACCCCGCCGGCCGCCGCATGGAACAATATTGCTGCTGCCCTGCCGCAACAACAGCCTGTTCAGCAACCGGCCAAAGTAATTGCCTTTCCGGTTCGTAAAGCTATTGCAGTTGCTGCCGCCATGGTATTAATTACTCTGGGCGCCTGGTATTTTCTGAACAATTCTTCTTCTAATAATAACAGCAATGAAGTAGTTGCCAAACAAACTTTCACCACTCCATCAACTAACAATAATACAACGCCTCAGCAACAGGCTGAACCCGCAATTCCCGAAAATAATGATCAGCAGGCTGATGAACCGGCGCCAAAATCATCCGGTGCAGCCCTTTCATCGCTGGTGCCGGTCCGAATGGTGAACCGTTATGCAAACAGAACTGCTTCTCAACCGGCTCCATATATCAGCGATTATCAGCCCATAGCCACCAGTTATGCAGGCGTAACTGATGTGCAGGCGGTACCCTTTACCAAAAGTGATTTACCAAGCGTGGAAGGGCCGCTTATTCGCGATGCCAACGGTCAGGTCATTCTGGATAAAAAACTCATTACCTCTCCCGATGACTGTTATATTACCATTACCGGCCCCAATGGTGAGCAAACACGCATCTCTTCCAAATTCGTGCATATCATCAGTTCGCTGAACGATGATGTGGAGCCGCAGGATTATTTTGATTTTATGATGCAGGAAAACAGCCTGTGGAAAATGCGTTTTCGCGAATGGAAGACCAAACTGCTGAACCAGTCGTCGTTTATTCCAACCGCTACCAGTTTGACCGATATACTGGAGTTGAAGGACCTGCTGCAGGAAAACTGATACCAACAGGCAACAGGCAATAGGCAATAGGCAATAGGCAATGGACAACAGGCAATAGGCAAAACAAATACCTTTGCGGCTTAGCCTTTGCGCGAAACAAATAATCAAATACAGAATGGCACGAATTAAAGTTGAGCTCCCTGAACATTTTTCTTTTACCGCTACTATACCGGTTCGCATAACCGATTTAAATTATGGTAAACATGTTGGCAATGATACCATTCTTTCGATGATACATGAAGCGCGGGTACAATACCTTGCCAGCTATGGTTATGGCGAACTGACCCTCGCAGGCGCCGGCCTCATCATGAGCGATGTGGCCATTGAATTTAAAAGCGAATTGTTTTATGGCGATGTGGTGACCGTATCGGTGGTTGCAGCCGACTTTTCGAAAATAGCCTTCGACCTGTATTATAAACTCGAAAAAAACAAAGGCGATACCAAACAACTGGTTGCCATTGCCAAAACGGGCATGGTGTGCTATGATTATGATAAGAAAAGAGTGACGGCTGTTCCCTCTGAAGTAGTTGAGAAGTTGACTAAGCAGTTGAAAAGTTAACAAGTTGATCTGTTAACAAGTTGATCTGTTGACAAGTTAACTAATCAACTTGTCAACTGGTTAACATGTTAACTGGTCAGCCAAATCCTCCAGCTCTCTTCTGCCTGAATAACCAGCATATCGGCGCCATTTTCAATGGCAGCGCCCCGCTCCTCCCCCTTCTGCAGAAATAATGTTTTGGCAGGATTGTAAATAAGATCGAATAAATAATGTTGTGAAGTGAGTGCCTGATAGGGCAACAACGGACACTCATCTACGTTGGGATACATGCCTAACGGACTTGTATTAATAATCAGCTGATGTTCTTTTATAACAGCTTCGGTAACCTGCCCGTACGAAATCTTTTTGCTGCCCGATGCTGTTCGCGATACTTCAATATATTCAATACCCAGTTTATTCAACACATAATGCACCGCTTTGGCAGCGCCACCGGTGCCCAGTACCAGGGCTTTTTTATGATGCGGTTGCAGCTTCGGTAATAAACTCTTTTCAAAACCCACCACATCGGTATTATGACCGGTAAGCAAACCATTTTCGATCTTAATACAGTTACAGGCGCCGATTGCCTGCACCACTTCGCTTTGAGCCGATAAAAAAGGAATTACCTTTTCTTTATAAGGAATGGTAACATTCAGTCCGCATAAATCGGAGTGCTGTTGAATAAGCGCCGGAAATTCACTGATATCGGCCAGCGGAAAATTTTCGTATAAACAACCGGCAATATGCTCCCGCTGAAATTTTTCAGTAAAATATTTCTGAGAAAATGAATGGCTTAACGGATAGCCAATCAGGCCGTACTTTCTCATCGTTTTCGTTTAATTTTTGTCCCTCCGTAATTTACCGTGAATCGTGAATCGGCAATCGTGAATGAAAACCTCATTTTGCCGATTGCCGATTCACGATTGCCGACTAATGTTTTGAGTTGCCGTTCAAAAACAAATTGAACGTATCGCCCCGCAAACCTATACGCATGGTTTCGAGTGGAATTACTTCAGTTGGAGCAATGTTACCGAGGTTTACATTGCAGCCCAGCAGTTCGATAAAGTAAAGCTGCTGTGCTTTCTGGGGGGCTTCCCACAATATTTTTTCACCGGGAATCTGGGTGAGAATTTCCTGTACAAGGCCTTCGCGTACTTCGCCGCTTCCGCGGTAAATACCCACATTACCAGCTTCACGAGCTTCGGCAATAACATACGATGAACCGGCGTTCAGTTCGGCCCGCATCAGTTCGATCCATTTATAAGGGGGAATAATGTGAGCGGCATCTTTACTGCCCACTTCACTTAACACAGTGCCATGTTTGGCCAGCTTTTCGATATAGCCGCATTTTTCGGCATGGGGTATATTGATCGAACCATCGCTCACCTCCATATAAGATATCTCATAATCCTTGCAAACACTGATGTAATCATTAAACTGGTTACGGATCAAAAATGCCTCAAACAAAGTACCCCCAAAATAAACGGGAATATCATAGGATCTGTAAACTTCAATTTTTTCGCGCAGGTTGGGTGTTACAAATGAAGTTCCAAAGCCAAGCTTTACAACATCTACATGAGGGTGCGAAACACTCATAAAGTTTTGCGCTTCGGGAATGCTCAGGCCCTTATCCATTACCATCGTAATACCGCTGTTGCGTGGTTTCTTTATCCTGTCAGGGATCTGTGTGAGGTTAAAATTCATTCCTTGGTATTTTGTGCAACAATTTTATAGCCGCCGCAAAAATAAGAGAAAACAGGTTACAAGGAACAGCCTCCTGGCACAACTGACCACAATCAGTATCAATTGGCAATGGGCAACAGGCAATTGGCAATAAACAAAACGGTTATTAAAAGCAAGTTAAACTCTTAGACAGAAAGCCATTGGCCGGGCTTTATCATTGCCTATTGCCTATTGCCTATTGCCTATTGACTATTGACTATTGACTATTGTATTTTGTGCCTCTATGCCTTGTTGCCTTTTGTATCCTCGTTGCCTTTTCTTTTACAACGTGCAATTACATCTACAACAAGCTGATGCCGTAATAAGGCTGGATTGAGTTGAATGAGTTTTTTGAGCAATTTGGGCGAAGCAGTAAGCGCTGCTTCGAGTTGTATCAACCCTTCTTTGGTTTTGCCCAGTGCAAGGTAAATGGCACTGAGATAATATATGAATATGGGTTTGGCTTCGGTAATTTTAATAGCCGCCTTCACCTGTTCCAGTGCTTCTTCGAAAAATTCGCCCTGGTATAAACAGCGTATCAGCGCTTCCCAGCTCGATATATTGCGCGGCCGCTGGCGCACCACATTAGAAAAATATTGTATAGCTTCTTTATAATCGCCCAACTGCATTTTACATTCGCCCATTGCGAGGTTGTATTCGGGTTGCAGGCGATGTATCTGCATGGCAATTTCAAGCTGTTTCACCGCCATTGACCATTGTTCCTCATGAATATAAGTGCAGGCAATTTTATAATACAGTTTGCTATCGCCCTGGTTCAGATGCGAGGCTTTGCGATAATAAAAGCGTGCCTGCGCATAGTTCTTCAACCGGTCGAAACAATGGCCGATAGCCTCGTAAATAACATCTTCGGGGCGCGACAGCTCCAGCACCTTTTCCAAAACTTCAATAGCATCTTTGTATTTACGCAAACGAATATAGGCGTCGCCCATGTTGCGGTATGCATAGTCGAACTTTTCGTCGATAGCCACTGCATATTTGTAGGCATCAATTGCCTTTTCGTATAGCTTCAGACCCTGAAAAGCCGCGGCCAGATTAAACCAGGCCAGTTCGCTGTACGGGTATTCTTCAATGATGCGCTGATGCAACAGAATGCTTTCTTCGTTGCGGCTGGTGAAATCGGTCCAGAAACAAATTTTATATAAAGCCTCTTCGTTATTGGGCTCCTGCTCAAGGATCAGCTTCAGGCAATCGAATATCTTGTCAAACTCTTCATAATCGTCATATACATCAGCCAGTTCAAACAGCAATTCAATGCGTTCCTGTCCGTCGAACAGCTGCAGGGCATTTTCAAGCAGCTCTACTGCTTTTTCCTGCTGGTCGAGCGCCAGATATACATCGGTTTTTAATATGTACAGGTTGATATCGTTGCTGTCGAGCAATTCGGCGTGGTTGAGTATTTTCAGCGCATCGTTGTAGTGGCGGGTGGCAATTAACAGGTCGGCCTTTTTTATGAGCAATACCGAGGAATAGGGATATTGCTCAATGCCCATTTCGGCAGCCTCCAAAGCCTGGGGAAGGTCCTCTACATCATCAAAATAGTCGATTATTTTTTCAAAAGCCTCCTCCTCCAGGAAGGAATTTCCGCGCCCCGCTTTGAGATTCTGAAATTGCTTCACTAACTCCCTGATTTCTTCATTATCCTGTCGAAACGGATTTTCTCTCATGAATTTAAATAGTAGGTTAATGTAAAATAGGATATTCGACGATGGATTCCAATTTTAATTTTTGACATCTGTGAACAAGTTGGGCCCAATGATTATCAATATTTTATAAAATAAGGTCTGGTGTGAGAAAAAAAACCAACCATTTTGTTATGAAATCCGTAACATTTATGAGTCTTAACCGTTAAGGGAATTATAAACTTTCGGACAGACGGTTAAAGAATTCTAAATTTTTTTAATTACTTTTGTTTTTAACTATGCAAGTGAACTCTACTCTAAAACTTAACCACATGCTTAAAAAAACCGTCATCAGTTGTGCGATGATAGGGGCTGTTGCGCTTGCAATTGCCAGTAGCGGGGGTGGTGATAAAAAAAGAGCGGAGTCGCTTCGCAAACCCGATTTCACACCAATCCGAACTACTAATGGCTTCACGCTGAAGGCTGGCCCTGTTTATACAGGCAGTCATATATTCAGCAATGAACGCAACACCAACTACGTAAATACGGTAGTTACTTATCAGCAGGGTAATAAAGTATTCATTTTACCGTACAAACCACGGGTGAATATTACTCCTGATAGATCGTATTTTCGTAACAATCTGAACGTCATCGATTTAAAGATCAGGTTACGTAAATAACCCGATCAATTACTTACGTTCATTTTCTTACTTTCCTCATATGTCATTTCGCGATAGCCTGTTTTGGGTATGTCGAATTTTGATGCCGGCACAGGGTTCATATTGATCTTTGATACTGTGTATCTTATGGTCAATTTACCCTGAACCAGTTCATATTCAAGCGGTAATCCATTGAGGTTTTTAAACTGATAATCGTATTCCTTGTTTTCAGGAACAAGGTCGGGTGTATAATATACTGTGAAAGTAGTGCCTTCGGGCAAGGTAGCCGTAGCTTTTATACAGTTATAACCGGCTATGGTTTTCGTTTCGCTCGTATTGGTAAAAGTAATGCCCTCGTATCGCTTATTGTTCTCTATCCAGTTCTCATTGGTCATCCTGATCAGTAATTTCTGACCACTCACTTCCTTTAAAACAACCGATGTACCGGCTTTTGAGTCATGAATAGTGGCCGACGAAAACAGGGCACTGGTCATTTCGGCCCGGCTCAGGTTTCCTTTGATAAATATGGTTTTTGTATGTCCGTCGAGGGCATCGGCCATTTTAGGCTCATTGCTGCCGCTCGAAATACTTGCATCGTATACGAGGGTAAGCTCCGAAACCTTGCGCTGCGCGCTTGCGGTAACCAGCATACCAAACAGGCTAACCATCAGTAAAACAATAACTTTTTTCATGTAATCCAGGGTTGTATTATAAAGATGGATAAAGGTTCAGAATAGTTGCTGCCTAAAATACAGTTTTAAGTAATAAGTTGTAAGTAATAAGTCCTTTCTCTTCGACTTAATACTACTTTCTCTTCGACTTATTACTACTTTCTCTTCGACTTATTACTAATTACGTACAACATATTACTTAAAAACTTAAAAAGGTGGGCCTCCTTTATAAGAAGACCCACCTTTTTATATTAGGTATAATCCAGGGTTTGATTTTAACTACATTTTATAACCCTGCTGATTTGCATATAACTTATTATCAACGACTTAAAACTTACAACTTAAAACTTACTACTTCTTCTGGCCTTTTTCACGGGTAGACTGGGCATTTTTCTGTGCCTCCTGCATCTGCTCTAACCGTTCCTGCCATTTTGATTTGGATTTTGGCTTTTTACGGTTCAGATCAATTTTAGCCAGAATTTTATCGTGATCGATGATATAGTTCTGAATTACAAACTGTAATATAAGGGTTATAATGTTAGAAACGGTATAATACCAGGTTAAGGCTGCGGGTAACCGGTTGAACACAAATAATAATACGAACGGGAAGATGTACGGCATGTACTTGAGCGCCGGATTGTTTTGATCGGGCGTCATGTTCATATTATAAATTGATATCAGAAAACTGGTACTAACAGCCGTAAGCGTAAATAAGCTTAAATGATTACCAAGCCCCCAGATGCTAAATGGAAAATGAGCAATAATATCGTACGAAGCGAGGTTATCGGCCCATAAAAAGCCTACTCCACGCAAAGCAATATTTGAGTTAAAGAAACTATACAAGGCAAAGAAGATAGGAATCTGCAACAGGGCCGGTATACAACCTCCGAGCGGATTTACCCCTGCTTCCCTGAATAATTTCATTTGTTCAACCCCTACCTGTTGCTGATCACCGCCGTATTTCTCTTTCAGCTTTTCAATTTCGGGCCGCAGGGCTTTCATTTTGGCGCCGCTGAGATAGCTGGTGTATACCAATGGCGATGTAAACAACCTGATGAATAAGGTAAGCAACGCAATGGCGATACCCAAACTGCCGATAAAACTTCTGAATAACCCAAATACCGGCATTACGATGTACTTGTTGATCGGACGCACAAAGGCATACATATCACGGCCCAGGTTAACGATCTTATCCATTTCGGGCACCTGGTCTCTATGCTTTTTAAGTATGTTATAGTCGTTTGGACCAAAGTATAACGACATGGGGAACTCAGTGCGGGGTCCCAGTGGTAACCGGGCCTGTAAAGCGGTGCTTACTTCGGCGATTTTTGCAGTTGTGTCTTGTAAGTTCTTCGTCCATTTTACTTCGCCCGAAGTGAACTTATTCTTAGCTATTAAAGTAGTGTTGAAGAACTGTTGCGAAACGCTTACCCATTGTACCGGTTTTTCGAAGGTTCGGCCCGATTTCGACATCATGTAGTCGAAACTGTTCTCTTCATAAAAGCAAACGGTAGTCTGCTGCCGTTCATAAATCACATCTGTTTCATGCTGCATGGGCTGATTTTGCCAAACCAGGTTAAAATTGCCCTGGGTTAACAGTTTGTCGGCCCCGTCGAATTGCACCGTCCAATCGATCAGATAATCATCGGGGCGAATGGTATACTGGTGGGTAACCATTCCATAGTTAGGCACAGGCAGCTGATAAATAACCGTTTGGCTGTTATCGGCATTACGTACTATCCGGGGGGCTTTGAAATACAGGTCGGTTACCTGAGCACCCTGGTTGTTACCTGTATTAATGCCATATGATATTTTATCAAACGGGGTATTGTTCAAAAAAGCCGGCTGATTGGAGTTGAGCGATTTATACTTTTTCAGTTCAACTTTTGCAGGCTGCCCGCCTTTGTTGGTGAATGAAATTTTAACTACGTCATTCTCAACAACTGTTAACTGTTCTGTTCCGCGGGTAGCTAACTGGTTCGAGTCGGGCACTGCATTGGCTGCAACTGCGGTATCGTTCAGTTTAGCTGTGGAGTCGCGTACAAATTGTAGCCGGGCAAGCGAATCGGTCCGGCGCTGTTGCACCGCCTGTAATTCGCGACTGTTTTTGGTAGAAATAAAAAGATATGTAAACAGTAATAAAGCTAACAACACAAAGCCAATCACCGTATTGCGGTCAAAATTCATTATACTAAAAGTTTAGAAGAGGTGCAAAGATAGGGGTTCTTTGGTTTGTGGTTTGTAGTTTATGGTTTGTGGTTGCTCCAAATCAGTTTGTGGTTTGTAGTTTATAGTTTGTAGTTGCTCCGCGATTTGAGCTGTCACTATTATATTCCAATTCGTTATGTATCAGATCCTTGAAATTTTTTTACAGAAAGCTTTTCTTAAATTTAACATCAGGTTGCAATGTGTTGCATAAATAGCGAATTGGCTGAATAGCGATTCAGGCGTACAAGAGTGCGACGCAACAACAGCCTAATAGAATTCCTGCAGCTGGTAACCACAAACAACAAACCACAAACCAGAAACCTATATCATTTCACTTTGCAATAAAGGGTTCTTTGCCGCATTTTTTTGCTCGGCGTATTCTTTGGCTGCTTTTACAAAATTTACAAATAAGGGATGCGGGTTTTCGACAGTACTTTTTAATTCAGGATGGTACTGAACGCCAATAAAGAAGGGATGAGCCGGCAGTTCAACTATTTCTACCAGTCCGCTTTCGTTATTTTTTCCGCTTGCGACCATACCGGCTTCCTGAAACTGGCCAAGATAGCGGTTGTTGAACTCCCAGCGGTGGCGATGCCTTTCACTGATCATTTCGCTATCGTAAATACGACGGGCAAGGCTGCCATTTTTTGTTTCGCACGAATAAGCGCCCAAACGCATGGTACCGCCCTTTGAAGTAACTTCTTTTTGCTCTTCCATCAGGTCAATAACCGGGTCGGGTGTATCGGCATTCATTTCGGTTGAATGGGCATCTTTTAATCCCAATACATCGCGGGCAAATTCAATAACGGCCATTTGCATACCCAAACAAATTCCAAAGAATGGCAATTTGTTTTCGCGGGCATATTTTACGGCAAGGATCTTCCCTTCTACCCCACGATGTCCAAAACCGGGCGCTACCAGCAAACCATCAAGATTAGCCAGTTTTTCACTCACATTATCTGTGGTAATAAATTCACTATGCACGTTTATGATCTGCACCTTGCATTCGTTCAGGGCGCCGGCATGTACAAATGCTTCCAGAATCGACTTGTAAGCATCCTGTAACTCGATGTATTTTCCGATCAGGCCGATGGTTACCTGGCTTTTCGGATATTTCAGTTTATCGAGGAACTCCTTCCACTTCTGCAGATCGGGTTCCTTAAAACTATTAATATTCAGTTTCTTTAAACAAATAAGGTCAAGCTTTTCGCGCATCATGGCCAGCGGCACTTCATAAATGGTTGGCGCATCGGCAGCCTCGATCACCGCTTCCTGTTTTACATTACAAAACAGGGCAATTTTACGACGCAGATCGGGTGTCATGGCTTTTTCGGTACGACACACGATTATATCGGGATGCACGCCTTCCTGGCTAAGCATTTTAACGCTGTGCTGGGTAGGTTTTGTTTTTAATTCCTTGGCGGCTTTGAGGTAAGGAATAAGGGTCAGATGCACCACTACCGTATCTTCTTCGGGCAGTTCCCATTGCAACTGGCGCAGCGCCTCAATAAAAGGCAAGCTTTCAATATCGCCTACAGTACCACCTAATTCGGTAATTATAATATCAAATTCGTTGGTTTGTCCCAGCAACAACATTCTTCGTTTAATCTCGTCGGTGATATGCGGCACTACCTGTACGGTTTTACCAAGGTAAGCCCCTTCGCGCTCTTTATTAATTACGGTTTGATAAATGCGGCCTGTAGTAACGTTGTTAGACTGAGAAGTGAATATGTTTAAAAAACGCTCGTAGTGTCCGAGGTCGAGATCTGTTTCGGCGCCATCTTCAGTAACATAGCATTCGCCGTGCTCATACGGGTTGAGGGTACCCGGATCGACATTTATGTAAGGATCGAACTTTTGAATTGTTACCTTCAATCCCCTTGCCTGCAACAATTTTGCAAGCGAGGCTGCAATAATTCCTTTTCCTAACGAAGAAGTTACCCCACCGGTAACAAAAATATGTTTGGCCATATGTATGGTTATTTAGTCAGTTTCTTAAGCTTACCAGGGCACCCGATGGATTTTCCGCGGAGGTTTTCCTGTTGAATAAACCCATCGGATGCCTCTAAAAAATAATTGGATCAGGAGTATAAATATCATTCCATCACATCGTTAGCCCGACGTTGCACGTCTTTTTCTACACACATTTTTACTGATTATCCTGATCCACTATATTATTTGACCAGCGGAAACTTATAACTCTTATTTGGAAGAATAATTCCGGGAGGTCGTGCAAAGTTACGGCAAATTGTTCCGTTCAAACAAACCCTTTTTGGGTTGTGGAAAACCCGGCAGCTGGTTGTGGATTAGTTGATTAAAAACTGATTAAAAAGGGGTGCCGCCGCTTCGCGCCGGCCGGGAATGCATTTTTTGTTAGGGATTCTATAGTTCCGCCTTCGGCGGAAAACACGTTCGCCACGGATTGCACGGATGAACACAGATAAACCCTAAATATGAAATTCTAAACTGATAGCTATCCTTCATCTACGTCTGGATGCCTCAATACAGGTTTTTGAAACAACAAAGGGGGGCGAAGCAACACCCAACAAAAAAACCCCGCTGTTGCGAGGTTTATAATTATGTAAATAACAAATGAAAATTTCTATTATTTCATTTGTGTCACTGAAAGCGCTTTTAACTGATAGGGGGTGGATACTACAGGCTTCTTTTCGCTAAATGCTTTATTTCCTAATTCCTGCTTGCTTTTGGCTGAATGTAAAAAAACAATAGCTGCGATTTCAACAAATAGTATGAAAAAACTATAACGTTCTTTTTTCATAAGTTTATAATGGTTTGAGTTTTGGGGTACGGATAAGCATTTTCGCGTAGCAAAAGAACGAAATAATTACTGTTTATGCAAGGAAATATATGAGTATTATGTCATATTCGTAAAATTACGTACACCTATAGCAGATTCCCTACTTATCGTTATAATAACACAATCAATTACACATATATTTTTTTTGCAAATGCGTCATGACACAGCCTGGTACTAACTGTCTTTGGCAATTTTATCGTAGCTGGCAACAATGCCCTTTATAAGTGAAGAACTGAAACCCTGGTGTTCCATTTCGTTTAATCCTGCAATGGTGCAACCTTTAGGTGTAGTTACTTTATCAATTTCCTGTTCGGGATGCGTTTTCTTTTGTAATAATAATTCTGCAGCGCCTTTTACAGTTTGAGCAGCAATTAAACTGGCAGTAGCTGCATCAAAACCAATTTCAATTCCGCCCTGTATGTTTGCACGTATATAGCGCATGGCATACGCTGTACCGCATGCGCCCAGCACAGTAGCAGCATCCATCAGTTTTTCATCAATCCATGTTACTTTTCCCAGCTGGTTAAACAAATCTTC
The DNA here is from genome assembly GCF_059587045.1 of Niastella sp. sgz303648. Lineage (NCBI taxonomy): Bacteria > Pseudomonadati > Bacteroidota > Chitinophagia > Chitinophagales > Chitinophagaceae > Niastella > Niastella sp. sgz303648. Next base: position 18,373 of record NZ_JCAPSW010000008.1, on the reverse strand, counting down.
GATATAGGCAATTTGCTCACCTGTTGCTTCATGCGATGCCAGGCAGGTCATGCTTTGCTGAATGGCAATAGCGGTATTGGGCATAGCTCTTATTACCGACAGTTTTTTACCAACTGCCTGCAGCATATGATTAATTGTAACACCTGTTATAACAGAGACCAATACATGCCGTTCGGGGTTCAGCATGGCTTTCAGCTTACTCAATATATCATCTACCTGAAAAGGTTTTACAGCCAGTATGATCAAATCGGCAAAGCGAACCGCTTCAACATTATTGTCGCTGATGAGCACGCCTCTTTGTTCGAGCGACAAAAGTGTTTTGATATTCCTTTTGGTTATCAGAATGTGTTCGGGCTGGGCAAATCCGCTGTTCAACAATCCTTCTGCAATGGCCGTTCCCAGGTTACCGCCGCCGATGATAGCAATCTTTTTGTTCATATACTTTCTTTAATAGTCTGAAAAACCGTCCCGATAGCTATCGGGAGGAAAGTCAGAAAGAATTTTTCTATGGATGCATTTGTCTTTCGGACTTTCGGACTTACCGACTTTAATAATAGTTTCCTTTCGCCAGATAATTCCGCACATAATCATTCACACCTTCTTCGAGCGAATAAAATGGTTCGCTATAGCCAGCATCTTTCAGCTTTTGCATATTCGCTTCGGTAAAATACTGGTACTTGTCGCGAATATCTTCGGGCATATCAATAAACTCAATGACCGGTTCTTTATCAAGCCCTCTGAAAGTTGATTTTGCCAGATCTTCAAAGCTGCGAGCTTTACCCGTTCCCAAATTATATAATCCACTTGGTACTTTTCCTATTGCCGATTGCCGATTGCCGATTGCCCACTGTTCCATCAGCCAGTAACAAATTTTCAGCACGTCTTTCACATATACAAAATCGCGCAGTTGCTGTCCATCTTTAAATCCTTCCTTATGCGATTTAAATAATTTCACCTTTCCCTGCTGGTTAATCTGGTTGAACGAATGCCATATAACACTGGCCATACGGCCTTTATGATATTCATTAGGACCATACACGTTAAAGAATTTCAATCCCGTCCAAAACGGCGGCTGATCTTTTTGCTGCAGTGCCCATTTATCAAATTCATTTTTCGAAACACCGTACGGATTCAATGGCTTTAATGAATATACCACTGCATGGTCATCATTATAGCCTTCTTCGCCCGATCCGTATGTGGCAGCTGAAGAAGCATATACCATCGGAACGTTGTTCGCAGTGCAGTAGTTCCATACCTTTTGCGAATATTCAACATTCAGGTGTTGGTGCACTGAATAGTCAAACTCGGTAGTATCGGTACGGGCGCCAATATGAAAAATAAAATCAATAGCAGGTTTTTCTGTAGCCAGCCAGTCGAAAAACACCTCACGCTCAACTTTTGTTTGAAATTGTTTTCCCTGCAGGTTCTTCATTTTCTCAGGCTCGCTGAAATCATCTACCAGTATAAGCTGCGTAAATCCTTTTGCATTCAGGAACCCGGTTAAACAACTTCCAATAAATCCGGCGGCGCCGGTGACCACGATGGTACTATCTTTCTTCATTTTTTTCGTGAATGGTGAATGGTCAATGGTGAATACGCTAAACACAGAACGCTGAATGCCTAACGCTAATACACCTCATAGGAGCGTTTTGCGTTTCGCGTTCAGCGTTAAGCTTATAATGCGCTTAATGCATGCTCCGACTCGTGACCTGCCAGCAAATTCTCGATGGCGGTATCGTATTTATCTTTCCACGATTGAATTGAACCCCAGTTCAGGCCATCTACTTCAATGCTGCCCACGGTTACTTCACCCAGCTCTTCGCAGGGATGGTTACCAAGCGCTCTTTTAAACAATTCAATTTTGGCAGGGTTCACGCTCACTACCACACGGCTTTGGGCTTCGCCAAACCAATAGGCATCTTTGCGAATATTGATATCAGAAGCTACCACATCAAAACCAAGGTTGCGATTAAAGCCCGATTCAACCAGTGTAACAAACAAACCGCCTTCGCTTACGTCGTGGGCCGATTCAATGGCGCCGGCGTTTATCAGTTCGGCAATTTTATTCTGCAGCGTTGCTTCTTCTTCAAGATCAAAATGCGGGGCCGGACTGTATTCAACCTGTTTCACCTTATGCAGATACTCCGATGAATTGATATCGCCGCGGCTTTTTCCGATTAAGAATATCAGGTCGCCGGCATGTTTAAAGTCCATCGTCATTTTATCATCAACACTATCCAGCAATCCTACCATACCAATGGTTGGTGTAGGATATACCGCACCGTCGGGATTCTGGTTATAAAAGCTCACGTTACCGCCGGTTACCGGTGTATCGAATTTTTTACAGGCTTCGCTCATACCTTTTAAGGCATATACAAACTGGTAGTATACCTGCGGATCGTAGGGGTTGCCAAAGTTCAAACAGTTGGTAATACCCAACGGCTGGCCGCCACTGCAAACAATATTGCGGGCAGCTTCGGCTACAGCGATCATACCGCCTGTAAACGGATCGGCAAACACATACCGGCTGTTGCAGTCGGTTGTTAATGCCAGTCCTTTATTGGTAGGTTTGGCAATTACAACGGCAGCATCACTCGGCGTATTGGTCGTTGCAGTTCCGGCGCCTACCATGCTATCGTATTGTACATATACCCAACGTTTGTTGGCAATATTGGGAATGCTGATGATTTGCTCGGCAACGGCTTTTAAATTTTCAGGCACTTCAATGCTATCGGCATTGAAAGCTTTTATTTTGGCCAGATAAGCAGGCTCTTTATAATCGCGGGTATACTGAGGAGCGCCGCCGCCCAGTACCAGGTCGTTGGCAGGTAATTCGGCTTCGAGTTCGCCGTGCATATAAAAACGCAACATGCCGTCGGCAGTTACTTCGCCAATTTCAGAACATGGCAGGTCCCATTTATCGAACACCTGTTGCACTTCGCTTTCGTGGCCTTTTTCAACCACCATCAACATTCTTTCCTGGCTTTCACTCAGCAGCAGTTCCCAGGCCTTCATACCTGTGCCGCCATCGGCGGTATTTTTTTGACGGGTAGGCACTTTATCCAAATCGATGCGCATACCTACTTCGCCTTTGGCGCTCATTTCGGCTGTAGAACAAATAATACCGGCAGCTCCCATATCCTGCATGCCCACTACTGCGCCGGTTTTTATTACTTCGAGGCAGGCCTCGAGCAGTTTCTTTTCCTGGAAAGGGTCGCCCACCTGTACAGCGGGTAATTCCTCAGCACTTTCGGCGGTAATATCGGCCGATGCAAAGGAAGCGCCGCCAATACCATCTTTACCGGTAGCCGATCCTACAAAAAACACGGGGTTGCCGATGCCTTTTGCAGTGGCCGAAATGGTTTCGCCGTTTTTCACAATGCCCACGCTCATGGCATTTACGAGCGGGTTGGTATGATAACATTTTTCAAAATAAATTTCACCTCCTACGGTTGGCACGCCAAAGCAATTGCCATAGTGGCCAATGCCATGCACCACACCGGCCAGCAGGTGCTGGGTTTTGGCTTCTTTTAAATTACCAAAACGCAAAGAGTTGAGCGAGGCAATAGGCCTTGCGCCCATGGTAAAAATATCGCGGTGAATACCCCCTACGCCGGTGGCAGCGCCCTGAAAGGGTTCAATGGCCGAAGGGTGGTTATGAGATTCAATTTTAAATACAACGCCGAATCCGTCGCCAATATCCATCAATCCTGCATTTTCCTCACCGGCCTTTACGAGCATTTTTTGGCCCTCGCGCGGCAAGGTTTTCAACCATTTAATAGAGTTTTTATAACTGCAATGCTCACTCCACATACCACTGAAGGCGCACAATTCGGTAAAATTGGGCGTGCGACCCAATTTTTGTTTGATCAGTTCAAATTCTTCTTCGGTAAGACGTAGTTGCTGAGCCGTTTTTACTGTTATTTCCATGATAAATAGATGTAAAATGCTGATTACCGCACCTGTTTTTTAAAAGAAAGCGCAAAAGTACAAACAGTCTGTCATCTAATTGATAAATTTATCCCGATTTACCAGCTCGTATGATAATAGCCTTTGTCAATAACCATAAAGCCTTTTTGCCCGAAATAGACGCCTACAGTCGTTTTTTTTCGGGCTACAATATAACGTGTGAATTAGTTAACAAAAATGATCTGGGACTGCTGCACCGTCATGTTGAATGGTGGATGATGGGTACCGATCTTACCAAACCCAAAGAGGGCATTTTTAAGATACATGACTATTTTTCCTCTTCTTTACCTCCCTGGCGCCGATGGAAAAACTGGTCGAAAAGCTTTTTTAGCGCGCAACCCGACTTTCGCCTTTTTTTAAGCGAATATGTAAAAAAAGCTTATAGTATTCACGACCATATACCTTTTGGATTTCGCGATATGGGTATCCCCGAAGAATGGCTTGCCGCCGATGCCTCTTTACACGAAAAAGAATATGATTTTGTATATACCGGCGATTTTTCGCCCGTTCGCAACCTGCAACCCCTGCTGAACTGCTTCGCCACCGGTTTATTAAAAAACAGGACCCTGCTGCTGATAGGCCAGCAATACGAATATCTTGAAGAAATATACGCCCGGTACACCAATATCGTGTTCATGGGTCCCCTGCCCCATCATACCATGGATTCGTATATATTAAAGGCCCGTTTTGGTATTAATTATGTGCCAGACATACAGCCTTTTAACCGGCAAACGTCGGTCAAGTTGCTTGAATACGCGGCTTTGGGATTGCCCGTTATAAGCACGCAGTATGGCTGGATAGAACAATTTCAGCAGCAATACGGGGGCAATTATTTTTACCTGGAACCTGGTTTGGGTAATTTTAACTGGGAAAATATTACCGGTTTTTCTTATTCACCACCCGATCTCGGCAACTGGACCTGGGAAAAACAGATCCGCGGATCGGGGGTGCTGGAGTTTTTGGAATCGAAGTTTCAGGAGCTTAAATTTTAGAAATTAGAAACGTTAAATGAGAAATTAAAAATGAAAAAGTGAATACAAGTACCCTATTTCTCATTTTCCTTTCTTATTTCTCATTTTTCATTTTACATTTTTCATTTCCATGACCATCGCATTCATTCATCCCCATAAAGCGTTCATGCCCGAAATAATAGCCTATGTTGATTTTTTTTCGGCAATGGGCGTAACAACACGGGTCATTAAACCGCAGGAGGTTGATGCCATTCAATGCGATGTGGAGTGGCATTTTATGGGCCGGCATACCCGCCGCCATAAAAACCGCATCATCATTCATGAATATGCCTCGGCATCGGTTCCTCCTTTTAGTATTGTAAAAGATCGCATCAAACAACTCATCAACACCAGGCCCGATTACCGCATTTTTAATAATGAATATGTACTGAAGCAATTCAGGAACAACGATAAAGTGCCGTATGGCATACGCAATTACGGAATTCCATCGGGGAATGCTTATTTACTTCCCGCCATTGAAAAAAAATACGATTTTGTTTATGTAGGCACAGTCGATAAAGGCCGGCAACCCGAATTGTTGTTAAACTGCTTTGCCGGTGGTGCGTTAAAAGATCATTCATTACTGGTGCTGTCGCGCAATTACGATGCATTGCAAAAAGAATATGCCAGCGCCCGCAATATCATTTTTGAAGGCCCCGTGCCTTATCATGAAATATATGCGCATATACAACAGGCGCGGTTTGGCATTAATTATATGCCCGATATTTTGCCCTATAACCGGCAAACAAGTGCAAAATTCATCGACTATGCGGCCTGCCGCCTGCCTGTTATCACCACCGATTATGCCTGGGTGCGCGATTTTCAAAAGCAATACGGCGGCAACTATTTTTACCTGCAACCCGGCCTTTCGAATTTTACCTGGGAAAATATAAGCGGTTTTGCCTTTTCGCACCCCGACACCTCCAATTGGGCGTGGGAAAAGCAGATTCGCAGTTCGGGTATTCTTAAGTTTTTAGGATTAATTTGAAAATTAATCAATTTGAAAATTTGAAAATTGGCTGTTGAAATTCTGAAAGTCAATACAATATCCGCACCTGCATTTTCAAATTAACGGGCCAGGTTGATAATGTGCAAATTGCATGGTCATAATTTATAAGTTATATTCGCCCTTTTAAAAAATGTATCCCATGCCGAAGGTTTGAGAATCAGCGCATTTTCAAATTTTCAAATTTGCAAATTTGCACATTAACTTATTATGCCGGGAAATAAACGAATCGCTTTTGTGGCCAATACAAGCTGGAGTATTTATAAATTCAGGTTATATATAATAAAGGAGTTGCTTGAAAGCGGTTTTGACATATTTATTCTGGCTCCCCGGGATCATTACACCAAACAATTCGAAAACCTGCCCGGTGTTCATTTCACAGCATTAAAGCATTTCGAAAACAAAAAAATTTCTCCGCTCGAAGGCCTGAAATTGTACTTCGAATTAAAAAAAGCCTACAACAAAATCAAGCCCGACTTAATATTTCACTATACCATAAAAGCCAATATATTCGGCACCATCGCCGCTGGCAATCGGGTGCCTTCGGTTAGCGTGATCACCGGTTTGGGATATGCTTTTATGGAAGATTCTTCAATACAAAAAATAGCCCGCGGATTATACAAATTTTCATTGCGTAGTGCCCGGCAGGTATGGTTCCTGAACAACGACGACCTGCAGCTTTTCACCCAAAATAAACTGGTTGATAAAAGCAAAACATTCGTATTGCCGGGCGAAGGCATCGATACCCAAACTTTTTATCCGGCGCCTTACGAACCATCGAACCAACCCGTTACCTACCTGATGATTGGCCGGCTCATAAAATATAAAGGCATTTATGAACTGATAGATGCAATGCGTACGTTGCGAAAAAAACAACTGCCTGTGCAGTGTCTGTTGCTCGGAAAATTCGACGCCGAATCACCGGGTGCTGTATCTAAAAATGAGCTCGACGCCTGGGTAGCCGAAAAGCTGATCACCTATATTGGCGAAACCGATAATGTAATAAAACATATTGCCGCCGCTGATTGCGTTATACTGCCTTCGTACAGCGAAGGGTTGCCCTTGAGTTTGCTCGAAGCTGCCAGCATGTGCAAAGCCATTATCACCACCGATACGGCCGGATGCCGCGAGCTGGTTGAAGAAAACGTGAATGGCTTTTTATGTGGTAAAAAAAGCGCAGAAAGTTTGGCCGAAAAAATGGAAGCCTATTACCACCTTACCCCGCAGCAAAAAAAAGAAATGGGATTAAAAGGAAGGGAAAGGATCATTAACCGGTATGAGAAGAAAATAATAGCAGGAATTTACCACGATAAAATAAAAGAACTGATTGAGAAATGAGAAATGAAAAATTAAAAACGTTAAATGAAAAAGTAAGAAAAACTGCTTCGCGGGTTCCAACTTTCTCATTTCTAATTTTTAATTTGTAATTTTTAATTTCTATGCATTTAATACTGCTGATTGCATACGGTTTATTGCTGAGTGTTGCAGTGATTTGCATTCCCTTTATAAAAAAAAGCCAGATAAAACCCGTTTACCTGCTGATCTTTTTCTGGCTCAGATGCATTACTTCCTGGATACATAATATAATAGCCTACCGGTTTTACCCGAATCATGGCGATATATGGGATTATTTTGAAACCGGTAAGCAAATGAAAAACGTGCTGTTGCATGCGCCCGAAACTTTTATGCCGCAATTTCTGGGCAGTTATCAGGCAAGTCTTTCAGGGGCCGCTTTGTGGAGCGAAATATCTTTCCGTTTAATAGCAGGGATAAACATGGTGCTTAACTTTTTTTCGTTTGATAATTTTTATATCAACTCGCTGCTGTTTTCATTTTTCATATTCATCGGAAGCATTGCCCTGTACAGGGTTTTTATAAAGGCTTTTCAGGAGCAGCTGATTTGCGCTCTTGTTACGCTACTAATACCTTCTGCATTGTTTTTTACCGCCTGCATACATAAAGACGGCGTATTGTACATGTTGCTGGGATTTTTTTTGTGGTACTGGCAAAAGCAATTACACAGCCGGTTTACCGTGCGCGGCATAATCACCTGCGCATTACTTTTCGGAGGTATTTTATTAACGCGGGTAAACCTGGTATTCGGCCTGTTACCCGGCGTGCTTATGTGGACACTCACAGCAAAAACCAACTATAAAACATGGATGAATATGCTGATCACCACATCGGTGGTATTGTTACTGATGTTTATAACCGGCATGGTGCAGCCTGCCTATAATTTTTTTACCGCTATCAGTCAACGGCAGCATGAGTTTTATTATCTGCAGGGGAAATCGCGCATTTTTATTCCGTTGTTACAACCCAATGCGTGGAGTTTTTTACAGGCTCTACCCTTTGCTGTTATAAACGGATTTTTTCAACCGTTGCCCGGCCAGGGCGGACAGGTTATATACAATGCTTTTTCGGTAGAATTGTTATTGATCTGGCTCCTTGTTATTATGGCCGTTTATTACACTGTTCAACACAAAGCTTACCAAACGATATCGGGTTTTGGCTGGTTTTGCCTGCTGCTTACCACCATTCAATTGTTACTGATTGGCTTTATTGTACCGTTTATTGGCGCTATTATAAGGTACAGAAGCCTGTTTTTACCTTTTTTAGCGGCAATGGCCCTGTACCAGCTGCGGCAAACAAAAATTTATATAAAAGCAGACGAATGGCTTAAAAAGGCGTACAAAACATCTAATTAACAAAAATATACATATTTAAAAAAATCGCAGTTTTCGACCTTTTTTTGGCCTAAAACCCGCCACCGACGCCACTTTTTTAATATTTTATCAAAAAAACATCTGGGTAAGTTCAAAATTTTTTTTTGAACCTGAATATGTCGTTTATTTGCAAAAAGCAAAAATTTTAGTGATGGAATCATTACGTTTTAAAGCAATCAACGACCTCAGCACCCAGTCTAATGGACTGGCCGTTGAAGGTTCAACCAAAATTACCGCCATATTTGGTGATAATGTGTTTACATTAAAAACCGCTCGTGAGTTTTTAAGTGATGAAGCGTACAAAAGTCTGACCGCCTCTATCAAAGGTGGCAAAAAAATTGACCGCGCGATGGCCAATCAGATTGCTGCCGGACTGCGTCAGTGGGCAGAAAGCAAGGGTGTAACACACTTTACACACTGGTTTCAGCCTTTAACCGGCACCACTGCAGAAAAACACGACTCTTTCTTCACTATCAAAGGCGATGGCAGCGCTATTGAAACTTTCGACGGCGATGCATTGATTCAACAGGAGCCGGATGCTTCTTCTTTCCCCAGCGGTGGTATTCGTGCAACTTTCGAGGCGCGTGGTTATACTGCATGGGACCCTTCTTCTCCTGCCTTTATCATGGAGATCGGTCATGGTAAAACTCTTTGTATTCCTACCATTTTCGTTTCATACACCGGCGAAACACTCGACTATAAAGCTCCTTTGTTAAAATCGCTGGAAGCTTTAAATAAAGCAGCTGTTGAGGTTTGTCATTACTTTGATAAGAACGTAAACAAAGTAACTGCTACCCTCGGCTGGGAACAGGAGTATTTCGTAATTGACGAAGCATTGTTCAATGCCCGTCCTGACCTGGTAATGAGCGGCCGTACTGTATTTGGTCACTCACCTGCCAAAGGCCAGCAATTGGAAGACCACTATTTTGGTTCTATTCCTGAAAGAATTTACGCTTTCATGCGTGATTTCGAAGAAGAATCATACAAACTGGGTATTCCTTTAAGAACCCGTCACAATGAGGTGGCTCCTGCACAGTTCGAGTGCGCCCCCATTTTCGAAGAAGTTAGCGTAGCCGTTGACCATAACACCCTGTTGATGGATATTATGGATCGCGTTGCCCGCCGTCATAAATTAAGAGCGTTAATGCATGAGAAACCATTTGCCGGTATCAACGGAAGTGGTAAACACAATAACTGGAGCATGGCTACCGACACCGGCATTAACCTGCTGGCGCCCGGTAAAACGCCCAAGACCAATCTCATGTTCCTCACCTTCTTCGTAAACACTATCAAAGCTGTATACGAATATTCCGACGTTCTGCGTGCTTCTATCGCATCTGCCGGTAACGATCACCGCTTAGGCGCCAACGAAGCTCCTCCTGCTATCATTTCTGTATTCACCGGTCAATACCTTGCTAAAGTATTGAACGATGTAAAAGAAAGAGTAGGCGGCAAATTCGACGAACAGGATGAAGCCATCTTAAAATTAGATCTGCACAGAAGCATTCCTGAACTGTTGCTTGATAATACCGACCGTAACCGTACTTCACCGTTCGCGTTCACCGGTAATAAATTCGAGTTCCGTGCTGTAGGTTCTACTGCCAATTGCGCCAACCCGATGACGGCATTGAACACCATCATGACCGAAACGCTGAAGAACTTCAAGAAAGATGTAGATGTATTGATCGACAAAGGCGAGAAAAAAGAGATCGCTATCATGCACGTAATTCGCGAGTACATCGTAAGCAGCGAAAAAGTATTGTTCGAAGGCGACGGTTACAGCGATGAGTGGCACGAAGAAGCTGCAAAACGCGGCTTACCTAACGTTCGCACTACACCGCAGGCATTGGATGCTATGGTTAGCGACAAAGCAAAACACTTATTCGAAAGCAATGGTGTGTTGACCCATGTTGAGCTGGAAGCACGTCATGAAATTGAGCTTGAAAAGTATATTAAGAAAGTACAGATCGAAGCCCGTATCATGGGAGAGCTGGCTACCAGCCACATTTTACCGGCTGCTATCAAATATCAGAATGAGCTGATCGCCAACATCAAAGGTTTGAAAGAGATCGGACTGAAAGAAGAGGCATATGCTAATCAGAAACAGATCCTTGAGAAAGTATCTGAGCATGTGAACAAAATGAGCGAAGCTGTTGAAGCTATGATTCAGGCCCGCAAAAAAGCCAATGCTATCGGCGATACCCGCGAAAAGGCAATTGCTTATTGCGACCAGATCAAAGGCGAATACTTTGATAAGATCCGTTACAGCGCCGACAAGCTTGAACTGCTGGTAGGTGATGAATACTGGATTTTACCAAAATACCGCGAAATGTTGTTTTTAAGATAAGCTCCTCACCCCAACCTTCTCCTGAAAGAGAGGGAGGAAGGAAAGCTTCATCATAAAGAAGGTATACTGACATGACAAGCAAGGGCCCCGCCGCGAGGTGGGGTTCTTTTTTTTAGTAGTAAGTATTAAGTAGTAAGTTTTAAGTTTCAGCTGAAACAGGGCGTGTGGATGTATATACCATGTATGCTTTTAGTATATGCTCCGTATGAAATATATACTGTTTATATACTGTTGGGATACTGTTCGCATACTTATGACATACCGGAACCTTGCCGGAGGTATAGATGAAATATACTGTTGGAATACTCCTTAAATACTCCTCGCATACATAAAATATACATAAAGCATACTTCCGGTATACTAATGCCCTGAAAGTGTGCTAAAAAACAACCCCGCGAAATGCGGGGTTGCATGATGTTCGCTCGTGGAACTATTACAAAGTTGATGCACTTCGTCAGTGTTCAGCTAATGCGGGATAATATGTAAGAATTACCGGTTACTGAATCACCCTTGAAACAGGCGGCGAATACACTTTTTGCCGGTCGCGACCAATGGCAATTACACGAAACCAGTATTTGGCAACTGATTGAAGGTTGCTGAACGTATGCCGGCGTTCGGTAATGGTTTCGCTTATCCATTCGCTATCGGGCGTAACCGGATGAGACGTATACTGATGAATATAAGCCCGCGCTCCGGCTATTTTTTTAACGCGGGTAGTAGCCTCACCGGGCGGCCCGATTTCAACGGTAAGCTCATCGATCGGTTGCAGCAACTGCGCCTCCATTTTCATTCCTGTGATATCGAAGCCACTGCTCAGCAGCATGGTTTTATCACCTTTACTGGTCGCAGTTATATATTCAGCCAGTTCGCTCAGCAACCTGATAAAAACAGCTTTTTTGTCGTTTTTAGCTGATGACAGGGTTCTGTCGTTCCGGCCGGCTTTTGATACGGCCATCGATAAATCCAAACAGGCTACTTCTATAACAGACATAGCCGGGTTGGGATTTGGAAAGTGCGCATTGTCTTTCATGTTTTGCACTACGCGAAAACCTAACTTAAGCAGATTACCATCACTGCTTTTTCGGTAGGTAGATTTAATTTTAATAACCATATAAAAAGAATTTGAAGTTAAACAATTGAAATACCAGTGAACTAAACAACCTGCCTGCCGGCGCTGTTGCCGAAGCTATGCAACGCTATCGCATAAGCTATTGGGCGTTAAGGCCGGAGCTCCCTGCGATGCCATTTACTTTTTGCCGGATGCCTTCCCCAAAAGTTTTAGCTTTTAGTGAACGGCTGTCGGCATCGGACCATTTTATAGCAAGACGCAACAGGCAGATTGTATTAGCCCCGAACAGCAGTTTCTGTTTGAAGCAAACGATTTGCTGAGGATCCTTGTATTGTTTGCATGCAATTAACAATACCGGCAAAAGCGTTTGTTCATATCGGTTTCCGCTATTCATTACAAATATAATATGGCCAGAAAGGCAAATCCAAATGGAGATTGTCGCAAGTGACGCATGTGTCGTAAGTGTCGTATTTTCTTTTAGAATTTGACTTTTATCAAATGAAATGACATGGCAAACAGGTTCACGAGATTATCAGGTTGAGCTATATTTATCCATGTTCGTTACAGTTTGCCTCTTTTTATGTTTCTTTTAATAAAAGCCTATCTGCTTCGCGTAATTTTTACAAATCATAAAACCCCGGGAAAGCCTGCATGTTGAAATTTTGAAGAGGTATAAGTCGTTCAACGGTCATGAACATGTCATTTACACACAACCTATATCCATTGTAAAAGTGATCAGCCGCTGTACTGGCCGGTCTGCAGCCGTGGAAATATATTTATATGGTTGGCAGGCTAATTTGCAATGTTAAACATTCGCCTGCAATGTGTCACCAGGCCTGATTGAAGGGTTTGTGGTACAAGTGCGCCCCCTTGCCGCGTAAACTGAAGCGATTACCATTTGAATGGAATTGATCACCATCTTAAAGACAATGTATATCAGGCGATTTTAAGCGAGCGCCAGGCGGTTTAAAATGTCGGCCACGTGTATGGAAGTGTTGACCGGGCAGGATGATGCCTTTGCCTTTAAGGCGGAAGCGATGGCCCGGCGAGAGGACTCGTTTGCCCGTTAGGAGTAATCACTATACCTGCATATGGAGTCACAAACCTGGTAGGAAAAGTCAAAAATCCGGCGAGCGGTTTCATTTGTCCGAAAGGCGGAGTCATTGGCCGGACGGGAAGAAGCTGTTACCTGCACGGTTAAAGCTTATACCTCAATGGTTGAGTCATACACCAGGCAGGCTGAGTCAGATACCCGGCAGGCGGTTTCATTTGCCCGAAAGGAATAGTCATTGGGCGGGCGGGAAGAAGTTGTTGCCAGCGTGGTTGAAGCGTATACCCTGCGGATGGAGTCATCTACCAGGCAGGGGGAGTGAAATAACCGGCAGGCGGTTTCATTGGCACGAAAGGAATAGTCATTGGGCGGGAAGGAAGAAGCTGTTGACGGAGCGATTGAAGCGAATACCCGGCAAGTGGAATCATACACCACGCAGGAGGAATCAGATACCCGGCAGGCGGTTTCATTAGCTCGGAAGGTGGCGTCATTTGCTGGTCAGTTAGAAGCAGTTGCCTGCCTGGTTGAAGCGTATACCCTACGGGTGAAGTCATGCGCTATGCAGGATGAGTCATAATTTTGTATATCATTTATTGATTATAATATAAGCATCCATGTGGATTCACCCAATATTTGCGCCTCTGCGGTATGAAGTATATAATTACCTGCATTCTTGCCTGTTTCTCATTCTAATTATTAAATTTGACCTATTCGGCCTGGATTGAGCGGTAGCTGTAAAAAGCCTGCCCGAACGAAAAGCTGCAATCCATTGCAAGCCACGAGTTGGTAAGCTAAGCATCATGGGAAAAGCAATAACTATATGCGATGAATGTGCAAGTGAATACTATTCACAGACATCCAAAATGGAATCACTATGCCCTAACTGTAGTTTTCTTCTTTATGGCTATGACAATTGTTCCCACAAGTTTGAAAACGGGCGATGTATCAAGTGTTTCTGGAATGGAAATACCACACAATTTCTTGATAGTTTGCCTGAGTAAAAAAAATGCAGCATTGATGAACAAATAAGCCTAAAAGGAATAAACTGACGAATATAAGCGACATGGAGAAATCAATTGCTGCAACACTTTACCCCAAACAAATCATCATTGCTACCAGAGTTACAAATGAATATGGATCGATTTGGACGATGACAGATTGCCTTTCTATCCTCTCCCCTGAAGTTTTAAATGAAGAATTAAGGGTTCTATTTTTTATCGGGACAACCGGACGAATTTCGAACCTACTGATACAAGATTTGAAGGCTTTAGGAGAATTTGTAAGCCGTAATGTTGCCAGTCTAATTTGGGATGACAAAATCGGAATAAACAAACTGAAAAGTATACTTCTTTTTGTATTGTTAAGTTCGATTTTACTTGTAGTGCACAGGAAATTTTCGTCGGACGTTGGCTACTATTTTATGAACTTTTTCCGAATTTGCATCCTACTATAAATCTTAAATGCGACAAATATTCTTTGCTGGACCCTTCATTTTAGCATTTGGGAGTTGCACCAATTCTGACAATAAAAGCAAGTTTGATAATATTTCCTCAACCGATACCACTTGTATAAAAGCAATAAAAAAAGCCAAAGAAGATATAAGCATAGGTGAACTTTCACTTTGTTATCACGCAGGAAGTCTTTTATACGAGCCCCTGAGATGCGAAGAAGAAATCGATTCTCTTTTGACATTGTTTGGAATCGAGGATTTATTGAAAATTCAAAAAATTACGCATATTTTAAAAGTTTAAATCTGAAGGAGGTTTCACCTTCGCATAATAAAAATTGAATGGGTTATCCTATAATACTTTGGATCCTGGTCGTCACAATTATGTTGTTACATGGCATATTGCCTAAAAAAGTTAAGATAGTACTTGTTGCTATAGCGATCATCATAATTTTACTTCCCTTTTTTCCGAGACAATTGTTGGGAAAATGGAATTCCATTTCAACATTGAATAACAAAGAAGTTTTGGAAATACACCTGCAGCCCTCAGAGCCAAACTGGAAGGTAAATTTAGTTGGCAGGGATTTTATTATTTCCAACAAAAACCAGATCGATTCAATTACTCAGTTTTTAAGAAAGACAGAGGTGCGTTTCGCAGGTAATAAATTTAGCGCCTGGGAAACAAAAATGATTTTTATAACAACTACTAAAGACACCTTTGAAATAAAAATTGATAAAGCGAAATATGATAATAATAGTACAGTCATTTATACGTCTACAAATAAATGGAGACGAGATGAGGTCGGGAATTATTTGGAAAAGTTGACGAATTATCATCAACCGGTATACAGTGATACAGCGACGCCTGTTCCAGGATCTATTGAGTGACAGACTTCCGATAAAAAGCTGATTTATTGGGAAAGATACGGCTGCACGTGGCCGATTCGGTGATTGTGGCCCTTCGCTGCTAAATTCAGTTAAAAACATACCGGATTCAATTTTTGTATTTTTAGCGCTGTTGTTGTAAGCATCTTGCATGAAAACTATACAATGAAACAAAAAACGATCCTATTTCTCCTGGCATTACTCCCCATGTTGTTGTTTGCACAGGATAAAACCGTGCAAAAGCTTATTGACGGCAATCCCTGCGATACTTGTGTTGTAAAATATAACCTCAGTTATTCCAATGTGCTTCCTTATGCATTGATCGGAGCCACACCCAATCCCAGCAGGCTATACAGCGAATACTATGCGTTCAAAAAATCGATCCCCGATCAGCCATTCGAGCAAAACGCATTCCTGATTACAGACAGTATTGTGAATGTCATTTTTCTTACAGGAGAGGATGAAAGTGCATGGCGCACAAATTCATCCTTCAAATGGGATAAAAATTACGACTACAACGAAATTGAAATAAATATCAATAAAAATAATAAACAACACGCTGGCTGGCAGGTACTCAGTAATTTAAAACCTGTTGAAGACTACAGGATCAACCGCATCAGTTACAGCGAGGAAAAACAGGATTTTATCATCGGAAAATGGAAAAGCAGTCACCAAACCGGCGAACTCCATTTCATGTATAACGATGTTGTTGAAATAACACTTCGCAAAAAGAAATCAAAGGAAATTCTGCGCAAGTTCATCATTAAACGACAATTGGATCGGCCTGTACACTTTTTCTATTTGCAAACAGAGATCACTTCATCGAATGTAAAAAAAGTGATCCGTGATTTCCTGGGTGTGCAATTAAACAAGGCAGATCTTTTGCGTGGCGATTCAGTCGCCCAGTTTAAACTGAACAAAGGAAGCATAGGTATGCTGCTGTTTGAATCGCTTCAAACCGGGGAAGAGATCGAATACTCATTCACAGGAACCAGCAACTGGCAATCCATTCAGCGCCCGCAACAATCAATATCGGAAGGGTCTTTTCTGCTACTTGACGACAATGACATACCACCGGGGAAAACACAAGTGCTCTACCTGAGGTATAAAGACCAGCCGGTAACAATTCATAAAATAGAAATACAAGGCGTATCCGACATTACACAAACCTCTTTTTTCAAAGTAACAGCGGGCTTTATGCTCGCTTTACTTTTTTTTGCAGGATGGTATTTATTAAAACGGCGCAGGCATAAAAAACAGGTGGCAGCACTCAACCGAAAAAACAAAGACATTGAAACACGTTTATCTTTATTAAGCGGTCAGTTGAACCCCCATTTTCTTTTTAATTCACTCAATGCCATACAGGGAACCATTAACAGCAATAGCATCAGCGAAGCGAATAATTATATTGGCGATATAGCCCGGTTTATGCGCAATAGCATGGACTATGGTAAAAGAGAATTCGTTTCCTTACAGGAAGAGCTGCATCTTGAAACAGATTACCTGCAACTGGAACAAAGGCGTAAAAATTTTTCATTTGATTTCGTTATTGATAAAGCAATAAATGCTTCGCAAATCGATTTTCCGCCACTACTGCTACAACCAATACTGGAAAACAGTGTCCGTCATGCATTTGGAAAAAATAAAGAGCCTATTTTACACATCAAAGTATCTCTGGTTATGCACAACCTTGTCATTTCTATTACCGATAATGGTGAAGGCTGGAATTTAAACGAACAAGAAGAAGGCCACGGACTTGGACTGGTGAGAAAAAGAATTGAACTGATCAACGAGAAAATGCAGAACATGCGTATTGACATGAACATACGATCAATACCCGGCGAAGGTACAACCACTACTTTTACATTTAAAAACTGGCTTGCATGAAATCTTTAACCTGTTTTATTACCGACGATGAACCAGCGGCTATTGAAAGTCTCGCTAAGCTGATAGAACTTTATTGCCCTTTGCTGCATATAAAAGGTAGTGCCACTAATGCAACTGATGCAGCTGCATTTTTAGGTAAAGAGGAAGTTGATGTTTTGTTTCTTGATATACGAATGCAGGGAGAAACAGGCTTTGACCTTTTGAAGCAGTTGAAAGAACCGAACTTTCATTTGATTTTTGTTACTGCATTTGATGAGTATGGCATAAAGGCTATTAAGTTTTCGGCAACTGACTACCTGCTGAAACCGGTGAATCCGCAGGAGCTTATTGCTGCTATTCACAAAGTGACAACACGCAAACAGATTCAACTGGAACAAATGCAGCTGCTTTTACAATCGCACATGCTGCCGAATAGCCAGCAGAAACGCATAGCACTTGCCGACCAAACCGAAATAAAATATGTACTCATTAACGATATCGTATGTTGCGAAGCAGAAAACAGCTATACCACTTTTTACATTGGTGACAGTAAGCAGGGGGTCATTGTTTCCAAACCTATTGCAGAATACGAAACGCTGCTGCAGCCTTACGGTTTTTTCAGGGTACATCAGTCGTGGTTAGTGAACACTCATAAACTTGAAAGTTACAAACGGGAAGACGGAGGGTATCTGCGTATGCAAAACGGTATGAATGTACCTGTAAGCAGGCAACGGAAGCATTTGCTGAAGACTTTGTAATGTATGTAATGTTGCAGTTCCCGGCGGCACAATCAGCTTATCTTTAGTTTTTCAATTGGGCTTTGGTTATAGGCTGGGTCAACGTTCCTTGATTCCCACCACAACACAAAGCCCTAAATTGGGGGCTGGGCGGAAGAACACGTCCCACAAAATGTGAATGCCCGCTATATTGCGGGCCTTTACATTTTCTTAACAGTCGGGACAACTGGACAGTCTATATGTAAAAGGTTTCGGCGCAA
>NZ_JCAPSW010000007.1:0-545590 GCF_059587045.1 Niastella sp. sgz303648 | reverse complement strand
ACTTCTTTATTCGCCTGGTAACGTCAAGGACCGAATGGTTACTTATTTAGTAAAGAGGCTCCTTTATATGTAAAGACTTTGCCCTGGTTTATTTTCTTAACCTTTATAGTTGAAAGATTTGCAAATTAGTGGGCAGTAAAATATGGCAGTAATCATAATATTTTTAATGTTTTTATGATTATACAGTTCCTGTTTTTTTGTTTTATACTGTATAATATGATTCAGCGACCAACCGTTAGAAAATGGATAGTATATGCTGTTTGTATGTATCTGGTATTTGCCATTCCGCTTATTTTTTTTATTCAGGGAATTAATAATTTCAATACAATAGTATTTTCTGTAGGTGGATTTGTGTTGACAGTTTTGAGCGGCTATTATCTATATGAACTTTTTAGGGTACCGGGTAAAGCAAACCTGTTTCATACAACTTCTTTTTGGATAGCCGGTGGTATATTATTTTATCATTGTTGTACAATACCGCTTATTACTGCCCAAAGTTTGTTACTGCATTGTACCCCGTTTGAATTAATAATAATGCATATTGTTTTAACA
Organism: Niastella sp. sgz303648; assembly: GCF_059587045.1. Classification (NCBI taxonomy): domain Bacteria; kingdom Pseudomonadati; phylum Bacteroidota; class Chitinophagia; order Chitinophagales; family Chitinophagaceae; genus Niastella; species Niastella sp. sgz303648. The sequence continues at coordinate 545,038 of NZ_JCAPSW010000007.1, read as the reverse complement.
CTGATATACTGTACTAGTTATTTAATGTTTGCAATAGCATTTATGTATCATTTAAATCGCGAAAGTCAGTTTTAATATCATGAGAACAGGGATTATATTATGGCTGCATGCTTGATTTTAATCAATTTGAAATAGGGTTTTCACGGTTTGTATATTTTTTTCATACCTTTTCTAACCTTTATCACTATAAGGTCCCGCTAAAGAATATTCAAAAAATATTTATGTACCCAATATGAATAAACAAGAAATAAATGTAGCACTGGCAGATGATCATAGCCTGTTGCGCGAGGCATTAGCTTCACTGATTAATACGTTTGAAAATTGCAAGGTACTTTTTACAGCTTCCAACGGACAGGAAACTCTCGAAAAAATAAAACACAGTCAGGTCCCTGATGTACTTATACTTGATTTGAATATGCCCTTGCTGGATGGATATGAAACTTCGGCCTGGCTTCAAAAAAATTATCCGAATGTTTATGTCTTGATGTTAACAATGTACGATACCGATGTAACACTTATACGCCTGTTGCAGGCGGGTGTGCGGGGATTTCTAAGGAAAGATATACATCCCGTAGAACTGAAGTACGCTATCTGGTCGGTCATGGAATCGGGATATTATTATTCGCATCAGGTGACCGATAAACTGGTAAACCTGTTCCGTAATTCCGTAGAAGATATTACGCAAAGGAAACCTCTTCTCAGTGAACAGGAACTACAGTTTCTGAAATTCAGCTGCACTGAATTGACTTATAAAGAAATTGCAGGGAAAATGAATCTGAGCCCCCGTGCGGTAGAGGCTCTACGCGATCAACTTTTCGGCAGGTTAGATGTAAAAAGCCGTGTAGGCCTGGCCATGTTTGCCATACGACATGGACTGGTAACTTTTTAATAATATCTTAAATTAAACCATTATCTGCAAAAGAGAAATAACCATATTTCGACTATTACTATAAAATTTCAGATATCGAATTGGAGAAAAATAAAAAACGCAAAAGCAAAAAAAGAACAGGGAAAATTCAATGCATTTGAAGGCTATGTCAATACGGTTGCGCTGGGCCGGTTAAACATAAAAAGCCGTGTATGCATAGCCATGCATTACGACATTGGCAAAAAAAACCAGCATATCATGCTGGTCGTAATTTGTTCCCTAACCTTTTTGAAATCCACGTTACATCATATCATCCTTTTTGCCTTTACCCGTACCACCTCCTCAACATTTTTTTCCTTTTTCTCTTCTAACTGCTTCTCCTTTTCTTCCACCTGTCTTTTATGGAATAAATCCTTGTCTTTTTTCTCGAATGTACCCACAGCTATTATTTGCATGCTTCCTGCTGCAGAAACTTCAATTGCTTTTCCATTCACCCCCAATCTCTGTTTTACGCATAAAAGCCATTGGCTTACGCCTGCAGGTATTGAGAAAAGGAATTCAAATTCCGGTTTGCCATTGTTGATTTTGACCCAATCGCTATACTGTCGCGCATGGGTTACCGGTTTGTCGCCTTTATGCCAGCATAGCAGAATTACTTCATAATAATAGCAATTCACTTTATAACGTTCTATCCACTGCGAAGGGTGACGGTCAACCTGCAGGTTCACCAGTATTTTTTGGGAGGTAATACTAGCCGCTCCCTTAATGCATCCCTTATTGACATGTGGGTTAACGACATTAACATCCATTCCCGGCAGTTGACTCAATAACAAAAAACGGTTATCTGCCGGTTCCTTTCTGAAATGCTTTTGCAGCAGGTTATAAAAATCAGGTCGTTTTAAACCATCGGCATATCCACCAATGATGCGATTAAGCTCACTGCCCAATCTGCTTAGGAACTTGGTACGTTTACGTTGCAGTTGAAAAGCCACGCTGGTGCTTTTGGGAACAGCAGCCTTACGAACATAATTTCCGAATTTGCTGTTAACGAATACAACATCCCCGAGTTTTCCGCTTAGTTTTATCGCTGACTTTACCTTTGCCATATTATTTAAATTTTTTGGTGAAGGGTCAAATAATAAATTAAATAAAGGGTACGGTAAGTAGTAATCATAGGAACTATCTAACCATCCAATTAATCAGGAACAATCGAAAAACCTATGCTCGCAGGAAAATTTGCTTTTACAAAGCTGCTGCCAAAATAATAATTCCAGGTAATCCTAAAAGTTGATGAAAGGGCAATGCCTGCGCACAATGAATTCAAAGAAAAAGGTTTGGTATCGTCTTTAAGAATGTTAGTATAAAACGTGCCATTTCCAAGTACATACCCAAATCTATAATTAGAGAAAAAAGTAATGGCTGAGTTCGACAGCGTATAAAAAAAGGAACCTTCAATTCCCATATCAAAGTTAATGGCATACTCATTTTTCTGGGTTCCAAGTTTCGGTACATCGCACGAGATCCTTGGCGCAACAATTAGCTTAAAACAAAACCTTTCGCTTTTTATATAACTGCTTTCATAATTCAAAATTGGCGTGCTTAAGTTGATAGTGAAGTTGCCACCGCCCCCTAAGAGTCTTTGCACTGCATCTTTTTGTAATTCGGCTGAGTCCGTAACTTTGAGGCTGTCTCTGTAACTTTGCTTATTACTAATTAATACCCCAACGCCCACGCAAACAAATTCAGCGTAATCCGAATATATCTCGCTGTAAAGCGACGCCTTACCACCGTCTGGTGAATAAAACAGATTACTGTTCTTTAGAAATCGTGCAGAGTTCTCTTTTACTTCATTGTTATAAAATAGCTGAGCATCTGTTGAGTTGCGAACGGGAAACAATTCTAATTTCCCTGATGTTCGATACCGGTACATCATTTCATTCGATAGATCGTATAATATTTTAACAACCTTCAATTGATCTTTCTTTTTTTGCTCAATTTTTAATAATTCGTCTTTTAACGCTGATATTTCTTCAGTATCATCTGTTGCTTCTATTTTTTTCGCTATCGAATCGATCTTTTTTTCATAATAACCATTTATTATTTGCTCCTTTTCATAAGCTTTTTCTTTAACTTCTAATGAAAGTTCCGGATACGAAATGCGTTTCGAACTATCGTTAAATGCTATTAACCCCATCCCGGTTGTATCAGGTTCTGAAATTTTAAGGAATAATTTTTTGCCCTGCTTATCAGCATAATTAAAGGGAACAATTTGTGCTATTGAAAGTCTTCCAATCAACAGCATGAAAAAGAAAAATATTAAGTTTTTCACGATAAATTAATTTAGATGTTTACAAAAAAAATTGCTTGCATATTGACAAGTCCGGAGTTCGGTTTACTGCTGGCATACAGGGTTCCAACTGCCTACTGCCCTGGGTTTAAAAAATCCCCTTCTCCAAAAAATTGAAGAAGGGGAAATGAATAAAGGCTACCCTCTCTCTACTTTAACAAGTGTAAGGGAATTGAAGCCTCCGTTTTTCATCGAATGCAGGGTTCCGTTGAGCTCCTGATAAAACTCAATACCCAGTGCCATAAAAAGGGGCAAAGTGGTATTGGGCGTTACCGCATGTTGCAGGTTTATAACTGGCGTAGTGGTATTATCCAGTTTTATTTCTGCAAAGTGCTCTTTGTCATCATTGCTGAATGTTCCGTTCTCAAAATCAATGGCTGCACCGCCACTTACAATCCGGCAATGCGTGGCCCCTGGTGGGCTAACGATTTTGTTGCCCGGAACAAAAGGTGGAATGGTAATGGTTAATATGCCCGCTGTTCGATCGATGCTCCAGCTATAAGTGCCGAAAAAGCTACTGGTTAATGGGCTTTTGATGTTGAACTCAAAACCCTGAAGCAATGTCACATCGCCCTTTGTAACCGTTCGTTCACCACGAGCGCTGGTTGTATCCGCATTTTGGGCCTTCTTAACCCGCTGCACCAGGCGACTGTGTACCCTGTTATCAGCTGCGTTAAGCAACAGGGTTCTGAAGGCAAGGCGAACCAGTTTAGCCGTTTTTCCCGACCGGCCAAACTCTGCGCCGTTTTGCCGGGTTAGCTCAAACGCGGGATCGGTTTTCATTCTCTCTTTGCTTATTTCCGACTTTTCTTTAACCTTGTAACCGTCTCCATCTTTGTAATAGGTTAAATCACCCATCGACCCCTTTATTCTGTGGGTCCCTTTTTGTTTTGGCATAATCGTAAATTTTAAAAGTGAACAATGGTTGGCCGCGGTCCAACAAAAAAATCAGTATTAAAGTGTCTTATAACCTCTGTCAGTAAGTATGTTCTATGTATCTCAGAAGTATGGTTTTAGTATACTTAGTGTATCCATCATGTATACCTCAGGCATAGCTCCGGCAAGGTTCAGGTATGACCTAAGTATCCCAACAGTATCCGAACAGTATATTAACAGTATCAGATTCATAGGGAGCACATACTAAAAGCATACATACCACATACATTCATTTCGTAACAAAAGTGATATACCCTCACATGCTTTTTTGCATAGATGATCCCGAGTCGGGAAAGATTTTGTCCTGAGCGCCCTGAGCGGAGTCGAAGGGTAGAAGATTCCATCCTGAGCGAAGTCGAAGGATGAGCACAGTTGAAGGATCGAAGAATTAAAGAAGCCGAAGAATGCAAACAGTATATGGAAAGATAAGTACAGGCGCTGGCGCCCATTCAATCCTTTTCCTCTATCTTTCTTTGCAGTGAAGTTGTCATTTTGTTCAGCAGCTTGGTTTGTACTAATTTCCGCATTTTTATATCCTGAAAAATATCATAGTAATTGCCAAGATCGATATGAAAGGTTTGTTCAAAATTCATAGCAATTGACCTCAAATCGGCCTGCCCGTTATTGAATACGCCTGTTAAATAAAGCGAATAAATAAGTTCAACTGCATCTGTTTTGCTTGCGGTCCACGTGAGGGAGGGAGTATTCGAAGAAGTTATAGGTGATAAACTTGCCCGGTTTTCTCCGTCCATTAGTAATTTTTCAAGGTAAACAAGAAGTCGTTTGTTAGCCTCAATGCGTGCAAGAATATAGTCGTAACCCGTGCTGAAAGTCGTATCAGCTTCAAAATAAAAACTATCCGGTATAAGACGAATATCAAAATGTCCACGCACAAAATATTTGTCATCAAAGTGGGTGCTATTGGTTCGGCAATAACTGTAAAAATGCACGTGATCTGTAAAAAACTGTTTTAACTTATACAGTTCGCGCTTCAGGTAGGCACGTTGTATAATTTCACTCCCTTCATTCCACTGGGAATAAATGTTGAAAACCGCTTTATGGTATATAAGCGGGCTTAAAAACTGCGGTTTGGTGTGCTTAAAAAAACGTATTTCCTCCGCTTGGTCTGCAAACCCACATTCCAGGGTAAGTGTTTTGAGTTGCTGAAGATAATCGCGGCAAATCTGTATAGCTGCCTCTGCTTTAGGCAATATATGGCTGCCTGAATCTTCTATAGTTGTAAGTTGTTGTGTGAAGGATGCAATTAATTGCTCTCCGGCTTCATGTAGCTTTGTCAAAGTATAGCATTTAGGTGGCAAAATCGTTGCTACTATGCGAGCCGAAGCCAAACTATATAAATAAGCATTTATAGCAATGGGAAAAACCTCAGAATTGAATGTGAATTTTCACATTTCTCTCCCCATATAGGGAAAGAATAGGGAAACCGGGTTACCGGAAATCCACAGCTGCTTAACTTTGATGAATCTTATAATAAGCGTAAATTCAGCCTTTAATATAACCTTAGCCCATGGATGTACTTAATATTATTTATTTTTCAATACTTGCAACGGGTTTCCTGGTTTCATTAAGTATATATCTCGAAAAAAACGCTCCCCGGTATTTAAAATTTTTCCCTCCCTTTTTGGCCTTGACTTTTTGTGTGGAAATGATAGGATATTATATGAGGATCAGGCATGTGGGTAATATCCCCATGTATAATTTCTTTACAATTGTTGAGTTTATTTTCTATTTCTCGGTTTTGTATTTTGTTATCGGCCAGCCCGCAATACGAAAGGCGATTTTAATGGCTGTCTGGGTTTACCCCCTGATTGCATTGCTTAATATTTTCTTTTTCCAGGGGTTAAATACCCTGCACACCCATACTATTAATCTGGGCGCCGTTTTGATCATAGTTTTTTGCATTGTTTATTTCTATGAACTGATCAAGCATACAGTTCATGCCAAACCTTTACGGGCATCTGCCTTTTGGATTTGCAGCGGCCTGTTATTTTTTTATACGTTAACGCTGCCTATCATGGCTGCAAAAGGGCTTAACCTGCTACAACGCCCCTATTACCGTTTGTTAATGTCAACACCTAATTATTTGCTCTATAGCTTATTTACCATGGCATTTTTGTGCCGGATTAAATATCCGAAAAACCCTGAGCGTAGTCGAAGGGTGAGCGCACTCGAAGGGTGAGCGCCCTGAGCGTCCTGAGCGTAGTCGAAGGATCGAAGGATCACAACATCCTGAGCGTAGTCGTAGGATGAGCGTAGGTGAAATTCTCAAAAAAATAATCATTAGCTGGCATTTCGAAAAACTTTATCCTAAATTGCTTTTCGCGAGGGAGTTGTTATGAATTCGGAAATATATATAGTGATCGTGATCGGGGCGATTCTGGCGGTTTTGCTGGTGGGCTTTATTGTTACTATCCTTTTCCTATACCAGCGCAGGCAACACAGGCAGGAGCTGGAGCTGACGCACATGAAAGAGGAATATGAACGGGAGGCATTGAAGTCGCAACTCGAAATTCAGGAAGAAACCTTTAAAAACATCGGGCAGGAACTGCACGACAATATCGGTCAGATGTTGTCGGTGGTGAAATTGTCGCTGGCCGTATTGCCCATGGGTGAAAAAGATGAGGCCTGGAAGCCGGTGCAGGAGGCCCGCCAGGTATTGAACAAGGCTATGATGGACCTGGCCAATCTAACCAAGAGTCTTCATACCGATCGCATTACGCAAATCGGTCTTGCCGAGTCCATACACTTCGAGCTCGAAAGCATTAACAGAACCGGTTTGCTCGAAATTGAGTTTTCCATATCGGGCATCGAACAAAGCCTCGACGAACAGAAATCGATCGTGTTGTTCCGCATTTTTCAGGAAAACCTGAATAATATTTTAAAGCATTCGAAAGCAAAAAACGTACAGGTATCTTTAACCTATCTTGACGATAGGTTCGCTATGAAAATAACAGATGACGGAGTAGGGTTTAACGTGGCTGAAAAGAAAAATTCCACTTCCTCTGCGGCCGGTGTTGGATTAAAGAGTATTTTCAACCGGGCAAAACTGATAGGAGCCGAAATTGATATGAAAAGTGAACCCGGCCATGGCACCATCGTTACTATTGAATTGCCCTTAACCCTGGTAAAAAGTGAATGAGCGATAATGACTGTTAATAAAAACATACAGGTAGCAGTTGCAGATGACCATACGTTGCTGCGCAGTGCACTGGCGCGATTGATCAATTCATTCAACTCCTACCAGGTGTTGTTTGAAGCCGGTAACGGGCAGGAAGTAAAGGAAAAGCTGAGCAAACACGTAATACCCGATATTATTTTGCTCGATGTAAATATGCCCGATATCGACGGGTACGAAACTGCCAAATGGATCTATAAAAACTTTCCGCAGGTTAAAGTGCTGGCGCTATCGATGTTTAGCGACGAAAGCACCATCATTCGCATGCTTCGCCTTGGCGCCAAAGGCTACATCATGAAAAATGCCGAGCCCGAAGAGCTGAAGCTGGCATTGGATTCAGTATTGCATAAAGACTTCTATCTCTCCGAACTGATTTCGGGTAAAATTATCAGTGGTTTGCATAAAGACATGGATAAACCACATGAACCCATATCGCTCACCGAAAAAGAAAAAGAATTTCTGAAACACGTTTGCACCGAACTAACCTATAAAGATATTGCCGGTAAAATGTTTGTCAGCCCCCGAACAGTAGATGACTACCGCAACTCCCTGTTCGAAAAATTAGGCGTCAAAACCCGCGTAGGCCTGGTTATCTTCGCCATCAAGCACGGCATGGTTGAAATTTGATTTTGAGATTTTTGAATTTTGTGATTTCGGTATTTCAAAGTCCTGAATCAATGATCGAATAAAAGAAATCTCAAAATCCCTAAATCCCTAAATCCCGAAATCAGAAATCCTGCTCAGGATCCTGAATTCAGAAATTTCTTCACGTACGCTATTTGCCCTATATGGTAAATATTATGCTGTACAAGCCCGTTCAACAGGAACCGAAAGTTATATTCCCTGTATTCAACTTTTTCACTTAAAAAGGAGTCGTTTTTTCCCTGTAACAGTTCAATAATCCGGTTGTGGGTTTCTTTCAACGCCGAAAGGCCGTTTTCCCAGGTATGTTCAACGGGGTCAATAGTGCGCCAGTCGATTGTTTCCATATATTGATCATCCCATCCGGTGGAGTTTTCAAGCCGCTTTTGCGTAAACGCTGCCCAGGCAATCATATGGTATAGTAATTCAATAAGCGAATGTTCGGTTTCACCCGGTTTAATATATACCGATGAAGGATCAATTTCATCAAGCAGGCTGTACACCGGCTTGCCGTACCAGGGCTGGCCCTGTAACGTGGTTTTCAATGTCGTGATCAGGTATTGAACTTCTTTATTCATGGCAATTGTTTAAAATAAAGTTAAGATGTTCAGGTAAAAGAACAGCCTTTAAATGTTTGGTTGACTTTGTGCGAACAAACCTTTCTCGATGAGATATACTTTTACGTTAGTGCTGAGTCAAATACTCTTTTCCTTATGCTACAGCCAGGATTCTCTCCCCAAAAAGTTACAATTCAATGCCGGTTTTGAAAGCTATGCCATACAACAGTATTACAGTACTGGCAGCAGGGCCGGCCTGCCCGATATCATAAAAAAACAAAGATTGTATAATAACCAATTGCCTGTACGGTTCGATACGGCTACCGATAACCCGTTAATTCATGGAGCTATGTATGCGGCGGTAAAAACCACTACTTCAGTGGCCGGTAAACTAAAGATACGTTGCATATAGGCAGGCGTTCTCTGATGGTCGAAGCCAGGGTAGGGCAGTTCCTGAACGAAAAGCTCGAGGAGGGGCTGATGATCTATAATATCGATCTGCAGGGAACACAGGCTTCATTTCGTTATAAAAACACGCAGCTTACCTATACTATTTATGGCGATCTGGTAAATGCCATTGGTTTAATGATAGATGATCTGGATGCCGTATCGCTTCAGCAAAAATTCAAAAATGATTCAGCTGTAGTTGGTGCTTCGTGGGTAATGGCCGTTGCGCCTTATAAAGGTGCAAAGCCCAACTCGTATATTAACCTGTTTGGGCATTTGCACTGTACTAACAACCTGCGCCTGTTTGCACAAATTAGTTATAAGCCCTGGCATCCAGATGTGTATGATTCTTACAAGGAATTAAACAAGCAGATAGCCTTTGTGGCCGGTATTGAAAAGCAGTTTAAGAGCCGCAAATTTTTTGCCACCAATAAAACCGAAATCAGGTATTACGGGGCAACTTATAATTTCTATAATTATGATGGTGCTTACAGGTACAGAGATCCTGTTAAAAATGCTGGAGAGTTGTACGCAAATAATACCGGACCATATTTGTATCCTTTGCGTAAATTTCAAACACCATTTAGTCAATGGGCGGTATTTACCGAATACACCGATTGCAATGTTTGGGGTATTACCAGTGTGGGTGAATGTAATTATGAGTTGTTGAAGAAATTGAACGCCGACCTGCAATATGACGTTAATGCCATTTTTGCAAAGCTGAACAAAGGTGTTTACCTGAATCCCGGCGAAAAAAGACCTTCATACTTCGTATATCCCTTTTTTAAAGCATCGGTAAGATACAGCCCACTGAAAGAATGCTTTTTTTCTTTTTTTGTTTCGAATAAAACCATGAACCTCGATGTGAGTTACCCCACATATTATTTTCTTAAAAAACCATTTGCAGGCCTTGAGTTCTATTGTAAGTTATAGATGCAGGTATAAAAAATAAAGCCCTTCCGACTTGTCGAAAGGGCTTTTATACTGTATTTACTTATAACTTATTACTTACAACTTACTACTTACTCAGGTACATGCTTCTGTCTTTATACAACTGACGGAAGTAAGGATCGCGCAGATCTTTGATAAACCGGATGGCTTCACCGGTACTCTTCATTTCGGGGCCCAGCTCTTTGCTTACGCCAGGGAATTTTTCAAAACTGAACACCGGCTCTTTTATCGCATAACCTTTCAGGCGTTTTACGAATTTAAAGTCGCGCAGTTTATTGGCGCCCAGCATTACTTTGGTAGCAACGTTTAAGTAAGGGATCTGGTAAGCCTTTGCAATGAACGGTGTAGTGCGCGATGCACGCGGGTTAGCCTCAATTACATACACTTTGCCGTCTTTTATGGCAAACTGAATATTAATGAGCCCTTTGATATTTAGTTTGAAGGCAATTTTGCGCGCATATTCCTCCATGGTTGTTACAACAAGTGGCGTCAAATTGAATTGGGGCAGTACTGCATTGCTGTCGCCGCTATGTATACCCGCCGGTTCAATATGCTCCATTACACCCATTATATGAACTTCTTCTCCGTCGCAAATGGCATCAATTTCCGCTTCCTGACAACGGTCGAGGAAGTGGTCGATGAGAATTTTATTGCCGGGGATGTGCTTAAGCAGGCTCACTACCGCTTTTTCAACTTCTTCGTCATTGATCACGATCCGCATCCGCTGACCACCCAACACATAACTGGGGCGAACCAGTACCGGATAACCTACCTTGTTGGCAACTTCTACCGCTTCATCAACGGTATATGCAGTTCCATAGCTGGGGTAAGGAATATTCAGCTCTTTCAGCATATCGCTAAAACGGCCGCGGTCTTCGGCAATATCCATATTGTCGAATGAAGTGCCAATGATCTTTACGCCTTTTTTGGTTAAACGTTCTGCCAGTTTCAGCGCTGTTTGACCACCCAGCTGAACAATTACACCGTCTGGTTTTTCGTGCTCGATCAGTTCCCACAAATGTTCCCAGAACACAGGTTCAAAGTACAGTTTGTCGGCCATATCAAAATCGGTACTAACTGTTTCGGGGTTACAGTTCATCATGATAGCTTCGTAACCGCATTCTTTTAATGCCAGCAAACCATGCACGCAGCAATAGTCGAACTCAATACCCTGACCAATGCGGTTGGGGCCCGAACCCAGTACAATCACTTTTTTGCGGTTGCTTGCTTTGCTTTCATTTACATTGCCCGATTCGAAGGTTGAATAAAAGTAGGGGGTTTTGGCTTCGAACTCGGCGCTGCAGGTATCTACCATTTTGTATACCCGGGTAATGCCTGCTGCCTTGCGTTTTTCATAAATTTCTTCATCGCTGCCATCCTGCATTATTTTGGAGATCTGTTCATCGCTAAAGCCGTGGAATTTGGCTTCTTTCAATAACTCAATGGGCAGCGTAGCCATTTTATATTTAAGGATCTCTTTCTCGAGGTCAACGATCTTTCTGATTTCATTGATGAACCAGCGGTCGATGCCGGTAGCTTTCGAAATGGTGCCTACCGATACACCCTGCATCAGCGCATCTTTAATACGGAAGATGCGGTCCCATTTGGGTGTTTTTATATATTCGATCAGTTCTTCGGCATGCATCTGGCTTCTTCCGTAATAACCTAATCCTACTGCATTGTTCTCAAGGCTCTGACAGGCTTTCTGAATAGCTTCGGTAAAACTTCTTCCTATAGACATTACTTCGCCTACGCTTTTCATTTGAAGGCCCAGCGTATCATTGGCGCCTTTGAATTTATCGAAATTCCAGCGCGGCATTTTTACAATTACATAATCAAGCGCCGGTTCAAAGTAGGCCGAAGTTGTTTGGGTGATCTGGTTCTTCAGTTCATCGAGCGTATATCCTATAGCGAGTTTAGCAGCGATTTTTGCAATGGGGTAACCGGTTGCTTTTGAAGCCAGGGCCGATGAACGGCTTACACGCGGATTGATCTCAACCGAGATCAGTTCCTCGGTATCGGGATTTAATGCGAATTGAACGTTACAACCGCCGGCAAAATTTCCCAGGCTGCGCATCATCAGAATGGCTTTGTTACGCATTTCCTGAAAGGCGGTATCGCTCAGAGTCATAGCAGGAGCCACCGTAATGGAATCACCGGTATGAACACCCATAGGGTCAACGTTCTCAACTGTACAAATAATGGCTACATTGTCGTTTTTATCGCGTAACAGTTCCAGTTCATATTCTTTCCAGCCCAATACTGCTTTTTCGACCAGCACCTCATGAATGGGCGAAGCTTTTAACCCTCTGTCGAGTGCAGCTTCGAGTTCGGTTTTATCGTGAACAAATCCGCCGCCGGTTCCACCGAGGGTAAACGAGGGGCGAATTACAAGAGGAAATCCTATTTCCTGGGCAAATTCTTTTCCTTCGAGCAGGGAGTTGGCCACTCTTGAAGGAGCTACGGGTACGCCGATCCTAAACATCAGTTGACGGAATTTTTCCCTGTCTTCGGCAGTATCGATGGCATCGATATCTACCCCGATCATCCGTACATTGTATTTTTCCCATACACCCAGTTCGCCGGCTTCTTTAGCAAGGTTTAAGGCTGTTTGTCCGCCCATGGTTGGCAGCACTGCATCAATCTGGTTCTCTTCCAGAATCTGTTCAATGCTTTCTACCGTCAGGGGCAACAGGTATACTTTATCAGCCATCATGGGGTCGGTCATGATAGTTGCCGGGTTACTGTTGATAAGAATTACTTTAATTCCTTCTTCCCGGATACTACGGGCTGCCTGCGAACCGGAATAATCAAATTCGCAAGCCTGTCCGATAATAATGGGACCTGAACCGATAATAAGTACTGACTTGATGGAAGTGTCTTTTGGCATTTTGAGTTAAGAGCGATTTTTTTTAATAAACCTTGTTAAACCTTCGTTCCGGGCTGGTTTTACCACATTTTTGAGGGGTAGCGTCGGCACAAATTGCGCAAAAGTAAGGTAGCGGGGGGAATTTTGAGGATTATTTTTTTGCCGTAGCTCCGTCCTTCAGGGCGGAGGGGCTGAAGTCAGAAGTAGGAAATCAGAAAGCGGAAGATTAAATTCTGTAGGCAGGTGCAGGAAGCTGCAGATGTGTAAGTGCTTATATAAAGGTGGTTATAAAAATTGCAAAAAAAAGAAGGTTGAAACACAGGTACATTAACATAATATTTCTTTACGATTAAATACAGAACGATCGTTTGTTAAGAAGATTTAGCTCCGTCCTTTGCATCTGTATCCCATGCATCCCACAAATCCCACCCATCCCAGTCCAGACAATAAAAAAGCCTTCACCATCCGGCAAAGGCTTTGAATTGCTGGCTGAAAATTTATAAATCAGTTGTTGTGAAAAGCGGCTAATTCAATATCATCAAGTGCTACTCCGCCACCCCGTATCAATTTCTTTTGTTCGGCAAGCTGGCGTTTTTCATCAAAACGACTTTTGATACGGAATACCCATTTTTGTTTAGCCTCACTTCCACGGAAGATACCTACTATTGAGCCGATTGTTAAGGCCAATATTAAGATCATTCTGTTCCTTAGCGTTTTCATAAAACGAGTTTGTACAATTATTCTATTCGATTATCAATTACTATTTATCTAAGACAACATATATACGCCAAAAGCTGTTCCAATGTTCGTAAAATTTATACCACTATGTGGGTATTTTTTGAAAAATTAACAAGCCAAACACCCCCTGTGATTCTATTACATGTATCCTGTGAATTTATTCTGGTTCGACTGCTCAGGTAACCCATGGTTTAAGTGAATTTTTTGTTACGAAATCCTAAGCATCCTGAGCGAAGTCGAAGGATGTCTAAGGATTCTGAGCGTAGTCGAAGAATGACCCATAGATCCTGAGCGTCCTGAGCGAAGTCGAAGGATCGAAGGATCAAGGCCAGGGATCAAAGGATTATTTATTCACAGAAGAACAAGTTATCACTAACCCCTTAGTTTTGCACCTTCAACTACACCATTTATCAAGGAAATACAAAGAACCTATGAGGCTATTGGCACTAATACTTTTATTAAAAAGCACTGTACTTACAGCGCAGATCTTTCCACCTGCCGTATATCCGAAGGGATATTTCAGAAATCCTCTCGACATACCTATAAAGCTGGCAGGCAACTTTGGCGAACTACGTCCCAATCATTATCACATGGGACTTGATATTAAAACTAATGCCAGAGAAAATCTTCCGGTTTATGCTGCTGCCGACGGGTATGTTGCCCGTATCAAAATTGAGCCCTTTGGCTTTGGCAGGGCTATTTACGTGTATCATCCCAATGGATATACGACGGTATATGCCCATTTAAATGCGTTTAATCCCACCCTTGAAAAATGGGTAAAAGAACAGCAGTATCAACAGCAATCGTGGAAAGTTTTTCTCGAACTAACACCTGATCTTTTTCCTGTGAAAAAAGGTGATTTGCTCGCATACAGCGGCAACACCGGAGGTTCGCAGGGGCCACACCTTCATTTTGAAGTACGGCGAACCCAAACCGATGTGAATTTAAATCCGTTCTCATTCCAGTTTCCGATTCCCGATAATGTACCTCCGCAATTGCAGCGGCTGGCTATTTACGACAGAACCGTCAGCGTTTATGAACAATCGCCCAGGCTGTTTCCTGTAAAAGCGCTTCCGGGTGCTTCGTACATAATCAGTCCTTCGGTTATAAAAGTTTCTTCTCCGCTGGTAAGTTTTGGCATCGGCGCTTACGATTCGCAAACCGGTTCGGCCAATCATAATGGCATTTACGAATGTACTTTACTGGTTGACGAAGAACCGCTGACCGCTTTTCGCATGGATAATATAAGTTATAATGAAACCCGCGACCTGAATGCGCATATCGATTACAAAACCAAAGCCCAGGGCGGTGCTTACCTGCAGCTTTTATCGCAATTGCCCGGATATGTAAACTCAATTTACCACAGCAAAAAAGGAAACGGGGTGGTGGACCTTAGCGACAAATCGGTGCATTCGGTTACTATACTGGTAAAGGATGCCAATGGTAATACCTCAACGCTTAATTATAAAATACAATATTCCGGCACAGATCCCCAAAAACCCGAACCTGCCGGCAAACTGTTTTATCCGTTGATGATGGACGGGTTCGAAAGCCCCGAGTGCGAATTTTTTATTGGCGAACAGTGCCTGTACGATTCGGTGCATATACGATATAATAAGTCGGCCAATACCAACCCGATGGTTGTATCATCACTGCACACGATAGGCGCTCCGTATATTCCTTTACGCGATTCTTTTCTGATAAGAATTCAGCCGTTGCGGCCACTTACCGAAGCCGAAAAATCGCGTACCGTAATGCAATGGTTTGCCGGAACCAAAAAAACGGTTCAGAAAGTTGAATGGAAAGGCAACTGGGCATCGGCCCGTTTCAGGGATTTTGGAAGTTTTCAGCTGGTGATAGATACCGACCCACCGGTGATAGTGCCGGTTGGTTTTGGAAGGGGTTCTGATTTGAGCAAGGCTATACGTATTGCGTTTACCATTGAGGATAATATGCAGGAGTTTAAAAACGTGCGGGCCGAACTGGATGGTAAATGGCTTCGGTTTACCAACGATAAAGGCAAAGTATTCATTTATTATTTTGATGAAATGTGTATGTCGGGCAATCACGAGTTAAAAATAAGCGCCGAAGACGAAGCCGGAAATGTAACGGTGGAAACGTATAATTTTACACGATAATAAAACCAATGTGCTAATGTGATAATTTGCTGATTTGCTAATGATATCACGGCATTTTTTTCGCATTAGCGCATTTTCACTTTAGCATATTATCATCCCGCTTTGAGCGGGACTAATTAACTAATTTGCATTTATGATTACTCTTAAAGAAGGCGATAAAGCTCCTGCGTTTAGCGCAAAAGATCAGAATGGCAAAAAGGTTTCGCTCAGCGAATTCAAAGGGAAAAAAGTAGTGCTTTATTTTTATCCCGAAGACGATACGCCCACCTGTACCATACAGGCCTGCAATTTGAGGGATAATTATGCTTTGCTGAAGAAAAACGGATTTGAAGTATTGGGTGTGAGCCCCAATGATGAAAAAAGCCACAAAAAATTCGAAACAAAGTTCAACCTGCCCTTTACATTAATAGCCGATCCCGACCGTGCTATTATCGATAAATATGGCGTATGGGGCGAAAAACAAATGTTTGGCAATAAATACATGGGCGTTCATCGCACCACCTTTGTAATAGATGAGAAGGGTGTAATAAAAAAGATTTTTCTGCGCCCGAAGAACAAGCAGCATGCAGAGGAGATCGTGAAAGGGTAGTGAGTCCTGAGCGAAGTCGAAGGGTCGAAGGATGCGCTTTGCTTCTTGACCGGTTACATTTCGCGTGGAATGCTGAGCGAAGCCGAAGCACCACTATGCATGCTTCTCATGTTTTTTGACTTTGGTCAATATTTTTAGTTGTAAGCTGCAGATAATTAGCTGTTTGTGAGATGGGTTCTTACTATCTTTCTACCTTTATTGTAGAAATAAAATAATAGGTGGAGACAAATGAATCAATGCTGGTTTTAAAAGAAAATTTTAGGGAGTTTAAAACATCATTAATAAAATGGATGTTTATTTTCTGGATTGGCCAGGTAATAGCCACTTTTGGTTTTATACTATTATTCCTTAAAAAATAGCGCTCATAGCGTATCGTTATCCCAGCGCTAAAGTGATTTCCGGATTTCAAATCCCCAAATCTCAAAATCCCCGAAATCAGAAATTTATCAGTGATCTACTTTCGCAGCAACCGCCTCCTTTTTCCATTCACTTTTTTCATAATTCTCCATTACCAATGCAGCTGAGCCGGTTAGTTCGGCCTGGTAACCCAAAGTCGAAATGCCAATATCGGTATTCAGTGCCATTTGCGGTATGCAATGTTCATTCAGGGCCTGTTGTATGGGCGCCTGCCATATTTTTCCGGCTAAAGAGCCACGGCCGCTCAATATCACCAATTCGGGATTCAGCAAATGAATTAAAATAGCTACCCCTCTTCCTATATTATAACCCGCTTCAGATAGCAGTTCAACAGCAAACTTATCGCCCTTGCCAGCTGCTTTTAGGATATCCTGAAATGCCTGTTCAGCATGTTCCGAAGACATTTCTTTTAATAACGATACTTTCCCTTCCCGTAACCCCTTGTTGGCTTTTTCTATGACCACCAGCAGCGAGGTTTCGGTTTCGAGGCAACCGCTTTTACCGCAGGTACATAATTTATTATTCAAAAAAAGCGGAATATGGCTGAACTCTCCTGCAAAACCATTATTTCCTCTGAACAATTCTCCATTTAAAATCATTCCCAAACCCACACCCCAGCCAACATTGATCACCATGGCATTTTTTCTGCCACGAGCCGAGCCAAATTTCAGTTCGGCCAAAGCAATCAAACGCGAATCGTTATCGATAAAAACCGGTAGCTTAACCTTCGATGAAATGAAATGGGTTATTGTTCCCTGGTCTGTTTCAAGAAAAGTATAATTCATGCCCTTGGCGGCATCAACAAATCCCGGCATTCCAATACCTATACCTGCAATTTTGTTTTTGGCAATACCCGACCGTTTTATTACCTCATCAATTTTTTCGGCGAGAACAGGCAGTGCCTGTGGGTTTTTAGGCAAGGGCAGTTCAAAAATTTCTGTTTCAGTTACGGCTTTGTTTTGCATATCCATAATGGCTATGCGGGTAATCAATTGGTCCATGGCCACCGATACCGTATACATGATATCCGGCTTAAGGGAATACATAACCGCCCGCCTTCCGCCGGTTGAAGCGGCAAAACCTGTTTCTGTTACCCAGCCATCTTCAATCAGCTTGCTCAATAACTTAGCGGTGACCGGCAAACTTTTATGGATCTTGTCGCTCACTTCGGCGCAGGAGAGCATGTTTGAAAAATAGAGCTGTTTTATTATTTTTTTTCTATATAACAGGTTCTTTTCGGTCATGTGCAGTAAACTGAAACTTTCCCAAATTTACTGTTAAGAACCAGAACTTAAAAAGCAAATTGAAAAGCAATAGTTAATGCCGTAAGAAATTTCCCGTTTTCAGTTCTCTTTTCGTAAACCCGGCTTCAAAATCATAGAAAGTGCTGTTGGTGGCAACTTTATCATAATATACTTCGTATACATTGTCAACAGATTGGTTGTAAGAAGAGGAATATCCCTGTTTACCATAAAATACCCAACCATATAGTATGGGTGCGGGCTATCTTTTTAGAACAGGTGGTTTTAGTCGTTTATTTATGATACATCCGGCATAGCAGCACCCATATTTTACCAGCTAAACAAATGTTTCATGCTGTTTAACCTTATTTTAATGTCCGGGGCGAATTTATCCGGAAATCACTTTACATCTAATGATAATGTAAGGCAGCATAAAAACAATGTAAAAATGTAAGTATGCCGTGCATCGGTATGCTTCTTTTATGGGTTATTTTTTAGTTTTAGGGTTTGGTTACCCTGTCCTGTTAAGGGCAGGGTTTTGTATATGCAGTATAAGCGACTTAGCTAAGTTTTTGTTCTATATAAATACAATAAAAGTTATATAAATAATACCCGAAAATTTATTGAAGGCAACCTTACACTTTTGTTATGCGTACAACTGCATATAAATAACTAAAATAACCAACACACCCATTGAATAACAATCCTGAATAAGATTGTTAGCAGGTTATTTTTTAACACCCGAAGAACAGGTTATTGTTACGTTACTCATTCTGCATGTTTTGTTGAGTAGCCGGCGGCGCATGCCTGCAGGTTATGGCCGAAGTGTGCGATTAGTATAGTGGTTGTTACAGGGTGGTGTGCAATTACCTGAGAAGGGAAAAAATCAACAGAAGATAAATAATATGATAAAAATAGTTGCAGCCGTTTTAACAGGTGCTATTTTATTATTAGCCGGTTGTTATAATGATAAGGAAGAAATATTATACGGAAGTGTTATCTGCGATGGTTCCAATGCTTCGTATGTTGCCAATGTTAGCCCCATTATTCAAAAAAGTTGTGCGGTTAAAGATTGTCATGCGGCCGGTAGTATCAATGGGCCCGGTCCGTTAACCAATTATGATCAAATCCGAAATGCAGCTGTATCAATACAATCAGCAGTTGTATCCCGCTTTATGCCGAAGGGATCGTCACTTACTTTAAGCCAGATAAAAAGTATCAATTGCTGGGTCACCGCCGGCGCTCCCAATAATTAAAACAGCATTTTATACATGACAAAGAAAAAGATCATCATTGCCGGTATAGCAATCGCCGTTGTAATAGCAGCAGGATATAGTTATTACCAATATAACCGTACCGTACAGAGCCTGGGCGATGTGCAGGCCGATTACTCGGTAAACGCCACTGAATTAATCAATGAATATGTAAGTAACGAAAGGGTAGCCAATCAGAAATACCAGAATAAAATTTTAGCAGTAAAGGGAACTATAAAAAAGGTTGAAGATGCAGGGGGTGGCGGTATTGTTGTGTTGGGCGATACTACCGATATGTCGTCGGTACGCTGTGTGTTAGACAGTAATACCAATGCTATGGGTGCAGGACTGCAAAAAGGCACTGTTATAACTATTAAAGGGGCCATCACCGGTTTTAATAAAGACGAAACCGGGCTGCTCGGTTCAGATGTCCAATTGAACCGTTGTGTTATTGCTAATTAATATTTGAAATTAAATGATACTGCCTTCGGCAGAAGGCTTTCACTCAAAAGCAATTGTTTAAATCAAACCTTCGTATAATGAATTTCGGAAAAAAACTACTGGCCGGTCTTTGTTTTATTATTACAACTACTTCGTTAGCCGCCCAGGATAAGTATTTTACCAAAAGCGGTTCCATACATTTCACTTCAAAAGGAATAATAGAAACTATACAGGCCAATCACCGCAGCATTACCTGTGTACTTGATTCAAAAACCGGCGCCTTGCAGTTTGCCGTGCTGATGAAAGGGTTTGAATTTAAAAAGGCCCAGATGCAGGAGCATTTCAATGAAAATTATGTTGAAAGTGATAAATATCCCAGGGCTGAGTTTCGCGGGCAGATTGTTAACAACAGCGATATTAATTACACAACGGATGGAACATACAACGCCCATGTAAAAGGAAAACTGACCCTTCATGGCCAAACCCAGGATGTAGAGACCGATGGAAAAATAACTGTTAAGAGCGGAAAGTTGCTCGCAACTGCTGATTTTACGATTCAGATGTCGGATTATAATATCAGCATTCCAAAACTGGTGAAAGAAAATATGTCGAATGCTGTAAACATAAACGTTAACTGTACCCTGGAACCATTAAAATAAAGGCAAATAGTAAGTAGTTAGTAGGGGGTAGGATCGCGAATTTACTGGTAGCCGCGTATAAGCCCTACTGCCCACTCACTACTCACTGATAAAAACAAACCAACCGAAAATGAAAAGAATAACCTGTACATTACTGGCCACCTGTTTTGTTTTATTAGCCGGTAATAAATTAAAAGCACAGAACGAAGACCTGTTAAAACTGGTAAAGCAAGATACTGCGAAAAAAGAATGGGCATCCGGCGCATTCAAATCATCGCGCGTGATCAATGGCCAGTCGATGGAATTAATAGGCAAAGGAGTTTTAGATGTGCGCATCCTACACCGTTTTGGTCTGGTGAGCAATGGGACCAAAGAATTTTTCGGCCTCGATCAGGCCAGTATGCGCATGGGCTTCGATTACGGACTGGGTACCAATTTAACCATTGGTGTGGGAAGAAGCACACTGAATAAAGAACTGGATGCATTTTTTAAATACCGGCCTGTTCGACAGGGTAGCGGCCCGGGTGGTTTGCCTTTTTCTATTGTATGGGTATCGGGAATAACTGTTTTTACCATTCCCTGGGTAGATACCACCCGCAAGAATTATTTTTCATCGCGTGTAGCCTATTATAACGAAATAATCATCGGCCGTAAATTCAGCAATGCATTTAGTTTGCAGGTGAGCCCCATTATGGTTCACCGCAACATGGTTACCAATGCCGATGAAAAAAATAATACCTGGGCTTTAGGCATTGGCGCCCGTATGAAATTATCGAAGCGTACTGCTTTTGTAGTGGATTATCATCCCATACTGGCCGGCCGTGAGCCCGGTACAAAAGATCCGTTATCGGTTGGTTTTGATATCGAAACCGGCGGTCACGTATTTCAGTTACACTTCTCAAACAGCACCGGCATGAATGAAAAAGCATTTCTTACCGGTACCACATCCGATTTCTGGAAAGGCGATATACGATTCGGGTTCAATTTATCAAGAGTGTTTCAGGTAGGAAGAAAACACTAATATGCTAATTAGATAATGTGCTAATGAAAAAAGTGGGTTT
The DNA here is from genome assembly GCF_059587045.1 of Niastella sp. sgz303648. Taxonomy (NCBI): domain Bacteria; kingdom Pseudomonadati; phylum Bacteroidota; class Chitinophagia; order Chitinophagales; family Chitinophagaceae; genus Niastella; species Niastella sp. sgz303648. The sequence continues at coordinate 523,709 of NZ_JCAPSW010000007.1, read as the reverse complement.
CCTTTTCAGGGGACTCACTTTTTTTCATCGGCCTGCCTTCAATTAGCAAATTAGCACATTAACTAATTAGCGAATTATCAGCTCCACCTCTCCGAAATCAAACTCCCTTTCCATTACATCTTTGGTTAACAGCCTGCCCGTATCCGACACGCCGCAAATGGTGGTTTCAAACAAAATACTTCCTTTCTTAAGCGTTACCGGCTCATTAATTTTATACAACACCTGCTGGTATTCTTTCATAATTTCATCTATACCGCCTGAAGTAAGGGCCTGAAATCGCTTCTCCAGTGCGTTGCACAATGCTGCAGCCAGTTCAACCGAATCAAAATCTTTTCCTGTAATTTGTTTAAGCGAAACGGGGTTGGGCAACGACGGGTCGAATTGAACCTGGTTGATATTGATGCCTATACCAACAACGGCATACAGCCAGTCGGCTCCCCGAAAAACGTTTTCTATTAAAATGCCCCCTGCCTTTCTGTCACGCCAATACAAATCGTTGGGCCATTTAATACGTGTTTCGTCACCGGCATATTTTTTATAAAAATCATAGCAGGCAAGGGCCACAGTGGCCGACAGCCAGAATTGCTGACCAGGTAATAATCCGGGCTGAACAACCGTGCTAAGCATAATATTCTGGTTAGGAGTAGTTAACCAGCTTTTTCCTCGTTGTCCTTTACCGGCAGTTTGTTCACGGGCGAACCAGGTAATACCATGACTTGCCAATCCGGCTTGTATCTGCCGCATGGCATAGTTGTTGGTACTGTCAATCTGAGGTAATATTATGAATGGATGACCAATAGTACCGGCGTTAACTCTGTTAACAGGATGTGCCAAAAGATTATTAATTTTGGGAAGTGCGAAATTAGGGATAACTATTGATGGTTTTAGAGAGGAAGAAATGTTGCAAAAAGCGAAATTATTCGTATTTTAAATATTAGAATTTGGTCCCGGAAAACGGGAAATGAATAACAAATTTAAAATATAGAACTTCCCACTACGTCTATCAGGATAAAGAAAACACAATTGATCATTAAAATATTGGATTATTGGAACAACTTTCATTGTTAGCTACCCGTCGTAAACGAAAAAGTGTAGCGCAGTTAACAAAAAGCTCAAAGTTTTTTAAAGCAATTATTCACGCCATAAAGGAAAAGAAGGGAGAACATATTGTTTCCCTCGACCTGCGAAAAATTCCCGAAGCTGTTGCCGATTATTTTATTATTTGCGAAGCCAGCAGTAGCACACAGGTAAAAGCTATTGCCGACTTTATAGAGGAGCATATTAAAAATACGGTCAACGATACTCCCTACCATAGCGAAGGCCATCAGGCAGCTCACTGGATATTAGTCGATTACGTAAATGTTGTGGTGCATATAATGCAGCCCGAAACCCGCAAATTTTATAAGCTCGAAGAAATGTGGAGCGATGCTGAAGGGGAAGAATATTAAGCTCCTGCCGCAAAAATTAGTGTTAAATTGCCGGTATCTGCAAAATAATCATTAACTAACAGCTTTTTAGAGCGAACAATTTGATACCATCAGTTATTAATTAAGTAAACAGAAAACCAAGAGATAAGCAACAATATATGTCACAGGACGAGTCAAGACAAAACGACCGCAATTTTCCCCGCTTACGTCCCCGCGATGACGGAGGCCAGCGAAAAGGTCCAAAATTCAATATTTACTGGGTTTGGGCTATTATTTTCGCTGTATTGGTAGGCTTTCAGCTATTTGGTTCCTTTGCTCCCGATGCTAAAACCATTACCGACCTGGATTTTTATAAAATGTTGGATAATGGGGATGTAGAGAAGCTCAATACCGTTACCAATAAAAATACAATCCGGGTTTTCATTAAAAAAGACCGGTTAGATAAATATAAAGATCAGCTTTCGAAAAACTGGCCTGCCACAGCTGATAAAGGCCCGCATTTTGAATTTAAGGTCATTAAAGCCGATGATTTTAATAAAGAACTGAATACCTATTACGAAAAGCATCCCGACATTGAAAAGGTGGCTAATGTACCTATTCAGGAAGGCGAATGGTTTGGTTCTATTATTCAATTCTTATTACCGCTGGTAGTTATTGTACTTATCTGGGTAATGCTGATGCGTAAAATGGGAGGCGGCGCTTCGGGCGGCAGCGGTCCCGGCGGCATATTCAACATAGGTAAGTCAAGAGCTACCCTGTTCGATAAAGGCACTAAAGTTAACATCACCTTTGCCGATGTTGCCGGGCTCGACGAAGCCAAGGTTGAGGTAATGGAGATCGTTGACTTCTTAAAAAACCCCAAGAAATACACTTCACTGGGTGGTAAAATTCCAAAGGGAGCTTTGCTGGTTGGCCCTCCGGGAACCGGTAAAACCCTGCTGGCAAAAGCCATGGCCGGTGAAGCGCAGGTTCCGTTCTTTAGCATGAGCGGTAGCGATTTCGTTGAATTGTTTGTTGGGGTTGGCGCCAGCCGTGTTCGCGATCTGTTTAAACAGGCGCGTGAAAAAGCACCTTGTATCATTTTTATCGATGAAATTGATGCCATCGGTCGCGCCCGCGGTAAAAACGCCATCATGAGCAACGACGAACGCGAAAGCACCCTGAACCAGTTACTGGTTGAAATGGATGGTTTCAGCGGCGAAAGCGGTATCATTGTTCTGGCTGCTACAAACAGGCCCGATGTACTCGACAGCGCCCTGCTGCGCCCCGGCCGTTTCGACCGCCAGATCTCTATTGATAAGCCCGATCTGAAAGGTCGTGAGCACATTTTCAAAGTGCACCTGAAGCCCATCAAGATCTCTGAAAAAGTTGATATACATAAACTGGCCGAACAAACGCCCGGTTTTGCCGGCGCCGATATTGCCAACATATGTAACGAAGCTGCCTTAATAGCAGCCCGTAAAGGAAAGCAATCAGTTGAAATGGACGATTTTCAGGACGCGGTAGATAGGGTGATCGGTGGTTTGGAAAAGAAGAACAAGATCATTTCGCCCGATGAAAAACGCATCATTGCCTACCACGAAGCGGGTCACGCCATTTGCGGCTGGTTTCTGGAGCATGCTTATCCGTTACTGAAAGTTACCATTGTGCCACGCGGCGTAGCTGCATTGGGATACGCACAGTATACTCCTAAAGAGCAATACCTGTACAATACCGATCAGCTGATGGACCAGATTTGCATGACGCTGGGCGGCAGAGCCAGTGAAGAAATTTTCTTTCATAAAATTTCTACCGGCGCTCAAAACGACCTGCAGCAAATTACCCGTATTGCCTATTCGATGGTTACCATATATGGCATGAATGAAAAGGTAGGAAATGTAAGCTTTTACGATCCTGCCCAGGAAAATTCATTCACCAAACCATACTCCGAAGAAACTTCAAAGCTGATAGATGAAGAGGTTCGTAAGCTGATTGATGACGCTTATGTACAAACCAAAAAGTTACTTACCGAAAAGAGAGAGCAGGTAGAACTGCTGGCTGAAAAATTACTTGAAAAAGAAGTATTGTTCCAGAGCGATGTTGAGGCCCTGATCGGTAAACGTCCTTACAGTGATAAGAAAACACTCGATGTAGATGGAGAAGGACATGCCGAAGGATCTATCAGTGAAGGGGTGCCGCCTTACGATAGTAATGTAACCAATCATCCAGCTACTTAATCTGGCTATATGAACATTTCTCCGGCTAAAGAAAATATTCTAAAAAAAATAAGGAAGGCGTTGAGTAAATCAACGCCTGTTCCTTTTCCGCATAGTGAAGGCAATAGCTTTGTTTTTAAACCTTCGCAACAGGAACTCGAAATGGAATTTGCCCAGCGGTTCAGCAGCCTGCAGGGCAAATTTGTTTTTTGCCTTAATGAAAAAGAAATGGCCGATCAACTGAATATCGTGATCGCCAATAATAAATGGGAAAAGATATTTTGCAGGGAAGAACAGTTGCGGAAATCGCTTGCCGACAATCAATTCAATAATTTTTCTTACAACGAGCTGGCCACCTGTGATGCGGCCATCACTACCTGCGAATGGCTGGTAGCGCGCACCGGCAGTGTAGTACTATCGGCTGCCCAACCCAGTGGCCGTACTGTAAGTGTTTATGCTCCTATACATATTTGCATTGCATACACGCATCAGTTGGTATATGATGTAAAAGATGCCTTACTGCAGGCCAGGGAAAAATACGCCGGCAATCTTCCTTCATTGATCACATTTGCTACAGGCCCCAGCCGTACCGCCGATATTGAAAAAACACTGGTGGTAGGTGTGCATGGTCCCAAAGAAGTATACGTATTTCTTGTAGATAAATAGGCGTGAAATGTGAAACCGCAAACGGGAATGAATAAGTTTGTATTGTTTTACGTTTTACGTTTGCCGTTTTACGAATATGCAACCAAATATTTACCGGCTTTTTGTATATGGCTCGCTGCGCAGCGGCTTTCATAACGCCGTTTATGCGTATATAAGCCGTTATTTTGTATTCGACGGGTTAGGCGCAGTGCAGGGTAAATTGTACGATATGGGCGAATATCCTGCCGCAATTCCCTGCACAGAAGAATATTTTATAACCGGCGAATTATATCACATTGCGCATCAGCAAACGTTTGAATATGCCATTGAACAACTCGACGATTATGAAGGGCTTTACGTTAGCAAAGGCGAAATACCGTTATTTCGCAGAGAACTGGTAAATGTGTTATTCAATAATACTACCGTAATTGCCTGGATGTACTGGTATAACCGGCCCATTACACATCAGCCCCGCATTGAATCGGGCGACTATGTTGCTTATAAAATGGGTATCGGAAAGTGATGTTGGTTGATTGAAGTAGAAGTTAATAAATTTACAAGTTGACGGGTTAATAGCAAACGGGGACTTTGCCGTTTGCCGTTTTACGTTTCACGTTTTACGATCATGCAATTCAATAAAAAAATATATTTCATTTCTGATTTTCACCTGGGCGCTCCCGATCATGCATCGAGCCTGGTTCGTGAAAAACGCGTTGTTGAATTTTTGGAAGAGATACGAAAAGAGGCCGCTGCTATTTTTATTGTAGGCGATATGTTCGATTTCTGGTACGAATACCGCACCGTAGTGCCGCGCGGATATGTACGCCTGTTGGGAAAATTAGCCGAAATAACCGACTCAGGCATACCGGTCCATTTTTTTGTAGGCAATCATGATATGTGGATGAAGAATTATTTGCAGCAGGAACTCAATATTCCTGTGTATTTTGAACCACGTGCCTTTGAATTTAATAATAAAAAATTCTGGATTGGTCATGGCGACGGGCTGGGACCGGGCGATCATGGTTATAAAATGCTGAAGAAAATTTTTCGAAGCCCTGTTTGCCAGTGGCTGTTTGGCATTTTACCTCCCTACATTGGAATGGGAATAGCCAATTATATGAGCCGCCGCAGCCGCGCCGTAACAGGTACGGCTGATGATAAATTTTATGGCGAAGAAGGAGAGTGGCTGATTACTTATTGCAAAGATGTACTGAAAGATCATCATTATGATTATCTGATATTCGGTCACCGGCATCTGCCTATAGATTTTCCATTAAAACACGGCAGCCGTTATATTAATCTGGGCGATTGGATACGTTATTATACATATGCTGTTTTCGACGGCGAACAGTTAAAATTGTGCACCCGTTATCCTGAACTCGAAAATAAAATCGTTCGCAATTAGTGTATAAACCATTCATCATATTATCGGCCTTGTTATTTTGTAGCGGTATTGCCCGTTCGCAAACAACAGATACCTTTTTTGTATTCAACAAACTGATAAGTGGTGCGGTAATCGATTTTACGGTTGATAATTTGGGCAACCTGTATGTAGTGAACAATACGGGGCAAATTAAAAAAACAAGTCCTGCCGGAGATTCCCTGGCTGTATTTAACAATGTTCGGCAATACGGAAAAATATCTTTGATAGATGTTACCAATCCGCTGAAAGTGTTGTTATACTTCCGCGATTTTGGTACCATTGTTGTCTTAGACCGGTTTTTAAGCACAAGGGCTACCATTGATTTACGAAAACAGCAATTGTTTCAGGTAAGGGCAATTGGTCAGTCGTACGATAATAACATATGGGTCTTTGACGAACTCGAAAGCAAATTAAAAAGGGTTAGTGAAGAAGGAAGGGTGCTTGACCAGAGTAGCGACTTCAGGCAGATACTTGATTCAACGATATCGCCTCAATTTATTGTTGACCAAAACCGGCTGGTTTATTTATACGATTCGCTAAAAGGTGTTTACCTGTTTGATTATTATGGGGCGTTTAAAAACCGTATTCAATTAAAAGGATGGACAGACTTTACCGTAATTGGCAGCGCTATGTATGGCAGAGATGAAAATATGTTATACCGCTACGAACCAGGAACGTTAAATCTGCAACACTATCCCATTCCGGCCGATATGCGCGACGCACAAAAAATAAAAATTACACCCGGTTATCTGTATGTGCTGCGCAATAATCAGCTGGAAATTTTTTCATATAGATAAAGCCATTCATAACGTTCCCTTCTATAACGATTGCAAAGTTTTTAACTTTGAAGAACTTTTAAAGCAACTGAACAGTTTAGCATGGGGTCATTTCTTGATAAAATCATTCTCGATAATTCTATCAGAAGCTATTTAATAGTAGCAGGATCTTTATTACTGATATTTATTTTCAAACGCCTGTTATCGCGCTATCTCGCCGGTTTATTATTCAGGTTGGTAAAGCGCCTTGCCCGCGGGGTAGATAAAACTTCGTTTATAAAGCTGGTTGTATCGCCGCTTGAAATTTTTCTTTTATTACTGCTTAGCGTAATTGTATTGGATAAGCTCACTTTTCCACAGTTGCTTAATGTTATTATTTATAAAGTGAGCGTACGTGAGTTTATCGATGCCGTTTCGGTAATAGTGCTCATCCTTTTATTTATCTGGCTGCTGTTACGGATTATGGATTTTATTGCTATGATCCTGCATCACCGGGCCGATCAAATGGCTGACCCGGCCGATAACCAGCTGATTGTTTTCTTTAAAGACTTTTTCAAAGTAGTGATGGTAATGTTTGGCGGTATACTGATATTAAAATTTGCCTTTCATTACCCCGTTAGTAACCTGCTTACCGGTTTAAGCATTGCCACAGCGGCCATTGCGCTGGCTACACGCGAAAGTTTGGAGAACCTGATTGCTTCCTTTATTATATTTTTCGACAGGCCTTTTACAATGGGCGACCTGGTAAAAGTACATGATATTACAGGCACCGTAGAGCGTATCGGGTTACGCAGCACCCGCATTCGCACCGATGAAAAAACATATGTAACGGTGCCGAACAAACAAATGGTAGATAGTATTATGGATAACCTGTCGCTGCGAACACAACGCCGTGTGCTTATGCCGCTCGAATTGCATGCCGAAACGCCGCGCGATACTGTTAACCAGTTTATTCAAAGGGGAAGAAACATCTTTCTTCAGAAAAAAGATAAAGTTGAAAATTTCAACGTGTTCCTGTTAAGCATCAGCAAGAATGCCTTCATTGTTCAGGTTGAATTTTTTACAGCACCCATTCCGCAGGCAGATTTTAACGACCTGCGGCAGGATGTAAATCTTTCCATTATCGGATTAATGGAAGATATGAACATTAAGTTGGCTGCAAAAGAAGTTGAAGTAGTACGATAATTGATTGCTGATTTTGAGATTTTGGGATTTTGAGATTTCTTTTGGTGTAACATCTTAATAAATCTCAAAATCTCTAAATTCCGAAATCCCGAAATTGCTTCTATAGTCTTTTCAAAGTGAACTTACTTTGCTTGAACCCGGGTTCTTCGGATGGTATTTCAATGATCATCTGATTGGGTTGCAGCGCATGTAGCTTTAATGACATGGTCCTGTATGCTTTTGTTCCGCCGTCGAATGAAGTTAAAACAAGCTCGTTATTACTGGTGGCCAGTGCATAGGTGCCTTTGTATTGCGCGTTGTTATTGCCGTTTCCCGTCCAGGTGAAGGTTTTGTCTTTATTAAGACTAAGCCTGAATCGAATAGCATCGGCGGCAGTAAGTATGCGGGTAACTTCCTGACGAATATGTAAGCTATCGTCTTTTGGAATCGTTTGAACTTTATTCTTTTGTTTGAAATTATCCACCATGAATTTAACGCTGGCGGCTGTGTCCTGAAAATCAAGAAGGCGGTCCTGGGTTTCCCAGCGAACAACCAGCCAGTTACCCGTTAATAAATTTTCAGAAACATTTTGTGAGTAGGTTGTAAGGTGGCATATCAGCAGTATGCCAATGAACAAATACTTCCACATAAGTAGTTAATTGTTGTACGGAATTTACAAACATTTTTTGTTGGTAGACACCAAAAGTTTTGTGACCAAATAACTACGATTACATGATAAATTCTTCTTCTATAACGCGGCTTTTATTTCAAGTAAAAACCCCTTCAACGACTGAAGTGATTGTATCATTTCAAAATGCTCTTTGGCCCTGGAGTTTTTCTTTAGGAAATCTTTGGCTCCTTCGATCGTAAGTTTACGACGGCGAAGCAGATCGTAGATCAATTCAAGGTTTTTGATATCTATTGGACGGAAATGCCTGTCGCCCTTGCGGTTTTTCCTTGGCTGGATAATATCGAATTCGTTTTCCCAGAATCGCAATAATGACTGGTTTACTCCAAACATTTCAGCAACCTCTCCAATAGAATAATATTGACGCTGAAACAGGGTTTCATCATCAGGAATATTCACCAGGTCGGCTTCTGCATCAAGCGCTTTCAATGATTTACGTCCGCGGGTTGATTTTTTTACAGCAGGTGCCTGCAAGGTATCTTCCTCAACCGTGGCGGGAGCTTCATTTTTAGCGGTTTCCGGTTCCGGTTTCAGCGATTTTACCCGTACGCCAATTCCAGTTGGGAGCCCGCTTTCCTGTTCGGACGGCACTTCACTAAATTCAAACGTTATCTGGGAGTAATTGCGGTTGTCCATAATCAATTGATAACTTAACTTAAAATCTAAAAAAGCTATCAAATATCGTGCAGTAAAGATACGGCCGGTTATTTCTGTTATACTGCATAACTTATCAACTATTGTTAAAGAATGTGGAAAATTAGGTTCTTTATTCCTTAAAACACAGGCTGTTGGCGGGTTTCAGCTATTTAAAAAAGTTCATAAAAAGGGCAATGAAATAAGGTCAAAACCCTTTAATTTTTAGTAAATTTGCAGGATTATTTTTTTATTAAACTGCAAGAGCATCTCACACGAAATTATGGCTACAGAAACAAGGGAAATTCCTATTACTGCCAATAATGGTTACGGAGCAGACAGCATTCAGGTTTTGGAGGGTTTGGAAGCAGTGCGCAAGCGACCTGCCATGTACATTGGAGACATTGGGGAAAAAGGTCTGCACCATCTTGTTTATGAGGTGGTAGATAACTCTATCGACGAAGCCCTGGCCGGCTATTGTAAAAACATTGTTGTTACCATTCACGACGACAATTCGGTGTCGGTAGAAGATGATGGCCGTGGTATCCCCACGGGTATGCATTCCAAGGAAAAAAGAAGCGCGCTTGAAGTAGTAATGACCGTATTGCATGCCGGTGGTAAATTCGACAAAAACACCTACAAAGTTTCCGGCGGTTTGCACGGTGTGGGTGTTAGCTGCGTAAATGCACTTAGTTCAAAGCTGCATGTAACAGTGCAAAATGAAGGAAAGATATTTGAACAGGAATATAGAATTGGTATACCTCAATACCCGGTGCGTGAAATTGGCGCGAGCTCTTCGACCGGTACGCTGGTACACTTCTGGCCCGATACCAGCATTTTTACAGCATCAGTTTACAAAACAGAAATTCTTGAAGCCCGTTTACGCGAGTTGGCCTACCTGAACAGAGGCATTCGTATTACATTAACTGACTTGCGCGAAAAAGATGATGATGGCAACCCTTATGCTAAAGGTTTTTACAGCGAAGGCGGTATTGTTGAATTTGTTGAAATGCTGGATAAAAATGCAGGCCGTACTTCATTTTTGCCCAATATTATTTTTGTTGAAGGAAGGGACCCCGATACCAATGTAGCCGTTGAAGTGGCACTTACTTACAACGATAGTTATAACGAACATATTTACTCGTACGTTAATAACATCAATACCATCGAAGGCGGTACACACGTGGCCGGCTTTCGCAGGGCGTTAACCCGGGTATTTAAAAGTTATGGCGACCGTCAGAACCTGTTCGAAAGAGCGAAAGTTGAAATTGAAGGAGATGATTTCAGAGAAGGATTAAGCTCCGTTATATCTGTAAAAGTACCCGAGCCACAGTTTGAAGGTCAAACAAAAACCAAATTAGGCAACAGTGAAGTAAGCGGGGTAGTTGATTCAACTGTTTCGAAAGTGCTGGAAGCCTATCTTGAAGAAAATCCAAAAGAAGCTAAAAATATTATTTCGAAGGTAATTCTGGCTGCACAGGCCAGAGCTGCCGCACGAAAAGCAAGGGAACTGGTACAACGTAAATCGGTATTGAGCGGCGGTGGTTTGCCTGGTAAACTGGCCGACTGCAGTGACCGTGATCCCGAACGTTGCGAGTTGTTCCTGGTTGAGGGTGATTCGGCCGGCGGTACTGCCAAACAGGGCCGTGAGCGTAGTTTTCAGGCTATTTTGCCGCTGAGAGGTAAAATCCTGAACGTTGAAAAGGCCATGGAGCACAAGATTTATGAAAATGAAGAGATCCGCAATATGTATACGGCGCTCGGTGTTACCGTTGGTACACCCGAAGATCCGAAAGCGCTGAACCTGGTGAAACTGCGGTATCATAAACTGATCATCATGACCGATGCCGATGTTGACGGTAGTCACATTGCAACGCTGATACTTACTTTTATTTACCGCTATATGAAAGAAATGGTTGAGCAGGGATATGTATACATTGCCCAGCCGCCATTGTACCTGGTAAAAAAAGGTAAGGAATCGGCATATGCATGGAATGAAGAACAACGCAAGGCATTGATAGAAAAGCTGGGTGGCGGAAAAGAAGAAAGCGTAGGCATACAACGTTACAAAGGTTTGGGTGAAATGAACGCCGAACAGTTGTGGGAAACAACCATGAACCCCGATACGCGCACGCTGAAAAGAGTAACAATAGAAAGTGCTGCCGAAGCCGATATGGTTTTTAGTATGCTGATGGGTGATGAAGTAGCGCCCCGCCGTGAATTTATTGAAAGCCACGCAAAATATGCACGCCTTGACGTGTAATATAATTAGCTAATTAAATAATGTGCTGATGTGCTAATGAAAAGACATCGTTTTTTCATTAGCACATTTTTTTCTGTATTCATTAGCAAATTATCTAATCAGCACATTTGTATTTCCGTTAGTAGCCCGATTTGAAAATTATTTTTTGTGTATAATGCAACCTTTTTTAATAAGATGTTGTATATACATATTTGAAAATGAACACAGAAATGCGTGTTTACAAAAAAGCTGTATATTTAAACACTGTTTAACAGATCTGGCGAAGATTTTGTAAGAAAAGGATGCTGTTTTTTAATTTACTAACCTCGTAAATAAATTATTTTATGTCAGAAATAACACTCACCGCATACAACGTTAAAACAAAAGAAAAGAATGTGCCTATTCAGGATGCAGTAATTACAAAAACTTCAAAAGGAGCCTATATGGCACAGGGGCACGATGGCAAAGGAAATAAATTAACCACCCTGTTGGGCGAAGAAAAAGCATTGGCTGCTATTAAAGCGGGTGTTGCAAAACAAGGGTGGCAATAATTGTCGGAAAGTCAGTAAAGTCGGAAAGTCCGAAAGACATTTACCTTTATGTAATTTTCTTTCGGACTTTCGGTCTTTCCGACTTACGGACTTATTTAAACGAAGTTTAAATATTCGAACTGGCTGCCTAATATTTTTTTATCATCTGCATTCAGCCATTTATTTAATACGGTTGCATATACATTTTTGAAATCTATCTTGTATTTCAAATCGCCTTCCTGTAAATCGGCTAAATCGGGCAGCGCGTTTAATACACCTTTTTGCTGTAAGCCACCGCTTACAAAAAACATATTATTGGCAGTACCATGATCGGTACCGCCGCTGGCGTTTTGTGATACCCGGCGGCCAAATTCCGAAAAGGTCATCAGCATTACATCCTGAAAACGATTATTGGCTTTCAGATCTTTTACAAATGAACTGATGGCATCATTCATTTCGGTAAATAATCTTTTTTGCTGTCCTTCCTGGTTTACATGTGTATCAAAACTTCCAAGCGATAAGTAATACACTTTGGTGTTGATGTCGGAAAATATAAGGCTGGCAATGGTCTTTAGGCTGTTTCCGATATCCGATTTTGGATATTCTGCATTGGTGGGATGCATGCGGCTTTGCTTAAAGATGTAATCGGCGCTGCTTACGGTTTCGGCCATTGTTTTGTACAGATAATCAACCGGTTTTTCCGATGCTTCGGAACTATGATTTGCCGCAATTTCTTTAAAATATTTTTCGTTCGATATATTGAATAACCGGCGCGGATCTTTCATGGCCAGGCCTTTTATATGTTCGCCTTTCATGGCCAGGCTTAATACATCGTCTATCTCAAGCGCCTGTGTTGGTTTATCGCAACCTGCACATTGATTATCGAGATAACGGCCAACCCACCCGGTGTACACATATTCATTACTGTTACTGGCGCTGTGCCATATGTCCATACTGCGAAAATGCGACCTGTCCGGGTTAGGATAACCTACGCTGTTCAATATGCCCAGGCTACCATCGTTATATAAGTCTTTTAAGCCGGTTAAAGCCGGATGCAGGCCTACTTCATCGGTTAATTGTAAAGCCTGTTCTTTTGCAATACCTAACCGCGGACGTGATTTATAATATATATCGTTATGAATGGGTATTACAGTGTTAAGTCCGTCGTTGCCGCCACTTAATTGTAATACAACAAGCACTTTGTTACCGGGCGGTACCAGTAAAGGGCCTTCGAAGGCTTTTAAAAAGCGGGGCAGCATTAAAGAAGCCGTGGCAAGCGATCCGATTTGCAGAAATTCTTTACGTTTTATGAGCATAAAAAATGTTCTAAGTAATAAGTTTTAAGTTCTAAGTGTTGAGTCGTTCAACATTCAACATTTTACCGTTCAATATTCGATATTAACATAACTGATACTCCGGGGTACTCATCAACTGAATAGTAGCCGTTTTTATAAAGCTTTCACGGCCCGATGCATCGATGTACCTGTTTAATATCTGTTCGCTTACCGGTTCAGCACCCTGTATCAATATTTCTGATAAAGTGCTGAGCAATTTTTCGCGTGGTACTTTTTCGAATTTTTTCAGGTAGGTATCCCAGTCTACGTTGGCAGCAATGATCTGTCCGCCTTTTTTGCCCATTCCCTTCATGCCGGGCATATCTTTCATGCCCATCATCTGGTCGTCGTCGTCTTTGGGTTTCAGCGCTACTTCGTCGTTATCGGAAATTAACTGGGGTATACGTAAACGAAACATCAGGGAGGAGCTGTCTATCCAGTTTTTGCCACCGGGCCATCCGGCAACATTAGGTGGGTAAAATAAGATCTGGCCCAGCAGGCGTTGCAGTAGCAATTGCACCTGTTCATTTTCCAATTGCATAGGCAGGGTACGGCGTATGCCCACGATCAGCTCAACCGGCGATTTAATTCTGCAGCCGATATTTTTAGCATCGTAAAACCAGTCGCTGGTGAAAATATCTTTCATTAATTCCTTTATATCATAGCTGCTTTGGTAAAAGCGGTTGGCCAGCCAGGTAATATTATTTTCATCGGGTACATCATTTACAAAATAGCGGTAAATTTTTCGGGTAATGTAAGCGGCTGTTTGTTTATGGTCCAGTAAAATATTCAGTACGTCATCGCCATCGAAATTGCCTGTTTTGCCCAGCACGGTTTTTTGTCCATCATCGTGCTGAAATTTTCTGAAAGCAAATTCGCCGCTTATAGTGGCGCCCCATCCGGTAAAGGCGCGGGCGGCTTCTTTAATATCGTTTTCGGTATAATTGCCGCGGCCCATAGTAAACAGTTCCATCACTTCGCGGGCAAAGTTTTCGTTGGGATGATTTTTTTTGTTTTGATTATTGTTGAGGAAGTTGATCATGGAGGCGCTTTTGCTCACTTCGCGCAGCAGATCACCAAAATTACCCAGGGCGTTTTGACGAATAATATCCAGCAATTGTTGCTGATACAAAATATTAATGTTGCGGCTTGCAAAATGACCGTGCCAGAAAAGCGCCATCTTTTCGCGCAGCTGCTGATCGCTGTTAACCATTTGGTTCAGCCAGGTAATATTCAGGCTTTTTAAATCTTCGCGCGATTGCTGACGGATGCGTTTACGTTGGTTTTCATCGGGCATTCTCTGCTGTTGCCCTACTTCGCGTATACCCATAACCAGGCCTTTCAGCGCACTATCGGCAACATCGATCAATTCGGGACCTTTGGCAGAAGCTTTAAGCAGGGCATTGAAGTAAGATTTGTGAGTAGCGGTAGCCAGTTGTGGAAACTCTTCGGCCATTGGGCCAAAACCGGCACGCCATAGCAGGTGTTGATTTTTCAACTGGGGTGTTACTGGCATTATGGGCGTTTCGCCCTGTGACCGTTGTAGCTATTAAAAGTTTAATGGGTTTATAAAATAAGCTGTTCAGGATAAGAAGGGGTGTTAGGTTGCGGCTTTTTGCGGTATGTATTAAAATGAAAAAAGGCCCCATCCGGAGCCTCCTTTTCATTTTTAAGCGATAAGTTGTTATCCTTTACCATTGATTAAAATTCTGAAACCAAGATAAAATGTGGAACTGTTTTCGAGATTTAATCCTACACCGAATAATTCGGTTTTTGACTCGCCATTTAATATATGCGGATCTCTTTTTATTTTTTGATACTGTAGTGATACAAGGTGGTTAAAACCTGTTTCGAGATGTAATTTGTTATTAACGGCAAACGAAACCCCGGGAGTAAAACTTAGGTTTCCGGTCCAGCCTTTTTCGTCAATTATTGGAGAAGCATAATAAGGGTCATTCTTTGATGTAGCTTTGTAAATGTAGAATCCCGCATCACCTTGTGCGGTTACGTACAACCTGCTGATGATTGGCACATACTTTCTGATAAAAACTCCGCCGCCATAATATTTCTCTTTTTTCTCTCTAATTGTATAGTTTGCGGGATTTTCCTGGGTGTTTTTCTGATAATTAAGGTCAACACCGAAAACAAGGTTCTGTTTAATGGCTACTCCTATAGCCGGGCTTATATTTAATGTAGTAGTCTTAGAATCCTGTGTTGAGTTGTCGTAATCGTTTTTGATTTTATTATAACCAATGTTACCTCCTAACAATACAGCGCCTTTGTTAACCTGTGCATGTGTTTTTACAATCAAACATAAAGCGACAAGTACAGAAAGTAGAATTTTTGATTTCATATAAAATTAAGTTTTTGGTAATGCAAATATGAAAATGAAAAAGGAAGCATACTATAACGTATACTTCCTTTAGCAAACATTTATGTTAAGTAAAATGAAAGATTAAAAAAATATAATATCAGTAGTAACGGTGCAGCGCAAATGAAAATTTACAGAATAAAATTAATACCGATGCTTAAGCCGTCTGTGATAGAAAAGTCAAACTCCTTATCATCCTGGTCAGATGGTGGGGCAGGGGATTCCATTTTCGATTTGCGATTACTGTAGCCTATTCTTCCAAATGTAGTTTCCAATATTATCCTTTTGCCAGGTGTAAAATAAAATCCGGGTTCACAGTAAGCTGCAAGAATCGTGGTTTTTAAATTTCTCCAGTCCGACTGTACACTGGTGCCCCATGTGTAATCGAAATTTGCCTGACCGTAAATGCCGAACTTTTCAACCAACGGATGAAATTTGCGAATAAATGCGCCGGCAGTATATGATTTGGTTTCGAAGTCATTTCCCGACGCTCCGGTTGCTGTTTGCTTTTCATGTCCATAACCTCCTCTAACGCCGATGATCCAGTTGCTTCCAAGGCCTATACCAATCTGAGGACTTAACAAAACCTGTTTTAGCTTATAGTCTGCATCTACCATGGCGGCAGTATAATGGGTTTTGGTATTTGAAAATGAAAGATTGGCTCCCAGCATTACCTGACCTTTTTTTATTTGTGCCTGACCGTTCAATGAAATAAGTGCAATGGTTGTTGTAAATAGTACGGAAAATGTAAGTTTCATAAAGATGGTATTAGGTTAACAAAAAAAACGGAGACGACATAATGTCGCCTCCGGTTTTATATTGATGTAAAAGTATAAAATTTATTGAATCATGGTAGCGCCAAAATAGCTTTTTAACACTTCAGGTAACTGAATGCCATTTTCTTTTTGATGGTTTTCGAGCAAACAGGCTACAATACGAGGTAGTGCCAGCGAACTTCCGTTTAATGAATGCGCCAGCTGATTTTTTCCGTTACTGTCTTTAAATCTGATCTTCATACGATTTGTTTGATACGCTTCGAAGTTTGAAACAGAGCTTACTTCGAGCCATTTTTCCTGGGCTGCACTGTATACTTCAAAATCGTAGGTGAGGGCAGAGGTGAAGCCCATATCGCCACCGCATAATTTCAATATACGATAGGGCAATTCGAGCGATTGAAGCAGCTTTTCAATATGATTTACCATTTCTTCAAGCACTTCATAACTTTTATCAGGATGAACCAGCTGAACAATTTCAACTTTATCAAACTGGTGCAAACGGTTTAGTCCGCGTACATCTTTACCATAACTTCCTGCTTCACGGCGAAAGCACGGTGTATAAGCGGTCATTTTAACCGGCAGCTCACTTTCTTTCAGCAACTCATCGCGATAAATATTGGTTACCGGAACTTCAGCTGTAGGTATCAGGTAAAATTTATCTTCGGTAACTACATACATCTGTCCTTCTTTATCGGGCAACTGACCGGTACCAAAAGCCGAAGCTTCATTTACCATATGCGGCGGCATAAATTCCGTATAGCCGGCACTGGTGTTATAATCTAAAAAATATTGAATCAATGCCCGTTGCAGTTTGGCGCCTTTGCCCACATACACGGGGAACCCGCTTCCTGTAATTTTATTGCCGAGTTCAAAATCAATCAGGTTGTATTTTTTAGCCAGTTCCCAGTGAGGCGTGGCATTGGCCGGTAAAACCGGTTTGTTACCACCTTCGCGAATCGTTATATTGTCTTCGGGTGTTTTGCCGGCCGGTACTTTTTCCGATGGCAGGTTGGGTAATTTTACAATCAGCTCCTGCAACAGCTTCTCGGTTTCGGCCAGTTTAACGGCAATAGGATCAAGCGATGTTTTTAATGTGGCTACTTCCTGCTTGCGACTTTCCGCCACATCTTTCTGGCCCTTTGCCATTAGTTGCCCGATTTCTTTGGAGGTTGCATTTACTTTTGACTGGGTAGTATCAAATTCAAGCTGTAATTTTTTACGGGTTTCGTCAAGAGACACGATTTCGTCAACCAAAGCCATGTCGCCAAAATTCCTAATAGCCAGTCTTTCTTTTACCAGCGCTGTGTTTTGTTTAATAAATGCAATCTGTAACATTTGAAATCAGGTTTGGGCAAAGGTATGTGAATTTGAAAATTTGGTACGACTAAGGTGTTACTTTATTCCCCGTACACCTACTAATTAATTAAATAATACTTTATATGATTGATCAAACCATGGTAACCACCAGCTTCGAGCTACAGGGGTACCGCATCAGCCGTCACCTGGGTATAGTACGCGGTATCACCGTTCGTTCGCGCAGTATATTTGGAAATATTGCCGGCGGACTGCAATCGCTGGTAGGCGGTCGCTTATCTGTTTATGTTGAATTATGCGAAAAAACCCGTGAAGAGGCATTTCGCGAAATGTTACAGCATGCTGCCGACCGGGGAGCCAATGCTATCATCAATATGCGATACGATGCCAATGAAATAACCGATGGCATAACAGAAGTATTGGCCTATGGAACTGCGGTTGTAGTAGAACCAATAAGCTAATGAGCTAATGTGATAATATGCTAATGAAAATACACAATAGGTTTTGCATTAGCACATTGGTTAATTAGCAAATTAACTCATTGGGTTTTGTACACATCAGGATTCACTATTTGCATCCATCTTTCAGGAAAAGTAAGATCGGTAAAGCCAAACTGCCGGTATAAGCCATGTGCATGATGGGTAGCCAGCATAAAACGGCGAAAACCCTGCAGGTTGGGGTGCTGTATTATTACTTCCATCAACCATTTGCTGAGTCCCTGGCCGCGAAATGATTCATCAATAAAAACATCGGCCAGATAGCCGAAGGTTGCATTGTCGGTAATCACCCGGGCAAAACCTATCATTTGTGAATGGTGAAAAACACCGAAACATAAAGATCCCTCAACAGATTTTTGTACCGTGTGCAAAGGAATTCCTGCCGCCCAGTACGATTGGGTGGAAAGATATTGATGAATATATTCAACAGATAATTTTGTTTTATCGGTAGTAATGCTGAATGCTTCTTTTTGCCAAATCATAATTGCAAATTAGCCAATTTATATCATGTGCTCATGAGCCGGCAACACAACGGCGGTTTTTCCTGCATTGTCATATTGGCTAATTCAATGTCGTTTAGTTAATGATTTTTTATTTCTCGCAAAGGCGCTGAGGCGCAAAGTTGATTGCTTCGCGATCTATAAGAACGCTAAGAAAAGGCTTTGCGGCTTCGCGCCTTTTGCGCGCGTCATTCTTAACTAAATGACAATGATTGGTTAATTATTACCTTTGCACCATGCAGGCAAACGACGATTTACAAACCCGCTGGTGGAAGCTTGAAGAAAAGCTGATGGAACGGTTTGGGCGGAAACCGGATATGGAAACGATTTTATTCTTAATCGGAATACAGGAATTTGGCGATATTAAACAAAAGTTTACCAAAGAACAAAAGCAGGACCTGATGCATATTGCTACCTGTTCGTTACTGTCGCAAAGCGGTTATTATGAACTCGACAGGATAGATGAAGAAGGCTGGCCTCATTTTAAACAACTAAAAGCCCTGCCGGTTTTGAACCTGCATGAGCAGGAAAATTTTTTAAAAGATCATATTCTGATGTATTTTGAGCAACAGGAATTCTAAGTAAATGTGCTGATTTGATAATGTGATAATGTGCTAATTTGAAAACCAACCTGATTATCATTAGCATATTAGCACATTAACTAATTGGCTAATTAAAAAAGCCTATGTATAAACTGTCACTGTTCATCGTATCCGTTCTTGTGCTAACTGCGTGTAGCCCTAAACTGTCAAACGGACTTCGCAAAAGCGATCTTACAAAAGATGTGGAACTGGTAACTTCCAAAGGTACCATGGTCATCAGGTTGTCTGATTCAACGCCACTGCATCGCGATAATTTTTTAAAACTGGTAAAGCAACATTATTACGACGGTATTTTATTTCATCGCGTAATAAAGGAATTTATGGTTCAGGCCGGCGATCCTAAAAGTAAAGATGCCAAACCCGGCGAACCGTTAGGCGAAGGTGGCCCCGGATATACCGTGCCTGCTGAATTTCGACCCGGTTTGTTTCACAAAAAAGGCGTTATTGCGGCAGCACGTACCAGCGACCAGGTGAACCCGGCGAGGGCCAGCAGCGGGAGCCAGTTTTATATTGTGCAGGGGAAAGTTTTTACCGATGACGAACTGAACCAGATAGAACAACAACGAATGGGCGGCAATAAATTACCCGAAGCGCACCGGCAGGTATATAAAACAATTGGCGGAACACCTCATCTCGATATGACCTATACGGTTTTTGGCGAAGTAATAAAAGGCCAGTCGGTAATTGATAGTATTGCCGGCGTGCCTGTAAACGAACGCAACAGACCGGTGTCGGATGTACGCATTGTTAAAGCAACGTTGGTTAAGCGATAGTTGATAAGTTAACTGGTAGTTGACAGGTTAACAAGTTAATACGTTGACAAGTTAACTGGTTCACAGGTTTACAAGCTGACGATGAGTTGAAAAGTTGATAAGTTACCAGGTTTAAAAGTAAAGCCTGTATATAGGTGCGTGGCTTTGTACTGTAATTGAGGTGTCTGCGTCCTGTAAACTGATCAACTTATAAACTGGTCAACTGATCAACTTGTCAACTATTCGGGAAATTCCTTAATCTTGCAGCACAAAATTTCAAACCATGAATTTTCCTGATAATCTGCACTACACTAAAGATCACGAATGGATTCGCCTCGAAGGCAATACGGCTACAATTGGTATTACCGATTTTGCACAGCGCGAACTGGGTGATATTGTGTATGTTGAAATTGAAACTGTTGGCAAAACTTTAATGGCTGAAGCTGTATTTGGTACGGTAGAAGCTGTTAAAACCGTATCTGATTTGTACCTGCCTGTTGCCGGAACTATCAACGAGATCAACCCCGCATTGGCCGCTTCGCCCGAGCTGGTAAATACCGATCCTTACGGAGAAGGCTGGATGGTTAAGATGACCGTTAATAACCCGGCCGATGTAAAAGAGCTTATGGATGCCACTGCCTATAATAAACTGGTAGGAGCCTAAAAAATAATAAATCCACACAGGCTGTTATTACGTAAATTGAAAGTGGTTTTGAGCCACTTTTTTTATTAATGGCCACTCGTTGGGTAAACACTTTGGGAATAACACTCACATATACCGAACAGGAGCTGGTATTGCTGTTGAAAAACAGAGACAATAAAGCTTTTGCTTATCTGTATGATAATTATTCAGCAGCATTATACAGTATTATACTGCAAATAGTGACCGATGATGAGTTGGCAAGCGACATTTTGCAGGAGGTTTTTGTGAACATCTGGCGAAAAATTGAGCAATATGATACGGCCAAAGGCCGACTGTTTACCTGGATGATGAATATTGCCCGAAATGCTTCTATAGATACCCTTCGGTCGCGGGGTTATCAGAACAGCCGTAAAAACCAGTCGATTCAGGATAACGTAGATACAATACCAGGCACCGGTACAACCACCCAGCCGGGGATTGATACGATAGGATTGCGTAAGGTGCTTGAAAAATTGAAAGACGATCAACGGGTATTAATAGAATTGGCTTATTTTAAAGGGTATACGCATGAAGAAATTGCCGAGATGGAAAAAATACCCCTTGGCACGGTTAAAACACGAATAAGAAATGCCTTAATTCAGTTACGAGGTTATTTAAAGTGAATATACAGGAATACATATCAAGTGGCATAGTTGAAAGCTATGTATTGGGGCTGGCCGAAGAAGCGGAACAGGTGCAGTTTGAACAAATGTGCACCCTTCATGCCGAAGTACGCGCCGCCCGCGAAGCTTTTGAAATTCAGCTTGAACAAAATGCCATGGCTGCAACCGTTGCCCCACCCGCTAACCTGCGCGCAACCATCCTGGGCGCCATTTCACAGGAGCA
Organism: Niastella sp. sgz303648; assembly: GCF_059587045.1. Classification (NCBI taxonomy): domain Bacteria; kingdom Pseudomonadati; phylum Bacteroidota; class Chitinophagia; order Chitinophagales; family Chitinophagaceae; genus Niastella; species Niastella sp. sgz303648. The sequence continues at coordinate 502,312 of NZ_JCAPSW010000007.1, read as the reverse complement.
GGAACAGTCACAGAACGGCAAAACAGCCAACGATCGGCAACCTAAAGGGCTTGTTTTCTCACTTCCCATGCGAATTGCAACCGCAGCCTGCATTGTATTGCTGGCAGGCAGTGCCGTGTTAAATATTTATTACTTTAATAAATACAGGGAATTCAGCAGCCGTTACGACAAATTGCTGGCGCAGCAAACCGAACTGGCTAAAAACAATACCAGTTTGCAAACCAAACTTACTACGTACGAAAAAACCATTGCCGGATTAACCGACCCCAATATGGCGGTTATTAAAATGGATGCGAACAACGTTCCGGCCCACGGAAGCCCCGATCCGGCCAGTGTAGCAACTGTTGTTTGGGATACCCGGTCGAAAGATGTTTACCTGATGGCCAATTACCTGCCGCAGCCCGAAGCCGGCAAACAATACCAGTTGTGGGCCATTGTAGATAATCAGCCGGTAGATGCCGGTGTGCTCGATGCCACCGCTGAAGGACATATAATGGTTAGAATGAAAAATATTCCCCGCGCCCAGTATTTTGCCATTACCCTCGAACAGCAGGGCGGCAGTACCAAACCACAGGGCAAAATGTATGTCATGGGTAAAGTATGACAACCATTCATAAGGCTTTTTAACCGTTCAACAAAAGCGTGAAAAGTTAACCAGTTTACAAGTTGAAAAGGCACCCAACATATCAACCTCTTTGTCAACGTGTCAACTGATCAACTTTTCAACTAATTTGATATATCTTCCCTTTTATATGATGCGATTCGTAAAAAGACTTTGTACCTGGAAGATAATTCCCATTGCCTGGACGGCCATCACTATCATATTGTTGTGCCTGCCGGGATCGGCCATTCCCAATGAAGGTGTTTTTGCTACCAAAGGCATCGACAAAGTGGTGCATTTTATTCTTTTTGGCGGTATCGTATTGCTCTGGGGCTTTAACCTGTATTTTCGTCGGTCCTCAACAACAAAATGGCGGAATATTATTGTAATGCTGACATTTATAAGTGTGGGGTTAGGAATTGGGCTTGAATTTCTACAACTTTATTATATCCCCAACCGCAGCTTCGACTTATATGATATTGTTGCCGACTCGGCCGGTGCTATTGCAGCCGCCTTTTATCATATGCTGGTGAAAATTAAATAGCGGGAAGAATATTGTAAATCATGCAGTTATATAAAATAAAATAGCCCCTGTGGAAACAGGGGCCGTAACCAAAACTAACTGCTTATGAGAAAATTGACTGCTTTGTGTGAGTCGTTAAAAAAGAACTTTATTATATAACGCAAATCCAATGCCATTAGTATAGAGGAGTCCGTTAAAGGAACATTAAAACCCGAAGTGCTAAGCGGCAAAGAACTAATGCGTATTAATTTCTAATGCAAAGGAACTACCTATTTGCTGAATTTCATGAATATTAAAAGAGTTTTTGTAAAACGTTAACATTCGCGTGATTTTAGGTTTGAAAATCAGTGTCTGTATCACGTAAAAATCCCACCATTACAGCAAACGAACGTTAATTTAAGGTACTTGTACTTATGGGTATAAGTATGTTTTCGGTAAATGCTACCGTTATAACGGAGAATAGCACGTTAAATAATTAATTCGGATTTAATGTTTGAAATTGGTTATTGTAAAAATGACAATTACCAAAGCAGTCGATAGTTTTATTTATGAACGATTATTAGTTTGTGCAAAGCATGCTAAATACTTTTTCAGGGTAAATAGGTATTTTATAAAATGAAAAGCCGCACCACGGTTCCAACCCGTGGCACGGCTTAATTTAATAAGTATGTTGAAGTAATTAATTCTGCTTAGCGAGTTTTTCAGCATTCTCAGCAAACTGCAATGCATCGATAAACTCCTGCACATTACCGTTCAATACATCATCTAAATTAAAAACAGTGAGGCCAATACGATGATCGGTAATACGGCCCTGCGGAAAATTATATGTTCTGATTTTTGCACTACGGTCACCGGTACTTACCAAACTTTTTCTGTGACGTGCAATTTCATCTTCCTGCTTACGTACCTGTTCTTCATATAATTTGGTACGCAACATTTGCATGGCTTTTTCGCGGTTGCCCAACTGGGTACGTTCAGTTTGACACATAACCACCATACCTGTTGGAAGGTGGGTAAGAATAACTTTCGTTTCTACCTTGTTTACGTTTTGTCCGCCGGCGCCGCCGCTTCGCGCGGTTTCCATTTTCACTTCGCTGTCTTTTACTTCCACATCCACTTCTTCGGCTTCAGGCATAACTGCTACGGTTGCAGCAGAGGTATGTACACGGCCCGATCCTTCAGTATCGGGTACACGTTGTACACGATGAACACCGCTTTCGAATTTGAGGGTGCCGTAAACATCTTCACCGGTTACTTCAACCTGTACCTCCTTATAGCCACCCACGGTACCTTCCGTTTCACTTAATACAGCTGTTTTCCAGCCCTTCTTTTCACAATAGCGCAGGTACATGCGTAACAGGTCGCCTGCAAACAGGCTGGCCTCGTCGCCACCGGTACCGGCACGTATTTCGAGAATGGCATTCTTTTCGTCCTGCGGATCTTTCGGAATTAATAACTGACGAATATGAGCTTCGAGCTTTTCTTTCGATTCTTCCAAAGGTGGTAATTCTTCCTTGGCCAGTTCGCGCAGTTCGGCATCTTCGCCATTCAGCGCTTCCCTGTAAACCTCCAGGTCGCCCAATACTTTTTTATATTCTTCATAGGCTTTGACAATCTTTTCAAGGCTACGGTATTCCTTACTCATAGCGCTGAATTTCCTGTTATTACTTACAATTTCAGGATTTGTTAATGACACCCCAATATCTTCAAACTTTGCTTTTATAGCTTCCAGCTTATCTAACATAGTTTTGACTAATTTAGCTTCGGGTCCGAAAGTCCGTAAGTCAGAAAGTCCGAAAGAAAGTTCAAAATTGAGTAAGTTCTTTCGGACTTCCGGGCTTCCCGTCTTTCCGACTTAATTTTAGAACCTGCAAAGTTAATCGTTTCAACGCTTACATGAGTTACAGAAAGTTCAGAGCAGATCATTTATTTACAGGCCATGATTGGTTAAATAATGATTTTGTTTTAGTTACAGGCCCGCAGGGAGAAATAGTTGATATTTTACCGGTGAGCGAGGCCGGAGAAGATATAGCATTTTTTCCCGGCATATTAAGCCCTGGTTTCATAAACTGCCATTGTCACCTCGAATTGAGCCACATGAAGGGAATCATACCCGAAAAATCGGGCATGGTTGATTTTTTAATACGGGTGATACAGCAGCGGAATTTCGATGCGGCCGTTATAAAAGAGGCTATTGCCAATGCCGAAAGCAGCATGCTCCAAAACGGGATCGTGGCTGTGGGGGATATTTGTAATACGGCAGATACCATCGACGTAAAAAAAGGCGGCCGCCTGCAGTACCATAATTTTATTGAAGCGATCGGTTTTTCTGAAGCTACCGCTCCCCAGCGTTTTGAGGCTGCCCTGGCTGTATACGATCAGTTTGCCCGCCTGTACCGGATGCCGGCCGAATCAAACTCCATTGTGCCGCATGCACCTTATTCGGTTTCACCGCGGTTGTTTCAGCTGATCACTCGTTTTGCCGGCAATCACCTGCTTACGATCCATAACCAGGAAAGTGAAGCCGAAAATGAGTTTGTTGAAAAGGGAACGGGCGATTTCGAAAGGTTGTTCAAGGCATTAAACATCGATATTTCGGGTTATAAGCCACATGCGCAAAGAAGCATACAGAGTTATCTTTCGCATTTTCTGCCCACCCAATCGGTTATACTGGTTCACAATGCACATACCAGCCAGGAGGATCTTGAGTATATTGCCCATTGCTCCCGCCAGGGGGCGGGACCTACTGCCTTGTTTTTCTGCCTTTGCCCCAATGCCAATGAATACATAGGCAATCCTTTGCCCGATATTGACCTGCTTCGCAAATACCATGCAGCCATTACCATTGGCACCGATAGCCTGGCTTCGAACCACCAGCTAAGTATACTGGCCGAGTTGAATACCATTCACCGGCATTACCCGCAAATTTCATTTAGCGAATTATTAAGCTGGGCAACCATCAACGGCGCCCGGGCCCTTGAGCTCGATAATTTGCTGGGAAGCTTTGAACCCGGCAAGCAACCGGGGGTTCTGGTGATCGATGAAGAAATGACTTCGGTAAAGAGATTAATATAGTAATATAGGCCTGTTAAGGTAGTAACGAACATAGTAATACCCATAACCAGTTTGTTTATGCCCGTTGATAACCGGTTAAAGGCCTCATACTTCTACTTCATTCTTCTTCGCTGCTGCAAAGTGTTCCCGTATAAGCGCATGATACAATTTATTGCGGGTTACGTTTAGGCGCACCTGTGCTTCTTTTCTGAGTGCATCATCCGATAAAATATACCGCGCCTCGTAATTGGCTTGTTCCATAATTTCCCGGTTGCGTAATTGTTTGCGGGTTGGTTTACGTTTTTTAATAGTGGGGTATTTGCATACCACCGTTTTATCGCCATATTGTTTAATTACAAGCTGCCTGCCTATTTGCCCCGACAGCTTTTTTAATAATATATTTTCACTGATAGCCATAATAATCGTTTTTCAATGATGAAATGATATACTAAAGGTACTGTGAGGAACCTCTTTGATACCTCCTCTTTTTGGATGATTTTAGGTTTATTTCAGGTTCATTATTAGGTTTTTAACCTGAGATAATCCTGAAAATAACCTAAGAAGACCCTATGATGATCCTAAGATACGAGGACCCATAGAGGTGGAATACAGGTTGATTATACTATGATTGAAATATTGATTTCACCTTTTTGAGTGGTTAGGCTCGTGCCTCGTTGCCTTTATGCCTTATTGCCTCGTTGCCTGCTATCACCCCAGCACTTCCTGCAACACCGGCAAGGTTTTCATTATGCCAAAATCCTGTATGTGCAGGGCATAAAAAGTTTGGTAGGCTTGTAGTAATACGCGGCGGGTATCCTGGTTCAGCTTTATTTGGGTTAATTCAGCAGGCTGCATCACTTTTAGCAGTTGTGAAGTAATATAACTGTACGGATAACCTAAAAAATAAGGATGAACCGGGTGCTCGGCAACAAATTCTCCTTCCTGTAAATCAAGATAAGTGGTTTGATCAGAATACCGGTCGCTGAAACGGAACCCGTAAAAGGTGGCCAGATGCAGTGCAAAAAATAATGGATAGTTCCCCACTATCTGCTGATCTGCCTTATCAAGATGCATAAAAGCATCTTCGGCAAAATAAAACAGTTCGGCATTCGATTCGGGTTGCTTCAGTGTTTTGGTGAGCAGCTCAACCATAAACAGGGCTACTGAATTTTTTACCACATCAAAAAAAATGTGTTCATATAAATAGCTCCACTTAAACTCGCGTAACCGTTGCAGGTGATGCAATTCGTTATGATAGGCGATGAGGTCGAGTATGGCAGCGGGTTGAAACAAATTGGCCTTGCCTGATCCTTTTTTTGAAGAAGTTCTTACTCCATTTACCAGGTACGATTGTATGCCGAAGAGTTCAGTAAAAATAGTGACGATAACACTGGTTTCGCCATATTTAACTGTTCGTAGTACAATTCCTTTGGTTTTATGAAGCATCATTTTTGTACAAATACTATTTTGGTTGTTAATTTTTGCTGATGGTTATCATCACTAACCAGCACCAGATAAATACCCGAAGATATTGTACGGCCTTTGTAATCTTTTCCATTCCATATGGCCTGCCCGCCCAAAGCCCTTGTTTCATATACAAGCCTTCCATCCATTTCGGTAATTTTTACAATGGCATTATTGGCAATGCCCCGTATGGCAATGGTGCCGTTATAACCCGGCGGTACAGGATTGGGAAACACCAATACATTATTATTGGTTTCTGTTGTTTCGGTGGCGGTACTGCGAAATGAGCAAATACCTTTGGCAGTTGCAAAAAATACTTCGCCGGTTTTATTATCAATGGCAATTTGTTTTACATCATTGCTCAATAACGGACTATTGCTTTCGGTAAACTGATATATGGTTTTGGCAGCATCAGAACTGATGAGCCAAACTCCGTTTTGTGTACCTACCCATTTGCGATCGGCGCCGTCAACAGCAATGGCCTGCACCTGTTCATCGCTAAACAAATATCCTGCAAAGTTATCCTGCTGAACAACCGGTAAAACAGCCTCGCATCCTGCGGTGGTAAATACATCCTGCGCACATTGAATAACGCCGATCCCTTTCGCAGTACCCACCCAAATAAAATTGTTTTTATCTTTTGCAACACACAGTACATTATTATCGGGCAGGTTGCCATTTCCTTTTCCGCTGCGGTATAATTTCCATTGGTCGTCACCCGGATTGTCGATGGCAGTGCCGTGATTAAAACAAACCAGTCCGTTGCTTTTGGGTAATACGATCCATTTTTGATTGTTGTCGTCTATAATTATTTGCGAAACGGCCTGTTCGGCTATAGCATAGGGTATTATAAAAGATCGCCAGCTGCCATCGGCTTTTTTTACAAGCACCGGTTCGGTAGCGCCATAGTTGGCGATCCATAAATTGTTGTCGGCATCAAATGTTAGTCCGCTCACCCGGTAACTGGTTGTTGCAAAATAAGCCGGTTGTATAGCGGAGTTTTGTTTATAAATGGTAAACGTGTTGTTGTTTTTGATGTTTACCAGTCCGCCGCCAAATGAACCTGCCCATATGCTTTCATTTACAGGATCAATGGCTACTGAAATTAAATCGGGCAACGAATCGAATGCCGGGTTGATAGTACCATTAAAATAACTCCAGGCATTGTTGCTGAATGTAAAAACACCGTTTTTGTTGTTAACGCCTTCCCAGTTTGCATTTACCGCACCGGCTGTAACACAAAGCGTATTGTTCAATACCTGCATACCGCCGGTTGCTGCGGCAGGCGGGGCATCGGGCAATATGCGTGTAAAAGCTGTGCCGCTGTAGGTTGATAAACCGGCTACCGAATCGGCAATCCAGTATTCATTGTCAAAAACGATTGCCTGTTTGGGTGTTGTGGTCAGTTTTATATCCTGAATAGTTGTTTCTGCTATGCCTGCCGGCGTAAGTACAACAACGCGCCCTGAATTATTACGCACTTCACTTACCAGTATTTTGTTGTTCGAAACCGTACAGTTGTTGATGCTCCATCCGCCGGTATAAAAAAAAGTCCAGGCATTGCCCGTTTGCAACAGCAATGAATCATTTTTTACAACCAGTATATTGTTCTGTATCGAAATTACCGATTGCACAGCGCCTGTGGACAATCCGTTGGCGCCTGAAAGCAGTTGCCAGTTACGAAAGTCGGCCAGGTTGGCGCCGCTTGCGGGCGCTTTTTTCAAGCCTTCGGCGGTGGCTGCATAATAGTACGATCCGTCGCGGGCAATGGCATCTACTTTTATGCCGGCGCCGTTTGAGCCGATTATGTAGGTGTCTTTTACTTCTTTTTTTTCGAGATTAATAACCACAATGCCAAAACCGGTAGCCAGCCAGGCCAGTTGCTGATCGATAAAAACCGAATACACAGATTTATCGCCGCTGACCGGTGAGTTTTTTAAAGCGCTAATATTGGTCACATTAGTTTCATTCAACACATCTATGTTGCTGTTTTTGTAAGCAATAATTACGCGATTGCCTGTTGTTTCGGCGCCGAATGCACTGATGCCGGTTTCGGTAAGGCCATTTATTTTGCTGTAGCGTTCAATAGTATTGTCTAAGGGATCAACCGAAAAAATGCTATAGGGAGTGGCTGCCCATATTTTGGAGGAAGTATAGGAAACACCGGTTACCTGTTGCCAGGGTAAGTGATCTCTCCATTGACCAATAGGTTGTAATTGTGCACGGATAATGAACGGAGTGGTCAAAGCCATGCAAAAAAAGGCCAGAAACCGTTGCTGCATAGTATTCAAAGATACTTATGTAATGCATTGAATTGAAATTTTGTCAGGTTGCGGCAAACAATATTAAAAAAGTAAAACGCGTTTAATAACTTTCACGCTAACGAATTGCTAAATCCAAAGAAATTATGGGGATTATGGCGAAGGAACCGGTTGTATAAGGCCTGTTAAGGTTTTACCGGAACCGGGAAATAAACTTCCTTAATCCTGTTAAATTGAGTTTCTTTGCTGCCTGTTAATCATATTCTTTGCTGTAAAATTCTATATTCTACATGTGGGAAAAAATCGCCCGGTTTGTTTTACGACTCCGTTGGATATTATTGGTATTGTTACTCGCAGCTACTGCATTGTTGGGTTATCATGCCTCCCGTGTACAATTAAGTTATGAGTTCGTTAGGGCCATTCCTACCGATAATCCTAAATACCAGGAATATCAGGCTTTTCGCAGCAAGTTTGGTGAAGATGGAAACTTAATGGTGATTGGCGTTCAAACCAACAAGCTGTTTCAGGCGCCTGTATTTAATGATTATGCAGCCCTGGCCAAACAAATAAAAGAGGTGCCTGCGGTAGAAGATGTGTTGAGTGTGCCCGCTGCTTCGAATCTGGTAAAAGATACAACAGGCGAAAAATTAAATGCAGTACCGGTTTTTGCCAACAGACCTTTGTCGCAGCCCGAGCTCGATACCATGGCGGCTGTATTTTTTAATCTGCCTTTTTATCAGGGATTGTTGTACGATCCATCTTCGGGTTCGTACCTGATGGGTATCAGAATAAATAAAGATGTACTTAATTCAAAAGGAAGAAATAAAGTTGTAGGTGATATTGTAAAAACAGCCGATGCATTTGGTACCAAATATGGTATTGAAATGCATTACAGCGGACTGCCGTTGATACGCACCAACCTTGCCACCAAAGTGGCAGCCGAAATGCAATGGTTTTTATTGGGATCTATTATTTTATCGGCAGTTATTTTGCTGGTTTTCTTTCGCAGCTTCAGTGCTACGGCCATATCGCTGGCTGTTGTAATTATCGGGGTAATATGGAGCCTGGGCACCATAGAATGGCTTGGATATAAAATTACCCTGCTGAATGCGATTATTCCCCCATTAATAGTTGTAATTGGTATTCCCAACTGTATATATTTTCTGAATAAATACCATACCACCTACAATGATATAAATGGTGAGGTATTTGCCGAAGAAAGTCGTAAGCGGATTGCATTAACAGCTATGATCAGCCGTATGGGCGTGGTTACATTGTTTTGCAATATAGCTGCTGCCATTGGCTTTGCTGTGTTTGCGCTTACAAAGAGTGCAGTGCTGAAAGAGTTTGGTGTAGTGGCAGGTATCAACATCATGGCCCTGTTCTTCATTTCGGTAATGTTTATACCGCCCGTATTAAGCTTTTTGCCCGATCCCAAAAAGCGGCATATGCGCTATCTCGAAAACAAATGGCTGCTGGCTATTTTAGATAATCTCGAACGCTGGTCGCTTCATCATCAAAAGTTGATTTATGCAGTGACTGCTATTGTGCTGGCCGTAGCCGTAGCCGGTATGTTCCGTTTAAAATCGGTTGGGTTTATTGTAGATGATCTTCCTAAAACAGATAAGATTTATACCGATCTTAAATTTTTTGAAAAGCATTTTAAAGGGGTAATGCCGCTTGAGATTGTAGTAGATACAAAGCAGAAGCAGGGGTTGCGACGTGCGCCCGTTCAAACATTTGCAAAGATCGATTCGTTATCGCAATTCATCGCTGCCCAACCCGAAATGGCCCGGCCGCTTTCGATCGTTGAAGGATTGAAGTTTGCGCGCCAGGCATATTATAACGGCGATAGCAGCAATTACAAAGCGCCTACCGATGTAGATCTGATATTTTTATCGCAATACCTGAGCAACAAGGGTGGGGCAGACAGCGCAGGTAAGCAAAATAATTTTAGCCGGGTTGTTAGCTCGTTTATGGACAGTAACCGGCGCGAAGCGCGCATAAGCGTTAATATGGCCGATGTGGGCAGCAAGCATTTACCCGAATTAATTAATACTATTCAAAACCGCAGCAACCAGTTATTTGATACGGCCCGCTACCATGTTACATTTACAGGCACCAGTATTACGTTTCTTGAGGGTAGTGCGTTTATCATAAACGGATTAAAGGAAAGTATTTTATGGGCTTTTTTGCTCATCGCCCTTTGTATGTTGTATTTGTTCAGGTCGTTTAAGATTTTAATTTGTTCGCTCATTCCCAATATCATTCCGCTTATCATTACAGCCGGGGTTATGGGCTGGGTTGGCGTAGCCATAAAACCTTCGACCGTGCTGGTTTTTTCGGTAGCTCTGGGTATTGCAATAGATATAACCATCCGGTTCCTGGTAAATTATAAACAGGAGCTAACCCTCAATAGCAAAAAAACATCGAATGAAATTGTGATAGACACCATTCATAAAACGGGTATCAGTATAATATATACTTCATTGGTGCTGATAGCCGGATTTGTTATTTTCTGTTTTAGCGGATTCGGGGGAACCCAGGCGCTGGGATGGCTAACTTCGCTTACACTTGTACTTGCCACTTTAACCAATCTGATATTTTTACCTGCATTATTGCTTACGTTGATTAAGAAATAATGAAATTTCATATATGTACCGTGTGCAGCAAAAAACACACATTATATGTCTGTTTTTGGAATATATTTGCGATCTTGAATTGCTGACAAGCTAACTTAACTAAAAACGCGAACACATGAGAAAATTGCTATTACTGCTATTTGCAGTGGGCCTTACTGTTGCCCAACTGCAGGCGCAAACCCGCGTAATAACGGGAAAATTAACAAGCCCCGACGGATCTCCAGTTCCCAACGCTTCAATTACTGTAAAAGGTTCCAATTACGGAACTACCAGCAAAGCAGACGGCTCCTATACTATGTCGATACCCGACAAATCGAAAGTGCTGGTGTTCTCTGCCGTAGGTTTATCTGAAGTTGAAGTAAGTATTGGTAACAAAGGTGTTATTAATATTCAGCTTGAGCCCGCCGATAAAAATCTGGCAGAAGTAGTTGTAGTAGGTTATGGTACACAAAAAAGAAGAGAAATTACTGGTAACTACAGTGCTGTAAAGGGTACTGAAATTGCACAAAAACCAGTACAAAGTTTTGAATCTGCTTTAGCCGGCCGTGCCGCCGGTGTTCAGATCACGGTACCGAATGGTGTTGCTAACAACCCACCGGTTTTCAGGATCAGAGGAACGAACTCAATTTCACTTAGCTCCTATCCGCTGGTGGTAATTGATGGAATCCCTACCTATACAGGCGATCAGGGCGCCACCAGTGCACCGGCCAACCCTTTGGCAAGTGTAAATCCCAATGATATCGAAAGCATTGACATTGCCAAAGACGCCGCCGCTTCATCTATTTATGGTAGCCGTGCTGCCAATGGTGTGGTATTCATTACTACCAAAAAAGGTAAAAATGGCCGCGCTAAAGTAAGTTATGATGGTTGGGTTGGGTTCACAAAGGCCACCCGGTTACCTGAAATTTTAAATGCTCAGCAATATGTTGACTATAAAAATACCGCTCTTGCCAACTTAAAGGTTAATAGCCCCAGTACTACTGGTAATTTTATTATTCCAACCGATGCCAATGGCAAACCCATCAATACAAACTGGTACGATGAAGTATACCGCCAGGGTTTTTCACATAGCCATAGCATAAATGTTTCAGGTGGTAACGAGGGAACTACTTATTATTTATCTGCAGGGTTTACCAATCAGGAGGGAATTCTTAAAAAGAACGATTTTAGTCGTTCCAATATATTGTTAAACGTTGACAGCAGAGTTAATAAAGTAATTAGTATTGGTGGTAAAGTGGCTTATTCAAACGAAAAAAATAAGATTGGCGGAACTTCAGGTTCATTGCCAGGAGAAGCTTTTGCTTCTGCTGGTGCTGCCCGTTTGGCTTTAGCACTTCCTCCTAATATAGCGCCCTATAAAAATGATGGTACATACAATATTGCTTCGGGTACTGCAATTGGAGGTATGGGTAGCTTAGTTAATGGCAGTAACCCATATACATTTAATAATATTACCATGTTGTTGAATCTTAATCGTTCAAACAACGAGGTAAATCACCTGCAATCGAATGCTTATATACAGGTAAAGCCGTTTAGCTGGATAACTTTGAGATCGGTATATGGAATTGATAATTTATTAATTGATAATGACATTTTCTTTAACCCATATCATGGCGATGGTACAGGTACCGGTACTGGTCCTGGTGGTGCAGCAACAGCTTCTTATGCAAAAAATAAAACCTGGCTTTGGACAAACACGTTACAGATAGATTATTCATTCGGCGGTTTTCATAATTTCAGTTTGCTGGCTGGTAACGAGCAGCAAAAACGTACACTGGATGGTTTTGGAATCAATCGCAGAACACTCTCTGATTCGGCCTATACAGTTATACAGGCAGGTTTTACTACGAATAATCCTTCAGGGTTAAACTTGTCGCAGAATTATCTGTTATCTTCATTTGGTCGTTTAAATTACGACTTCGACAAGAAATACTTTATAAGTGCGAACATACGTCAGGATGAATATTCTGCATTAGGTGTTAAAAAAGGTGTTTTCTATGGATTCTCCGGAGGCTGGGAAATTACCAAGGAAGCATTCTGGAAGAACTTCGGAATCGATCGCATATTCAGCAGTTTTAAAATACGGGGTAGTTATGGTAAAGTAGGTAATGTTGCAGGTATTGAGGATTTTGCTACCTATTCTGTTTATACCTCTGGCTTGTATGGAGGAGCTGCTACATTAGGATTTAATTCTGTTGGCAATCCTAAAATAGAATGGGAAACCAGTAAGAAAACAGATGTAGGTATTAGTTTCGGTTTGTTCGACGACCGTTTAAGAAGTGAAATCACTTATTATAAAAACAATATCGATCATTTGTTATTAAGAGTTCCTCAATCACCCTCTGTTGGTATTCCAAGCTCGGTTCTAAACAATACTGTTTTCATGAACGTGGGTACCATGTATAACCAGGGAATTGAGTTTTCTTTAGATGCTGTTGTAATAAACAAAGGCAGCCTGAGAGTGAATTCTTCTTTTAATTTCTCTTATAATAAAAACCAGGTTACTTCTCTGGCAAACGGATTAACAGAAATTCAAACCAGCACCAGTACGCTCGAAACAGTGAATAAAACTGTTGTCGGAAAATCTGCCGGGTACTTATGGGTAATTCGTACTGCCGGCGTTGATCCTGCAACCGGCAAAAGGATTTTTGTAAATGCAAATGGCGATAACGTATTGTATCAATACGGTGCTGTGCCTACCGGTGAGTTTAATTATATGAACCCCAACGGCACCCAATACAAGAAAAATAATCAGGCTGCAAGTATTAACCAGGCCGATGACGGCGTGCTGTATGCCAATACGTTACCCAAATATGTAGGTGGCTGGTCAAACTCAGTTGAATATAAAAACTTTGATTTGAACTTCCTGTTTACCTACCAGCTTGGCTATTATATTTATTATGGAACAAATGCCGGTTTGCATGATCAGCGTTTCTGGAATAATGCAACTGATGTGTTGGGTTACTGGAAAAAAGCCGGTGATGTAACCAACATACCCAAACCAATTTATGGCGACAATGTATCGAATGGTTCGGCTATGCCATTAGACGTTAATGTTTTTAAAGGTGATTTTGTGAAATTAAGATCTGTTCAATTAGGGTATAATTTGCCTAAGAACATCATCGAAAAAGCTCATATCAGCCGTGCAAGATTTTATGTTAGCGGCCAAAACCTTGCAGTAATTACCAAATATCCGGGACCAGATCCTGAAGTGTCTTCTAATGGTAACTCCGGAATATCTTTTGGTGTTGACAGAAATACACTGGCTAACGGTCGTACCGTAACGGTAGGTCTCAATGTTGTTTTTTAATATTTTCAAACAGTTCTAAAATGAAAATAATGAAACTTAAATTCATATATATATTGGTTGCTTTTGTAGTGTCGGGTGTATTTACTGCCTGCAAAAGAGACCTGTTAAATGCAGCTCCCGAAAATTCTATTTCTGATGCCAGTGCATTTTCTACATCAGCCAGAATTTCAAGCCAGGTTTTATCATTGTACTCCGCGTTAAAAAATGGTGCTTTTTATGGTGGCAGATATATTGTATATGGCGACATTCGCGCAGACGATTTTTTACTGGAAGATCCGAACCTTGTTACAAATGCTGATGTATGGTTGCTTAATCCAACAAATACGGCCAATGCAATAGTAGGATTATGGGCCCAGGCTTACCTGGTAATTAATAACTGCAATGTTTTTATAGATGGCATGAATGAAAAGGGAATAGCTGTTGTAGGAAACACCCTTGGCGCTAATTATATAGCCGAAGCAAGACTAATAAGAGCAATATCTTATTACAGTTTATTACAGTATTATGCAAGACCTTACGCTGATGGTAGTGGTTCAAAACCCGGCTTACCTCTGCGTTTAGTGGGCATTAAAGGGCCTGGTTCCTCTGATCTGGCAAGAAGCTCTGTTGCTGAGGTTTATAGTCAGATTATTGCTGACCTCGATTATGCAGAAGCTAATTTGCCGGTATCTAATGCAGCGTCTGCTTCCAGCGCGGCAAATTTAACCCGTGCGCATCGTAATACGGCCATAACATTTAAAACAAGGGTTTACCTGAGTATGCAGAACTACGCCAAAGTAATTGAGGAAGCAAACAAATTAGTTCCTGCCAGTGCTCCATTTACAGCCAAGAGTGGTGTAGCTCACACGCTGCTCACAGATTATACCACAATTTTTAAAACGTATAATAATGCTGAATCTATTTTGTCATTGCCTTTTACCACTGGAACTGGTGATATTCCCGGCACTCAAAATGGCCTGCAGTCATATTATTACGCTGCCTCAACCGGTCTAGGATCAATATTTTCATTAAACCCTGCAGGCATTATTGGTAATACAGGATGGACTGCTACAGATAAAAGAAGAACTTTTATTTTTACTGCTACTACAGGAGCTAATGCCGGAAAAAGCTATTTGACCAAATTTCCAACGGCTGCGCCTGCAGATAATTCTATCGTTATCAGATGGGCTGAAGTATTATTAAGTCTGGCAGAAGCAAAAGTTCGAACTACCAATGCCATAGATGCACAGGCTGTAGATTTGTTAAACGCAGTGCGAAACAGGTCTGATGCAACCACTGTATTTACAGTGGGTAGTTTTGCAACAGCAGCTGATTTGCTAAACGCAATAATGACCGAACGCAGAATTGAGTTTTTGGGAGAAGGATTGCGTAATAATGATATTATGAGATTGTTACAAACAATTCCTGCCAAAGGAACTGTAAATCCGAAAGCGCCTACTGAAGATGGTTACATATGGCCGGTTTCTGCAGCCGAAAAATCATTAAATAAATTATGGGTTGATTAATCTGTAAAAAATATAATATCAAAAAAAAAGGCTGTCACAATGTGATGGCCTTTTTTTATTGTTGCAATATTTGAATGTTGTTGTTGAAATAAAGTTATCCTGATGCAGGAATAAAGTTATATAACAGTGAATTGTAATTTCAAATACCACTCCCACCTGTTAACTTAGCGCCCGCTAATTTTTAATATAATTCAGTAATGAACATGCGAATAATTGCTGTTGAACCCCCATTTCATATTTTAAATAAAGTTAGTATTTGCAAAAAAACGCAAACGCTTGTATGCTGCAACTGGTCAATCTCTTCTGAAGAAACTAAATATAACGCTTAAACATATTCTAACTATTTGTTAAGTATTGTTATTCATGATAAGAAGTTGAAAGATTTTCATAGATCATGATATGCTGATGGTCGATTGTAAGCAGCATTCTATGGAATATAATAGACTTACTCTTTAATTTCCGCAGCTATATTTCACTGTTGTTAACCATCAAATGTTTAAAATGAGAAGAATTTTATTGCTTCTGTTGGGCGTGTTGTTCCTATGGGAACAAACTATGGCCCAGTCCCGTACTATTTCAGGAAAAGTTACCGATGAAAAAGGAAACCCTGTACCCAATGCTACTATTACTGTAAAAGGCACTTCTTTAGGTACAACTTCTAAAGAAGATGGAACCTTCACTATCGCCATTCCGGTGAATGCTAAAACGCTTGTTGTAAGTTCTGTTGGTTTGGAACGCCAGGAAATGAAAATTGGTTCCGGCTCACTGGAAATTACATTACGGGCAACCAATACAGCAATGGAAGAAGTTGTTGTAGTAGGGTATGGTACAAGGGCGGTAAGAGAAAATACCAGCTCTATTTCAAAAATAGGTGGCGACAAAGTTGCCAATATACCATTACCAAGTTTCGACCAGGCATTGGCTGGTAAAACAGCCGGCGTTCAGATCAACGCAACCGGTGGTGTATTAGGTGATGGAGTTGCCATTCGTATACGTGGAGTTAACTCTATTTCATCCACCTCACAACCGCTGATTGTAATCGATGGAGTTCCACAGATGTCCAATACAAATACCAATGGTTTTAACAGCGGTAATGGAACCCGTTTTAACCCGTTGGCGCTGATCAATCCAAATGATATTGAATCAATTGAAGTATTAAAGGATGCCGGTGCCTCTGTAATCTACGGTTCAAGGGCTTCCAGCGGTGTAATATTAATTACCACCAAAAAAGGGAAGAAAGGAACTGCCAGAGTGAATGCCGATGTTAAAATAGGATGGGCTACGCCTTCCAAACTTCCTGATTTATTAAGTGGTGATGATTTTATTACTATTCAAAATGAAAAAGCATCTAACCGCTATGGAGCGACCAGTCCTAATGGAACTATTGCAAAAGAAAGCGATGTGGATGGCGATGGCGTTAACGACAGAACCAACTGGTTAGATTTGCTTTATCGTACCGGAATGTTGCAGGATTATTCTGTTTCAATGTCGGGCGGCGCTGAAAAAGCTTCATACTATGCATCGGCCAGATATATTGAGCAGGAAGGTATTAGCCTGGGTAATAAATTAACTACCGGTCAGGGTCGTGTTAATTTAGATATCACACCTAAAACCTGGTTTAAAAGCGGCCTGGAATTGAGCTACAGCAAAACATTGAATAACGGCATACTTACCGACAGGTATGCTGCCGGTTCCGTTTCCTCAGGATGGCAGGCGGCGCCAACCGTTTCGGCATATAATCCGAAGGGACCAGGAGGATTTAATCTAACACAAGGTTCTGAAACACCTGTTGGGGTGTTAAGTTGGGGAAATAACATCCGTACTATTAATGGTACGCCAATCGCGTCGAACTTTTATAATCCCGTAGCTGTCGTTTCACTGGGAAGAAATAATAATACGGCAGAGGATATCAGGTCGAACATATATGGCGAAGCTACTATTATCAAAGGCCTGAAAGTTACATCAAAATTTGGAGTGCAATATTTCCGCAATTTTGAAGATCAGTATACCTCTCCGTATGTGGCCGGCCTTGGGCAGCCATATGGTGGTATGGTTCAGGAAAATGACCAGCAATGGAAATTATGGAACTGGCAAAACTACCTGTCATTTGACAGAACTTTTGCCTCAAAACATAAAGTTGGTTTTGTAGCAGGTATGGAGTATCAGAAAAATAGTTACTTCTCTATATATACAGCTGCATCCAACTTCTCTGATCCGTTTTTTAAGTATATTATAGATGATGCCTATACCAGTGTGCAGCCAGGAACCACTGCTACTTTAAAATCAACGGGTGGTAACTTAACCTCCAGTGGTATTGAATCGTATTTTGGCCGTTTGAATTATGCTTTCAATGGCAAATACTTTGTTGAAGGTTCATTCAGAGGTGATTCTTACTCTGGTTTTGGCGCCAATAATCGTTGGGGTTATTTCCCGAGTTTTTCTGCAGGATGGGAAGCAACAAAAGAAGATTTTATGGCCAGTCTTTCTTTCCTTCATTACTTAAAAGTTCGCGGCAGCTATGGTAAAGTAGGTAATTATGGAAATGTAGCCTCGGGGGGAACCGGAAGAGAATTTGCTTCGCGTATCCTGTATGGTGGCGCTGCATATACAATCAGCACCGGTTTAGGTAATATTCAGTCGGGTAACCCCATGTTAAAATGGGAAACCTCAAACAAGCTGGATATCGGTTTTGATGCACAGTTCCTCGCCGGAAAAATCGGTTTAACGATTGACTATTTTAACAATGATGTTGATAACCTTATTCTGGAAGCCCCCGTTTTGTATACAACTGGTATACCCAATGCAAGCGTCATTACCAATATAGGTGGCATGTATAACCGCGGTGTGGAAATAACGATTAATGCTACGCCCGTTTCAACCAAAGATTTCAGGTGGACTACCTCCTTTAATTTCACCACTATTAAGAATAAGATTACCGGCCTGGTCCCGGCTAACAACAATGCCGACGTTACTTCCATCAACTCTACGATTGCTGTTGCCAGCATGAACAGAACGCTTGGTGTATTCTTATTACCCGTTTGGGCAGGGGTTGATCCCAATACCGGTAATCCACAGTGGTATGCAAAAGATGGATCTATAAAAAGATATAACCTTGGTGGCGCCGGTGCAAGTGGTAACGGAACCTGGACAGATGATAAGGGTAATACAGTAGCTGCACTGAGTTCATCAGATTATGTGTATCAGGAGGGGAAATCAGGTTTGCCAAAATGGTATGGCGGCTTTGATAATACCTTTAGCTACAAAAATTTTGATCTGGGTATTTCAATTATGTACCAGGGTGGCAATTACCTGTATAACAGTACACGGGCCAGCTTGTTAACAAATTCCTTCTCAAATAATTTTGCAGTTATTAAAACCCGTTGGCAAAAACCTGGTGATCAAACCGATGTTGCAAAGCTTTGGTTAACGGATAACACAGCTAACAGTGCTTCTACAAGATTTTTGGAAAAAGCAGATTTCCTGAGAGTACGTACCATATCATTATCATACAATGTACAAAAATCGCTGCTCGACAGAATTGGGATAGAAACACTGCGTGTATATGGCCAGGTATTTAATGCTCTTACTATTACCGGTTACTCAGGTGCTGATCCCGAAGTAAATACAAACCGTACAGATAACATAGCGGCAGGCATTGATCTCCGCAACGTACCGCAAAGCCGTACGTTTACTGTAGGTATTCAGTTAGGTCTCTAATTACATAAAAATTATCTCAATGAAGAAATTATTTATATTATCAATAACTGCATTAACTATTCTATCTGGTTGCAGAAAAGACCTTAATCAGGATCCGTCTAACACTATATCAGATAAAGAAGCATTTTCAACACCGGAAAGAATTGATAAAAGTGCAGTTGGCATGTACGATGCACTACAGAATGCCAACTACTTTGGCGGAAGAATTCTTGTATATGCCGATATTCGTGGTATTGACGCTACGGCTTCTCCTAATTCTTTTGGTAACATGGTAGTATTCAATACACTACAGGCAGGCGACCCAACCACGGGCGATGCATGGAAGGGTGCATACCGTACTATCTATGAGGCCAACCTGTTTATGAAAAACTTTGCACCCAATGCCAGCCTGGTAACCGCTGAAAAAGCAAATCAGTATATTGGAGAGGCTAAATTTATCAGGGCGCTTTGCTACTTTTACCTGGTAAATATGTGGGCTCATCCTTATGCCCTTACCGCGAATGCATCTCATAGAGGAGTACCGTTAGTACTTGAAGCCACTGATAATCCATTTGCAGCCTCCAATCAAATAGCAAGATCATCCGTTAAAGATGTATATGCTGCCATTGAGGCCGATTTGCTGGATGCAGAAGCCAAATTGCCATTAACATACACTGACGCATATACCCGCGTGTCAAGGGCTACCAAAGGTGCTGCAAGGGCTTTACTGATGAGGATGAATTTGTATAAAAGAGACTACGCAAAGGCAAATACATATGCCAACCTGTTAATTTCTTCGGGTTTATATGAATTGAACACAAGCCCCATTACAACTTTCAGAACTTATACTACTAAAGAATCTATCTTTTCAGTAGCACAAGACGGAGGCGATAATCCAAACACCAATTATTCAATTGGTAACCATTATGGTGCTGCCAAGGCTGCACTTATTCCTATTACCCTGGACTATGTAAATCTGTTTGAATCATTTGATAAAAGGATGGCTTCGAATGGTGCTGATTCATTGATTGAATTTAGAAGTGGTGCTTACTGGACAAGGAAATACAATGCAGGTACCACAGATTGGGTGCCGGTGTTCCGTTATTCTGAGGTTTTTTTAACCAGCGCTGAAGCATTGGCTAACCTCGTTACAGGAGATGTTGCAGATCCAACGGCCATTACCTTATTAAATAAGGTGAGAGCGCGTTCATCTGCAACACCCGTTGCGCCGCTTACCAAAACTGATCTGTTAAATGAAATTTACCTTGAAAGAAGGCGCGAACTTGCTTTTGAAGGTCAGGGCAGTCTTGATTTCTTACGCACAGGCAGGGCAATCCCTGCTCATACTACAGTAGCAGAGCAGCCATATGGTTCAAACTATACGATATTGCCTATACCAAAATATGATACAGATAAGAATCCTAATCTTGCGCAAAACGACGGCTATTAAAAACAAGGATTTCAAATAGAAATTCTATACTAAAAAGAGGCTGACTCATACTTTGAGGCAGCCTCTTTTAATTAGCCAACCTGTTTCAGGGACTATTCAGGATCTTAATTCACGATGATAGCAGCCAGAAAAATAGTTTCCGCAGCAACTAATAATCAATTATTTATAATAAGTATTGCGTTTCCTTTTGTACCAGTAAGCAGCATTTTACAGTTTTTAATGGCCTAATTAGTAATACCTCCATCCTCAGTTAAGCCTGTACATCCTTTTATAATCCTCCCAATCCAACTCTAACCGGTTAATGTGCTGTATATGCGAAGTTCAGCAAGGCTTAATTTATTTTTCAAATCAGATGACCGTAAAAGGCACAAACTAAAAGTTGTTTTTGATCAATAACTACACCTTTTATGTGGTTGATCATGCTGGTTAGTTCAATTGATTAATCTCAATATATCTAATCAGTTTGATGATCTACGTCAATTAATTATCGTTTTAGCAGGTTTTCATGATAAGAATCCACTAATTAGTCGCACAAAAATGCAGCACTATATGATTTTCACTGTCATTTTTTGTTAATAATACTTATTAGTATTTATCGTTATTCGCTTTCACTTACAGTTTTTAACATATAAACGATTGCTCCAATGAGAAAGATTCTTTTACTTCTTTCGTGTGTCTTGTTCCTACTCACGGGACTATTGCAGGCACAAACCCGAACGATAACCGGTAAAGTTACCGACGCCAGTGGTAACGCTGTTCCCAATGCTTCGGTTGTTGTTAAAGGTACTAAGGTGGGTACTGTTACTGATACCGACGGCATGTATTCGATAAACGTGCCGGGCAGCGCCAAATCGCTGTTGATATCGTCGGTTAATATGCAAACCGAAGAAATACGCATCGGGTCAGACCATGTATACAATTTAACTTTAAAAGCGCAGGATGCATCTATGCAGGAAGTGGTTGTAGTAGGTTATACAACTATTTTAAAACGGTCACTAACAGGTTCAGTGAGCAAAGTGAACGGCGATGCGGTGGCCAATAAACCGGTGCTGAGCTTTGACCAGGCTTTAACCGGTAAAGCAGCCGGCGTGCAGGTAAATACCGCTTCGGGTTTGATTGGTGATAATGTAACCATTCGCATTCGTGGCGCTGCAAGTATTACTTCAGGCGCACAACCATTGATCGTATTAGATGGCATACCGATTACACAAGGCGATCTGGGACAGCTGTACAACCCGGCCAATGGGCTGGCCGACTTAAACCCCAATGATATCGAAAGCGTAGAAGTGCTTAAAGATGCTTCTGCTGTTTCGATTTACGGTTCGCGCGGATCGGCCGGGGTGTTGCTGATCACTACCAAAAAAGGTAAAGCCGGTCAATCGACCCTCAACTACGATACCTATGTTGGTTTTAACGAGGCCTCGCGAAAGATCAAAGTATTGAATGCGGCAGATTATACAACTACAATAAATAAACTAAGAACAAATGCCGGACTTGCGCCGGTAGCCAAATACGGTGATATCGATGGGGATGGAAAGCTCGACACAGTAAGTACAGACTGGCAGGATGCGGTTTACCGTAAAGGCATGGTGCAAAATCACCAGCTGGCATTAAGCGGCGGCTCGCAAAGAACTACCTATTACACATCACTTAACTATAACGACTTTCAGAACTATATCGATGTGAACAGACAGAAAAGAGGATCGGTTCGTTTGAACCTGAATTCAAAATTGAACGATTGGCTTACGGTAGGCGTCAACAGCCAGTTTTCACGAACAAAATCATATGGCCTCGGTACGGGCGTCGGCGCCTTTTTATCGGGTATTCCTTTCGGCCCATTAACCGCTTTTCCGAATATTCCCGTATACGGCCCCGATGGTGATTATTATCTGGGCAGGGGCGGTAATGTGATAGCCAGTAATTTGCCCAATCCCAAAGCAGTTACCAATTTGAATTATGATAACCGCGATGCCCGCCGCTTTCTCGGAAGCGCATATGGCGAAGTGCAGTTGATTAAAGGCCTTAAATTCAAAAGCCAGGTGAACCTCGATTATCTCACTGCCTTTAATGATAATTACTGGAACCCCGATGTGGGCGACGGACAGGGCTTTGGCCTGGCTCAAACGGTACATAGCGAAGTAAATACCTGGAGCTGGTTCAATACCTTAAACTATAATGTGGTTATTGCAAATGATCATGAAGTGAATGCCCTTGCCGGTGCAGAGTATACCCGCAATACAAGCATGTATGCTTATAACAGAGGCGTAGGTATACATGACCCGGAGTTCAAAATAATAAGTGCAGCCAATTTTGATGAGGTAGCAGCGGAGAATGGTATAGGCGGTATTGACGACGGGCTGGCTTCCTATTTCGGCGGTATCAATTATGGATATAAAAAGAAATACCTCGCTACTTTCAATTTCAGGGCCGATGCCGATAGCCGCTTTGGTAAAGCAAACAGGTGGGGTTACTTTCCTTCGGGCTCTGTAGCCTGGCGTTTGACTGAAGAAGATTTTATGAACCAGTTCAAATTTGTAAATGAGCTGAAACTTCGTACAAGCTATGGCGCTACAGGTAATTCAAGTGTTGGTTACTTTCCGGCACTCAGTACCTATCAGCCAGACTCATATGCCGATTTGAGTGTTTTAACTTTATCCAATCCGGGCAATTCAAAATTAAGGTGGGAACGACATCAGCAATTTGATATAGGAATCGATGCCGTTTTATGGAGGAATACGAGCATAACCCTTGAGTATTATAATCGCAAAACGATCGATTTAATTCTGAAGAACCCGGTGCTGGCTACCCTCGGGTTCCCCGGTAACATCATTACCGAAAACATTGGCTCATTGCGAAACCAGGGCATTGAGTTAACCGTTAGTACGCCTGTATTACATACAAAAACATTTGACTGGACGGTGAACTTCAACATGGCATGGAATAAAAACAAAGTACTTTCGACCAATGCCAACGGCGATCAGATATTTGATACCGATAACGATCCAAACGCTGTTTTTTCAGTTGCAAAACCCGGCGAACAACTGGGCACCTTTTATCTCATACGCTGGGGAGGTGTTAACCCTGCCAACGGCTTACCCATGTTCCTCGACTCGAGCGGCAATCAAAAACAATATGACCATGCTACAAAAGCATGGACTTATTTAAAAGACGGAACAACTACCAGTCAGATTGCTGCAACCGACCGCGCGTTACTAAAAGGTAAAACACCTTATCCGAAATTCTATGGCGGATTAACCCAAACTTTTACATTCATGTCGTTCGATGCCGCCATCGACCTTCAATACGCTTTCGGTTTTTATGTATACGATCAAACCAGGTCGACCTTATTTGCTTATTCCAATGTGCGAAATAAGTCGGAAGATATTTTAGGGGCATGGACAACCGCCGGCCAGAAAACCGATGTGCCCCGCTTATATTATGGCGATAATTTATGGTCGCAGGCTTCTACACGCTGGCTCGAGAAAGGTGATTTTGTACGTATTCGAAATGTGCAGATAGGATATACGCTGCCCAAATCGATCATAGACAGAATTAAGATCACCCGGTTACGGTTTTATGTACAGGCACAAAACCTGTACACATTTACCGGTTACAAAGGCATAGATCCTGAAGCCAACGGTTTCGGTAATACGAATATTGGATTAGGGGTCGACAGGTATCGTCCTTACCTGCCGCGTACTTATACCGTTGGAATTAATTTAGGCTTATAATTTAAATCGACAACAATTATGCGTACAATAATATTATATATCTTTTTTGCGATAGCTGTTATTGGCAGCTCCTGCCAAAAAAAGGTAACTGAAATAAAACCACAGGACCTGTTATCGAGCGATCTGGCATTTTCAACACCTGAACGGATAGAAAAAGTTGTTTTGGCCGCGTACGATGGGTTGCAAAGCAAGGAATTTTTAGGCGGCCGGTCACTCGTTTACGTTGATCTGCTGGGAGAAGACATTTTTGACAGAACATTATATTTTGGCGACCTGTCGCGGTTCAGTTTGTTGGGAAGTAGTGGCATCGCGTCAGATTCCTGGACTGCAGGTTATTTTGCCATTGCCAGTGCTAACAGGGCAATGGCAGGCATTGATGCCAATATTAGTAAGCTGGAGGCTGCAAAAGCAAAAGAGCTGATAGCCGAATGCAAGTTTGTTCGTGCGGTGGCTAATTTTTATCTGATCAACTTTTTTGGCCAAACCTTTGTATTTACTGCAGACGGTTCGCAGCCGGGAATACCATTAATAACACAAAGCTTTTCCTCGAACGATGCGGCTGCCAACCAGCCCCGATCGTCTGTGGCAACCGTTTACAATGCCATTATTACCGATTTGACCGAGGCCCTGGCCGATTTACCGCTTACGTATAACGATACGTATAACGACAAAACACGTGGCACCAAAGGGTCTGCTGCTGCTTTGTTATCGAGGGTATATTTATATAAGGCTGATTATGCCAATGCCAAAAAATATGCACAGGATGTTATTGATGGCACGTATGGTACTTATGAATTGCAGTCTGCGGTAGATGCAGTATTTACCGATTATACAACCGATGAAACAATCTGGTCAATTCCCCACAATGCAACTGATAATCCAAATACCAATAATGCATTACCCATGCATTATTATCCAACAGGCAGGGCCGATCTGGCCATTTCCAATTCTTTTATAAGCACGGTTACCAATCCTTACTTTGCGCCTGACGATAAAAGAAGAGGTATGATCATTCCGGGTGTTGCGGCTACCAATACAACAGCCTATAAGTTCACCAGAAAATATACCGATATCACTAACCGGGCCGACTGGGCGCCAATTATTCGTTATGCCGAAGTACTGCTGAATTATGCCGAAGCCCAGGCACGTTTAGCTACCGGCGTAGATGCCGATGCCATTGACAAATTAAATGAGGTACGTGACCGGGCACGTGTATCTGCTGCTCAATATACTACCGGCAGCTTCGCCAATAAAAACGAGCTCATCGCTGCTGTTTTGGGCGAACGCCGCATTGAGTTGGCGTTTGAAGGCCACCGTTTCTGGGACCTGATGCGCACCAAATCGGCGGTAACCAATAAATACGATAGCGATGGAAGTACTTTATTACCATCACAACCCTTCGGTGCAAAGAAAAACATCTTCCCCATTCCGCAGGTTGAAATTGATAAAAGCAAAGGCGTATTGTCGCAGAATGATGGGTATTGAGGTTGGTTGATCAGTTTATTAGTTGGAAAGTTAACAAGTTGATCAGTTAAAAAGCAAAAATACAAAGCCCCGCGTTATGTGCGCGGGGCTTTGTATTTAACTATGTTTAAAATTTGTTGACCTGTAAACTTGTCAACTGATTAACTTATCAACTACTGAAAAATTTCATGCAGCTTGCTATCCAGCGCATCGCCGCGTAAGGCTTCACCTACTACATTTCCTTCGGGGTCGATCAATATATTGTAGGGAATGCCTGTAAAACCAAATGTGGTTACCGCTTTGCTGTCCCAGTAGGCCAGGTCGCTTACCTGCGTCCATTTAAGCTGGTCTTCGTGTATAGCCTGTATCCAGTTATCTTTCTTTTTATCGAGCGATACACCCAGTATGGTAAAGTTTTTCGTTTTGTATTTATTGTAAGCCGCTACCACATTGGGGTTTTCGGCCCGGCAGGGTTGGCACCAGCTTGCCCAGAAATCGACCAGCACATATTTTCCTTTAAACGATGCAAGCGATACCTGTTTGCCGTTTACATCGGGCAACGATAATTCAGGCGCTTTTTTGCCTATCCAGGCATTTTGTTGTTCCTGCTGCTCGTTTATTTTGGCAATTTGTTCTTTGTATGCATTGTATCTTTTTTTCAGTTCGGCCAGGTTTGAATCGCCGGCAAATTTTTGTGTTAAGTTGTTCAGGCTCGATTCAAATTCGGTTTGCGGCAAAGTTTTGGCCGATCTGCCTAAAACAAAAGCTGCTACTACCGGCTGGGTGGCATCCTGCATCATCTTTTTCATGTAATCGTTCAGTTCGGCAATGGCGGCATTTTTGCGGTTGGTGAGGTTGAGCAATTCGTTGTCGGTGGTGCCGATACGTTTTAAGCTGTCTAACTGGTTTATGATCTGATCGGCTGTGGCGCTTTTTACATCATAGGTGAAAATAAAATCCTGTAATTGTTTGCTTGCTTCGGACCCCTTTACCATATAAAATTTTTCATTTGCCATGTCCATATCAACCTGCATCGAAGGGGCATCGTTTACCAACGGAACCATCGGCCCGTCGATGACAACGATATTGTACATGCCGATGTTTTTGGCGGGGCCTTTTAATGTATAAGATCTTTTTTCTGCCGAAACGGTTACCGAGTCGAGCTGAACCGGCGGCAGATCACCACCAAACGGTACTTCGTATAACAGCAGGGTAACCATTCCGTTTTTTATTGCATGGGGATACAGCGAGGCAACTTTATCTAAGTTGGCAATATTGCCTGTTACCTCCAGGGTGCCGGTTTCTTTTTGTGAACAGGCGGTAACTGCTACCAGTAATATCAGCAATGCCTGGTTCAGGATGCGTTTCATCTATATGTTTTTTGTTTTTGTTATTGAAGCTTCTTTAACAGGATGTCGTTGGTCAGTTTTGGGTCGGCCTTTCCTTTTGACACTTTCTTTACTTCTCCAACAAATAATCCAATCAATCCTTTCTTTCCTTTTTTATACTCCGCTACCTTATCGGGCATTTTATTTAAAACTTCTTCGATCCATGCTGCTACATTGCTTTCGTCAGAATCCTGTAGCAGGTTCAACTCCCGTGCCAGTTGTAATGGTTGTTTACCGGGTTCTTTCAGAAGGGCTGCAAATACACGAGTGCTGGCAACCGAAAAATTAAGCTGGTTACTGTCGATCAGCGAAATCAGTGCAGCAATGGTGGCGGGTTGTACGGGCAATGCGGTAATAGATTCGCCGGTTTCGTTCAGCCACGATTTTATTGGTCCCAGCATCCAGTTGGCGGCTGCCTTGTAATTGGTGGTATGTTCAATGATCTGTTCAAAATAAATGGCCAGTTCTTTTTCATCGGTAATTACGCGTGCATCGTAATCGGGCAACTGCAGCTCCTGAGCATACCGCGCCACCCGCTGTTCGGGTAGCATAGGAATGGTGGCTTTTACCTCCTGCAACATTTGTTCGGTAACTACAAAAGGAGTTAAATCAGGATCGGCAAAATACCGGTAATCATTGGCATCTTCTTTTGTGCGCAGGGCAAAGGTAGTGCCATTGGCAGCATCAAAACTTCTTGTTTGCTGTATAATGGCTTCACCGTTTTCAACCAGTTCAATCATGCGTTTTGCTTCGTATTCAATAGCGCGTTTTACATTGCGGATCGAATTCAGGTTCTTAACTTCTACCTTGGTGCCCAGTTTGGTTTCGCCTTTTTTACGAACCGACACGTTGGCATCGCAGCGCATGCTGCCTTCTTCCATGTTACCATCGCATATTTCGAGATAGCGCAATAACTTTCTTAACTCGATTAAATAGGCATACGCTTCGTCGCCGCTGCGAATATCGGGTTCGGTAACGATCTCAACCAGCGGAACACCAGCGCGATTATAATCAACACAGGTATTTTTCGAATCGATGTCGTGTAAGCTTTTACCGGCATCTTCTTCCATATGAATGCGGTTCAGCCTGATATTTTTAATACCATCCTGGGTGCGAATGGAAACGTACCCCTCGGTACAAACAGGCGTGGTATGTTGCGACAACTGATATCCCTTTGGCAAATCGGGATAAAAGTAGTTTTTGCGGGCAAAGTAATTATGGCGCGTAATAGAACAATTACAGGCCAGTCCCATTTTTACCGCAAATGAAATGGCCTTTTTATTCAGTTTGGGCAGCGTACCGGGGTGCCCCATGGTAATAGGACTGATATGCGTATTGGGGTCTCCGCCAAAAGCAGCGCTGTCGCCGCAAAACAATTTACTGTTCGTTAGTAACTGGGCATGTACTTCGAGGCCAACTACCACTTCGTATGCATCGTATTGTATCGCCATAATTTTTATTTTGTTGCCGGCAACGGTGCTTTTATCGGCTTCCGTTGCGTCGCACCCTTCAACTTTTTTTTCGCCCTTCGACTACGCTCAGGATCAGCAATTACCTGCCTTTAACTTTTTGGTTATTGCAAAAATACCTCATTCAGGGGTATTTCCGACCGCTTTCGTTATGCATGAAAACATTTAGACTTTGTTCAACTGACCGGGTGATTTTCAACATAAAATACACGCTTTGAATAGTAAAATGAACACCGAATTGCTGTTAATGTAAAAAGCCGCTTCGGAAGAATCCGGAGCGGCTGCTTAGCCGGCCTGGGCATATGCTTTGGCCGTTACTATAGAGCTGATGTTTGAAAATATACTTTTACATGGCTATTTACAGGTTAGCTGTTTTCAGCTTTTTAGGTGTTTTAACCTCAACGGTTTGTAATTTGCCATTGCGGTTAAAAGTGATCTTAACCGGATTTTTATCTTTTGCTTCGCGGGCGGCTGCGGCTAATTCATCGGCGCTGTTCACTTTTTTACCGTCGAACTCGGTGATGATGTCATCTTCTTTGATGCCGGCTTTTTCAGCGGCAGATTCTTCATCAACATCAATTACCTTAACCCCTTTGCCCTCTTCGGTATCCTGTGCTTTTATTCCCAGGCGCGGGCGGTTGCTTTTCAAAAAAATGCGATTTGAGTTACCGCCATCCCAGTTGAAATTAAAGTCGGGCATCGCTCCCATATCAGGCATCGCACCAGCGCCGGGCATTGCTCCAAAATCGGGCGATTCAAAATTAAATGCGGTTGTTGTTTTTCTTTTGCCCAGCGTAGCGGTAGTTTTATCGGTTTTACCATCCCTTTCGTAGGTGATCGTTATTTTATCTTCGGGCTTGTGTTTGTGAATGACTTTGGTAACATCATCGCCAGAGGTAATGGTGGCGTCGTCTATTTTAGTGATCACATCTCCTTCTTTCAAACCTGCTTTATCTGCTGCGCTTTCTTCTGTCACTTCTTCTATTTTAGCGCCATTTTCTGATTTTTCTGTTACAACGCCCAGAAATGCTACTGAAGTAGTACGCAAATAATTATTGCCATTATAACTAAAGGCGCCGCTTTGGCCTGTGAAAGGCGAATGAGGCGACATAAATGTATATCCCTGTTTGCCTTTTTTAATCACAATATTATCATCGTCATATTCTTCAAGCGGTTTGCCATTCACGGTTACTTCATCGCCTTTTATTTCGATGGTTACTTTGCTGTCTTTATCGCCTTTGCGTTTGATGATGATCTCTTCGTTATCGTTCAGCTTCGATTTTTCTATTTCTTCTTTCTCTTCTTTTTCCTTCTTTTCTTTTTTCTCTTGTTTGTCCTGTTTCTCCTGTTTGTCCTGGGCTGCCAGCGGCTGGCTTAATAAAAGCGCCACGGCCGCCATGGCTGTACATGAAAGCAAATATCTTTTCATTGTATTTGAGTTTTAGTGGTATTCTTTAATTAACTACGTCGACTTTCGTACTTCAAATATAGGGAAATATTTGAAATACGAAAATTTTCGGAAATGTTAAAAGGGGGAGGTTTACGGCGTGTCTGTTCCATCAACCAAACCTGTACAGGCGAGGGCTATAGCTTTTACTACTTCGGCCATGAAAGGATAGTCGAGGGTTTCCCATTCATCATTCAGTGAATGATAATACATATCGTTAGGGGAGGAGGTCATAATAGTATGGGCAGCAACGCCACGGGCTGCAAAAGGATAATTATCAGATCGTTTAAAAAGATTTTCATCCGGGAATGCGTCTATCCCAAAATACTTTTTACCATAATCCGGTGCTAATTCATGCAGCTTTTTATTGAGCAGCTCCCGCAGATTCGACTGCTCAGAACCGGTTAAAAAAGGATACTTTTTATTATTGGAAATGGGCCGGCCTATCATATCCATATTGATCATTGCTTTTATAACCTTCGGATCGAATGATGACGCCACTTTTTCAGAGCCAAGCAATCCCAATTCCTCTCCTGAAAAAGCTATGAATAACAGCGTTCTTTCATTGTTTCTTACCTTACTAAAATAACGTGCAAGGTGAATAAGACCGCTTACCCCCGATGCATTGTCGTTAGCGCCGTTATAAATTTCATCTCCTTTTTTGGTATTTCCTTTTTCGGATGTTCGGTTTACCGGTGTTCTGAATAGTGATGAAGATGATGATGTGCCTATATGATCGTAATGTGCACTGAATATAACCAGCTCTTTGGCTTTACTTCGACCGGGTATTGCAGCTACTACATTTACCGGAGACGGAATTCCGTATTTGGTTTGCGACAACATAAAATAACCGTCATTACCGGCAACAGGTAAAGCGCCCCCTTTTTTAAATTCACCCGCTATGAAATGAGCAGCCTGAACCGCTTCCTTCGATCCCGTTAAGCGTCCCTTAAAACTATCGGCTGCAAGTACCTGTACAATTTCTTTGAGTGACGATGGTGTTATCAGTGAATCAATATCAGATTGGGCAGTACAAATTGTAACATGCCACGATAAGCATACGATGATGGATAAGCGGTGGATCAGGTTTAGCATCAACAAATTTACAATCTCTGCCTGCAATTTTCACTTCGCTTATTACAAATTTTACCAATAAAAAAAGGCGCAGAGATTATAATATTTTTTTATCTCTGCGCCTAAGCGCGTCTACTGATAACGTGCCATTGCCGATGGAACATCGACTACTTCCAGACTACAACAAACTTTTTACTTTATCAATCACCTGCTGCAGGTTGCCGGCATTTTGTCCACCGGCAGTAGCCAGGTTCTTCTGGCCGCCGCCACCACCTTTTATCAATGGGGCTATGTGTTCTTTAATTATTTTTCCTGCATCGAGGCCGCGGGCTGCTACTACGGTATCGGCTATGCCTATGGCCACAAATGGTTTGCCACCAATGTTGGCGCACAGCACGGCTACGTAATCGTTAAGGTTGTTTTTCAAGTCGAAACACAATTTCTTTAATGCATCGGCATTGCTTACTTCAATAATGTCGCCAACGAACGTAACACCGTTTATGATCTCGTCTTTTTGTAGCAATTCATTACGAATACCAACCAGCATGCGGTTTTCGAAGTGTTCAAGCTTTTTCTTTAGTTCATTGTTTTCTGCCATCAAACCGCTTACGGCTTTTAACAGATCTGCCGGGTTCTTCAGCTCTTCTTTTACCTGTTGCAACTGGTTCAGCTGATCGGTAATAAAATGTTCAGCTGCCTGTCCGCAAATGGCTTCAATACGGCGAACGCCTGCTGCCACCGCGGTTTCGTGTTTTATTTTGAAAAGGCCTAACTCGCCGGTAGCGCCAACGTGGGTACCACCGCATAATTCAACCGAATAATTGGGGTCGATGATCACTACGCGTACCACATCGCCATATTTTTCGCCGAACAGGGCCATGGCGCCCAGTTTCAGCGCTTCGTCTTTCGGCAATTCTTTTATAACAACCGGAATATTGGCGCGTATCTTTTCATTTACCAGGACCTCGACTTTTGATATTTCTTCAGTGGTCATTTTGGCAAAGTGCGAAAAGTCGAACCGCAGATATTCATCATTTACCAGCGATCCTTTTTGTGCCACATGGGTGCCCAATACTTTGCGCAGCGCTGCATGCAGCAGGTGAGTGGCCGAATGGTGCACAGCAGTTTTTACTCTGCGTTCTGCATCTACCCGGGCATCCACTACGGCGGTTATATTGGTAGGTATCTTTTCAACAAAATGAATGATGAGGTCATTTTCTTTTTTGGTATCAACTACCCGTACTTCTTCGCCTTCGAAAAACAGGGTACCGGTATCGCCTACCTGCCCGCCGCTTTCGGCATAAAAAGGCGTTTTACTCAGCACCAGCTGAAAGGCGCTTTTACCTTTTGCCGTTACCTTTCGGTACTTAATAACTTTTGCTTCGGCCTGCAGCGAATTGTAGCCAACAAAGCTGGTGCTGCCATTTTCGTTTAACACCATCCAGTCTTCGGTACTTAAAGCAGTAGCGGCACGGCTACGATCTTTTTGCTGTTTCATTTCGTTTTCAAAACCAACTTCATCTACTTCGAGGTTATTTTCGCGGGCTATCAAACGTGTTAAATCAACCGGAAATCCGTAGGTGTCGTATAATTCAAAAGCTGCAGCGCCATTGATCGTTTTGTTTTTGGCCGTAGCGATGATTTCGTCAATCTTTTTCAACCCTTTTTCAAGAGTCCTTAAAAAGGCTTCCTCTTCTTCTTTTACAACTTTTGAAACAAAATCCTGCTGTTGTTGCAGCTCGGGGAATACATTTTTAAACTGGCCGGCCAGTACAGGAACCAACTGGTGCAGCAGGGGTTGTTTATGATCGAGGTATGAGTAATAATACCGTACAGCCCGGCGCAAAATGCGGCGGATCACATAACCGGCACCTGTATTCGATGGCAGCTGGCCATCGGCAATGGTGAAACTGATAGCGCGGATGTGATCGGCTAAAACCCTGAACGCTACGGCCTGGTGCCAGTCGGCGTTCGTTGATTGTGGCGTTGAAGCATCATACTTCTTTTTGGTAATTACTTCAACAGCTGCAATGGTACCGGTGAAAATATCGGTATCGTAATTGGATTGTTTGCCCTGTAATACCCTCACCAGCCGTTCGAGACCCATGCCGGTATCAACGTGTTTGGCAGGCAGGGGTTCGAGTTTGGTTAATTCTACTACCTTTTTAGCACGATCTTTTTGTAAGTCATCGCCTTTATATTTCTCCTGCCATTCAGTTAATGCTTTCAATCCACCTTTTTCATTGTTCCAGATACGATTGAACTGCATGAACACATTGTTCCAGATCTCGATCACCTGCGGGTCGTCATTATTAACCCGCGTGGCGCCGCTTATTTGTTTTCTTTCTTCATCTGACCGGCAATCAACATGTATTTCACTACAGGGCCCGCAGGGGCCTGTATCGCCCATTTCCCAGAAATTATCTTTTTTATTGCCGGGCAAAATACGGTCGGGTGCCGCCCATTTCGACCATTCGGTGAAAGCCTCTTCATCTTTGGGCAAATTTTCAGCCGCATCACCTTCAAAATAAGTTACATATATCCGGTCTTTCGGTATTTTATACACTTCGGTAAGCAGTTCCCAGCTCCAGGCAATGGCTTCTTTTTTAAAGTAGTCGCCAAAGCTCCAGTTACCCAGCATTTCGAACATGGTGTGGTGGTAGGTATCAACACCTACCTCTTCCAGGTCATTGTGCTTGCCGCTAACACGAAGGCACTTTTGGGTATCGGCCACCCGTGGAAAGGGCGGTTTTTTATTGCCAAGAAAATAATCTTTAAACTGGTTCATACCGGCATTGGTAAATAATAACGTTGGGTCATTTTTTACCACAATAGGGGCCGAAGGAACAATTTCATGTCCTTTATTACGGAAAAAATCCATATAAAGCTGACGAATTTCTGCACTGGTCATCATAAAACGGAACGATCTTTGATAATTTTGACGCTTAAGCCTTTATATTTGTAATTACCTTTT
The DNA here is from genome assembly GCF_059587045.1 of Niastella sp. sgz303648. Classification (NCBI taxonomy): domain Bacteria; kingdom Pseudomonadati; phylum Bacteroidota; class Chitinophagia; order Chitinophagales; family Chitinophagaceae; genus Niastella; species Niastella sp. sgz303648. The sequence goes on along the minus strand of NZ_JCAPSW010000007.1, from coordinate 468,259 downwards.
AGGCAATGGCTGCAAAGGTAACAGAATTCAGGCGTTTTGCTGTAAATGGCAACCTTGGTAATCGGCTTGTATCCATGAAGAAAATAAAGTACTACTACAACACCAATACTCTCCGATATGAAAAGCTGGAGACCCCGCTACACGTAAAGCTGCTGCGGGTGTTAGGCTTTATATCTGCTGCAATTGTAACTTCAATAATCATTGTATCGATAGCTTACCGGTATTTTCCTTCTACCAAAGAGAAGGCATTGATGCAGTACAACGAGCAGCTGCAGGAGCGTTATTGGGTGCTCGATGAGCAGGTGGCCAAAATGCAGCAGCGCATGATTCAGCTCGAAGAAAGGGATAATGATATTTATCGCACCATTTTCGAGGCCAACCCAATCCCCGACAGCATGCGGGCAAAAGACCTGGCCCAGCAAAAAGAAATGGAAATGGTGGCCAGTATGACGAACTACGAGCTTGAAAACTCCATCGTTCATTCGCTCAGGAACCTCGAAAACCGCGTGAACGCCCAGGAAAAATCATATGTTGAAATAACCGGATTTATAAAAAATAAAGAACAGCTGCTGGCTTGTACGCCGGCCATTCAGCCGGTCAGTAACAGCGACCTGAAACGCCTTGCCTCAGGCTTCGGATACCGCATCGACCCGGTTTATAAAACGGTTAAGATGCACGCCGGTCTTGATTTTGCCGCGCCTCAGGGCACTCCTATATATGCTACTGCAAACGGTACGGTTAAGATTGCCGGAAATTTGGGTAATGGCTATGGTAATCACGTGGTTATAAATCACGGATACGGCTATGAAACCCTTTACGGACACATGTACCGCATTAAAGCCAAACCCGGCGACCATATTAAAAGGGGTGAAATTATTGGCTGGGTGGGCAATACGGGTAAATCAACCGGCCCCCACTGTCACTACGAAGTACACAAAAACGGCCGTCACCTCGATCCTGTATACTTTTTCTACAACGATCTTACGCCTGAACAATACGACCGTTTGCTGAAGATGTCATCTTCGAGCAACCAAAGCTTTGATTAAGAATAAGTTACAAGTTGCAAGTTGCAGGTTACAAGGCCTGTTTGCAAAGAGCCCTGTAACCTGAAACCTGAAACCTGAAACTTGCAACCGGGGTAACTGTGGTTATGACACTAATATGACCCCTCTTTCCATAAATCATTGGGAAATTTAACGTTGCGCGTGTAAATTTGCATTCCAATATGCATTACCCGCCTGATATACTTTCGCTGGCTTATAAGCAACCGATCATGCACGATCAGTTGCAGGTATTGCAGGAAAAAGAACAACAAACTCCCGGCTCCATACAATATGCCATTAAACGGTATCGCAAACATCCTCAATGGAATATTGAAGATACCGGCATGATGGTATACCATTACAAAAAAAGTGCACCGCAGGAGAATTATGTAGAGCTTCGTTTTTGTGTATCGGGCAATATGTATTGCAAACAAAAGCAGGTGGAGTGCGATCAGTGTAAAATTAATTCCACACGCAATTGCGCCGAGCGCATTGAGAGTGTTGATGTAATGAGTTTCCGGTTCTCAACTGTTCATCTATCGCAGTTTGTAAAACCCGGTAAGCTCGAAACCATTACCGACGAAGTGCTGCAGTTCATGCATCCTTCTTCCTTTACTAAAATATTGCCTTTGTGCGGCCGCACCCGCCAGGTGCTTGAAGCCTTGCTTACACATAGCTATACCGATAGCCTGGAAAATATTTTTATCAATGCCCAAACCCAGATGTTGTTGTTATACAGCCTTGAATGTATGCTGGGCGATGATAAAGAAATTGAATCGTTCCAGTGTAAGTTCCTGGCCAATGAAGCCGACCGCGAAAAGATCATCAAAGCAAGAGAAATATTACTGCAACATATCGGTGAGCCCATCACCATAAAAGAGTTAAGCCGTAAAGTAGCCATCAATGAGTGCTACCTGAAAAAAGGATTTAAAGAATTATACGGCGCTACCATCTTCGATTTTTATCAAAGCCAGCGTATGGAACATGCCCGTTATTTGTTATATGAAAAAGGGCTAACCGTAACCGAAGTGTCGATGATGCTCGGCTATTCTTCCATCTCACATTTTTCTACCGCATTTAAAAAACAAACCGGCCTCAAGCCCTGCGAACTGTTGCTTCATTAGGCAATAGGCAACAGGCAATTCGCAATCAGCAATATGCAATGGTAAGTTGTGCTGTTACACATAACCCCTATATTTTGTCTATTGTCCTATTGTCAATTGCCAATTGATTCCTGCTTGCGTAAACGCTTTTTCCCAATTGTATAACCCGGTTGTAAAAACGAAATGCATATTTGTACTTCCTGTATGAATATGATGATTAAAAAGATTATAAGAAAAATTCATTTGTTCTTAGGCCTTTCATCAGGCCTTATTGTATTTGTTATTGCCGTTACCGGTTGTTTATATGCTTTTCAGGAAGAGATACAAAATAGTACTCAACCTTATCGCTTTGTTACTGCGCAACCGGGCAACTATCTGCCCCCTTCACAAATGCAACGGATAGCCGAAAAACAGCTTCCCGGCAAACACACGCATAGTATTCAATACGGAAAGCCCGGTCAGGCGGCCCGCGTAATTTTTTATAGTGGCGCCCCCGAATATTATTACACCATATTTGTTAATCCCTGGAGCGGCGAAGTGTTGAAGGTGAAGGATATGTATAAAGATTTCTTCTTTGTGGTTTTACAGGGGCATTTTTATTTGTGGTTGCCGCATGAAATCGGACAAAAAATAGCCATTGCCGCAACGATGATTTTTGTGGTGATGATGATCTCGGGTCTTATTTTATGGTGGCCGAAAAATAAATCCGCCGCCAAACAACGCTTCACCATTAAATGGAATGCCGCCTGGCGAAGAAAGAATTATGACCTGCACAATGTACCGGGATTTTATATGACCTGGGTGGCCATTATAATGGCTTTAACCGGACTGGTATTTGGATGGCAATGGCTGGCCAAAACTATTTATCACACTACGGGCGGAAAAAAAAGTCTGACCTACGCGGAAGCATTGTCTGATACTACCAATCGGGCTTCTTTTTCTGCCTTAACCGGTGGGAGTGGCAGGCTTGCCGAAGGCGAACCCGGAGGGAGTTGGAGGGGGGCCCCTGTTGTTGACAGATTATGGCTGCAAATGCAACAGCAGCATCCCGATGCAGAAATTATTGAAACTCATTTTCCCAATACCGCTAAATCGGCCATTGAAATGGCAATTAATACCGATGCCGGTACTTACTGGAAAACCGACTACCGCTATTTTGATCAGTATACCATGAAGGAAATTCCGGTGCAGCACATTTACGGCCGCTTTAAAAATGCTTCAGGGGCCGATAAATTATTACGCATGAACTATGATATACATGTGGGCGCCATATTAGGATTTCCGGGAAAGGTGCTGGCTTTTCTGGCTTCATTAATTGCCGCCAGCTTACCGGTAACAGGTTTTATGATATGGTGGGGCCGAAGGAAGAAAAGGAGTGGTAGTAAACAGAAACAGTGCATTTAAAATGGGCGTGGAAAATTGAGTCTGAAATCTTTAGAGCTTACCCGTATACAAAAAAAGAGTCCCGCTTTTGGCGGGACTGCACTAATCAAATACCATTAACCATTAAACCTTATCCTATGAAAAGCCAAAGATACATACAAATAGTTTTGCATGTATAAAATAATTTTATGATTTGATGCCGGTAAATATAAACCGGTATCAAATCAAAGGGTTAGTAAATAAGTGCAGATAGATTACTGTAGCTGCCCGATATGTTCGAACAACACCTTAAAGCAGGTCCAGGGAGTGTTGTCGTTTGTAGTTGTATTATTGTTGCTGTAATAGCCATTCAAAAACTGGCCGGCTCCCGACCACACCGTTTGCATCATACCCTGAAAACGGTATTTCATTTCCGGCGTTGATTCCTGACGAAAATGAACCATGTCGTTTAATTGCGTTACTGCCAGAGCCGGTTTGCGCCAGGGGCAGGTGATAATGTTGAGCCCCTTCATGGCAAAATACACAGCCGTTTTATCGGCATGGTCGTAATGCCAGTCGCAGATGGTTACATCTTTCGGTATCATATCAATTGCCCGGTGCGTATTGTTATAACTGGCTTCCCAAATGCCCAGTCCGGTAGTTTTACCATCGAGCAGGCGATCGCCCCAAATCCATAATGTTCTGTTTTTTTGTGCCAGGTGATCGCGCATTAATCGTACTTCACCTGCAAACAATTCGGCCTTATCACGACCGGCACAACGCGGGCATTTATCTTCTCCAATATAAAATACCTCATCCATACCGGCATGAAAGGCGTCGGTTTCAAACACATCGCAAATTTCATCTACAATATCGAATACTACTTTGTGCACACCCGGATGCAGCGGGCAATAGCTTTTACAATAAAGATTTTCGGCATTGGGCCACTGGTATTGCTCAGGCATTTTGACATAAGGCGTTTCATCAAAATCAGGGTATACCTGTAACAGCTTTCCGGTACGGTTGGCCCACGACTGATGGCCCAGCAAATTCACCTGCGGAATAAGTCGGATCTTATTCTTTTTACAGACCGCTACCAGCTTCTTTACGGCCGCTTTCGACAAAGCAGGACTATCCTGTAATTCGGGGTGCGATGTGTATTGATAAGCATAATCTACCCGTAGTATCAACAGGTTCACTTTTCGTGGCGCCAGTTCTTTTTCAATAAAGGTTACAAACGAATCAACGCCGGCAGGTTGTGGCGCTGCAATGCAAAAGCCGCGCACAGGTAACAGGCTGTCGATATTCGTTTGTGCATAAAGTGAAGAAGTGCATAGCAAAATAGCTAAGCACAATACTATTTTATAGAAATGATTATTCATTATATAAAATTTATGGTGAGAGGTGTTTTAGTATCTTAGAATACGCAGAGGCGTCCCGCCATAACGGGATTGATCGCGAAGCGATCAATAAGAGCGCTAAGAAAAAGCTTTGTCCCGCCATGGCGGGACGCCTCTGCGAGATAACCCTAACTTAGCTACATTGCCAGAAGGGCAATGAACCATTAATCAGATCTTCAACCGGATCTTCGATTTTTCGAGCAAACCGGTTAATATAATAATCAGTAATGCGAATAATAAAGATTTAACCAACCCTATGGCGCCGGTTAGCAATACAACAGGTAACGTTATGCCTGCCAGATGGTACAGCGGATAATAAATATAGGGCAACAGATAAGCCGTAAGGGTACTTGTACCAGCCGGTTTGATGATGGCAAACCAGTTTTGTTTGTTTTTTCGGTCAACCAGCCAGATGAGGATGGTAAACATCAAAATACTGATGCCGGTGCAGATCATTACCCAGGAAGGGGTAGCCCGTATTTTTGAAATACCAGCCAGTGGCCTGATGGCAAATCCGCCCGCCAGCATAAAAACACCCAACAAAAGCAATATGGTAATACAGGCCCTGTACTTACCTTTATCAGCATACGTTGAATAAATGACGGCTGTAATTATACCAGCTATGGTAAGGGAAGGTGTTGAGCCATCGCCTGTGATCCAGATATAAGGCTTTATGGGTTGCAGAAAATGCAGCCAGCCTGCTTTGGCAGCTATATTGAACAATGTAAAGAATACCAGCGCACCAATTAATACCGGCAACCGGCCTTTTGAATACAGGAAGATAATAGAAGATAACAGATAGGCCCACCCGATAAGTCCCAATATACCCCACCAGTAAGGGCGTAGCCAAACCACATGCCCGTTTTCGCCGCCTTTAAATACAAAGCCCAGAAAAGCCAGCAATGCTATACCGGCGCCCTGTAATAACCATTTTTTTTGTTTCGATATTGCTGCCGGATAATCGAGCCATATCAGAAAAAAACTTATAGTGAGCAATATCTCCCAAATGGATTTGGGAAGAAGCGCCGCTTCATTGTTATAATTCTCCAGGTTTACATGAAAAAAGCCCATTGCCAGCAGGGCAAATGAGCGAATCAGAATATGGCTCAATATATTGCTTTGTGATGCTCCCTTCGACCATCTGTTTCCAATGGCAAAAGGAATGGAAAGACCTACAATGAAAAGGAAAGCCGGAAAAACAGAATCAGCCAGGCCCATGCCGTCTTCAGCCGCTTTGGTGTGTTCGAGCCATAACGGAATATTGAACAGGGTTCCCAGATCATTCACGAAGATCATCAGCAGCATGGTGAGCGCTCTGAATATATCAATAGAAGCGAGGCGTTTTGTAAATGGACGCATAGCAGCTGTGTTTTGGCGTTGAAATAATTTCTATACACGCAATCCTGTTCGGCTACAATAGTTATATGTGCCTGTTTGTCTTTTTTTGTACCCCTTTCTATATGTATATTAACGAAAATATGCCATTCGGCGAAGGGTTTGTTATGTGCTGGCCGGGCTCACCCTTCAGTCGTATAAAAAAATTAAGGTGGGCCTCCCCTCTGAAGAGCGACCCACCTTCATTAAACGTTCAGTGTTTTTATAATATCTCCTGCAAACTTTCTTTAGCAGCCTGAACAGTGAAGTCAACATCGTTTTGCGTTAATGCGCTGCACAAAAACCAGGTTTCAAAAGCTGATGGAGGTAAGTATACACCCCGCTTGAGCATGGCATGAAAGAATTTTTTAAACAGCTCGTTATTGGCTGATGCAGCCGATGAAAAGTTAATCACCGGATGATCGCTGAAATGCACGCTGATCATTGAACCTAAACGGTTAATTACATACGGCGTTGCAGAAGCCTTAAATACCTCATTCAAACCCTGTTGCAGGTAAGTGGTAGTGTCTTCGAGCTGTTTGTAAATAGCAGGATTTTCTTTCAGCGTTTTTAGCATGGTGTAACCGGCGATCATGGCAATGGGATTTCCGCTTAAGGTACCGGCCTGGTATACATTACCCAGGGGCGAAATGTGCTGCATGATTTCTTTTTTACCACCAAATGCACCAACCGGCATACCACCACCGATTACTTTGCCATAAGTAACCAGGTCGGCATTCACCTGCAGACGCTCCTGAGCGCCGCCCTGCGCCAGTCTGAAACCGGTCATCACTTCATCCATAATAAACACAATGCCTTCGCGATCGCATAATGATCGCAGGCCCTGTAAAAATCCTTCCTGTGGTAAAATGCAACCCATGTTGCCGGCTACAGGTTCAATAATGATAGCCGCCACTTCGCCTTTATGTTCAGCTATTAATTGTTCAACTGCATGCAGATCGTTGTAGGCGCAGGTAAGCGTATCGTTGGCCACACCGGCGGTAACGCCCGGCACAGTTTGGATATTAAACGTAGCTACGCCGCTACCTGCTTTCACCAAAAAAGAATCGGCATGGCCGTGATAGCAACCTTCGAACTTAATGATCTTGTTGCGGCTGGTATATCCACGGGCCAGTCTGATAGCGCTCATGCAGGCTTCGGTGCCGCTGCTTACCATTCGAATAAGATCAACATTGGGCACCATGCTGATGATCAGCTCGGCCATTTCAATTTCCAGTTCGGTGGGGGCTCCAAATGAAGTAGAGTATTGCGCATATTCCTGAATGGCTTTTACTACGGGTTCGTATGCATGTCCGAGTATCATGGGGCCCCAGGAATTGATATAGTCAATGTACCGGTTGTCATCTGCATCGTACATATAGGCGCCTTTGGCCTTTTTCATAAAAACCGGTGTGCCGCCAACGCTTTTGAATGCACGCACAGGCGAGTTTACACCACCGGGGATGGAGTTTTGCGCTCTGGCAAATAGGTCAATGCTTTTTTGATACATAATCGTCAATGGTGAATGGTCAGTTAGAAACGTTCATTTTCAAATTTTCAAATTAGCACATTAGCTAATTAACTTTACGGCATCTTTTGCAAAATACGTTGCTATCAAATCGGCGCCGGCTCTTTTGATGGCTGTAAGGGTTTCAAGGATGGCTTTGTTTTCATCTATCCATCCCATTTTGGCGGCAGCTTTAATCATCGCATATTCGCCACTGATATTATAAGCACTTACAGGAACGGAGACTGCATTTTTCACTTCACGAATGATATCAAGATAGGCCAGGGCGGGTTTTACCATTACTATATCGGCGCCTTCTTCCACATCCATGATGGTTTCTTTAACAGCTTCTATGCGATTGCTGTAATCCATCTGGTAGGTTTTTTTATCACCAAAGCCGGGCGCGCTATCCAGTGCATCGCGGAAGGGTCCGTAAAAGCAACTGGCGTATTTGGCGCTGTAGCTCATGATACCGGTTTTGTTTAAACCGTTTTCTTCGAGCGCTTCGCGAATAGCGCCTATGCGGCCGTCCATCATATCGCTGGGCGCCACAAAATCGGCTCCGGCCTGTGCATGGCTTACGCTCATTTGCGCCAGCACTTCAACGGTGGCATCATTTACAATTTCAGCTCCTTCAACAATACCATCGTGGCCATAGGAAGAAAAAGGATCAAGCGCTATGTCGGTCATCACCAGCATATCAGGACAAGCCTCTTTAATAGCCCTGATGCTGCGTTGCATTAAACCTTTAGGGTTTAGTGCTTCGGTGCCTTTATTATCCTTCAGTTCGTCTTTACATTTGATGAACAGCAGTACGCATTTTAAGCCCATGCTCCATAGTTCTTTCACTTCCTTAACGGTATTGTCGAGGCTCATGCGGTAATAACCGGGCATCGATGCAATTTCATCTTTCACATTTTCGCCTTCATTGATAAACAGGGGCACAATAAAATCATTCGGCGTTAAAATGGTTTCAGCCACCATGCTTCTGATAGCAGATGACTGGCGTAGTATGCGGTTGCGACGTTGTAGATGCATAAATATTTTTAGATTTTTTGATTTTTGGATTTTGAGATTTGGATTAAATCAGGAAATCTCAAAATCTATAAATCAGCAATTTTTTATTTTGGTGTTTTTGAATTGCCTGCATTGTTGGCATTCCGGTTCTTTTTTGCTGTTTTATCACTTGCATTAAAAATGCTTACCAATTCATTGGCTTCTTTTATCAATGCTTCCAGATCATCTCCCTGAACCAGGTCTGCTTCTTTAGATAGCTGCAACCAATATAGTGATTCATCTGCTTCTTCTAATACTACTTCTATCTTATAAATAAAGTCTGCATTTGACTTTGCCCGGCAACCAGCCCGGTAATTAGCACCTACTGATCCCGCCGCTCTTATTAGTTGTTTAGCTGTTTCAAATCCGGCAGCATTTTTGGGGAAACGACCGCACAACTTTATTACATCTATATGAAATTGCTTTGTTCGTTTTTGCAAATCAAATTTGTTCATGTCGATTGATTTTCGTTTTGTTAATCAATCGCAGTTCCCCATAGCTATTTTCTGATTTATTGATTTCGGATTTTGACGATTGGGATTAAATCAAAAAATCTCAAAATCCAGAAATCCCGAAATCAGAAATTTGTAATTACACCCATTCAACCGGATGCAAACATGCCTGCCACAACTTATCTTCTTCGCTGCCCGGTTGGGGCTGATAGTTGTATTCAAATCGTACGGTTGGCGGTAAGCTCATTAAGATGCTTTCGGTTCTTCCGTTTGTTTTTAATCCGAATAAAGTTCCGCGGTCGTGAACCAGATTAAATTCAACATAACGGCCACGGCGAATCTCCTGCCAGTGCTTATGCGTTTCGGTATAGGGTAGATTTTTTCTTTTTTGAACTATGGGCAAATAAGCGGTTAAAAATGCATCGCCGCAGGCCTTGCTGAAATTAAACCAAAACTGAACGTCTTTATCAGCCGATGGACGCTGGTGATCGTAAAATATACCGCCTATGCCGCGGCGTTCTTTGTTGCGATGCCAGTTTACAAAGTAGTTATCGCATTCTTTTTTGAACGCAGGATAAAAGCCGGTATCAAAGGCATCGCAGGTATTCTTATAGGTTTGATGAAAATGTTTTGCATCTTCTTCAAACAAATAATAAGGCGTTAAATCGGTGCCGCCGCCAAACCAGCGATCGGAAGCCTCGCCGGCCCGCCCTTGCCCCCCCGGCGGGGGGGATGTTGATGCCGCCTCAGTAACAACATCATCATACAATTCGAACATTCTGTAATTACAATGCACCGTAGGCACAAAAGGATTTACAGGATGCAACACCAAACTTAATCCACAGGCGAACCAGCTTTTACCATTAATCTTTAACTGGCTGCGCATGGTGTCGGTTACTTCGCCAAATACTACCGAGGTGTTTACGCCGCCTTTCTCAAATACACTTCCATTGGCAATCACGCGTGTTTTGCCACCACCTCCTTCGGGCCGTTGCCATTGGTCTTCTATAAAAACGGCTTTGCCATCTTCTTTTTCAAGCGCTGCACAAATGCGGTCCTGCAGGTTGTGTATATGATTAATCCAGTTTTCTTTGATGTTCATTTCGTGAATGGTGAATGGTCAATGGTCAATAGATCCCGCAATCGGCAATCGTGAATAATAAGTTACACCCTGAAACCTGTAACTTATTTAAATAATCACCTTTTCAACAATATACTCCTTCACCGTATCAACAAATGCCCGGGCATGATCTACGGGAACGTTGGGTAAAATGCCATGACCCAGGTTGGCAATATGATGCTGACCGCCAAAATCATTCAGCATTTTTTTCACTTCTTTTTGTATCACCGGAATAGGAGCCAGCAATTTGGCAGGATCAAAATTGCCCTGCAGCGTTACGTGTGGGCCTGCCAGGTGGCGGGCCATCGCAGGCGTAATGCACCAGTCGATACCCAGTCCATGTGCACCGGTAGCAGCCATGCTTTGTAACGAATGCCAGGCGCCCTTGGCAAAGATGATGGTAGCTACCTCATCTTTCAATGCAGCAACGATTTGCCGTATGTATTTTAATGATAAGTTTTCAAAGTCATCAGGGCTCAGTAAGCCGCCCCAGCTGTCGAATATCTGAACCACATCAACACCTGCTTTTACCTGTCCTTTTAAATAGGCAATGGTAGTGTCGGTGATCATCTGCAACAGGCGATGGGCTGTTTCGGGTTGGGTATAACAAAATATCTTGGCCTCGTCGAATGTTTTTGAGCCTTTACCCTGTACCATATAACATAATAAGGTCCAGGGGGCGCCGGCAAAACCAATGAGTGGCACTCGGCCGTTCAATTCTTTTTTGATCAGTTTTACCGCATCAAATACGTATTGCAATGTTTCCTCTACATCGGCTACCCTGACCCGTTTCAGATCATCGATGTTTTTGATGGGATCGGGTAACAGCGGCCCTTTGCTTTCGATCAATTGTACTTCAAGACCCATGGCCTGTGGCACTACCAGTATGTCGGAAAACAAAATGGCTGCATCCACGCCTACTATGTCAACGGGCTGAATGGTTATTTCGCAGGCCAGCTCGGGCGTTTGACAGCGTTCAAAAAAGCCATATTTCTCCCGTAATACCCTGTACTCAGGTAAATAACGGCCGGCTTGGCGCATCATCCATACCGGAGGACGCTCAACCTGTTCGCCTTTCAGTGTTCGTAATAGTAAGTCGTTTTGCAACATATTATTTTAATGAGTAGTTACTTTTTAAAGAACTGGAACATTTTTTTCACCAGGTCTTCCTTCCCCGGTTTTTCTGATTCTATGATCGGGTTATCGGTAAATGTTTTTATGGCATCGGCTGTTGTTTGGCCAATGGCAAATAAAATAGTTGAGCGCGACACTGCATTGGCGTAAAAGAAACTTTGCACAGCGCTGGGGCTAAAAAACAAAATACCATCATACCCTTTATCTACTTTATGCGGTGTACTGATGGTATGATACACAATCACCTCCTGTACCATGATGCCGTTTTGCCGCAGCTTGCCGGGCAATTCTTCTCTTCGCTGATCGCCGCAGAAAAAAACGACCTGCTTAACATTTTTATAGCCAATCATTTTATCGGCCAGTTCAGCAGCGTTGCTGGCTGTAGCACTGATCGATTGCTCACCGAAATACCTGGCCGCCAGTTGACGGGTTGTATTACCGATACAGAATATATTCCAAACCGGTGAATATCCGTTTATATAAGCGGCCACTGTATTTACCGCATTCATACTGGTAAACACCACGTTGGCCGGTTGTGATAGTATTTTACCGATTTCCTGTTTTATGCTTGTGGTTTGAACCGGCGAGGTGTCGATAAACGAAACGATATCTATAGTAATATCTTTTGCTTTTGCCGCTTCGAGCAAAGCCGATTCCAATGGTCTTGTGCTTAATATGGAAATTTTATTTGGCATGTTGAATACGATCGGCAATTTCCTGTCCACCGTTTTGTAATAATTCTTTGGCAGCTATAACGCCCAGGTTGTTACTATTGTTAACCGCAACTGTTTTTTTGATTTCTGCTTTTTCTTTTCCATCGAGCGACAAAATATTTCCTTCAAAATACAGCTGATTGTCGATTATGGTTGCCAGTGCGCTGATCGGAGTTGAGCAACCACCCAGCAGCGCCCGTAAAAAATCTCTTTCAATCGCCGTGCACAAAGCGGTATGTTCATCATTAAACAACCGGCAGGCTTCAAACGCGTACTGATCTTCGTGCCTGCATGCTACTACAATGGCGCCCTGGGCGGGAGCAGGCAGCATCCAGTCGAGTTCAACCGATGCGGCCGGTCGCAGGCCGATCCGTTCAAGCCCTGCAGCGGCAAATATGGCCCCGTTCCAATGGCTGTCTTTCAGCTTTTGTAAACGGGTATTTACATTGCCCCGAAGGTTTTCGATGGTGTCGTTGGGATAGCGGTGCAGCCACTGTGCCTTGCGGCGGATACTGCTTGTTGCGATGGTCAATGGTGAATGGTGAATGGTGAATAGACCCCTATTTACGGAATCCTTATTGACCATTGACCATTCACCATTGACGACCAGAATATCTTTATAAGAAGCTCTTTTCAAAACGGCTGCTGTAACAATACCCTTTGGTAACTGGGTAGGCACATCTTTCATGGAGTGAACCGCAATGTCGATGCGGTTATTGAGCAGGGCGATATCCAGGCTGCGGGTAAAGATGCCCTGCACACCCATTTCGTAAAGGGGTGTTTTAAGGTCGATATCACCTTCGCTTTTTATATATACCAGTTCTGCGGTAAAACCATGTTGTAGTAAAAGGTCTTTTACCTGCGTAGCCTGCCAAACCGCCAGTTGACTTTCCCTGGTACCAATACGGATCACTTTTTCCATTAGTAAAATTTCGATCTGCGAAGCTAAGAAATTCGTCAATGGTGAATGGTCAATGGTCAATAATTCTGATTGAAGATTCACCTTTCAATGTCATGGAATGCAAATGTGCAGAGTTAAAAGAATAAATTTTTCTTCTTCGACCCGGTGTTCCCTGCAGTAAAAAATGGCCTAATCAACGGTATTTATTCACCATTGACCATTCACCATTCACGCCAATCAGTTCCCTTTAGCGATAAACTCGTTGATAGCTTCAATATAATAGCAGCCACGCTGGTTTCTCTGGCGCATTTTTGAAGCCATGCCATTGATCACGCGTTGAATTTTCTCGTCGGCATTTATGGTTTGGCAAAATGATGTTTCAGGAGCAAGTTGTATGTATAACGGAAAGGTCTGAATTTCTTTTAATTTGGTTTTTACGGCTTTGAATACCGGCACATGCTTGCGCATGTCGAACCATTCTATAAACTCCTCAATATGTTCCTGAATAATGTTCTTCGCCCTGGGTACTTCGGCTTCGCGCATTTGCAGAGTTTCGTCTTTCATTTTCGACAGCTCATCTACATTCACCAGGTGCACATTGGGTAACTCCTGCGCTGCTTCTTCTACATTGAACGGAACAGATAAGTCGATGATCAGTTTTTCGCCTTTGCCTTCGAGGTGCGATTTCTTTATAGTGGGTTCTGTTGAATTGGTAGCAACCAGAATGATATCTGCTTCTTCGATCTTTTGGGCCAGCTGCGTTAAGGGAGCATGATGCAGGCCAAGCTCATCTGCCAATTCCTCGGCCTTATTATGGGTGCGATTGATGAGGGTGATATGATCGGCATCGAGGTAATCGACCATGTTCTTACAGGTATTGCGGCCGATTTTACCAACGCCGAGCAATAATATTTTTTTGCCGGCGATGTCAGCTACTTTTTCTTTAATATATTGAACGGCGGCGAATGATACCGATACTGTTCCGCCGCTAAGGTTGGTTTGGTTTTTAATGGCCTTCGACGATTGCAGCACACAGTTCACCAGGCGCTCCATAAATGTGTCGATAAAACCATATTCTTTGGAGAATTTTGCAGACTGTTTTATCTGCCCTACAATTTCGTAATCGCCCAATATCTGGGAGTCTAATCCGGCGGCTACCGAAAAAAGGTGTTCAATGGCATCGAGGCCATTTTTTATATATGCCAACTGTTTAAAAGTTGCTGCGTTTCCTTCGGTTTGGGTACATAGGAGGTTGATAAGCTGATCGGCACTTTCGGCAAAACCAAATATTTCGGTACGGTTACAGGTGCTTAATACAAAAAGTTCATGTAAACCAAATTCTGCGGCTTTCGAAAGTAGGGTAGCGTATTGATCATTACTCACTGCAAACTGACCTCTGATCACAGCATCGGTCTTTTTGTAATTGATCCCGGCTATGTAAAACTTAGATATGTCTTTGGTACTGTGTCCGTGCATGAATATGTTATTCAGAATATTGACACTGCAAAAATACTTTCAGGGTTCTCAAACTCCTAAAATGTGTGTCATTTGAGTGTCATTTTAGCGTATGATTATCCTCATGTGGCCGGGTGAGGAACTTCAGGCCGTAAAAACCCTCTCTTTTTTATCATTACTTTTGCAATCAATTAAATTATGGCTACAACAAAAAGAGGGGTTGTATTAATGAATCTGGGCTCGCCCGATTCAACCCAGGTAAAAGATGTGCGTCGTTATTTGAACGAATTTTTAATGGATGAACGGGTTATTGATATGCCGTATTTAAGCAGGTTGCTTTTGGTTAAAGGCATTATAACTCCTTTCCGGGCATCCAAATCGGCTCATGCTTATTCCGCTGTGTGGACAAAAGATGGGTCACCGTTGATGGTGATCAGTAAGCAATTGCAGCAGGCCCTTCAACAACAGGTTACAGAGCCGGTGGCATTGGCCATGCGATATGGGGCGCCTGCTCCGTGGACAGCTTACGACGAATTGCTTGAAAAGGTTCCCGATCTTGAAGAAGTGGTGCTTGTTCCCCTGTACCCGCATTATGCCATGAGCAGTTACGAAACGGCGGTAGAATATGCCAAAAAAATACATGCAAAAAGAAAATATTCTTTTAAACTAACGATCGTTCCGCCATATTATGATGATGCCTCTTACCTGCATGCATTGGCAGAAAGTATGCGTCCTTATCTTCAGCAGTCCTACGATCATGTTTTATTTAGCTACCATGGTTTACCGGAGCGGCACATACATAAAACAGATGTTACAGGGCAACATTGTTTAAAAGTAAATAACTGCTGTGAAGTAAGCAGCGAGGCGCACCGCTACTGCTACCGGCATCAATGCCTTCACACGACCAAAACAATGGCCTCTATGTTGAATATACCTGCGCAAAAGTTCAGTTTTTCTTTTCAATCGCGATTGGGCAGGGATGAATGGTTAAAACCCTATACTGTTCAACGGCTGGTTGAATTTCCTGCACAAGGCATAAAAAAATTAGTGGTTGCCTGTCCTGCTTTTGTCAGTGATTGCCTTGAGACCCTGGAGGAAATGGCTATGCAGGGTAAAGAAACTTTTTTGCAGGCTGGTGGTGAATCGTTCACGTTGATCCCTTGTATGAATGTGCATCCGCTGTGGGTGAAGGCGATTGCGGGATGGGTGCGTAGTATTGATGCATGATATATGATGTAAGAAAATCAGGCAAAAGACAATGGGCAATAGGCAATGGGCAAATGAAGCCACACTTCAAAGTTCGGGATGTATTGCAAATTGCAAAGTGTCAATTGCCGATTGATAAACGATTGCCGTTTCACGTTTTACGCTTGTCGTTTTATCCCGCAGGGCGGGACCGTTTCACGATTAACCATTCACCATTTACCATAACGCATGTACAATTACATTAAAGCGCTTCACATCGTATTTATAGTTACCTGGTTTAGCGGTATGTTTTACATAGTACGACTTTTTGTATACAATACCGAAGCCGGTGAAAAAAATGAGCCTGAAAAAAGTATACTCCGCGATCATTTTTCGGTCATGATCAAACGGCTATGGTTTGGTATAACATGGCCTTCGGCTATCCTTACACTTATTTTTGGTCCCTGGATGTGGATATTGCTCGGCGTGCTGCCCGACTGGTTACTGATCAAATTGTTTTTTGTGGCAGGATTATATGCATATCATTTTACATTGCACGCCATTTACAAACAGCAAAAGAAAGGCATATTCAAATATTCTTCACAACAACTGCGCATATGGAACGAGGTGGCCACCATATTTTTAGTAGCTATTGTAATGCTGGCGGTTGTAAAACAAAATATGAGTGTGGTTTGGGGACTCACAGGACTTATATTATTTGTAATTGTGTTGATGAGCGCGATTAAGATTTACAAAATACTACGAAACCGTAAATGATTTCGGGATTTTGAGATTTCGGGATTTCTGGATTTAAATCTCAAAATCAATAAATCTCAAAATCTCAAAATTGCTCAGATTGCTTTACTAAAGAGCGGCGTATTGCCAGCCGATTGCTTTCTCAGCAAATGCAAATCAAACGCTTTACAAATATTCCGCAGAAAATGACGGCCCAGACTGGTTACCTGTAAACCCTGTTCATTCCAGCTGATCAGTTTGTCGGCTTCCAGTGCCGTTAATTCAGAAAAAGTGTATTGTTGAAGCAATGGCAGGTGTTCGGCCTGAAATACTGTTGTGCCCCTGCAAATAACATCCAGAATATATTTTTGAAAGGCTTCATCTTCTTTGGTCAGAAAATATCCCTTGGTTACCGGTGGTAAAGGCGCATCCTCACTAAGAGCATCACCCGCTTTTGACGGACAGCATGAAAGTTCACCGGCTGGTAGATGGCCTGCACTTGCTCCGGAGGGGCTAATCGCTGGTTCTGATTGGCTCACCTTTGTTTCAATGCGGTTCACTCTATTCACCTGCTCCCGGATGCTTTTATAATAATCACCCAATGTTTTATGATTTTGCGCAAAAGCAATGCCTGCATCGCTGATAGCCGATACGCCAAGACCCAGCAGCATACCGCTGTGTTGTGTGGTATAGCCCATAAAATTCCGGTGCAGGGTACCGTTTTGCCAGGCATGATGCAGCGCGTCGCCTGGTAACGCAAAATGGTCCATGCCTATGTCGGTGTAACCGGCATCTAAAAATAACTGCCGGCCTGTTTGATACAATTCCATTTTCAGGTCGCTGCCCGGCAGATCGTTTTCATCAAACAAACGCTGACCGCGACTGGTCCAGGGTACATGCGCATAACTATAAAAAGCTACGCGATCGGGCCGTAATTGCAGCGATTGTAAAATACTTTTTTCAATGGTTTGTGTGGTTTGCAAAGGCAGTCCGTAAATATGATCAAAGTTCACGGCGGTAAATCCAGCTGTGCGCGCCTGTTCCGTAACCCGTTGCACATTTTCAAAGGGCTGAATGCGGTTGATGATGCGCTGTACCTGCGGATCATTATCCTGTACCCCAAAACTTATTCGCCTGAAGCCAGCTTTATAAAGGGTTGTAAGATGCGGAAGCGTAGTGTTATTCGGATGCCCTTCAATACTGAATTCATGTTCGGGGTGAACAATTGAGTCTTTAAGGATGGCTTCTACCAGTTTTTGCAGGTTAGCGGGTGAAAAAAATGTTGGTGTACCGCCACCAAAATGCATTTCGCGAATAACCGGTGCTGCAGACATCAATTGCCGGTACAGGCCCCACTCGGAAATAACTGCCTGCAGGTATTCTTCTTCAACCGAATGATTGGTGGTTATTTTTTTATTGCAGCCACAGTAGGTGCACAACGTTTCGCAAAAGGGCAGATGAATATAAACGCTGATGCCTTTGCGATGATTTTCTATTTGAAACTGTTGCTGAAAAACCGATTGCCATTGGTGTGCATCGATCTGTTCGTGCCAGAAAGGAACGGTAGGGTAGCTGGTATACCGCGGAACCGGCACATTGTATTTACTCAGTAAAGTGGTATCAATGATCATACGGGCTGGTATTGGGCGCAAAACTATCTACCCCCCGCGTTTTTTCAGGTGACCTGGTTTAGTATGCCGGATGATTTTGGTCATTTACTGAATAATAGTCCGAAAGTCGGGAAGTCAGGAAAGTTCTAAAGAGTCGGGAAGTCAGCAAAGTCCGAAAGAGAATAACCTGGGTTGGGTTTCTTCCGGTTTTCCGGGTCTACCTCACTTTTGGTCTTGCCGTACCGGAGTGCTTTGCATTGATTAATCTGGTCAACGTTTACGCGCTCATACATTATTCTGACTTCTGGTCTTCTGTAATGCCTGGGCATAAAATTTGTTGAATTTCATTATGTATTTATAGGATTGTGTAATTCAATGATTTGCTTTCTATTATGAAAAGAGTAGGGAGGCGGTTTGTGTAGAATTGAGGCAATTTTTCTACATATTATGAATGGTTTGTTGATAACTTTTAGGTGATCCTGATCAAAAAATAATTGGCGATCATTTAGAAAGAGTCAATTCTTCAAACCGGTATCTTGATCATTTAAATATGCCTTTTGAAGCTTTATGCCTATACAAAATTCTTCAGCATGATCATTTAATTGATTGGATCAATCATTTCAAACTTTAAGCCGGTCACTNTTTAAATATGCCTTTTGAAGCTTTATGCCTATACAAAATTCTTCAGCATGATCATTTAATTGATTGGATCAATCATTTCAAACTTTAAGCCGGTCACTTGATCCTTTAAATATGTTGTTTGAAGTTTTGTGCTTATACTAAATCCTTCAAATTGATGATTTAATTGATTAGATCGATCATTTCAAACTTCAAACCGGTCATCCTGATGCTTTAAATATGCCTTTTGAAGCTTTATGCCTATACAAAATTCTTCAGCATGATCATTTAATTGATTGGATCAATCATTTCAAACTTTAAACCGGTCACTTGATCCTTTAAATATGTTGTTTGAAGTTTTGTGCCTGTACAAAATCCTTCAAATTGATGATTTAATTGATTGAATCGATCATTATAAACTTTTTGTTATCGTTTAATTCTTCAATTGCGTTACTAAAAAATAAAATAGCTATCAGAGAAGTCGTTGCGGGTCAATTTTTTTCGCTGAAGAAGAAAGGGCAGATCACTAAAAAAACCTCCACACCGGAGGTTTTAACTATACGGGGTCACCAATGTCTTTTTAGTTTCCCGGAGACGGGCTGTTAAGTCAGCAGGCAGCACTTGCGCCCTGGATGGTTTTCCACAGGCTTTACCAGAGATTAAAAACGGGAGGTAACGGATCACAAGAAGGTATAAAAAGAAAAAACCTTTCCTTTGTTTTAGAATTTTAAAGGAAAGGGGAGCAGGACTACTCCCCTTTTTAACCCCTAAACCCTAAACCGTAGAAAAGGTTTTTCATATAATGAGTTACTAAATTAATTTCAAAGTGTATTCCCTGTGAAGTGAAACTTCTTAAGGAGATGTGACAGGGCTTATTACTTAGAAAATATCATACCAAAAATCACTGTCTGTCACACTTTTTTACATCTGTAAATTTTCACCGTTATTGCAAAGAGCACTAAAATAGTTCCATAAATTATGCCAAACGCCATAAATGTGGAAAAACCCCGGTGAAAAAATGGCTATTTGTTAAAAAACTTCAATTCGTTTTAACGATTATACATCAAAGTAACGTATAATGTACATGTTTACACGTAGATTTTCAGCAAAATCGATTGTTTCCTTAGTATTTCTTCGATATTAATGTCTCAGATTGATAATAAATTATATACTTCAGAACCCCGCCTTTATATTATTATAAAAAATTGTTATTTGTGTGCAAGGCTCATAAAAGAACGATAGCAGCGTACCCATTTTCCATAGCTAACAGCACAATAAATCATTAAACGTTTTGTACCGTTGCAGTGTGTTTAAGAGACGCAAGTGGCTTCACCGGAACGCTTTACTATAATATCAATAATCAATCATCGGGGAACAGCATTGCAGGAGTTTCCTACAGGAGCCCGTTCATTCCCAACTCATATGCCTGAGGCATATATCCTATCCGGGAATTTTCAGCATGAACACACCCGGCTGTTTAAGGCCAGTGCGGCAACTTTTCAGTACCTTTGCAATCTTTTCGCTCGTGCGAATTCGCATGGTTTTAGGCATAATTTGCGGGAACCATGAAAACGTGTTTTAACAGATTTACCTGAATAATATGGCAGTTAACTACAGAGAGTTTCAGAAATTGAATTTGCCTGTAATAGAACAGGAGATATTAGCTAAATGGAATGAAAATCAGGCATTTGAAAAAAGCGTGTCGCTTCGTAACAACGCAACCCCGTTTGTATTTTATGAAGGGCCCCCAAGTGCCAACGGTATGCCCGGCATTCACCACGTTATCAGCCGCACACTGAAAGACCTGGTTTGCCGGTATAAAACCATGCGCGGATACCAGGTAAACCGCAAAGCCGGCTGGGATACCCATGGATTACCTATTGAACTGGGCGTTGAAAAAGAACTGGGAATTACCAAAGAAGATATAGGCAAAAAAATTTCGGTTGAAGAATATAACCAGAAATGCCGCGAGGCCGTAATGCGGTATAAAGACAAGTGGGACGATCTGACCAAAAAAATGGGTTACTGGGTCGACCTGAATGATCCTTATATCACCTTCGATAATAAATATATAGAAACCCTATGGTGGCTGCTGAGCAAAATGTACGAAAAGGGTTTGTTGTACGAAAGCGTGAGCATTCAACCGTATTCTCCGGCAGCCGGAACCGGTTTAAGCTCGCACGAACTGAACCAGCCCGGTTGCTATAAAATGGTAAAGGATACCTCAGCAGTAGCGATGTTTAAAGCTGTGCGGAATGAGAAATCAGAATTTTTATTTAAAGCCATAGAAGAAGCGGAACGCGGAACGCAAAACGCAGAACGCAAAACACAGAATGCCAGCCCTGAGGGTTCTCATTCACCATTGACCATTGACCATTCACCCTTCTTCATGGCCTGGACTACCACCCCGTGGACCCTGCCATCTAACCTGGGTTTAACCGTAGGCGCTCGCATTACCTATGTACTGGTGCAAACCTTCAACCCATATACTCATTTGCTGGTAAACGTAGTGCTGGCCAAAGACCTGATAGGTAAGTACTTTAAGCCCGAAGGCGAGAATACCGGTTTTGATGAATACAAAGAAGGCGATAAAATACTGCCCTGGAGAATTTTAACCGAGTTCAAAGGTGCACAGATAGAAGGTTGTAATTATGAACAATTGCTTCCTTTTGAAGCCAATTCATTAAAGTCGATCAAAGGGCTTACACCCGATGCAAAACCCTTCCAGGTGTTAACCGGCGATTTTGTAACCACTGAAGATGGTACAGGTATCGTTCACACGGCCCCCGATTTTGGTGCAGACGACTTTAGGGTTGGAAGCAAATACAATCTCGGATTCTTTACTGGCATCAATAAATATGGTAAGCTCGAAAAGCTGGTACTCGTTGACCGACAGGGCAAATTTGTTGACGGCCTGGGCGAGTTCAGCAACCGTTATGTAAAGAATTATAAAGACGAAAAGGATTATGTAGATGTAAACATAGACATCTGCGTAAAACTGAAAAAAGAGAACCGCGTCTTTAAAGTCGAAAAATACGAGCACAATTATCCGCATTGCTGGCGTACCGATAAGCCGGTGTTATACTATCCGTTAGATGCCTGGTTTATCAAAACTACCGCCCTGAAAGACAGGCTTGTAGCATTGAATAAAACCATCAACTGGAAGCCAAAAACAACCGGCGAAGGCCGCTTTGGTAACTGGCTCGAAAATATGGTTGACTGGAACCTGAGCCGCAGCCGCTTTTGGGGAACGCCTCTTCCGGTTTGGAAAACTGAAGATGGCAATGAATTAAAATGCATCGGCTCAATAGAAGAACTGAATGCCGAAATACGCAAAGCAAGTGAGGAATTGGGCGGCGACATCAATAAAAATTATTTACACGAAGGCATCCTTGATCTGCATAAACCTTATGTAGATGATATCGTGCTGGTGAGCCCGTTGGGAAAACCCATGAAACGCGTGCCCGACCTGATTGACGTTTGGTTCGACAGCGGTGCCATGCCTTATGCCCAGTGGGGACTTGATTACGACAAGCTGAAAGCCGGTCATCCGCAACCGTTTAAAGAACCCTTTAACAAAAACTTCCCCGCCTCGTTCATTGCCGAAGGGGTTGACCAAACCCGTGGCTGGTTTTATACCCTGCATACCATTGCCGGTTTGTTGTTCGATTCAGTAGCTTACCAAACCTGCGTTTCGAACGGACTGGTGCTCGATAAAAACGGCAACAAAATGAGTAAGCGGCTGGGCAATGTGGTTGATCCTTTCAAAACCATTGAACAGTTTGGCGCCGATGCTACCCGCTGGTACCTCATCACCAATGCCTCGCCCTGGGAGAACATGAAGTTCGATCTTGAGGGCATAAAAGAAGTACAGCGTAAATTCTTCGGTACATTATATAATACCTACCAGTTTTTTGCGCTGTATGCCAATGTAGATGGATTTAACTTCAAAGAAGCATACATACCGCTTGACCAACGGCCTGAAATAGATCGCTGGATCCTGTCTTCTTTAAATACCCTTATCAAAAAGGTAACGGAGTATATGGACGATTATGAGCCTACCCAGGCCGGTCGCGCCATAGAAGAGTTTATGGATGAACATCTTAGCAACTGGTATGTACGGTTATGCCGCCGTCGTTTCTGGAAAGGCGAGTATGAACACGATAAAGTATGCGCTTATCAAACACTATACGAATGCCTCGAAACCGTATTGCAACTGATGGCGCCCATTTCGCCGTTCTTCAGCGATGCGCTGTTCCAGAACCTGAATGCGGTTACCGGCAGGCATAAAGCCGAATCGGTACACCATACCGACTTCCCCGTTAGTAATCCGGCGGCTATTGATGCCTTATTAGAGGAGCGCATGCAACTTGCACAGGATATTTCCTCTCTTACATTATCACTGCGTAAGAGAGTGAATATAAAGGTGCGTCAGCCCCTGCAAAAGGTACTGGTGCCCGTGTTAAATAAGGAAATGAGGGCGCAGATAGGCAAGATAGAGGACCTGATAAAGAGCGAGGTGAACATCAAGGAAATAGAATACCTAACCGAAGACAACGGATTTATAAAAAAGAAGATAAAGCCCAATTATACGGCATTAGGTAAGAAGCTGGGAGCTAAAATGAAGCCTGTAGCGGCCGCTTTGGCAGCGTTTACCCAGGAAGACATTACAAAATTGGAAAAAGATGGCACTATTTCATTGCAAATTGAGAACGAACCCTTAATATTACAGACTAATGAAGTAGAGATCACCAGTGAAGATATCCCCGGGTGGATGGTGGCCAATAAAGATGTTCTCACCGTGGCTTTGGACGTGACCGTTACCCCAGAATTAATATCCGAAGGAAATGCCCGCGAACTGGTTAACCGTATCCAGAAAATCCGCAAAGACAGTGGCTTTGAGCTCACTGACAGGATACTGGTTAAGGTAACCGAACACCAGGAATTGACGCAATCGATAGCACAGTTTAATAATTATATTTGCGCCGAAATTTTGGCAGATAAACTTGAATTAGTATCCGAATTACCAGATGGCACCGAAATTGAAGTGAACGATATTCCATTAAAAGTGTTCGTTACAAAAAAAGCGTAAAAGTATGGCAACCAAGAAAAAGGCGGCCAAGCCAGCAAAAAAAACGATTGCCCCTAAAAAGCCCGCCCGACCGGCGGCCGGGGCAGCCAAACCTGCTGCTGCAAAAAAAGTAGTTGCTAAAAAGGAATCGAAGCCTGTTGCAAAAAAAGCAGCCCATCCGGTTGAAAAGAAGGCCCCGGCCAAACCGCAACCTGTTCATCATGCTGCTACCAAAACACCGGCTAAACCTGCTCATCCTGCAACTACTGCCAGACCTGTTGCCAAACATGTAGAAACCAGGCATATAGAAACCAAACACATAGATAAGGAAGTAAAGAAAACAGTTGAGGCTCCTGTTAAAGTTGAAAAGCCGGCTGAGGTTAAAGTGGAGGTTAAAAAACATGAACCGGTAATGCCACCTCCGCCACCACCTAAAAAACCGGAAGCTCCGCCAAAACCATTGAAAGTGGTGGTTCCGGAAATAAAAACAAAAACAGTACGCAAATACGAACCGGAATTTACTAAATCAGTATTAGATCAACCAGATAACATTCAAACAGGACCAACCATGAGATATAGTGATGCCGAATTGAGCGAGTTCAAAGATCTGATTTTAAAAAAATTGGAACAGGCAAAAAAAGAACTGGCTTATTTACAGGGTTTAATCACCCGCAAGGATGAAATGGGTGGCGATGAAACCGAAAATCGCTACATGACAATGGAAGATGGCAGTATGAGTATGGAAAGGGAGCAGCTGGCCCAGATGGCCAGTCGCCAGATCAATTACATTGATCACCTTGAAAAAGCTCTGATGCGCATCGAAAACAAAACGTACGGTATTTGCCGTGTTACCGGCAAATTGATCGACAAAGCCAGGTTACGTGCTGTTCCGCATGCCACGCTAAGTATCGAAGCCAAGCAGATGATGAATAAATAATCATTAGCTGCTTTAAATAATCGGTTGGTTATCAATCCACAGAATGTGGAATTGTATTCGTATGCAGCCAATCGAAAAAATAATTGAGCCCCGTCAAGCGATGGGGCTTTTTGTTTGTGGTTTATGGTTTGTAGTTGCTGCCGCGCAATATTGTGTTTCTGGTTTATAGTTTGAGGTTTGTGGTTGCTGCCGCGCTTTTTAGTTTCATTGTAAAAGATCCAACACCCTAACTGTTTAACAGGATCAAAATTGCACGGCAAGATTCACCGAAAGAACCACAAACCACAAACTTCAAACCATAAACTGCTTAAAACCCTTTCTGCGCCTCAGGCGCCCAAAATGACGCAGGCATGGGCTTTTCGAGCAAATACTGATAATAAAATTTATACGATTCAAGCCGGTTGTGCAATCCCTTCAATCCGCTGATGCCATGCCTCTCGCCGGGATATAACATCAATTCAAAATGCTTTTTAAGATCTTCGAGTTTGTTTATAAACACAATGCTGTTTTGCATATGCACATTATCGTCGGTAGTGCCATGTACAATACGAAGCAGCCCTTTGTATTTATCAACATACGTTAATACGCTGGTGGCCTTGTACCCATCAGGATTTTCCTGAGGGGTTGTCATAAACCGTTCGGTATAATGTGTATCATAAAACTGCCAGTCGGTAACCGATGAATTGGCAATGCCGTACGAAAACACATCCGACCCGTAAGTAAGCGCCATGCAGGTCATATAACCGCCAAAGCTGCCACCGGTGATGCATAGCTTGTTGCTGTCGACCCAGGGTTGTTTTTTCAACCAGCGGCCACAGGCCATATAATCCTCAATTTCGTATTTGCCTAACTGGCGGTAGATGTAATTCAATCCTTTTTTACCAAAATGGCCGCTGCTGCGGTTATCGAAAGAAACCTGAATAATTCCTTCCTGCGCCCACCATTGTGCCGGTGAGCCGGCGGGCTTCCAGCGGTCGTACACCGTACCGGCATTGGGTCCTCCGTAAATGCTTATGAGTACCGGGTATTTTTTGGCGGGATCGAAATTGATAGGGTAAGTAATGTTAACCGGCAGATCGAAAACGTCATCGGCGCTTCTTACATACGTTAATTCGTTTTTCGGCAGATTATAATTATCGAACAGGCTGCCTTTGCTGCTGGCTACTTCACGAATTACTTTCCCTTTACTATCGGCCAGCGCCATGGCAGGCGGTGTGTTTAAATTGGAGTAGGTAGTAATGTAATAACTGCCATTGGGCGAAATACTGATCATATCATGACTGTAATCGCCAAAGCTCATGCGTGTTACGCCTTTTCCGTTCAATGCGGCTTTATACAAATCAAAGCGGGCCGAATTTTCTTTACGGGCTTTGAAATACAGTACGCCGGCCTTTTCATCTATCTTAATAATGCTGGTACCCCAAAAATTACCGGTGGTAACAGGGTTTAACAGCTGGCCGTTTGTGTTATAGTAATACAGGTTTTCCCATCCGTCTTTATCGCTTTTTACAATGCATCCTTTGCCCGAGGCCAGAAAGGTGATGCGTTCTGTTTCGTCAAGGTCTATCCAAGTGGGTTGTTTTTCATCATACACTTCCTGCTTGTTGCCCTTGCTGATGTCGATGCTATAAAACTTCAGGTTGTTTTGCAGGCGGTTCATCCATTGCACCCACAGTTGTCCGTTGGGCGCCCAAACAGGGGTGCCAAAATATTGGTCGTCCTGCTCATTAAAATCGGCCCAAATAATTTCACCGGGATTCACTGTGGCGATCCCAATTTTTACCTGTGGGTTTTTATCGCCGGCTTTGGGATAGCGCTGATTTTCGAGGTAGCCATGCTGTCCTTCGGCCACATAAATAGGGAACACAGGCACCTGCGATTCATCGAAGCGCATAAAACACAGGTGTTTGCTGTCGGCGCTCCACCAGAATGCTTTATAATGACTGGCGCGGCCCAGAATTTCTTCATAATACACCCACGATGCATAACCGTTTAAAATGGTGGCTGAACCGTCGGTGGTAAGGGCTGTTTCTTTACCGGTAGCCACATTGGTCACATATAGGTTGTTGTCTTTTTTCGTGTAGGCGGCCCATTTTTTATCGGGCGAAAAGGTAATATTGATGCCTCCATTAATGGCCACTGAAGGGTTTAGCTGGTCGGGTAGCTCAATACCGGGATAGGGAACCGATTTGCCTGTTTTTACATCAACCATTGAGGTAGAGCTTCTGCCATCGGCTTCTTTTTGAATCAGTAAAAAGTGTGTATCGTCGACCCAGCCTTTTATTGCAGGCAGTGGTTTGGTAACATTGGCTTCGGCATTTTTAAATACCTGTTCAAAAGTGAAGTTTTGTTTTTGTGCCTTAACAGCAGTAACAATCAGTAGCAGGCATGGCAATACCATACCCTTAGCAGCAGCCATATTCATGTAGTTTAATTTGAAAATTAGCCAATTTGAAAATTTGAAAATTGTATGATCGCTGAATGGTTGGATTGGTTGATGGCTGGAAAGCGGTTCCCGGTTGCCGGATGCCTGTTACGGGTTTCCGGAATGCGGCCACCAATTGTTGAAAGTTCCATGTTTCAGGTTACAAGGCTAAAATGGGGCAGCCCTGTAACCTGTACCTTGTAACCTGTAACAGGTAACAAGCACCATGTTACTGGCAACCGGGATCTGGTTACCGGTAACCGGTTACTGGCAACTATTTCACTTCCTGCATATCAACCAGCTTTTTATAAAAGCCGTTTTGTAAAAGCAGTGCATCGTGCGTGCCGCGTTCTACGATCTTTCCTTTTTGTAATACTATTATTTCATCGGCGTGGCGAATGGTGCTTAACCGGTGCGCAATTACAATACTGGTGCGGTTTTCCATCATCTTGTTAATAGCATCCTGTACCAGCCGTTCGCTTTCGGTATCGAGCGAAGAGGTAGCTTCGTCGAGGATAAGAATGGGCGGATTTTTCAATACAGCGCGGGCAATGGTTACACGCTGACGCTCACCACCGCTGAGCTTACTGCCTCGGTCGCCGATATTGGTTTGATAATTTTCGTCTTTTTTCATGATGAAGTCGTGTGCATTGGCAATGCGGGCTGCCTGCTCAATTTCATCGATGTTGGCAACGGGATTGCCCAAAGCAATGTTAGACGCAATGGAATCATTAAACAGAATGGGTTCCTGCGTAACAATGCCCATTTGGTCGCGCAGCGATAACAGCGAATATTCTTTAATGTTAATGCCATCGATCAAAAGCTCGCCGGTTGTAACATCATGAAAACGGGGCACCAGGTCGGCCAGGGTACTTTTACCCGCGCCGGATGATCCTACAAGGGCAATTGTTTTACCCTTTTCGATGGTGAAGTTGACGTTGTCGAGAATGGTTACATCGTCGTATTTGAAGGTTACATTTTTGAACTCGATCTTATTGTTAAATGAAACCAGTTGTTTGGGGTTGTCGGCTTCTTTAACTGCAAGAGGCGCCTTCAGTACCTCTTCAATGCGATCAATGGCGGCAGCGCCCCGGCGCATATTATAAAATGCCTGGGAGAGTGATTTGGCCGGCTGAATGATCTGGTAAAACAATGTAAGATAGGTGATGAAGGCTTCAGGCGCCAATCCTTTACCATTAAATACCATGTACCCGCCGATGAGAAGGATACAGCAAAAGATCATTACGCCTAAAAACTCCGACATGGGCGAAGCCAGGTCGCGCTTGAAAGCCATTTGTATACGTAATTTGTTCAGCAGGCCATTGGTGCCAACAAAACGATTGCGCATCAGCTTTTCGGCATTAAAGGCTTTTACCACCCGCAGGCCGCCCAGCGTTTCATCCAGTATGCTTAACAGCAAACCCTGCTGTTCCTGTGCATCGCCCGATTGTCTTTTCAGGCTTTTGCTTACACGGCCAAGAATAAATCCGGCTACGGGCAACAACACCAGCATAATGAGGGATAGCATCGGACTTAAAAAAATAAGGGCGACCAGAACGATCAGGATATTCAACGGGTCTTTGATCAATCCTTCGAGGGTGCCAATGACGCACCATTCAATTTCGTTCATGTCGTTACTCATGCGCGACATCATATCACCTTTGCGCTGGTCGGTAAAATAACTTACCGGCAATATCAGTATCTTATCGTACAGGTCTTCCCTGAAATTGGTCATTACCCGGTTACGCATGGGAATAAGCGTGCGGTACGACAGGTATAAAAACAGATTTTTAAATAATATCGATATTATGATCGTAATACATATGGCTATCAGGGCCTGTGAATATCCATAATGGATGATCAGGTAGGATAGTCCATATTTTAATTGAACCATTAACCCATCAGAATTAAAAACCCAGGGTGGCCTTACGGTAAGTGGTGGTTCTTTGGAAAATAACAGTTTTAAAAAAGGGGCCAGCATTGCCAGCGAAACCAGGGAGAAAATGATGGATAACAGATTGAATACTACGTATAATACAATTTTCCCCTTCTGGTCGCGCAGATAAAAGAAAATCCTTGAAAATCGCTTCATGAATCAGTTAAAATAATGAGTAAACGGTGCAAAGTAACTAATTTTACGGGTATTAAACCGTTAAGAGAAATGCAAGAAGGGAAACGTCAGAAACAAGTGGGAAGTTTACTGAATGAAGAAATAAATTCAATTTTTCAGCGGCTGGGACTGAATATGATAGATGGCGGCATGGTGTCTATTTCGGCCGTAAAGGTTACGCCCGACCTGCTCGAAGCCCGTATTTACGTGAGCTTTTTTCAGGTGAAAAATGCCAAAGAAACGCTGGCGAAAATTGAAGAAAGGGCCTGGGAAATAAAGAAAGAATTAACCAGCCGGGTGGCCAAACAGTTGCGCCGCATGCCCGAACTGAAGTTTTTTCACGACGATACCCTCGACCATGTGTTTAAAATGGAGGAGTTGTTTAAGAAAATCAATCCGCCCGATAAAGAATAAACTGTTGCCGGTTACCGGGTTCCTGATTCCGGGAACTGGCAACCGGCAACCGGTAACAGGTATCTGGTAACCGGTATCCGGGAACTGGTATCCGGTAACTGGCACCAAACATTAAGCCATTGGTAATTGAAGTAACTACAAACAACAAACCTTGAACTTCCTCTTCGCCTGGCGATATTTTAAAGCAAAAAAAAGTACCAATGCTATTAATGTAATTGCATGGGTAAGCATTATTGCCATTATGGGCATTACGTTTGCTTTTATTGTAGTGCTGAGCGTGTTCAACGGATTTGAGGGACTGGTGAAATCGTTGTATTCTTCTTTCTACCCCGATATCAAAATTTCGGCACAAACCGGTAAAACCATTTTTGTTACGCCGCAGCAATTACAAAAATTAGCTGCCATAAAAGGCGTAAAGGCTTTTAGTTTGTTTGCCGAAGAAAAAACACTGCTGGTAAACGGCGATGTACAGGTGATCGTTGATATAAAAGGGGTCGACAGCTCATATGAAAGTGTAACCAGTGTGGCGCAAAAGCTTATTCGCGGCAATTTTCAAACCGGCAGTGTTGACGAACCAGCCCTGGTGCTGGGCAATGGCGTTGAAAACGCCGTAGGCGTCGAAAGCGACCGCTATTTATATCCGCTTACCGTGTACTCCTTTAAACGCGGCATGAACGTTAATGTAAGCGATCCGTCGCAATCGCTGGCCGCCAGCAACATTATTACTTCCGGTACATTTTTAATTCAGCAGGATATCGATAACAAATACGCCATCACCAACCTTGATTTTATGAAGATGATGATGGGACTGAAGCGCGATGAATACAGCGGGGTAGAGCTAGCACTGTATTCAGGTGTTGATGCCGAAGACGCGCAAAAAGAAATTCAGCAATTGCTGGGTGATAACTACAAGGTTGAAACAAAATACGGACAAAACCAAAGTTTGTACAGCGTAATGAGTCTTGAAAGATGGGCTATTTACGGTATTCTTACCTTAATGCTTATTGTGGCCGCGTTTACAATGATCGGCAGTTTAACCATGCTGGTGCTCGAAAAGCAAAAAGATATTCAGGTATTAAAGTCGATGGGCGCCCACAACATGCTAATACAAAAAATATTTTTAAGTGAAGGGTTGCTGCTGGCAGGCATTGGATCGGTAACAGGGTTACTGGCAGGCATTGTATTTTGCTGGGCGCAGGTAAAGTACAAGATCATTGCCATTCAGGGCGGCACTTTTTTAATAGATTATTATCCCGTACGATTGGTAGCTACTGATTTTTTACTGGTAATCGTTACCGTATTTCTGGTAGCCTTTCTCGCATCGTGGTTCCCATCGCGTAAGGCAGCGTTGCAGCCGATTGAGTTGAGGAGTTGATTGAACTGATGGTTTGATTGTTGGCCGGGCTGAAGAAATTCTATTAAGCTTCCGTTGCGTCGCACCCTTCAACTGTAACAATTCTATTTATCAATAAGAAAGGTGAGCCACTTTCAAAAACGTGACTCACCTTTCTTATTACTTATAACTTACGACTTATTACTTCATTTTAATAATCCCCGATAGTTTCAGGTAACTGCTCCAGGGCTTTGGCCAATTGTTCGTCGTTGGGGGCAATACCATGCCACTCGTGATGACCTTCCATAAAGTCAACGCCTGCGCCCATTACCGATTTCATTAAAATAACAACGGGTTTGCCTTTGCCGGTATGGGTTTTGGCATTTTCAAGAGCTGCAACAACAGCATCTATGTCATTGCCTTTGTCGAGGTGTAACACATCCCAGCCAAATGCATCGAATTTAGCACCCAGGTCGCCCAGCTTCATCACTTTATCGGTAGGACCATCAATCTGCTGACCATTCCAGTCAACGGTTGATATGAGGTTGTCGACACCCTTTGCGCCGGCAAACATAATAGCTTCCCAGTTCTGACCTTCATCCAGCTCACCATCGCCGTGTAACGAGTAAACTAAATTTTTTTCACCATTCATTTTTTTCGAAAGTGCCACACCAAGGGCTACACTCATACCCTGACCCAGCGAACCGCTGGCAATGCGTATACCCGGTAAATGCTCGTGGGTTGCAGGATGTCCCTGCAGGCGGGAGTCGAGTTTACGAAAAGTAGCCAGTTCTTTTACGTCGAAATAACCCGAACGGGCTAAAGTTGAATAAAATACCGGTGAAATATGACCATTTGATAATATAAATACATCTTCGTTACGGGCTTCCATTGAAAACTGAGGATTATGCTGCATTATTTTAAAATACAATGCAGTAAAATACTCGGTACAACCCAACGAACCGCCCGGGTGACCGCTCTGCGATCCGTGAACCATACGTACAATATCTCTGCGAATTTGAGTAGCGATATCCTTTAAAGGTGGCATAGCAAGAAAATTTGGCTGCAAAACTAAAGG
Organism: Niastella sp. sgz303648; assembly: GCF_059587045.1. Taxonomy (NCBI): domain Bacteria; kingdom Pseudomonadati; phylum Bacteroidota; class Chitinophagia; order Chitinophagales; family Chitinophagaceae; genus Niastella; species Niastella sp. sgz303648. The sequence goes on along the minus strand of NZ_JCAPSW010000007.1, from coordinate 436,123 downwards.
AAATTGCTTTGCATCAATAAATCAAATTAAACTTTCCGGGTATTTTTATATCAAAAGCCCCTAATTGCAGTACTATTTGCAATAAAGTAAAGCCCTAAATAGTTGTTAATCCGAAAATACGCTGTAATTTGCGAGGTCTTTGTGTGTGCCCCAACCGGCCCGATTGGTAGCGCGTATATTATTCCAAGACTTACAAAATCAGGCTGATGTTTGATGTATTATTCTCTATTGCTATTTCATTTGCAATTACCTTTTTGGCTATTCCGGTAATTATAACCGTAGCAGAACAGAAAAAATTATTTGACATTCCTGACGAGAGAAAAGTTCATCGCAATCCCATTCCATCTTTGGGAGGGCTGGGCATATTTGCCGGTTTTATGCTCGCCTGCCTCATCGCTATTCCCTATCAGTTAGCATCTGACTTTCAATATTTTTTTGCAGCCGCCTTTGTTATATTCTTTCTTGGTTTGAAAGATGATATCCTGGTTATTTCGCCCATCAAAAAATTTATCGGCCAGGTACTGGCAGCCTTTTTAATTATTTACAAAGGAAATATTCAAATAAAAAGCATGTATGGCTTTCTGGGCATTCACGAGCTGCCCGAAATGTTTAGCCTGTTGCTTACTTACTTAACGATTATTGTTGTTATCAACTCATTTAACTTAATTGATGGTATCGACGGCCTGGCAGGCTCGCTGGGTTTGATGGCTGCTATCATTTTTGGTTTTTATTTTCTGCAGGTTAACATGCCTGCCTATTCAATATTGGCATTTTCACTGGCCGGCAGTGTGGCCGCCTTTTTAATATTCAATTTTCAGCCGGCAAAAGTATTTATGGGCGATACGGGATCGCTACTGATAGGACTGATAAATGCCATTCTGGTGGTAAAATTTATCAGCGTTGCCAATTTGCCCGAAACGTCATATCCCGTAATTGCTTCTCCCGCTATCAGTGTTGCCATACTGGTAATACCTTTAATGGATACCCTGCGGGTGTTTGCCATTCGCATTTTTCATCGCCGTTCACCTTTTAGTCCCGACAGAAACCATATACATCACCTGTTGCTCGACAGGGGTTTATCGCACCGGTTCATAACCCTGTTGCTGGTTTCTATTAATGTATTATTTATTCTGGCCGCCTATGCAGGCCGTAATTTGGGCTGCACCTGGATCATATTGGCCATTCTGATTGTATTTTTCTCAGGCATTGCCGCTCTGTACTATACCCGTCCGCGTACACGCCTGTTTGTTGCCAAAACAGTTGACCCCGATACCGATTTAAAAACTTCGAAGATCGTTCCCCTTACTACTGATACTATATTAGAACACAAGAATTAGTTACCTGTTACCTGTTGCCAGTTGCCGGTAACCTGTTACCCGGTGACCGGTAACTGGAATTTTTTGTAGGTTTGCAGGCATTTAATATTATTCCTATGTCAGATGAACTAAATATTATTAAGGAAGAGGCCCATGAAACCATGGAAAAGGCCATCAGCCATCTCGAAGCAGAACTGGTAAAAGTACGAGCCGGTAAAGCCAATCCAAACCTGGTTGACGGAATTGTAGTTGACTATTATGGTAACCCAACGCCCATTAATCAGGTAGGAAATATTTCAGTAGCCGATGCCCGCACATTGACCATTCAGCCCTGGGAAAAAAATATGCTTCAGCCTATTGAAAGGGCTATTATAGCTGCCAACATTGGTATTAATCCGCAGAACGATGGAAATATGATCCGTTTGTTTATGCCGCCCCTTACCGAAGAAAGGCGTAAAGACCTGGTAAAAAGATCTCATACCGAGGGCGAGCATTCAAAAGTTGCCATCCGTAATATTCGTCGTGATGCTATGGAGCAGATAAAAAAATTGCAGAAGAACGGTTTAAGTGAAGATATCTGCAAAGATGCCGAAAAGATCGTGCAGGAAATGACCGACCGCTATATTTCGCTGGTAGATAAACACCTTGCAGCGAAAGAGAAAGAGATCATGACGGTATAAACAGATGAATGTTGAATATTTAAAACCGAAGAATATCGAATTTCCAATGTCGAATATCGAAGTGCTTTTACTTCGACATTCGACATTTATTATTTAATATTCGATATTTTATTATTCGATATTTTCCACCGGGTGGTAACATACACGCCCCCGAGAATAATCCCCAGCCCCAGCACCTGCCATCTGTTAATGGTTTCACCTGCCAGCAGGCCCCAGAAAAGGGCAATAAACGGAATGCCATAAGTTACCATCGAGGCAAATAATCCGCCGGCACGTTTTATCAGTACATAAAAAAGAATGGTTGCTACAGCAGTTCCCATAATGCCCAATACCGAAGAAGCGGCCGTGGAGAATGCCATACTCTTTTGCATCAGCGGCAAATTAAAATAGCCCGTAAACCATAAAATAATAATACAGGGTATCAGCAGCATGGCAAAGCTTACAGCCACAACGGCCAGTGAACCGGTTTGCTGCAAATGACGGCCTACGAGATTAATGTTAAGTCCGTATAAAACTGTAGCTACAAGGGCAAAGGCTGAATAGGAAACATATTGCAGGTTCACATTGCCTTTGGCAAATAATAACACCAGCATGCCGCCCAACGCTGTTAATACGCCTGCTAATTTATGCGCCTGAAATACCTGTCCAAAAAACAGCATGCCGATAATGATGGTAAAAATGGGTGTGAGCGAATTCAAAAAACCAGCCAGTGAACTGTCGATCTTTATTTCGGCAATGCAAAAAAGATAAGCCGGAAAAAAACTGCCTAATAAACCGCTCAGCAGCACATAACCTAACTTGTTGAATGGGATCTTTTTTAATTGACGCACAGCAACGGGCAGTAAAAATAAACCGGCACTGAGTATTCGAATAGTGGCTACCTGGTAAGGGCTCAGGCTTTTCATGCCTTCTTTCATAAGTATAAAAGAACTACCCCAGATAACACAAAGAACCAGAAAAATAATTCCGTTAAAGAGCATCCCCCTGTTGGCTGTCATGTAAATATTTGCGCAAAATTGGGTTATTAAGTTTAAAATGTAATAATTTGATACAAACATATTTCCATGGCAACAATCAAATTAAAAGATATCAGTACACGTGCGCCAAAAGAATTTGACAAAGAAGAAACAAAACAAAAAACGGCTAATATATTAGTTGAGCTGGATGAATTGCAGAATTTACTGTTTGCCGAATCGAAACACGCGGTACTTGTTGTACTGCAGGGCATGGATGCCAGCGGAAAAGATGGCGCTATACGAAATGTGTTTGGAAAGTTGAACCCGCAGGGTGTAAATGTAAAGTCATTCAAGGCGCCCACGGCCGAAGAACTACTGCATGACTTTTTATGGCGTGTACATAAGGCTGCTCCCGCACGTGGTGTTATTCAGATTTTTAACCGCTCGCATTATGAAGATATACTGGTTACCCGGGTTCATAAGTGGGTAGATGATAAACAGGCAAAGAAACGCATGAATGCGATCAATGATTTTGAAAAGCTTTTACAGGAGCATAACAATACCCAAATTTTAAAATTCTATCTGCATATTTCGCCCGAAGAGCAGGAGCAACGCTTACAGGAACGCATAAACGACCCGCGCAAACAATGGAAATACAATGAAAATGATTTTAAAGAAGCGAAATTATGGGGTGATTATATGGCTGTTTATGAAGATTGTTTTGAACATTGTAATGATATTCCCTGGACAATAGTTCCCGCCGATCAAAACTGGTATAAAGAATATATTATTGCCCACACCCTGAAGAAAACGCTCCAGGGATTGGATATGAAGTATCCCGGTTTGAAAAAATGAGATGGGTTGTTTACACATCAATGAGTTATCGAAAAAATTAATATATTTAGATGACCATATCATTAACTTCTAAAACTAATTACTATGGGTATGCTTAAAGAATTTAGAGAGTTTGCCATGAAAGGTAACGTGGTAGACCTGGCTATTGGTGTTATCATCGGTGCTGCCTTCAGCAAAATTGTTACCTCACTGGTTGATGACGTTATAACGCCGCTTTTACTTAAGCCTGCCCTCGATGCTGCCAACCTGCAGGATCTCAATAAGCTGAAACTATTTGGTACCGTTAGCGTGGGATTGTTTTTATCGGCTATTCTTAATTTTATAATAGTTGCCTTTATTTTATTTTTAATTGTAAAAGGCATCAACCGCTTTAAGAAAAAAGAAGAAGCAGCCCCTTCCGTTACCCCCGAAGAAGTTATTTTATTACGCGAAATTCGCGATGCATTAAAGAAATAATTATACCGCGTTGGCACTGTATTTATATTTGCAAAGCATTTTGACTATCCTCAAAATGCTTTTTTTATAACCTTATATTTTAAAGCATGCAAAAGATAGTGCTGGCTTTATCTTGTTTAATTTTTACCATTAACAGTGTAGCACAGGATAAAACCATTCAGGAGTTAAGAACAGAATCAGGTAAATCAATTGCAAAAGATAATAACGATACCATTCCGAAAACCTGGAAAAAAGGTGGGTTGTTTAACGGTACGGTTGGACAAACATCTTTACAAAACTGGGCTGCGGGTGGCGATCAGTTCTCGATAAATGCGAACGGACTTTTAAACCTGTTTGCGTTTTATAAAAAGGGTATTCATTCATGGGATAACAGCCTTGATCTTGAACTGGGATATATAAATTCCACTTCGCTGGGTACCCGTAAAACCAACGACCGCATTGACCTGGTATCGAAATATGGCTGCCAGTTGTTTGATCATTGGTTCCTGAGCGGACTGGTTAATTTCAGGTCGCAGTTTACCGATGGGTTCACCTACCCCAACGATACCACTAAAATAAAAACCTCCACCTTCATGGCCCCCGCCTATGTAATCGTTTCGTTGGGTATGGACTGGAAGCCAAAAGATAATATTTCAATATTCATTTCACCGGTTACCAGCCGCTGGGTGATCGTTAAGGATGATTCCTTATCGGCCAAAGGAGCCTATGGTGTAGATACCGGAAAAACCGTGCGTAATGAAATTGGAGCGTATTTAACCGCCACCATTATGAAGGAAATAGTAAAGAATTTAACCTATAAAGGCAAGCTCGACCTGTTTTCGAATTACAAGCACAATCCCCAGAATATTGATATATACATGAGCAATTTGTTCAGTATGAATGTGTACAAAGGATTTTCGTTCAATATCGGGGCCGACTTTATCTACGACGACGACCAAAAATCCTTTGGCAAGAACAAAAACTCGCCCCGCCTGCAGGTAAGGCAATTTATCGGTATAGGGTATCAGAGAAAGTTCTAATTGTTTGATTGTTATATAGTTAAATGGTTGTCATTGATGTGCAATCAGCTTGCCTGAATTATGGCAGTCTGTAACACACTTAGCAACCCAGCCATCTAACAATTTAACCATCGAACAATTCAAAAAAAGCATTTTCACAATTTATATACAAAATAGGCGCAGGGGCCCTGCTGATTTTCTGCAATAGTTTTTTTGGTGTAGGTTTGTTCGATAGGCATCTGATGGGTATTTCAGGAGGCAAAAAAACAGGAAGAACCCATCGGGTGCGTGTAAAAAATTAGAAATCCGTGAATCAAGCTTCGTATCAGATTAAATTACCACAATTTGAAGGTCCGTTCGACCTGCTGCTGTTCTTTATTGAGCGGGATGAGCTGGACATTTACAATATTCCGATCAGCAATATTATTAAGGACTTTCTTGATTATATACATGGGCAGGAACAATTGAACATCGAGTTATCGAGCGAATTCATTCTGTTCGTTTCGACGCTGATGCGTATCAAGGCAAGGATGTTGCTACCCCGTAAAGAGCTGGATGCGCAGGGTAATGAAATTGATCCCCGCCAGGAACTGGTTGATAAAATTCTTGAATACAAACGGTTTAAAGAAGCTTCAGCAAAAATGGCTGAAATGGAAGCCATACGCATGCTGATGGTGCGTCGTGGAAACCTTGCGAAAGAAATATCGCAGATTGGTGAAGAAGGCGGTGAAGGAACCGAAATTCAAAGCATCACGCTTTTCAAACTGATGAAAACGTTTGAAAAGGTAATGAAGAAGGTTGAAGCGCGGAGTCAGCAAAAACCCGTGCATACCGTTGTGAAGTATAACTACACAATGGAAAGTAGCCGTAAGTATGCTTTGGAGATTGTGAAAACGGAAAAAGTGATGGCGTTCGAAAAAGTATTTGATATTTGTAAAGACCGCATACACGCCATCTTTATCTTTCTTTCGGTGCTTGAGCTGATACAAATGAAGTACATGACCATTATGGTTGGTGAAGGCCGCAACAACTTTATTGTTGAATTCAACGAAAACTGGGAACAGGACGTTGATCCTAACCAGCCGCCACCCACAGAAGAACCAGGTGCTGATGGAATGCCTGAGTCGGTACTGTAATGTGATAATATGCTAATGTGATAATTCGATAATGTGATAATATGCTAATTGAAAAATCATCGGGTTTGTATTTCATTGGCACATTAGCAAATTGGCTAATTAGCACATTAATTCGCATCGAACGTATACAGCAATATTGGTTTAGATGATGCATTAATGATGCCGGCCAGCTTGTTCATAAATGCCGGCGATACCATGGGGCATCCTAAACTTTGACAAATAGGTAGCGGGTATACTTCTTCATTGGGCACACATTGATACGAATGTAATACAACCGCCCGTCTGAATGCATTGCTGTTGGTTGAATCAAGTCCGAATAATTTATAGGCAGTGCCAAACTTTCCTTTGTACGGGTGACCCACTTTGTATTTACCAAGCGATGAGCAGCCGCACCCCGGCTTATTCCCATATTCGCGTCCGCTGAGCCAGTTTTTATTACAGCTGCCATGTGCCACCAAACCTGCATCGGTAATTGAATCTTTTTGCAGGTCAAATACAAAGAACCGGTTCTTTCCCGATTCAATGCTCATATCAATCAAAAAGCAGGTGGTTGTATTGTACCCATGTTGCTGTGCATAAGCCAGTAACGGTGTGGCATGTGTATGCAAACGAGTCATTAATTCGGGCGAGGGAGCACTTACAGTTTTATGAACCGATCGCGATTTGCCGGTATTGAGTTTGGAATAATACCAGGCGCCACCGGCTAATAAAAATCCGAATATCAGTGCGATACCAAGAAGCAAAAGGCGTTTCATGTTGCAGGGTTATGGTAGCAGATAAGATGCCCTTACAACGGTTATCCATATGCAATCGGGGGCACAGTTGTGTTAAAAAAACTTAAAAACAATAATGGGGGATTTGTTACCGGTTACCAGTTACCTGTTACCGGTTACCAGATACCGGTTACCGGGAACCCGGCAACCGGTATCTGCTTAATAGTAGTTGAAAAGAATAAATTATAGGTATAAACTATCCCATTAACTGATTCACCGTCACCTTTCCTTTCATCATTTCCCTTACGGCTTCAACAATGGCCGGTGCATCGTAGTGGCATTCGTGGTATAGTTCTTTGGGAGTGCCGTGTTCAACAATACGATCAGGGATACCTAATATTTTTACATCGGCTTTGTAGTTGTGCTGCGCCATAAATTCAAGCACAGCGCTGCCGAAGCCACCGGTAACCGTACCGTCTTCAACCGTAATTATTTTATCGAATTTGTTGAATACTTCATGCAGTAACGCCTCATCGAGCGGTTTTGCAAAACGCATATCGTAATGAGCCGGATTCAGTCCATCTATTTTCAATTCGCGTATGGCCATGGTGGCAAAATTGCCCGGATGACCCAGTGATAGAATGGCTATATCCTGCCCGTCTTTTATTTTCCTGCCTTTGCCGATCTGAATTTCTTCAAAAGGCGTTTTCCATTCGGGCAGTACACCCTGTCCGCGTGGGTAGCGTATTACAAACGGCCACTCCATGGTTTCGAGCTGGGCGGTATACATCAGGTTACGCAGCTCGCTTTCGTTCATGGGGGCGCTGATAACCATATTGGGAATGCAACGCATGTAGGCAATATCGTAGGCGCCATGATGGGTAGGACCATCTTCACCAACCAAACCGGCACGGTCGAGGCAAAGCACCACCGGCAGCTTTTGAATGGCTACATCGTGTACCACCTGATCGTATGCGCGTTGCATAAACGATGAATAAATATTGCAGAACACCCGCAACCCCTGTGTTGCCATACCGGCGCTGAGCGTAACGGCATGCTGCTCGCAAATGCCCACGTCAAAAGCCCGGTCGGGCATTTTATCCATCATAAACTTCAACGACGAACCCGAGGGCATGGCAGGTGTAATGCCAAACACTTTATCGTTCTTTTCGGCCAGTTCAATCATCGTATGTCCAAATACGTCCTGGTATTTGGGAGGTTGTGGCGTATCGTATTTCTTTTTGTATATCTCGCCGGTGATTTTATCGAACAGGCCCGGTGCATGCCAAAGGGTTTGCTCTTTTTCGGCGAGGGCATACCCTTTTCCTTTTACGGTAATTACATGCAACAGTTTCGGGCCGGGTATCTTTTTCAGGTCCTGTAAGGTATCAACCAGCTTGGTGATATTGTTTCCGTCGATAGGCCCGAAATACCGCAGCTTCAGGGCTTCGAACAGGTTACTGCTTTTATTGATGAAGCCTTTGATGCTGTGTTCGAGCTTGCTGGCCATTTCGCGGGTAAAGTTTTTACCAACGGGTAGTTTGCCCAGCGCTTTCCATATATCGTCTTTCAGGCGATTATAGGTATGAGAAGTAGTGATGTCGGTAAGATATTCTTTCAAAGCACCTACGTTGGGGTCGATGCTCATGCAGTTATCGTTCAAAATGATCAGTATGTCTGAATCGGCTACGCCTGCATGGTTCATACCTTCAAAAGCGAGTCCGGCAGTAAGGGCGCCATCGCCGATTACGGCTACCGATTTACGGTTTTCGCCTTTGTATTTAGCTGCCATGGCCATACCCAGAGCGGCTGAAATTGAGGTAGAAGAGTGACCTACGCCAAAAGTATCGTATTCGCTTTCGCTACGTTTGGGAAAGCCGCTAAGGCCGTGGTATTTGCGGTTGGTATAAAAAGTATCGCGGCGACCGGTTAAAATTTTATGTCCGTAAGCCTGATGGCCAACGTCCCAAATAAGCTGGTCGTAGGGAGTATTGTAGATGTAATGCAATGCTACGGTAAGCTCAACCACACCCAAACTGGCGGCAAAATGGCCTCCATGCACGCTTACCACATCAATGATATATTGTCGTAATTCATCACAAAGCTGGTGTAACTGCTCTCTGCTCAGATGTTTAAGATCTGCCGGTGAATTGATTGTAGTCAATAAGGGGCCGGGTGCGATGTCCATTTAGTGCAAATTTTATCGACAAAAATACATCTTTAAATCGTGAGCCATAATAATGGCAACATTTTAACAGAACAAAAAACTATGCCGCATTAGCCGTGCCACGGTTACCCCGGCAACCAAAATGAACCATGGCACGGCTGTTTATAAAACCGCTGATCAAAATACCCTGCATTTTCCTGACAATTTCACTACTTTGTACTGCCGGTAACCTATTTATTCGGCCATATATATAATTTACAATACCAGAGCAGGCTAATTAATTAGATTTGTTATAGTTCCAACTAAGGTCCCAACAGTGCATATGACAAAGAGAATTTCATATTACTGGCTTTGCCAGTTTGTAGGCTGGAGCGCCTTTATACTTGCCTATATCTTTTTTTACATTTCGCTGCGTACCCGCGAAACGCCCTTTTTTTATCACGTGTTGCTGGTAGATGCATGCGTGGGCTTTTTGGTTACGCACATCATGCGGTTTTTTATTTTGTGGTTGAAGTTCGTTGATAAGCCGGTGAACGAACAGGTGTTTTATATATTTTTTATTTCTATTCTGTTTGCGCTTATTTATGCCACTATAGGTTCCACCTTGGAGCAGGTGCTGCATATAGAAGCCGAGCGGCAAAAAACACTCACCCTGTTCAATAAGATCATGCGTGCTTCCATGGGATGCTTTACTTTTATCCTGATCTGGAACCTGATTTACTTTGCCTATCACTATATTTTAAAAACACGTCAGGCACAGCTCGATAAAATCAGACTTGAATCGCTGGTGAAGGAGCTGGAGTTAAAGACCATAAAATCGCATATTAATCCGCATTTTATTTTCAACGCCCTGAACAGCATACGGGCATTGATCGACGAAAATCCTGGCCGCGCCCGTAATGCCATTACCGAACTGAGCAATATTCTGCGCAGCAGCATGCAGGCCGAAAAAGTAGAGACCGTTCCGTTTGAAAAAGAGCTGGGTATTGTTAAAGATTATCTTGCTCTTGAATATATCAGGTTCGAAGACCGGCTTAAGATCGAATACCAGATCGATGAAGATACCCTCGATCAGCCCGTTCCGCCCATGATGTTACAAACCCTGGTCGAAAATGCTATTAAACATGGTATCGGAAAACAGATCAGCGGGGGTATTGTAAAAGTGATTTCCGATTTTAAAGAAGATTTTCACGAATTGGTGGTTCAAAATACCGGTTACCTGAACGGACATATCAATGGCGATGGATTTGGCTTGTTCAGCACCAAAAACCGGTTGCAGCTATTGTTTGGCGAAAGGGCTAATTTTGAAATAAAACAAGTGGGAAACGATCTTGTAGAAGCACGGATAATGATTCCCGTAGAAATTAAATAAAACCAGTTATGATTAAAGCCATAATTATCGACGATGAACGTTTGGCGAGAAGTGAGTTGCGTAAACTGCTTATGGACTTTCCCGAAATAGAAGTGGTGGCAGAGGCCAGCAATGCCGGCGAAGGGGTAGAAAAAATAGAGAACATCAATCCCGATCTGATATTTCTTGATATACAAATGCCCGGCAAAACCGGTTTCGATATGCTGTCGGAACTTGATAAAGCCCCTCTTGTAATTTTTACCACCGCCTACGATGAATATGCATTGAAGGCATTTGAGGTAAATGCGCTTGATTATCTTTTAAAACCGGTTGAACCCAAACGCCTGGCCGATGCCATTCAAAAGCTGCATTTGCAGGAAGAGCGGGAGCAGGGCCCGATGGTGCCGGTTAATTTTAACCGCAGCATATTAAGCGAAAACGACCAGGTATTTGTAAAAGACGGCGAACGTTGCTGGTTTGTAAAATTATCAGATATACGATTGTTTGAAAGTGTAGGCAACTATGCCAAAGTATATTTTGGTCCCAATAAACCGCTGATATTAAAATCACTCAATGCGCTTGAAGAGCGGCTCGACGAAAAAACATTCTTCAGGGCTAACCGCAAACACATTGTAAACCTGCGCCTCATTGATAAAATTGAGCCTTATTTTAACGGTGGTCTTTTGCTTGAATTGAAAGGAGGCGAAAAAATTGAAGTAAGCCGTCGCCAGACCGTGAAGTTTAAAGAAATGATGAGCCTTTAACGCGAAACGCAGAACGCCGAACGCGAAACGCAAAACGCCGAATGCGAAACGCAGAACGCCGAGCGCCGAACGCGTAACGCTCAATGCAGAACGCAAAAAGCCAAACGCAAAATGCAGAATGCAAAACGCCGAACGCGAAATACAAAGGGCTCAATGTTGGGGGATTTAGCGTTATGCGTTCAGCATTAGGCGTTCAGCGTTAAGCTTTCAGCTTTTTATGCTATCTTACAATAAAAATTCCATGGTTAAGCGCTTCTCATACTTTATCCTGTTATTGCTTGCACAAAAAGCTACTTTCTCCCAGTCGATAGATAAAATCATTAATGCCGCTGAAGTAGAACGGATTGAAAAAACATTGTCGAGTGACCAAATGCGTGGGCGCAAAGTGTTTACTCCCGATATTGATAAAGCTGCCGATTTTATAGCTGCAGAATTTAAAAAAGCCGGTTTACAACCGGTACAGGACAACTCGTTTTTACAGGAGTTTGCCATGCTGCGCATTAGCCCTGTTTCGGCCGGCGGTGTAATGAATGGTAAACCTCTCGATGATAAAAACATTGCCGTGCTTACCGGGCAAACTGAAGTATCGATAAATCAGGCATCGGGGTACAAACAAGTTATAGTGCATGCCGGCGACACTTTAAATATTTTATTGTCGCGCCTGCAACGCATAGGTGGCAATTATTTGCTGATGGTAGATACGGCGCATCGTTCGTATTTCGAAAGAATAAAAAGAAGCCGCTCATTGTATAGTCCTAAAGGCACTATTGTATTGATTCTCGCTAAAGAAGAAGCCGGTGAATATTCAATACAATTCAAACAAACGGTATCGCAAATGCCGCTGAAGAATGTGGTTGGTATATTGCCCGGCAAATCGAAGAAAGAGGAGTATGTTATTTTCTCAGGACATTATGATCATTTGGGTGTTGGCAAACCCAATGCAGCCGGCGATTCAATTTACAATGGCGCCAACGACGATGCAGCCGGTACAACCGCTGTAATGATGCTTGCCAATTATTTTGTCAAACAAAAAAATAATGAACGTACGCTGGTGTTCGTGGCTTTTACCGGTGAAGAAAGCGGAGGTTTTGGATCGCAGTATTTTTCACAACAGTTCGATGCTGCGCAGGTAATGGCCATGTTTAATATTGAAATGATCGGTACCGAAAGTAAGTGGGGCACCAATTCGGCATTTATTACCGGGTACGAAAAAACAGATATGGGCAAGATACTGGAGAAGAACCTCGAAGGAACTGATTTTAAATTTTATCCCGATCCATATCCCGATCAGCAATTGTTTTACCGCAGCGATAATGCAACACTGGCCCGCCTGGGAGTGCCTGCTCATACCATTTCAACCTCAAAAATGGATAGCGAAAAGTTTTATCATACACAGGAAGATGAAATTGAAACGCTCGATATGAAGAATATGGCTGCTATTATAAAAGCAATTGCCATAAGCTCTACTTCAATAGTTGCAGGAAAGGATACGCCATCGAGGGTTGATGCGGGACAACTCCGTTAAATCATCGGTCATTCATAACAGGTACCATATTGAGGCCATTCAATAAATGGTACTCGCGGTAGTTGGGTATCTGTTTACTTTCGCTGCAAAAATTATTATGCAGCGTTATTACCTGATCCTATTATCGATTATTATTATAAATGCGGGTTGTAAAAAGAACCATGCTGAACATGACCCCGTTATGCTATATACCAGCCTGAATGATGAGGAGGTAAATGAACTTCATCATAAGGCACTTGACATTAATAATGATGGTAAATCAGATTTATCTTTTACTACCAGTCTGATAGGCGATCCTTCACTAAATCTGGGCATCTTTCGATTTTTGGCAATGAGTTCCGGCAGCAACACATCCCTGCTGGTAAACGACGCGACTGAATGCCCCATCTTAAAAAAGGGAGATCAAATTGCTGCCACTTTCACCGGCTGTAAATGGTATCCGAACTCATCTGTACCCCTGGTAGAAAAATACATTACAGAAAATTCCCAAACCTGGATAGGCAGCTGGATTAATGTATCTCATCAATACCTGGCTATACAGGTGATAGTAAATGGCGAACCGTATTTCGGCTGGATTGAATTATCAGTTAATACGTCTGAAGAAAAATTAGTTCTTCATAAAATGGCCATCAGTACCGAAGCCAATGTGCCGGTGAAGGCGGGGCTATGATCAGAAAGTTGAATAACTTAAACCGAAGATTTTATGCGTGACTTTTTTTATTCCAGTAATAATAAGACAGTACGCCCGGCACAATCCATACAAGCATGAATATCATCATGGGATCAACTGTTTTTGCAACAGCTATGCCTGAGTAAACGGCGCCGGCCAGATCGAAAAACAAACCGGCATAGGCCCATTCTTTAATTTTTTTCAGTCCGGGAATTAAAATAACGATTGAACCTAACAACTTGGCAACGCCGGTGAAAGGGATAAAATAAACAGGATATCCAAGCTGGTCATGTATCAATTTTTTCGCACCCTCGTTTACCACTATGCTGCCCAGGGCAGAGAATATCATGAGTGTTGCAAACAGAATTGTGAAGATCCAGTAAAGCGTGTTAACTGTTTTAGGTTTCATTGTGCAGAGTTTTAGTTACTGAATATATGAATTTTGATTGATATGGCGCGGGAGCACCTATTGAGGCAACTAAAATAACCCAGGCGATAAAAACAGCAAAAGGAGTAAAAGAAATGTCTGGTTTCTATTACTCCTTTTGCTTTTATAACTTTTCAACTTGTTAACCGGTCAACTATTAAACTTGCCAATCACCCGCTCCATCTCCTTCACAATTTCATCATTGCACAAGTTGCCAATGCTGCCTTCGTGTTTATGCAATAGTTGTTTTTTATAATCGAAAGCAAATTCACCATTTTCGATCTGGTTGCCTACCTGTTTATAGGCTTCTCTGAAAGGCACACCTTTGTTCACCAGGTCGTTCACCGCCTCAACACTAAACAGATATTTGTATTTTTCGTCGTCGAGAATATTGCTTTTAACACTCAGGTTCGATAACATTAACCGGGTCATTTGCAAACAGGCTTTCAGTTCTTCAATGGCCGGAAATAATATCTCTTTTGTGAGTTGCAGATCGCGGTGGTAACCCGAAGGAAGATTGGCCAGCAACAGCGTGAGCTCATTGGGCGTTGATTGAATGCGGTTGCATTTGGCCCTGATCAGTTCAAACACATCGGGATTCTTTTTATGCGGCATAATGCTGCTGCCTGTGGTTAATTCAGTCGGGAAGGAAATAAAACCAAAATTCTGGTTGATATACAAACAGCAATCCATGGCCAGGCGGCCAACGGAGCCGGCAAAACCAGCCAGTGCAGTGGCAATCACCTTTTCGGTTTTGCCGCGGCTCATTTGTGCGTATACCGAGTTCCAGTTTAATGTTTTAAAGTTCAGTAATTCGGTAGTACGCTTTCTGTTCAAAGGAAAAGAAGAACCATAACCGGCGCCGCTACCCAATGGATTTTTATTGGCTACCTGGTAAGCTGCCACCAGCAGTTCCATATCGTCGGTTAAGCTTTCGGCATAAGCGCCCAGCCATAATCCGAACGATGAAGGCATGGCTATTTGCAGATGCGTATAACCGGGCAACAAATGATCTTTATGTTTTTCGCTTTGGGTAATGAGCAGATCGAATAATTGCTTTACTTCTTCTTTAACAGCCAGTACTTCGGCCCGCAGGTATAATTTAATATCAACTGCTACCTGATCGTTCCTGCTTCGTCCGCTGTGAATTTTTTTACCTGCTTCACCAATACGTTGGGTTAAAATAAATTCAACCTGCGAATGCACATCTTCAATGCCTTCTTCGATGGTGAACCGGCCATGCTCAATATCGGCTGCTATTTCTTCCAAACCTTTAACGGCCAGGTCGGCTTCTTCTTTCGACATCAGTCCTACTTCGCCCAGCATGCGCACATGCGCCATGGAGCCCTGTACATCGTATTTTGCGAGCAGAATATCAAATTCCTTGTCGCGCCCTACCGTAAACTGCTCAACTAATTGAGAAGTACTCGTACTCTCTTTACTCCAAAGTTTCATAGTAAAATTGTTACCTGTTACCGGTTACCGGTTTCCTGTTTCCCGCTACTCTGTTTTCCGGTTACCTGTTTCAGTTTTTGAAAAATCGTTGAGATTGGTCTCAACCCATTGAATATACCTGTTAATTTTTTTACTTAATATATCATAATCGCCTTTCAGCTTATTGTAGACCTCAGTATTACTGAGCGAATTTGTTTCAAATAAGAAGTCTAAATGCACACATGTTTCGTCACATTCTGCTAATGAATATATCAGGTATTTAATATAGTCTGCTTTATATCTTCTTCTGGCATATCCCTCTACGATCATTGCAGTAATAGATTTCGAACATCGTCTAACTTGTGCGCCTTCTTCAAATAATTCAAATTTGGGTAAGGTCAGGGTCATTTTATGTACTTCAATGGCAAGTCGCTTTGATTCTTTGTAAATTTCCAAATTACGATAACTCATAAAGAGTGATTTTAATTGAATAAAACACTCTAATCAAAGCATTTACCTAATCGTGATTATCGTTCCGGCAACCGGTAACTGGTAACCGGTAACCGGCAACTGGTTGCTACTAAAGTATCTTCTCCAATAACCGTATATACAACTCTATCCCCTCTTCAATCTCATGTATGTAAATATACTCATCTGCTGTATGACTTCTTGCCGAATCGCCGGGGCCCATTTTCAGGGCCTGGAAGGGCATTAAGGCTTTGTCGGATGTGGTGGGGGAGCCGTAGTAGGTTCTTCCCAGGGCAACGCCTGTTTTCACCAGCGGATGATCGAGTGCAATGGAGGTAGATCGCAGGCGTGTGCTCCGGGGAACTATTTCACATTGAACATGTTCACGGATGGTTTCCAATACCTCTTCGAAAGTATACAGTTCATTCACCCGCGTGTCGACCACAAACTTACATTGAGGCGGAACCACATTATGTGCTTTATTATCGGTTTCAATGACAGTAACGCTCATTTTTACCGGACCTAACAGGTCTGATACTTTCGGGAACTGGTACGATTGAAACCACTCAATATCTTTCAGGGCTTTGTAAATGGCATTCTCGCCTTCATTGCGTGCAGCGTGACCGGCTTTGCCGTGTGCTATACAATCAATCACCATCAATCCTCTTTCGGCCACTGCCATTTGCATTTGCGTGGGTTCGCCTACAATAGCACAATCAATAGTGCCTAAATGGGGCAATACCAGCTCAATGCCTTCTTTGCCACTGATCTCTTCTTCGGCCGAAGCCGCCAGCATGAGATTATACTTTAAATTCTTTTGCTGATTAAAATGAAGAAAGGTAGCTATCAGCGAAACCAACGGACCGCCGGCATCGTTGCTGCCTAATCCGAATAACTTACCATCTTTTTCAATAGGCGTAAACGGATCGAGCGTATAATTTTTGTTGGGCTTTACAGTGTCGTGGTGCGAATTCAGTAAGATGGTAGGCTTGCTGCTGTCGAAGTGCGTATTCCTTGCATACACATTGTTCTTTACACACTTTACTTCAACGCCCTGTTGCTGAAGATATGTTTTTATTAGTTCAGCTGTTTTATCTTCTTCCTTACTGAAAGAGGGGGTTGTAATCAACTGCTTCAGTAATTCAATGGCGCTTTGCTGCAATATATGTAAGTTATCATTACTCATGTACAATGCTTGTTCCTGCTTTTCCGGCAATTAATTCGGCCAACTGTTCTGCTTTGCCAATGATCACTTTTCTTACTCCTTTGCTCAGTGCGGCAAAAGCATTATCCAGTTTCGGAATCATGCCGGCGAATATTTTTTGTTCAGTTTTTAATTGCGTGTAATACGAGGGATTAATAGATGGTATTACGGTGCTGTCGTCGTTGGCATCGAGCAATACGCCGCTTTTTTCGAACGAATAAATGAGTTGTACATCATACAACCCGCTCAGTGCGTTCGCCACTTCCTGTGCAATGGTATCGGCATTGGTATTCAACAACTGGCCTTTTTGATCGTGGGTAATGGGCGCCATTACAACCGATACCTGCTGATCGAGTATGCTTTTAAGAAATGTTGTATTGATTGCATCTACATCACCTGCAAAACCATAATCAATACCCCCAACCCCTGAAGGGGAGTTAACTGACCCTCTTTTGTGGGCCAGTATAACGTTTCCGTCGGCGCCGCTTAATCCAATGGCATTACAATTGTTTGCCTGTAATTGCGCCACGATATTTTTGTTGATGTAACCGGCATATACCATGGTAACAATCTTCAGTGTTTCGGCATCGGTAATGCGCCGGCCATCGATCATCTGTTGCGGAATGTTCATTTGTTCGGCCAGTTTGGTGGCTAATTTACCACCGCCGTGTATCAGTATCTTATGAACTCCCGTTCCCTGAAGGGGGGTGGGGAGATTGGCAAATTGGGTTAGAAAATTAGAAAGCTTCTTCTCATCGTCTATAATATTGCCGCCAATTTTAACTACGTATAATACTTCTTTACCGCTCCCTCCATCTGCTAAAGGGGAGCGTTGTAATTGCTTTATTGTATCTCCTATTTTATTCATTACAGTAACACAATCAGTTTTTTCTAAACCTTTATAGAAGGATTCCCCTTTAGAGGGTGGGGGCTAATATTTCACTTAATACCGCCTGTGCGGCCCATACCCGGTTCGATGCTTCTTTGGTAACAATGCTGTTGGGGCCGTCGAGTATTTCATCGCTCAGCTCAACATTACGGCGAACGGGGAGGCAATGCATTACTTTGGCGTTATTGGTGAGGGCCAGTTTTTCGTTGGTGAGCATCCACTCGGGATCATTTGTATATATCTTACCGTAATCTTTGAAAGTGCTCCAGTTCTTCACATATACAAAATCGGCATCTTTTAATGCTTCATTTTGATCATGAGTGATGGTAGCGTTTTTAGTGAATTGCTCATCCAGTTCGTAATCTTCAGGATGAGTGATCACGAAATCAGCTTGCCCCCAGGCATTCACCCATTGCGAAAAACTATTGGCCACACATTGCGGCAGGGGTTTCACATGCGGCGCCCAGGTAAGAACGATCTTCGGCTTTCTGCCGGCAGGCTGGGGTGAAGCCTGTAAACATTCATTGATGGTAATAATATCTGTTAAGCTTTGCAATGGGTGCAGTGTAGCGCTTTCCAGACTCACTACAGGAATGCCGGCGTATTTGATGAATTGTTTTATGTACAATTCGCTGTAATCGTCTTCGCGGTTTTTTAACGAAGGAAAAGTGCGAATGGCCAGAATATCGAAATAATTACCCATGATGGGGGCCGCATCTTTCACGTGCTCAACAGTGCTGCCGCTCATGATGGCTTCTTCTTCAAACTCAAGCGCCCAGCCTTCCTGACCTACGTTAAATACAATTGGCTCCATGCCCAGGTTTTGCGCGGCAATCTGCGTGCTGAGGCGTGTACGCATACTGGGGTTCAAAAACAAACAACCAATACGTTTGCCGGCTCCCAGTGATTTGTCTTTAAAAGGAGCGGCCTTGTATGCCAGCGCTTTTTTTACCAGTGCATCTATATCCTGCACATCGTATACACTTGTAAAATTTTTCATTGCCTGTAGCGGAATGGAGGGTTTTATAATTTAAGAAAAAAAATATTGCATTGTGGCACTGAGCGAAGTCGAAGTGCGATTCACGCTTCGATTTCGCTCAGCACACATCAGCCCGGGTTACGCTTCGACTGCGCTCAGCGCCTCTATCTCTGCTTTAACAGCCTGCAAAAACAGGTCTACATCTTTTTTGCTTAAAGCCAGGGAAGGCAGCAACCTGATCACATTCGGTTTGGCTTCGCCGGTAAATATTTTATGCTTCCACAGCAGGTTTTTACGCAGGTCTTTTAATGCTTCGGGCACATCGAACCCGATCATTAATCCCCGGCCGCGTACATTTTGCAGCTGTGGTATTTTTTTCAGTTCGCTGATGAGGTAGTCGCCTACCTGTGCGGCATTCTGAACAAGATTTTCTTTTTCTATCACTTCAACTACCGCCAAAGCCGCTGCACAAGCCAGGTGATTGCCACCAAAGGTGGTGCCCAGCATGCCATGTTTGGGTTGAAGGTGCGGCGCTATGATAATGCCGGCTACCGGAAATCCATTACCCATGCCTTTGGCCATGGTATAAATATCGGCATCTACTCCTGCGAAATCATGTGAGAAGAATTTGCCGCTTCTGCCATAACCGCACTGAACACTGTCTGCAATAAACACAGTGCCATATTCAGTACATAACTGCCTGATCTTTTGTAAAAATAACTCACTGGCTACATTGATGCCGCCCACTCCCTGTATGCCTTCGATGATCACCGATGAAATTTCATTTCCCTGTTCTTTGAAGCAGGCTTCAAGCGCTGCTACATCATTAAAGGGAAGAAAGATCACATTGGTGGTTTGGTTCACCGGCGCTACAATAGAAGGGTTGTCGGTGGCAGCAACAGCCAAAGAGGTTCTTCCGTGGAAAGATTTTTTGAAAGCAATTATTTTTTTGCGTCCGGTAGCGAACGAAGCCAGCTTCAATGCATTTTCATTGGCTTCGGCGCCGGAGCTGATCATGAACAATTGATAGTCGGGCTTGCCCGATAGCTTACCCAGTTTTTCGGCCAGCTCTTCCTGCAAAGGCATTTTAACCGAATTGGAATAGAAGCCTACTTTATTTAACTGTCGCGTTAATCGTTCAACATAGTGCGGATGGGTATGGCCAATACTAATTACCGCATGACCGCCATACAGGTCAAGGTATTGTTCACCTTTGTCGTCCCAAACGTAAGAGCCTTTGGCTTTTTCGATGGAGATGTTGTTGATTGGATAAACGTCGAACAGTTTCATTTTTAAATGCTTAACGCTTAACGCTTAAGGCATAACGCTTTACCCTTAGTGTGGAGGGCGTTTAGCGTTATGCGTTCAGCGTTTTGCTTTTTTATAATAGTCCACGAATTGATTTTATGAGATTGATCAATTTTGCTTTAATCTCATTAATCTTCTCATGTAATTTGCTATAAACATCTTCTTTAATATAGCCTAAATCTTTTGCCAGTAAAAAACAATACTCAAGCTCATGTGCCGATCCTAATGACATATCCAAAAAATGAACAAAATCTTTGTCAGAGTTTCTTCCACACCCTTCCACTATATTAAAGGGTATTGAATAAGCAGCTCTTTTCATCTGTCGCACTAAATCATATTGCTCTGTTGGGGGAAATGAAGGCATTACCTGTTTGTATACAAATAAAACCAATTCATGAGCTTTGTTCCAAACTTCATATTTCCTGTATTCTCTCATACAATGGATTTTCAAATCTCATTGCATTCTTTACCACCAAAATCCCCCAATTATCCCTATTCCGCGTTTTGCGTTAAGCATTTAGCATTTAGCGTTCAGCTTCGTTCTAAAAGTAGTTTGCTTTCAATCTCAATCCCGCACATTCATCTATTCCAAACATCAGGTTCATGTTTTGTACTGCCTGTCCTGAGGCGCCTTTTGTTAAGTTGTCTATCGCACTATGAACAACCAGCTTGGTACCAATTTTTTCTAACTGTATAATGCATTTATTGGTGTTTACCACCTGTTTCAAAAAGATCTCACTCTTGCTTAAAATAGTAAAAGGATGATCCTGATAAAATTCTTCATATAATTCAATCAGCTGCTCTTCTTTCCAGTCGCAGTCTACCAGTGAGCTGATAAAAATACCCCGGGTGAAATCGCCTCGCCAGGGAATGAAGCTCAGAGCATCGGTATTAACTGAGCCCGGAAGTCCTTCTGCTTCGGTTGTACTGAACGACGGCTGCAGTTGCTGCAACGACTGGGTGATCTCTTTCAGGTGCTGGTGCGTTAATGTTTTATACGCCTGAATATTGTTGGCCCTCCACGAAAAATGCGAGGTGCCGCTTAAGCCCTGTCCGGCGCCGGTACTACCGGTAATGCCTGTGGTATAAACACTCTCCAGCAATCCTGCTTTTGCCAGTGGCAACAATCCTAACTGTATGCTCGTTGCAAAACATCCGGGATTCGCAATGTTCTGTGCGCCTTTGATCGTTGCTTTATTCAATTCGGGTAAACCATATACAAATTGTCTATTGCCGATTGCCGATTGCTTATTGAGCCTGAAGTCCTGCGACAGGTCAATGATCTTTATTTTATCATTTACAGTGTACTCTGTTAAGAATTTCCGGGCATCGCCATGGCCTACACACAGGAATAAAACATCAATGCCCCCGTTCTGTAAGGGTGAAAGGTCATCTGAGAATTTCAGGTCCGTTTCTCCAATTAAATCGGCATGCACCTGGTACACGGGATTGCCTGCATTGCTTTTACTGTTTATAAAGGCAATATCAACCTGCGGGTGGTTGATCAGTAACCTGATCAGCTCACCACCGGTATAACCGGCACCGCCTATAATCCCTGCTGAAATCTTTTTACTCATAAAATCCAATTTAGAAATGAGAAAGTGCAAGCCTGCTGAGCAGTTGTTCTTTACTTTTTCATTTTTAATTCTTCATTTCTCATTTTTCATTTCACATTCTTCATTTCTCATTTTCCTGCTGTACCGAATTCCAGATCGACGTCTGGTTTCCGAATATTTTACTAAAGCCACGAACATCTTCTCCGCTAAAGCCGGTGTTCATTTCACCGTATTTGCCAAACTTGCTGCTCATTAAATCGTATGTAGATTCAATGCCGGTCACCTGAAAGCGATAGGGTTGCAGCTGTACAAACACATCACCGGTTACCTGCTGTTGCGAGTTTTGAAGGTATGCTTCAATATCGCGCATTACGGGATCCATGATCTGTCCTTCGTGCAGCCAGTTGCCATAGAACTGCGCCAGCTGATCTTTCCAGTTCAGCTGCCATTTGGTAAGCACGTGTTTTTCCAGGGCATGGTGAGCTTTTAATATCACCATGGGCGCGGCAGCTTCAAAACCAACACGGCCTTTAATGCCAATGATAGTATCGCCAACGTGAATATCTCTTCCTACACCATAAGGGCCGGCAATAGTTTGCAGGTACTGAATGGCTTCGCTGGGATGGCCGAATGATTTATCGTTTATTTTGGTCAGTTCGCCTTTTTCAAAGTGCAGCTTTACTTCTTCACTGCCTGTTTTGGTAACCTGTGTAGGCCAGGCTTCTTCGGGCAGCATGCCTTTTGATGATAACGTTTCTTTACCGCCTACACTGGTTCCCCATAATCCTTTATTGATTGAATAAACCGCTTTGGCAAAGTTCATATCTACACTTTTACCTTTCAGGTATTCAATTTCGGCTTCACGGCTCAGTTTCAAATCGCGGATGGGAGTGATAATTTCAACACCGGGAATCATAATGTGAAAGATCATATCGAACCGAACCTGGTCGTTACCGGCGCCGGTGCTTCCGTGTGCCACTGCATCGGCTTTTAATGCTTTAACATGTTCGGCAATATGCAATGCCTGGCTTAACCGTTCGGCGCTCACACTTAGCGGATAGGTGTTATTCTTCAACACATTTCCGTAGATGAGGTATTTTATGATGCGGTCGTAATATCCTTTAACGGCATTAACCGTTGTATGCGATTTTACGCCCAGTTTGTAAGCGTGTTGTTCAACCTGTTTTAATTCTTCGTCGCTGAAACCACCGGTATTTACAATAATGCTGTGCACTTCGTAGCCCTGATCTTCACCCAGATACTTTACACAAAACGAAGTGTCTAATCCACCGCTGAAACCGAGAACAACTTTCTTTGCCATCTTCCCTGAAATTGTTTTTTAGAGATTAAAAAAGAAATGAAAAAATGATTTGGTTTTGCCTGCTCCGCCACCACTGTTTGAATCTTTATCTTCTTTAAAAAAGGGCTTCAGCAGTTTCCACTGTTTTATACGCAACAACCGTTCAAATACACTTTTCTTTTCTTCAAAAAACTTGTTGGTTTCTTCCGGCTCGTAATGGTCTTTGGGATCGTACAGCATGCCGGTGCACAAACAGTTCTTGCGCTCTTTGCTCATCAGAATATCATAGTTCACACAGCTTTTGCAGCCGGCCCAAAAGGCTTCGTCCTGCGTAAGTTCAGAGTAGGTAACGGGCTCGTATCCCAGCTCGCTGTTTATTTTCATTACAGCAAGGCCGGTAGTAAGACCGAAGATCTTAGCCTCGGGATAGGTTTGACGGCTCAGCTCAAATATTTTCTTCTTAATGGCTTTTGCCAGTCCGCCTTTGCGGAAGGAAGGCGCCACTATCAAACCTGAGTTGGCAACATACTCGCCATGACTCCAGGTTTCGATATAACAAAAGCCGGCCCAAATGCCATCCTGGTTAAAAGCAATAACGGCTTTCCCTTCACGCATTTTTTGCTGAATGTATTCAGGCGATCGTTTGGCTATACCCGTTCCACGGGCTTTGGCCGACGAGGCCATTTCATCGCAAATGATTTGGGCAAAGCTTAGATGTGATTCGTTAGCTACAAGTATTTGAAAGTGATGTTGGGTTTCCATTTTTGTCGACTAAAAGTGAAAAATGCAACGGCTTAAAACATTATGCCCGGGAATATGACATGATGGAATGGATGCCATTCCGGGAACTACAGAGCATGCTGTATGGTACAGGCGGTATCAACGTCGCACCCTTACGGGGATAGGTTGGAAGAAAAAAACCGTACGAAGCCGTACAGGAAAAACCCCACGCACTATAGTAGCAACGCATTGCGCTACTACATCAGCGAGTATTATGGTGAGATTTTTTTGCATTTTTTGAAAGATATGCTTTTGGTTCAATGAATTTGTCACGCAAAGAAAACACTTTTTTGAAATGATGGGGGATTTTTATTGTAAAATTTTAGCTAATTCCCGAAAAAGATGGTTTGATGGTTAAATTGTTAGATGGTTATCGTTTCTGTATTATCAGGCTGACTGAAATCAAGCAGTCTGTAGTGCGTTCAACGATATAACAATCAAACAATCAGGCAATCAAACAATTTAATACTAATGAATGTTCGCAAGGAGCGCCTGCTTCAGCAAAATGGCTTTTACAATATCGGGGCGTTGCCATCGTATGAGGTGCCCCGCATTGTGCAGTAATATAAACTCAGCCTGCTTGCCCTGTAATTGTTGTTTCGCAAACTCAAGATTGGCAGGATCGACTATTTTATCGGCATCGCCCTGTACAACGGTAACCGGAATGTTAATTTTTTTCCAGTCGGGCAATAGTTTGTTCAGTTCGGCAATATGGGCATATTTTTCATCGGTAGCATGATTGATAAAGCGGGGCATTACCCAGCGCAAAGGTCCGTGATGAACCCAGGGATTGAACCACCAGAATTTTTCTTTGGCAGGATCGATTGCCGGCGCCAGCATTACGAGATGATGAAAGCTACCGGGATATAAAACCGATATTTTCGCTGCTATTGGTCCTCCATACGAACTGCCCAGCACAACGCCTGTTTTAAGCGATCTGTTCAGTTGCAATGCTTCGTGAATGGCAATAGCCTGGGTCGTTAAAGAAGGTACCGCCCGGCGTTTGTTTTTAAAGCGCGATTTGTTATATCCCAGCCGGTCTACTGCTATTATTTGATAGTGTTGTTGCAGTGTGGAATCACTCAGTAAGTTGCGGCTGCCATACCAGGCGCCGGGCGCTCCGTGAACGAGTAAAAGCGGTGGCAGGGTGTCGGCGCCTGCAGTGGCGCAAAACAATTTCACCGAGTCGTTTTGAATGGTGAAGTACGCGGGTTGCGGTTTATCTTTATAATATTCCTTCAGCTTTTTTTCAGTCATAACAAAACGACTGAAACAGCCGGTACAGCTGAAACCAATAAATAAAAGGAATATAAGTTTGCTCATACACACAATACCAATTAAGGATGGTTATGTAAGATACATTAACATACAAAATTGGGAAAGTGTTTAGGAGAGCTAAATTGTTAAACGGTTGTAATAGTTCGATAGCTTGATGGTTGGATGGTTATCGTTGCTGTTCCGGCAACCAGCCTGAAATCAACCAACCTGTAAAATTATCGGGGAAAACCATCAAACAATTAAACCATCAAACCATTTTACGGGCTACCGAATGGATAGCCGCACTCATTTCCCTGATCAGGGTGGCATCTTTTTCAATGGCATTCCCTATAACAATTACATCGGCGCCGGCTTTACAATTCAGATAGGCTTTTTCGGGGTCGGTGATTCCTCCGCCGATTACGAGAGGCACTTCAATGATCTGAGCTACTTTTTCAATCATGCCTTCGGTAATGGGGCGTTTGGCCCCGCTTCCGGCATCCATATAAATCAGCTTCATGCCCAGCATTTCGCCGGCCATGGCCGTGCACATAGCGATTTCGTTTTTGTCGGCAGGAATGGGTGCTGCATTGCTGATGTATGAAACGGTGGTAGGAGCACCCCCGTCGATCACCATATAACCGGTTGAAATGATTTCAAGCCTGCTTTGTTTTACAAACGGAGCCGAAATTACATGCTGGCCAATGAGCAGTTCGGCATTACGGCCCGATATGAGAGAGAGATACAGTAAGGCATCTGCATAAGGAGTTATCTGCGAAGGACTTCCCGGAAACAATATCACAGGAATATCGCAATTGTTCTTTATCTGTTGCACCACTTCGTCGAGGCGGTTGGTAACAACCAAACTGCCGCCCACCAGAAAATAATCAACCTTCGCTTCGGTGGCCAATGCTATTAATTCATCGATTTTTTCAACAGTAACCTTGTCTGGGTCAATCAGTACCGCAAATGACTTTTGTCCTTTCTCTTTGTGTTGCAGTAGTGATTGATATATGCGATTCGTCATGCTGGGCTATTGGTGATACACAAAAATGCAAAAACTTTTTCAAAGGGGGTAAAAGCGGGCAAAACTTTTACCAATAATTGTTTTTCAGGCCGTTACAATTTTATAAAAGAACCGGTCTGTTTTGCTGTTGTTTTGCGGTAATCTGTGGCGCCGCAGGCGCCATGATTCCAACCATCATTCGAATTAATTGTTTATTAAACAGATGCCTGCAAAGCAACAAACATTTCGGCAAAGCTTACGTAACTTATGGTGTAGTGGTTGGATCGGGAATGAAAATACCGGTTAATGCCGTAAATATACCGGTTACCCGGAGAAGCAATATATATAATGATTTTTTTTATAATAACCCAAAAAAATTATTCAAACCGGCACCGTATTCTGTGCAAAAATCAAGTAATGCCCACCCAGTCTGCACTATAGTATTTTTCCGCTCCTTTTTCCACAGGTGTGCATATTTAAGGGAAGGAAATTTGCTGGGTAGAAGATATTTTCGTTACTCCTCAACCCTATTTCTCATTTTAATAACAAAATGGTAACCTATGGCCAAAAAGCAATCAAAAGGCTTACAGTTTAATCGTCGCTTCACCCGTGAAGGAGTGAATGTATTCGATCTGTTCGAATATGACTATCGCACATCTGTGATCAGGAATCCCAGTGGTGAGGTAGTGTTTGAAATGAATAATGTTGAGGTTCCCAAACAATGGAGTCAGATTGCGACGGATATTCTGGCCCAGAAATATTTTCGCAAGGCAGGTGTTCCGCAAAAAGACGGTTCGCTTGGCCGCGAAACTTCTGTAAAACAGGTTGCTCATCGTATGGCTAATTGCTGGAGGGTTTGGGGAGAAAAGTATGGCTACTTTGCATCGGAAACAGATGCTACCATTTTTTATGAAGAACTGGTGTATTGCATTTTAAACCAGTCGTGCACACCCAACAGTCCGCAATGGTTCAATACCGGTTTATTCGAAAGCTACGGCATCAAAGGCAAACCCCAGGGCCATTATTATATAGATCCTGTTGACGGACAATTAAAGAAATCTACTTCAGCATACGAACGCCCGCAGCCGCATGCCTGCTTTATCCTGAGCGTCGACGACGACTTAGTAAATGATGGCGGTATCATGGACCTGTGGATGCGCGAAGCACGTATTTTCAAATATGGCAGTGGCGTAGGTACCAATTTTAGTCATATCAGGGGAGAAGGGGAGAAATTAAGCGGCGGAGGAACTTCGAGCGGGTTGATGAGCTTTTTGAAAATAGGCGACCGTGCTGCCGGCGCTATCAAAAGCGGTGGTACTACCCGCCGTGCAGCCAAAATGGTTTGCCTCGATCTCGATCACCCCGAAATAATGGAATTCATTAACTGGAAGGTTGAGGAAGAAAAGAAAGTAGGCGCCCTGATAGCAGCCGGTTACCCCAGCGATTATGAAGGTGAGGCTTACAGAACCGTGAGCGGACAAAATTCAAATAACTCTATTCGCATACCCAATGAATTTTTCGACAAGCTCGATAAAAATGAAGACTGGGAACTGAAGGCAAGAACCGATGGACGTGTTATGAAAAAGATTCCTGCCCGCGAAGTATGGAACCAGGTATCTTATGCCGCATGGCGTTGCGCCGACCCCGGAACACAATACGATACTACCATCAACGAATGGCATACCAGTCCGAAGGGTGGACGCATCAATGCATCCAATCCCTGTAGCGAATACATGTTCCTCGATAATACGGCCTGCAATCTCGCATCTGCCAACCTGCGCCGTTTTTATAATGAACAAACAAACACCTTCGACGTAGAAGGTTTTGAATATACCTGCCGCCTGTGGACGGTAGTACTTGAAGTATCGGTATTGATGGCCCAGTTCCCTTCGAAGGAAGTGGCCCAGTTAAGTTACGATTACCGCACACTCGGCCTGGGATACGCCAACCTCGGCTCCATGCTTATGGTAATGGGTATTCCGTACGATAGCGAAGAAGCCCGCGGCATTGCCGGCGCTCTTACCGCTATCATGACCGGTGTGGCTTATAAAACATCTGCCGAACTGGCTTCTATTCTGGGCTCTTTTGCCCGGTACGAAGAAAACCGGGAAGATATGTTGCGGGTTATGCGCAATCATCGCCTCGCAGCCTATGATGCAGATGAATATGAAAAATTACACATTAAACCGCAGGGCATTAAAGCAAGATATTGCCCCGATTACCTGTTGAAAGCCGCTACCAAAGCCTGGGACGAAGCGGTACAACTGGGCGAAAAATATGGTTACCGCAATGCACAGGTAACTGTTATTGCACCCACCGGTACCATTGGTTTGGTAATGGATTGCGATACCACCGGCGTTGAACCCGATTTTGCACTGGTGAAATTTAAAAAGCTGAGTGGTGGCGGTTATTTCAAGATCATTAATCAAAGCGTACCCACCGCATTGAAGAACCTGGGTTACAATGCCCGCGAAATTGATGCGATTGTGAAATACGCCGTAGGGGCCGGAACCTTTGCCGGGGCGCCTAATATTAATCATCAAACCCTTAGTGAAAAAGGATTTATTGCCGAAGAAATAAAGAAACTGGATGCGGCTGTAGCTTCCGCCTTTGAAATCGGATTCGTATTCAATGTTTACACCCTTGGGGAAGAGTGCCTGCAGCGTCTGGGATTCAAACCTGAGCAATATTTTAATTTCGAATGGAGCCTGCTCGAAGCATTGGGCTTTACCGACGAGCAAATTGAATCCGCCAATGATTACATATGCGGTACCATGACCATCGAAGGAGCCCCGTTCTTAAAGAACGATCACCTGCCCGTTTTTGACTGTGCCAACAAATGTGGGAAAAAGGGACAACGTTTCATTCATGCCCATGGACACATTCGCATGATGGCCGCTGCCCAGCCTTTCCTCAGTGGAGCTATTTCAAAGACCATTAACCTTCCCAATGAAGCCACAGTTGACGAGATTGCCGATGCATATATGATGAGCTGGAAACTGGGTTTGAAAGCCTGCGCCTTGTATCGCGACGGTTCAAAACTCAGCCAGCCACTGAGCAATAAGAGCGATAAGAAGAAAAAAGCCGATGAAGAAGCAAGCGATAAAGAACAGGCGCCTGAGCAAACTGAATCAAACATCATTGATTTAAGCAAGCTCACCATTACCGAATTGCTCGGTGAAGTTCAAAAACGCGTTCAGGCTTCGCCCGATACCAAGCTGAAGCGTGAACTGGCGCGTATTGTTGAGCGCAGAACCTTACCGGCCAAACGTCGAGGCTTTACACAAAAAGCCAAGATCAACGGTCAGGCCATCTTTTTACGTACCGGCGAATATGCCGACGGAACAGTAGGAGAGATCTTTATTGATATGGCTAAAGAAGGCGCTACCATGCGTAGTATGCTGAACTGTTTTGCCATAGCTATTTCAATCGGTTTGCAATACGGTGTGCCGCTCGAAGAGTTTGTTGAGAAGTTCGTATTCACCCGTTTTGATCCCGCCGGCATGGTCGACCACCCGAATATCAAGAGCACTACTTCAATTGTAGACTTTATATTCAGGGCGATCGCTTATGAATACTTAGGTCGTACCGACCTGGTGCATGTGCTCGACAGACCCGAAGTAAATAACACCGGTACCGATGACTGGGACGAAATTCCCACATCACTGGAGTACGAAAAAAAAACTCCACCATTAAGTGATGTACGGGTGGTGCCCGGCAAATCGGCCAAAAGTTCGGAGGTAGAGCCTTTAAAACCGGTAAAAGCCACTGTTAAAAAAGCCGAAGTGAGCATGGATGCGGTGAATGCAGCTGCCAAAGGCATGCAAAGCGATGCACCGGCCTGCAATACCTGCGGACATATTACCATTCGCAGCGGCACCTGTTACAAATGTTTGAATTGCGGTAACAGTATGGGGTGTAGTTAAAAACGGACCGGCCCCTCCCAACCTCCCCCGGTGGGGGAGGAGTTTGGAGAGACTCCGACTGTTTGGGACATTCAAAATGAAAGGAATTGAAATCTGCCTGGATCTGTGAGATTAATGATTCGCAGTTCAATTCACAACAAAATCTGATTATTTTTTTGGACGGTTATATTTTATAAACTTCAGTCCGCTCATTTTTATGGGCGGGCTTTTTTTATTAGTCCTGTGAGTTTGCCAGGTCAGGGAATTGCCGGGGGGCAGACAGATGCCAAAAATTTTATTATTTATCGCCTTAATTTTTCATTTTGACGATTTAAGATATTAAATCAGCCATTTTAAGGTTTAAATCATCGATTTGAAGCTTTAAATAAGGGCTTAATTGATCAAAACGATGATTTAAATCTTCAAATGACCCATTTCAAGGATTAAATTGTCGATTTAAACCTTAAATCCCTCATTCAATTCTTCAAATGACCCATTTAAAGCATTAAATCAGCCATTTGATACTTTAAATCGCCGGTTAAGACTTTAAATTGATGGTTTAATTGTTCAAATGACCAATTTCAAGGTTTAAATCGCCGATTTAAAGAATTTTGCCATCGTTTAATTCATTAAAGTCATCATTTAGTTCCTCATAGCCTTCGTTCAATTCATCACAATCATCATTTAATTCTTCAAAGCCATCGTTCAATTCATCACAATGACGGTGAAATTTTTATAAGCCATGACTTCGAACGTTTAAATGATCAAACAAAGATTCAATATCCCCAAAAATTGATCTGATCCTGAGTTTGATAGAATGATACAGGTGTTTATCTTTCGGACTTCCGACTTCCGGACTCTGCTGACCTCCGACTTCCGATCCCGACTTTTGCATTATTTTAAGAACTAATGTGTACCATTAAACCTGTAGTGCCGTTTAAGCTCTATAACCAGCAAAGGACGGTATGATAATAAAAACGCTATTCCTGCTCGCAATTTGCGCAGCATTTTTAAGTTCATGCAGCCGCTACATTACGCCCTATGAAGCTGCTAATGGCAAAGCAAAGTGCGGTAGGTGGGTTCGATAATTGGTTCTTCTGCATATTTCAAAACCCTGCGGGTTTTGCCAGACTGTAATGCCGGCAATAATGCGCAGGGTTTTTTATTTGTGGTGCCTGCCGGTAATCAGATTAATCAAGGCGGGGACCCGTGGTACTATGTTTCCTGTAAACAAAAAGGGTTGATACGGTAACCGTACGGCGACGATGGGGCAAGCAACCCCGGAGCATCTATGGGTGAAGTACGGAGTAAGTAGGGAGTAAATAGGGAGTAGGTAGGGAGTAAGTAGCCAGCAGATACCCTATAACTTCACTATAAGTTCCCTATAACTTTCCTATAACTCTGCTATAAGACTATTATTAAAATGATTTATTGAACAAGATGAACATATGCTTTATCCCTGAACTAATGTACCAGGGCCTGAGCTGGCCGGATTGCCAGGTGTCCGTTACCTGGTTCTTTTGAATTTTTGTTCAATTGCTTCTGCCGACCTCCGGTCCTGTACCTTGTATCTTGTGCCTTGAGTTCTGAGCCTTGGTCCTTTACTTTTACCTTTTGCCTTATTTCCTGTGCCTTGAGCCTTGTTTCTTGTGCCTTAATTCCTGTGTCTTCCCAAAATTACCCGTTTACCCTAATCCCTGCGAGTGACAGCCCAAACCTCAGAAATGCCTGATAATTAGCTGATATTCAATTTTATGATCAAATGATAGCGTAAATAATACACCACAAAGTGGTATTGTTCGAAGGCGCTGAACAAAGTAGGTTTGCACCAGCATTAATCAATAACCCTGATCTATAGGCTACTTATCATAGACGGAAGTATAGTCATTGAGAACAATTTGCCCTTAAAACACGAAACACGATTTGTTTCATGTGCACTGCTGAGCAGGGTTCATACACTGAACCCTGTTTCTTTTTTTGGAGTGCCACAAATTCTTACTTTTACGCCCTTAACGTAGGGGGAATACTGAATGACTGTACATTTTGGCTATGATAAAAAGCAGGTAATACAGGCTTTGCGTTATCATTTTTTAATGCGACCCGAAATAAAGATTTTGCTGATACTGATAAATGTATTTGCAATTACATCTGCCGTATTATTTGCATTCAGGAAAATACAGGCGCTGTCTTTCTTAATATTTTCATTTCTATGGTTTGTGCTGATGCTGGTCATCTGGCGGGTTTTACCTGGCAGCATCTATCGTAAATCAATCACTTTTCAGGACGAGTTCACCATGCATTTTGATGATGAAAATGTGATACTGGAAACCAAAAAGGGATCAAAAGGCTGGCCGTGGAAGCGTTTCAGCAATTTTGTTGAAAGTCCGTATTTCTTTCATTTGTATTTCGATGCCCGCTCGTTTTTCCTCGTTCCGAAAGACTCATTTAAAAACATCACCGAATTACAGGAAGCAAGAGAGTTGCTGAGGAAGAAGATCGGAAAGAAGTAACCAATTGGCAATTTGCAATAGGCAATTTGCAATAGGCAATTTGCAATTGATGTTGCTAAAATATTGTCTGTTGCTTATTTGCCAATTGCATATTGCCTGTTGCCTATTGCTATCCCGGCCTGTACTTACTTTCCTCAAATATTTTTTTAGGATCGGTATTCAGCAATTCATTTAGCGACAAATCGGGGTTCTTACCCATGTATTTTTTTACAATTTGCCAGCCTACAAAAATGCCAATGGCCCCGGGTGAAGCTTCGCCCAATTCAGGTGTATTGGGAGCTTCTTCCATATAACCTTTTATGTTCGACGGATCGATATTGAATAACAAATTATTGGTAAGAAAATAATTCCAGATGCCTCCTTCATTACTGTAACAGCCTTTCAGCTGCTTAGCCGTATACCCGGTTTTAAGCGTGTCTTCGGTATAGGGTAAAATTTTATCAAGCACATACAGCCGCTTTCCTTTTTCAACCATTTGCTCAATGAGCGGCTTGCCACCCGATTTTTCGGGTGCAATGTCATTGATGATATTTTTCATACAGTTTACAACAACATAATCGGGTGTAAACCGGCGCGAGATATAGTCGGGAAATACCGACTGGCCAATACTGCTTTTATATAACGAATAATTATTTCCCATGTGTAACTGCAAGCCTACTGCCAGCGCATCGCGTGTAATAACATCGCTGTATCCTTCCATGGGGCCTATATACGTTATCAGCTGAGGCGGTGTTTTATACGACGGGAAATAATATTTTACAAACTGCAATCCTTTTTTCATCTCTTTTTCAATATCGCCGAAATTCTTAAAAACATTATTGGCCGAATCTTTAACAGGGCGGTAGTCGGCTATAAATTTTTTCAGCAATGCCTGTGTTTGTATACTGGTATCGCTGATGCCGGGCAACTCCATAATATTGTACAAAAAGTCGCCCAGAAAAAGCGGGTATTTATTGCTTAGCTGTTGCAGCGAAGCCATGATGTTATTGGTATCTATGGCAAAAAAATCCTGTTCGAACCGGTTTACCGTAAGGGTAACTTTAATACCCGATACATCCGGCGCCTTTTTGTCGTTGCAGGAAAATAATCCGATAACAATCAGTAATACCAGTCCTGTTTTTTTCATCTGAATTGTTTTTTGGCTGATGTTCAGGTGTGGCACACTTTCAAAGTGTGCCACACCTATTCCTTCCTATGTGTAACGGGTTGCAATATAACGCATAATACGCTGTGCTTGTATGTCTTTGCGCATTAGCGTAAATTCGCGAAGTTAAAGCACGGATGTAGGGAAAATGCGGGTTAAGGTCCCGTCAGGGACGGTAAGGCTGGTAAAAGTAGAGTGAAAACCAATTCAGCCTGCTGCATTCCGGAAACGACTTTAGTGTTGGCGGGTTCAAGTCCCGTCAGGGACGGTATGTTGGTAGACGTTTTGATAAAACCTAAAATATTAAGATGAAAATCGCGATAGCGCAGCAAAATTATCATATAGGCAATTTTGAAGATAATACCCGGAAAATAATGGGGGCTATACAATATGCCAAAAGCCGTAAAGCCGACCTCGTTGTTTTTTCAGAGCTAAGCATATGCGGTTATCCGCCCTTCGATTTTTTGGAGTTCGACGATTTTATAAACGAATGCTATAAGGCCATTGATATTATAAAAGAACAGGCCGATACCATTGGGGTGATTATAGGTAGCCCCCAACGCAACCCGGTAAAAGAAGGGAAAGACCTGTTTAATGCCGCCTGGCTGTTGTACGATAGAAAAGTGGTGGGCGTGGCGCACAAAACCCTGTTGCCGACTTATGACATACTTGACGATTACCGGCATTTTGAACCGGCTTACGAATGGAATGTACTGGAATTTAAAGGAAAAAAAATAGCCCTCACCGTTTGTGAAGATATCTGGAACCTCGGCGATAACCCCCTGTATCGCCTTTGCCCCATGGATAAATTGATTACCCAGCAACCCGATCTGATGATAAATATATCGGCTTCGCCGTTTGATTATGACCATGACATGGACCGTGAAGAAATTATTCGTGCCAATGTATTAAAATATGGATTGCCCATGTTTTACTGCAATGCCATTGGTTCACAAACCGAGATCGTTTTCGACGGCGGCAGCCTGGTGATGGATGCCAACGGGCAGATCGTAAAAGAGATGAAATTCTTTGAAGAAGATTTTGCCATTGTGAGCCTCGACGATATTGAAGTGCAAAAATCAAAACGGCCCAAAACCCTGAAGGCGGTGCCTGAATTTGATAAGGATATGCGGGTGTCGAAAGTAGAAGATCCTGAAAAGATCATCGACTACCTTACCAGCGACGAAAACATTGGTGAAATTAAAGAAGCCCTGATACTGGGTATACGCGATTATTTCAGAAAAATGGGTTTCACCAAAGCGATTCTTGGTTCTTCGGGTGGTATCGACAGCGCTGTAACGCAGGCGCTGGCTACAAGGGCATTGGGGCGCGAAAATGTACGGGCTGTTTTAATGCCATCGCAATTCTCTACCTCGCATTCGGTAGAAGATGCTGAGCAACTGAGTAAGAACCTGGGCAACCCGTACGACATAGTGCCCATCAAAAACATTTACGAATCATTTCTGCATACATTAAAACCCGTTTTTGGCGATTTGCCATTTGGGCTGGCCGAAGAAAATATACAAAGCCGGTCGCGCGGTAATGTGCTGATGGCTATTGCCAATAAATTCGGTTATATATTACTGAATACATCCAATAAAAGTGAATTGAGTACCGGGTATGGAACTTTGTATGGCGATATGGCCGGTGGTTTAAGTGTGTTGGGCGATGTATATAAAATGCAGGTATATGCACTGGCCAATTATTTAAACCGCAATGGCGAAATCATTCCTGAGAACATTATATCAAAGCCGCCATCGGCCGAATTGCGACCCGATCAGAAAGACAGTGATAGCCTGCCCGATTATGCATTGCTTGATAAAGTATTATATCAGTACATCGAAAAACGCAAAGGGCCTAAGGAAATTATTGCCATGGGTATTGATGAAGCGCTGGTTCGGCGCGTGCTAAAAATGGTGAACACCAATGAATACAAACGTAACCAGTTTTGTCCTATCATTCGCGTAAGCTGCAAAGCGTTTGGTGTTGGGCGCAGAGTGCCGATCGTGGGGAAGTATTTGTCGTGAATCGACAAGCCGTGGCACGGCTATTAAATATTTATAAAAAAGGGCTGCCGGTGATGGCAGCCTTTTTTATAAAGCAAAGTGATGAAATTCAATTATTATCTGCTGAATGTAGATGTAAATGTAACAGTCGTTCCGCCATAGTCGCCTGACTCTTCCACAACAAGCTTTTTATTTGAAAGTGATTTTACAATCATCTCTTCAGTTTGCTGAGTAGTTACAATTGTAAGGGTTGAACCTGAAAGTGTAAATGTACCGGTTTCATCTCCGTTGGGATCGCAGTGGGTACCGAGGTCCTTATATTGATAGCTGCCATCTGCTTTAAGAATAATCTGATCATCTTTTGCGCATGCTTCAACATAATCCTTGGTGATATCCTGTTCAGGAACGCTGGTGGCTTTAATTGTTACAGTAGAAAGAGTGTAAGTAGCTGCAAGGTTCTCTTTTGTAACAGCTAAGCTTTCTTCCTTATCTTTTTTACAAGCGGTTAAAGCGGCGGCTGTTAATACTACTAATGCAAGGGTTTTTGTAAATGCTCTGTACATATTGATTGTTTTTGGTTAAACGTGCATTGATTTATTCCTTTAAAAAAACGTACAACCTGGTCGTTTTTTTTAAAACATTTCGTGCAGGCCAATAGCTCTTATTTATAAGTGCTTATAGCGCTTACACTGTTTTTTATTTTTCCTTACGCCTGATAGTCTTAACTGATTAATCCTGTAGTATCGGTTGCAACGGAGGTTTTATATTACTTGGGGATCTGCCTGTGTTTTGTTTACAGGCAGTTATAAACGCTGTAGATAATAGGGTAAGCGTTTTGGTAAAAGGGCTATACATAATGGTCGGTTTTTGGTGCATTTCTTCGAACTCGCAAATAAACTACATTCTGATGACTTTATTGTGTAAGCGATTGTTTTTTGTGGTATTTGGGGATAAATGAAATTACTGGATAAGTTAGGCCTGGGACGTGTATTTTGCACATAAGCATTGCGGTCAACGCTTGTTATAGATTAGCATTCAATAAATTATTCACGCTAAATAACGTAGCGGTGTACCTGCCTGCATACCTAAAACAACAAATGTCCTGTACACCTTTATTAAAAAGAAAAAATTAAAGAGCCTCCTGTGCTGCAGGAGGCTCTTGTTTTATAATACAATTTATCTTCTCAATGCTTAAGATCGACTATTACATTTACTGTTCCCAGTGGTGGAGCCGCAACTTCTTTTTGTAGTTCCAGTTTTGTGCTGGTAAGTACGGTAACTTTTGCATCACCGCTTTGGCCGGCAAAAATGGGATCGGGCGTTGTTAAAGTGGTTGAGTTTTTGAACCACCATTTAAAGCTGGTGGTTTGCGGATCAGATGAATTACATTTAGAGGGTCCTTCATCTACTGTTCCGGTACTGTCAGATTTAAACGTGATAATATTATCCCTGTCACAGGCATTTATATAAGCAGTTCCCGGAGCATCGGGTTTTCCATCTTTATCATAGTCTATAGTAACGGTATCATACTTCCATGACGCACTGGTAATTAATTGGTTATTGTTTTGACTATTGTCGTCTTTGGCTTTATCTTTTTGACAGCTAAACACTACAAAACCAATTAACAGCACAACGAAAGCATACTTTATCATCTGCATAGTTTTTATTTTAATTTGACCCGGTGCATTACAGCCGGTTCAAAGGTTTTACTATTAATTACAGGGCGTATCAAGGAAAGCGGATACTACTAATCTGAACAGAAAAAATGTCGGGCATATTATCTGCAATATGTATCTGTGACTGCGGCACCTGATAATACGCTGCATAAAAATTCAGCTAATAGAGCAAATTTTGTTCCGTGTTGGTGTCTTTTGGGGCAGAGTAAATCGTAATATTACCATAACTAACATATTGCCCGTTTATTGTGCGTTGGGAACATAGTTTATTTTTATTGATTTTAGTGTTGTTTTTACAAGTTGGCAAGCATCTTGCAAAGGCTTTCACGTATTTTTCGTATCTGATTATCAATCATTCATATCTAAACCCCGATTATGCTATTGACAGCAGATGATATCCGGCAGCTCAATGATAAAATTCAATATCAGAGTGCTTTTATCGACCGGCTCCGCGACGAAACCGCCAGGGTTATTATAGGTCAGCATCATATGCTCGACCGACTGCTGATTGGTCTGCTTAGTAATGGTCACGTTTTGCTCGAAGGTGTGCCGGGTTTGGCTAAAACCCTGGCAATAAAATCGCTGGCACAGGCTATTCACGCCAAATTCAGCCGAATACAGTTTACGCCCGATCTTTTACCTGCCGACGTAATCGGTACTATGATCTATAACCAGCAAAAAAATGAGTTTGTGGTTCGCCGCGGCCCCATTTTCGCCAATTTTATATTGGCCGATGAAATTAACCGCGCCCCGGCCAAAGTGCAAAGCGCCCTGCTCGAAGCGATGCAGGAACGGCAGGTTACCATTGGTGACACCTCCTATAAACTTGACGAGCCGTTTCTGGTACTGGCTACGCAAAATCCGCTCGAGCAGGAGGGTACTTACCCGCTGCCCGAAGCGCAGCAGGACCGCTTTATAATGAAGGTGATAATTGACTATCCTACCAAGCAGGAAGAACAGATTATCATCCGCCAGAATGTACAGAGTATGAAATCGCCCGAAGTAGGCCGTGTGGTGTCGATGCAGGAAGTACTGCAGGCAAGGGATCTGGCGCGACAAATTTATATGGATGAAAAAGTTGAAAATTACATCCTCGATATTGTTTTTGCTACCCGTTACCCCGAAAAGTACAGGCTCGAAAAATTAAAACCGCTGATCGCCTATGGTGGTTCGCCCCGCGCCAGCATTAACCTGGCCCTCGCAGCCAAAGGACATGCCTTTTTAAATAAACGCGGTTTTGTTATTCCTGAAGATGTACGCAGTATTTCAAAAGATGTATTACGCCATCGTCTTGGTTTAACCTACGAAGCCGAGGCTGAGAATGTAAATGTTGAGAATATTATCGACGATATTTTGCGCGTTATACAGGTACCTTAACCAATTGGCAATAAGCAACAGGCAATAGGCAAATATTAATAAATGCTAAATTGCCAATTGTCAATTGCCTATTGTACATTGCCCATTGCCCATTCATTATGCTAACAACCGCTGAAATAATAAAAAAAGTTCGCGAGCTCGAAATCAAAAGCAAAAAGCTCACCCGCCATTTGTTTACGGGCGAGTACCACAGTGCTTTTAAAGGCCGGGGTATGTTGTTTAAAGAAGTGCGCGAATACCACGCCGGCGACGACATCCGGTTTATCGACTGGAATGTATCGGCCCGCTTTAACCATCCTTTCAGTAAAGTATTTGAAGAAGAACGCGAATTATCGGTAATGCTGCTGATCGATGTTAGCGCCAGTTCGTTATTCGGTACTTCACAGGCCCGTAAAAAAGACCTGATCACCGAAGTGGGCGCCGTACTGGCATTTTCGGCTATCAGCAATAATGATAAAGTGGGCGTGCTTTTTTTCAGCGATGTGATCGAAAAGTTCATTCCGCCGAAAAAAGGCCGTGACCATGTGTTGTACATAGTTCGTGAGCTGCTTACCTGGCAACCCAAACAAAAAGGCACCCGGCTGGGCCAGGCTTTACAACGGTTAAATAATACCGTTCGCCAAAGCAGTATTGTTTTTTTGCTGAGCGATTTTTTGGATAATGATTTTGAAGACGGGTTAAAGGTGGCCGGCAAAAAACATGATGTAGTAGGCATTAAGGTGTACGATAAAATGGATATGCATTTGCCCGATGCCGGTTTATTGGAAATTGAAGATGCCGAAACAGGCGCCCGCATGTATATCGATAGCAGCGATTACCTGGTAAGGCAACAACACGAGGCCGCATTTTTTAATCATACCAATTATTGTAAAAATATTTTTGTTCGGGCAGGCTGCGACCTGCTGCATTTACGCACCGGTGAAGATTACGTTAAGGTGTTACAAAAATTCTTTATCGGGCGTAACCGGTAACTATGAAAAATCGAATCCATCATATTATTCTTGCAGGCTGTTTAATCATCAGTCCGGTTTTGATGCATGGCCAGGTGCTGGGCAAAGCATCGGTCGACCGCGACCAGATCCTGATTGGTGAACCCATTAAGCTAACCCTCGAAGTACATATACCACTTGGCAAATCACTTACCTGGTTTACCCTTGATACCATTCCGCATTTTGAATTTATCGATAAAGGAAAAATCGATACCTCCGATAATATCGATGGCAAACAGTTTCAACAGGTGCTTACCATTACCAGCTTTGATTCGGGTACTGTGGTAATTCCGGCTATGACGGTAAAAGTTGGCGACAAGCCATATGTTACCGATTCAATACCGGTTGAGGTTGGCTATTCGCCGCTTGATATATCGAAAGATTATCGCGATATCAAGGAAATAGAAGAAGTGGCCAAACCCGCCTGGATGGCCTGGATTCCCTGGATACTGGGGGTGGTGACCTTAATTGCCTTTGGGGTTATTGTATACCTGCTGAAGCGGCCAAAGAAAGTGGTTGTTACAAAACCCGAAGAGCCAAAGCTGGGGCCTTACGAAGAAGCGCTGCAGGCATTGCACGATCTGCGTAAGCAGGGCTGGGCGCAGAATGGTGAAATAAAAACATATTACAGCCGATTAAATGATATTCTGCGTGTATTTATATTTCGCAAGCTGAAAATAGCAACGTTAGAAAAAACGAACGATGAACTGGTTACGCAATTGCGCCAGGTGTCGATGGATAAAGACAGTTTTAATCAGCTGGTAACTGCTTTGCAGATTGCAGACTTTGTAAAGTTTGCCCGTTACCTGCCCGATGAAAAAGATAATGAAAGGAATTTTGCCGTTATTGAATCGGCTATCAAAACACTAAATAATATCAACTAACCCTTGCTGTACAACTGGTTTGAAAATATAACATTTGCTTATCCTGAATTATTAGGATTGTTTATTCTGATACCGGCAATGCTGTATTGGTATGTTAACCGGTATGCCCGTCAACAGGCAACGATAAAAGTTTCTTCGCTGGCTGTTTTTCGTAAAAACAATTCGTGGAAGAGCACCTTCCGCCATGTGCCTTTTGCAATACGGTTACTGGCCGTAAGCAGTATTATTATGGCCATGGCCCGGCCGCAAACGCGTAACGACGAAGAACTGAAGAACGGGCAGGGGATCGACATTGTATTATGTTTGGATGTAAGCGGTAGCATGCTTGCGCAGGATTTTTTGCCCGATCGTTTGGAAGCCTCCAAGCAAATGGCTGCAGCGTTTGTTGATCTGCGTCCTACCGATCGTATTGGCGTTGTAATTTTTTCGGGTGAAAGTTTTACCCTTGTTCCGCTTACAACCGACAAGGCTGTATTAAAAACCCAGATATTTAATATTCAGCGCGGACTGCTCGAAGATGGTACGGCCATTGGCGATGGGCTTGGCGTAAGCGTTGACCGCCTCAAAAGCGTTAAAACAAAATCGAAAGTGATCATTTTGCTTACAGATGGTGAAGACCAGGGCGGGCGTATCGATCCGTTGGCTGGTAAGGAACTGGCTAAAGCATATGGCATACGGGTGTATACAATTGGTGTAGGAACTGAAGGATATGCACCGGTACCTGTTCCCGATGGCGCCGGCGGCACCACCACCCGCCAGCAGAAAGTGAATATTGATGAAAAGTTGTTGCGCATGATTGCTGAAGAAACCGGCGGACTGTATTTCAGGGCGCGTGATAACGAAAGCCTGAAAAGAATTTATTCTGAAATAGATAAGCTCGAAAAATCAAGAATAGAAGTTACTTCGCTCAAACGCTACACCGAGCGTTTCTTTCCCTTTGCTTTTGCTGCAGCTGTATTGCTGATGGCTGAGATATTTTTGCGATATACGTTATTTAAAAAGTTTCCGTAAGGATACCACAGATTTCCGCCTTCGGCGAACACGGATGGTATTAATAAAGCGTTGCTTGGCAACCTAATACCCGCCGAAGGCGGGTGCATCTGTGGCATCATAATTAAAAATCTGTGGCGTACATTTGACGACAATGAAAGCAATCGTTTACAGGTCAACCGGAAGCTGGTACAATATAAAAACTGAGGCAGGCAACAGCATGAGCGCCCGTATAAAGGGTGTTTTCAAAATTGATGATATCACCAGCACCAATCCTATTGCCGTAGGCGACGAGGTTGATATCGATGTTGAAAGTGAAACAGCCAATACCGCCATCATAACCGAAATTCATCCGCGCCGGAATTATATCAACCGGCAATCGCCGGCACACAAAAAACACCACCATATTGTAGCCGCTAATCTCGATCAGTCGTTATTATTTGCTACGCTGAAAGAACCCAAAACATCGCAGGGCTTTATCGATCGCTTTCTGGTTACCTGCGAAGCCTATCACATACCCGCCATCGTTGTATTTAATAAGGCAGATCTGTATAAAAATAAAGAGCAGGAAAAGTATAATACACTGAAAGAAGTGTACACTGCCATCGGGTATAAAATTGTACTGATGTCGATTAAAACCGGCGAGGGGGTCGAAGATGTGCGCGCTTTATTGAAAGGTAAAACCACCTTGTTAAGCGGCCATTCAGGCGTAGGCAAATCTTCTTTTATAAATTATATATTTCCTGAACTGCAGTTAAAAACACAGGATGTAAGCGGGTGGAGCGGCAAAGGACTGCACACCACCACCTTTGCCGAAATGTTCGACCTTCCGGTTGGTGGCAAAGTGATCGACACGCCGGGTATGCGCGAATTCGGACTGGTTGATATCAGCCGCCAGGAATTATCGCATTACTTTCCCGAAATGGCGAAACTGATTAACGAATGCCAGTTCAATAATTGTTTACATATTAATGAACCCGGCTGCGCGGTAAAAAATGCATTGGAAGAAGGTTCAGTTAATGTTGACCGGTATATCAGCTACTGCAATATTCTTGACTCGATTGATGATAAGAACTATTGAAATGTGAAATTAGAAATGAAAAATAAAGAATGAGAAAGTTGAACCCCAGGGGCGGATTTTTATACTTTTTCATTTTAAATTCTTCATTTAACATTTTCCATTTACGATATGTATCGCCTGGCATGATTCACCAGCAGCTTGTTCTCTAAAAACTTAGCCACTTCAATTACGGCGTCGTTGTCTTTTCGGGGAGCTTCGCGGAACTTATAAGGATAAATTGATATGCCCGTGTAAATGTTGTATTGAATTGTTAGAATATGACCTTTGTAAGTGAAGTTCCACGTTAGCGTATCGAAATCGTCCTGTTTGTTGGTAAACCTGATTTTCAGGTCGTCGATGAGGATGTTCGCAACTTCATAAAAGCGTTTCAGGCCGCAGTCATCATCAATGATGGCCTCGGTGCAACCAAAATCGGTGCGTAAGGTCAGGCTCATAAAGTACGGTTTTGGGGTATATGAATAATTGTTGAACGGTCGGTTCAACAGGGTTATCCAGGGAATTACGATCTGAATTTTCTTGCCTTTGGAACCTTTTCACCACTCAGTATACGCTCTGCTCCCACATTTTTGCCATTGCTCGGGCAGCCGTATTTCGGACTGCATGAACTGCCACAAAGAACATAGGTAGCAATGG
Organism: Niastella sp. sgz303648; assembly: GCF_059587045.1. NCBI lineage: Bacteria > Pseudomonadati > Bacteroidota > Chitinophagia > Chitinophagales > Chitinophagaceae > Niastella > Niastella sp. sgz303648. Next base: position 392,733 of record NZ_JCAPSW010000007.1, on the reverse strand, counting down.
CCAAAAAAAACAGGATTGTTCGAACAAATTTCATACGCGTTGATTTCAAAGGGTAAAACGCTCTTAAATCTAAAAATATTATACCGCAATTGCAATAGTCTTTGATCAATTTATTCGGTTACCTGATCACGGAACCAATCGGCGTATTTTACGTAATTATTGGCAATGCGGTCAATTTCCCCGTGAATTTGCGATACAACGATGTCTTTCACCTTTTTAGCGGGTACTCCGGCGAAAATGGTGCCCGGCGGCACAACGGTTTCTTCTGTTACAACCGCCCCGGCCGCGATAATGGAGTTGCTGCCGATGTGCGCACGGTCCATAATGATGGCGCCCATGCCCACCAGCACGTTATCTTCGATAGTACAGCCATGAACAATCGCATTATGGCCGATAGAAACGTTGTTGCCAATAACGGTTTGGGTGCGTTTATAGGTGCAGTGTATTACAGCGCCATCCTGCACATTCACTTTATTTCCCATGCGTATGCTGTTTACATCGCCGCGCACAACCGCATTGAACCAAAAGCTGCAGTCGTCGCCCGCTACTACATCGCCAACAATGGTAGCATTCGGAGCAATAAAACAATTATTTCCAAATGTGGGATATACTCCTTCAACATGTAAAATGATAGGCATAATCGTTTATTTTAATTTTTTATGTTTTCGGCTGTTGCACTACTATGTTTCGTCCCTTGCGTCGCACCCTTCGGCTTTCTGTTTGCTGATCATCGATATATCAGCAAAGATAAGCCATCTGCCAACAGAGGACTTATATACCTTTTTGCCTGTAAACTTTTCAACCGATCTGCTTTTTACCTGATCAACTTTTCAACCATTCAACTATTTTTCAACACCTTTGCCACCGATGAATCAGCGTGAATTATTTCTCAGGCATGTGGCCCAAACTTCCCCCGCTCCGTTGGGGTTAGAGATCGTTAAAGCCAAAGGTTGCATCCTGTACGATGCGGCTGGCAAAAAATACCTCGATCTCATTGCTGGTATCAGCGTGTGTAATGTGGGGCACCGGCATCCCAAAGTGGTAAAAGCAATCAAAAAACAGGTAGATGACTACATGCACCTGCTGGTTTATGGCGAAATGATCGAAACGCCACAGGTGCAATATGCCAAATGGCTTACCGATCATTTACCGGCCTCGCTTAATTCGGTATATTTTACCAATTCGGGCGCCGAAGCTACCGAGGGGGCCATGAAACTGGCCAAACGGGTTACCGGCCGCACGCAGATCATTGCTTTTAATAAAAGTTACCATGGTTCAACACAGGGCGCTTTAAGCATTATGGGCGATGAATACTGGCGCAATGCCTACCGACCGCTGTTGCCCGATGTATTGCACCTTGAGTACAATTCTTTTGAATCGCTGAACGAAATAACCGGTCAAACGGCTTGTGTAATTGCCGAAACCATACAGGGCGAACGGGGGGTATTTGCGCCTTCGGTTGAGTGGATGCTTGCCCTGCAAAGAAAATGCAGGGATGCAGGCGCACTGCTGGTTCTCGATGAAATTCAAACCGGTTTTGGTCGCACCGGCTCGTTGTGGGGATTTGAACAGTTTGCGGTGGTGCCCGATATAGTGCTGATGGGCAAAGCCCTGGGCGGCGGCATGCCCCTGGGCGCTTTTATAGCCGATAAAAAATTGATGAATGCATTTACCGAAAACCCGGTATTGGGCCACATTACTACTTTTGGCGGGCACCCTGTTTGTTGTGCGGCGGGGCTGGCCGCGTTTAAAGTGCTGGTAAAAGAAAAACTGGCCGATCGGGTGACAGAAAAAAGTGAGCTGTTTTATGAAGGCTTGCGTCATCCGGCTATCAAAGCTGTGCGGGCCAGCGGACTGCTGATTGCTGTTGAGTTCGACAGCTTCGAAACCAATAAAAAAGTGATCGATGCCTGTTTGCAGCAGGGCCTGCTTACCGACTGGTTTTTGTTTGCTCCGCAGTGTTTGCGCATTGCACCACCCCTGACCATTACCCAAAAAGAAATAAAAAAGGCCATACGGGTGATTCTGAGTGCCCTGAGCGAAATTGAGGGGGGAGCGTCCTGAGCGTAGTCGAAGGATCTTTCCAAAAACTGAGCGAAGCCTGCCCGGCTATTGGCGGGTCGAAGGGTGACCCTCCTTCTAATGTTAACGCTCTGCAAATGACCTAAATATCAATTATATACCTTTAAATTTGCCAACCTGAGCAAAACTGATATTTATTCACCTCAAAAATATGCTATGCGTAAAACTGCTCTTATTCCTTTTCTGTTTGTCGGTTTAATGGCCTGCAACGATGGCGGAGCCAAAAAAGAAGGTACTAAAACCGATACTGCAGCTGCAGCTTCGGCCGATACCATGCACGACCACCATATGGCTGAAGCTTCAAAAGCGGTTGAACCACTGCCGGCTATCCCTGATAGCGCCAAAGTATTTTTTGTTAACCTTAAAAACGGACAAAAAATAAAATCTCCCTTTAAAGTGCAAATGGGAGTAAAAGGTATTGCCCTTGATTCAGCGGGTGTACTCAGACCTGCTTCGGGCCATCATCATATTCTTATCGATGCAGGCGATTCGCTGACTGCAGGTACGGTAGTTCCGAAAGATTCTACCCATCTGCATTTTGGTAATGCACAAAAAGAAGCCGAATTAAAGTTAACACCCGGCGAACACAGAATTACCCTGCAGTATGCCGATGGTATTCATCGTTCATACGGAGGCAGGCTCGCTTCTTCTGTTACGGTAACAGTTCAGAAATAATTCCATATTAGCAATGGATCAAAGGAGAGTCCCGCCTCGGCGGGACTCTTTTTTTGTGGGTACCTGAGAAAACAGGTAGTCGTACATTTTCTTTTTATTTGTCCGGGAAAATTTCTACGAACAACTCTTAACATGTCTATCGCATTGTACTGCCATTATTCGCTGAAGCACTTGTGCTGAGAAATTCACGAGTCAGTATTTTGATCTGTCTGTTGCATCTTGCGCCACCGTGCTCCGGAGCTGAAGCCTGGTGCAGAGAAATTCACGCAACCGCCCTACCTTCTGCTGCGCCCCGCGCCACCGTTTTTCCAGCTGAAGCTCTGACGCATGCACCTGCGCAACGTACAGTTGCGTTGCATCAGGCAACGCAAGGCCACAGACCTCGCTGAGGGCCAATGCACATCACGATAGTTATCGCAGGCAAAGAATTGACAAATACGGCCCTTAGCTATAAAACTTTTTTGTCAATTGCGTATTGCACGGCGCAATCTGACATTAAAGTGTCTTTAATACACAAAAAATAGAAATTATTCAGAATAAGCTGAATTTTCTGACGTTTATGTTAAAATATTGCTACTCGTCTAAAAAATTATTTAGTTATTGATCTGTATAATATTTTTGAGATAGTTAAACAAGGTCTATGCAATAGCTTTGAGGGCATGACCTGCGGGGCGATTTTCTAATCGCCCTTTTTATTTTAAAGAAGTCCGTAAGTCCGAAAGTCAGAAAAGTCGGAAAGTCCGAAAGACAGTGGGAAAACCCGGTACTTCTTTCGGACTTTCTGTCTTCCGGACTTTCCGACTTCCCAACCTCCCAACCTCCCAACCTCCCGTCTTTAATCCCCTTTTAAAAAAAAATTTGGGGGTCATTTAGTACAATGGCATCATCCGTCTGTTTATAGTAGTGACAGTTAGTTACAATTTCGCTTTTTGAAATTACCCCTGAGTTTCGGCGGCTTGTGGCTGATTGTTAGTAGTTCTTTTCTTTGTGAAGTATCGCAAATTACACTTTACCAGGAACCAGTTCTCTGGTTCCTGCTTTTTTAAAACTGCTTTGTGAGAAGAAGAATCATAGAACTCAATATCTGATTTCAATAATTCGCTATAGCGCCCGGTTTCTGGTTTAATGAATGCTCAACTCCCCCTGGCTACTGTGTAAGTGAAAATCCCGCCGCAAGGCGGGATCTTCGTTTTATAGTAAGCCCTTGAGCATTATGCGTTTTGCATTCAGTGTTTTGCGCTAAGCGTTCAGCATTAAGCGTTTTTCGTTTTGCGTTCAGCATTCAGCGTTTTGCGTTCTGCATCCTTAAAACTGCAGTCTAAAGCTGCCAAATACACCAAATCGTTGCGATTTTGTTTCGGGCAACGGTTGCGGCAATACTCTCCATACAAAATCAAATCGCAATACTTTAAAGATATTGTCTACACCGGTACCTACTTCGAGGTAAGTTTTGCCATCGAGCGATTCGAATTTGTAAGTTGAACCTGCCGGCATATTTAATGCTGCATTCTCCTGGCTCAGGCTACCCCACAACCCCTTCACAGTATAAAACTGGCGGAATTTTAATTTACGGGTAAGGGGTATAAAACGGAACAACCCCACACCTATATTATGCTCGAAATTAAAACCGGCATACCGGTCGTGCAGATACTGCCAACGGTTCATTAAGCTATAGGCATACTTGTTATAGTAATAAATTTCATTGCCCGGCGCTACATCCAGCATCATAAAGGGCAGCGTACCAAAAGTGCGGCCGGCAAATACATTGTAGTATAAATTTCCGTATGGAGAAATTTTTAAATAGTCCGAAACGCTTCCGCTGATCTTACTGTAATCGTAATGGCTTTGGAGCACACCTTTCATGCCTCGTGTATACTTAAATGACAGTATCGGGTAATCGCTGCCTATGCTGTACCGGTAAAAAGTACTTTCTAAAAATTTTTCCAGGTAGGCAAAGCGCACCTGAACCGATGCTTCAAATGTATTCAACGGCTTGGTGCCGTCGTTGCTATTGAGGAAAATTTCTTTGTCGGGCAGATTAAGCAAAGGATTGTATATTTTTCGAACACCGCTCAGGGTTACCGATAAACCCGAATGCCATTCTTTAAAAAGGTCCATTTGCATTAACTCGGTTTTCAAAAACTTAATAGGCACCCCGTTCTTTCGAACAGCAAGGGCAAAAATGTTGTCCTGGCTTACTTCATCAAGATAATTCTGCCCGTAATCTATGTCTTTCGAATACTTGGCAAAGATGTACGAGCGCGGGTTTTTGCTAAAAAGGTACATGGCATCGCCTTCATATTTGAATTGCTGGTCTTTGGTACCATAAGCAACATAACCATGGAAGATATATTTTTTGCTGAAGTTGCTATTGGTGCCCAAATCCCATCTCAAACGCGTTCCTTCTAACGTATTAGCGTAAATCCAGTTGTACCAGGGGCCGATCTCGAAATTGCCTATGTCGAGATAACCTGTAGCAAGAAAGTTAACTGTTTTTACGGCGCGCTGAAAAGCGGGCAGTTTTAGCAGGGTATCTATCGTTTGATATAGCTTTTTTTCGGAATAACTTAACTCTTCATGACGGTTTGCGACCCAAAAAGAATCGGGTGGGTTATGTGCCTGTGGCGGATAAATGGTTTCTTCTATCAGTTTATTCTTTGCCAGTTGATTGGTTACCGACGTATCGTTTACCTCAATATCGCGGTAGGTGGTGGTTTTGCGGCCGATAGCCGATAATAATTTTTCGCCTGATAATAACGAAAGATCAACTACGAATTTATCTCTGGTTAAAAACCAGGTGCTGTCGTTCAGCATACTGAACTCCTGAATAAGGCTTAGCCGGTTAACGTAGTTCAGATTGGCTTCTTTATTTAACCGCAGGTTCATTTTTTGAATGGCGAAGGTGGTGTCGTGCACCCAGCAATCGCCTTCAAAAGTATTTTGGCCTTTATGTTTTGGAATAAAAAAGAAGTGGATCATTCTGCGGCCGTTTACAAATTGGGTGTCGAGCACTTTATAATTGTAAAAGGCATCGCCGTTATCACTGATAGGGCTTACAAACTGTTTATCGAATACCGGAATAAAATTGCTGTAGAAGTTTACATTCTGGTCGATGCCGCCAAGCAGTTTTGAAACACTTTCGTTATTTACCCCCAATGTTTTTGTTCCTTTGAACACTTCGCGGCGGCGCAAAGGCGACTTCTGATAATAATAATCACTGATGGCTTCGGTAAGGTAAACGGGTAAGTAGGGAACCCCTTCTTCGGTAGTATCGATATTGTTGAGAACAAAATTAAACTTGCGAATAAAGGGCAGGTTCTCCCATTTTTCCCGTTTAATATTCTTGATGTCTACTTCCAGTTTATTGTAAAGCTCGTACGAGAAATTGCGAAAGCGGTACCGGTCGTTTTGGGGTTTATGCTTAACGATGCGTTTCCACATCAGCAAACCACGGTCGATTTTTCTTTTTACTATCACCGCTTCAAATTTGCCGCGTTCCATGAGAATGCTGATGTCGACTACGTTGTTTTTTACTTTCGCCAGCAAAAAACTATCGATTGGTAGTTTAAAATCCTGATAACCTACATAGGAAATAACCAGCGTATCTTTAGGCCATTCATTAAAATGAAAAATAAAAGTTCCTGCTGAATCACTGAGTTTGCCTGTTTTTTGTGCCTGGAATTGCATGGAGGCAAAGGGGATCCGCTCGTCGCTATGTGCATCTTTAATAATTCCTTTCAGCACCTTAGTTTGCCCCATTACAGATTGGGCAAATAAAAGGAACAGCAGGAGTTTTACGGGTCTAATAGGCATTCGTATAAGGTCGGTTTGATTATCCGCCAAAAATACAATAACAGAAAGAAAAGCATTTTGTTAAAAACGATGAAAGGAATCTATGTCCCGGCAAAGAGGGCGCCTCATAGTTTCAAAGCATCACTTAAACGCTTATTATTGTTATCGTGATAATTGAACAGCGTTAAAAATAAGTGTAAACTGCCTCTTAGACAGCATTTTTTATTAAACGTTGCTGCTTTTTAGCTGTTTTTTACAAAAATATTTTTCGAATCAAACAGCAAAAGCTTGGAAATGTCAAAAATCCCTGCTTACTTTGTTTTACAAAGTGCTTTTTATGGATAGCCAACATCCCCCGCTGGAAACCCTGCAGGACATTAAACGTATGATGGAGCGATCGTCGCGCTTTATTTCACTCAGTGGATGGAGTGGGATCAGTGCGGGCATATGTGCCCTCGTGGGCGCATGGGTGGCACATCAACGTATTCACAGTTATATACTATCACGCCAGGGCGGCAGCTATTACCGGGGTGAAGTTCATTCGTTAAATGATAATGCACTGTCGCTGTTGAATGATCTGTGGATGATCGCCGCAATTACTTTTGCAACGGCTTTTATTTCGGCATTTTTGTTTACCTGGATTCGCAGCAGGCGCAATGGTACACCTATGTGGGACCGTACTGTACAGCGTCTGGCCTGGAATACCATACTGCCGATGGTTATAGGCGGACTGGTTATTTTGCGGGCCATGCAGCAGGGATATTTTGAATTTGTTGCTCCCGGATGTTTGATCTTTTACGGTCTGGCGCTCGTAAATGCTTCGAAATACACATTAGGCGAAATAAGATACCTCGGTTACGGGCAGCTGGCATTGGGAATAATTAATCTGTGGGTGCCCGGCGACGGATTGTATTTTTGGGCCGCCGGATTTGGCATATTGCATATTGTGTATGGCATAGTGATGTGGTGGAAGTATGAACGGAAGAGTTAGAAATTTTTAACAACATGAAGAACCCGATTGAAAATCTTAATAAAATTTTTGATAGCCGCATTCGCATGGGAGTAATGAGTATTCTTATTGTGAATGAGGAAGTGAGTTTTAATGACCTGAAGAAAATGCTCGATGTAACCGATGGCAATCTGGCATCGCACATGGTAAATCTTGAAGAAAATGGATACATTAAAGTACACAAAGGATTTATTGGCCGTAAAACAAACACTACCTATTCAATTACCCGGGCAGGAGAAAAGGCATTTAAAGATCATATTGAGGCTTTGGAAAATATGATCAAAGGAATGAAGTGATTTTTTTTTGCCCTTACACTTTGAAATACAAAGCACTTTTTAAATATGAAAACATCTTTTATTGATCAGTTGTGGATCGCCATTAAAATCTGGTTCATTGCAATAGCTGCCAACGCATTGATGGGCACGTTTTATTTGCTCGATTCAATATCCAAAGTCTATCGGTCATTTGATTTTTTAATAACGTTCGCTGCCCTGGGCGCCACTTTTTCCTTTCCGGTTATTGTGATTTTACTCATCATCATTAACAGATGCATAGCTGCCGACGCGAAAGGGTTATGGCTGTTCCGGATGGTTTTATTGAGCGGGGTTGTGCTTACAGCAATAGTGTTCGTTGCTTTTTGTGTGCTGTTTGGAGCCGGAAATGTTGAATCGCGACCGTTGTTGTGTTTTGCGGTCTTATCGGCCATTATTGCCATAGGCGCTCAATATAAACCACTGTTAAAAGCAGGAAGCGAATTTCATCAACATTCAACTACCGTTTATGAAAATTAAAATGATTTTGCCTGCGCTTACCGAAGCAAAAAGTCCTTACTGGCGACCCATAAAGTATTCATTGTTTCCGCCATTAGGGCTCGCTACACTGGCTGCATACTGCTCGCCTGATGATGAAATTGACCTGCAGGATGAACATATTGAAGAATTGCAGATTAACGATACCCCTGACCTGGTAGTTATTCAGGTGTATATAACCAATGCATTTCGCGCATATAAACTGGCCGATCACTACCGGAAGAAAGGCGCTCATGTGTGCCTGGGAGGGTTGCATGTTTCTTCTTTACCCGATGAAGCGGCGCCTCATGCCGACAGCATTTTCATAGGGCCTGGTGAAGATATATTTCCTGAGTTTTTAAAAGATTTCAGAAATAAAACGCCAAGGGAAATTTATGTAAACGCAAAACGTACGATTGCTGATATTCCGCCGATACGCCGCGATTTGATCAAACGTCATTTATACCTGGTGCCTAACTCGATCGTAGTTTCAAGAGGCTGCCCCCATCATTGTGATTTTTGTTATAAAGATGCTTTTTTCGAAGGCGGTAAATCTTTTTACACGCAACAGGTTGATGCGGCTTTGGCCGAAATAGATCGTTTGCCCGGCAAACACCTTTATTTTCTGGATGATCATTTACTGGGCAACCAAAAATTTGCAGCTGCTTTATTTGAAGGCATGAAGGGCATGAACCGGGTGTTTCAGGGCGCTTCGACCATCGATGCCATTTTACGGGGTAACCTTATCGAAAAAGCTGCCGAAGCTGGTTTGCGCAGTGTGTTTATTGGGTTCGAAACGCTCAGCAATGCCAATCTTTCGCAAAGCAATAAAAAGCAAAACCTCGGTAAAGATTATCGCGAAGCCATTAACCGGTTACATTCATTGGGCATTATGATCAATGGCAGTTTTGTGTTTGGGTTAGATGATGATGATAAAAATGTTTTCGATAAAACAGTTGACTGGGCCGTTGAAAGCGGGTTAACTACCAGTACGTTTCATATTCTCACTCCCTATCCTGGTACGCGGCTGTACCAATCTATGGAAAAACAGGGGCGCATCCTTCATCATAACTGGGATTTATATGATACCCGCCAGGTAGTGTATAAAACCATTGGATTAAGTACCGATGAATTAAAAAAAGGATACGACCACGCTTACCGGTCATTCTATTCCTGGAAAAATATATACCGGGCAAGCATGCAGCACGATCTGTTAAAACATACAATCAAACATTTTACGTATGCAGGAGGCTGGAAGAAGTTTGAACCCTTGTGGAATTTCATTATCAAAACACAAGGTCTTAATAAAATGCTGCCATTGCTCGAAGCCATTTTGTCGAAAGTAAAAACGAATAATAAGCACGATAAAGCTTTGGAACCTTTTCCCGCAATCGCTTAACCGAAAAATAAAACTATGAGCCTCTATACAATCAAATCAAAAGATACCTTGTTCATATCAGGTGTTCTGTTAATGCTGCTTTCTCTTGTTTTTTATTGTGTTCCTTTCTGGACTACTATTAAAGACGGTTATTTCGGATTATTTATAATGAATTATGTTATAACTGTAATTTATTTTATAATGCTAATAGGAAGCAAACGGCTTAAAAAGGGTAGAGAAGGCCTTTTTCCGTTTTTTCTATTTCTCATTTTATTTTTGATCAGCGCCTATTCACTGAACCGCGAAATGATCGTATTTGAAAAAGTGGTGCCCTGGTTTGCTGTATTGCAGGTTGTGCTTTGCCTCAATTATATTGCCTTTGCCTTTTGGGCATCTTTTCCGCGCGGACTACAGCATGTTATGACATTTGTGTTGGGTATTGCCGCTGTTACATTCCTGTATATGTCGTGCTACCTTGCTCCGTTATATGGGTTTAGCGCCATAGCTTCTTTCTTTTTAGGTATTTCAATGCACTCCTTTGTGCCGGTATTGTTCCTTATATATACCATTGTGCTGTATAGAAAAATTACAGCAACAGATAAAAAATTCATACGAAGCTTTGCGGGTGGTGCGGGTGTTTCTGTTGCAATAATAGTGGCGTTTGTTATTCAATTTACACTGGTTGCAGGTAGTGTTAATAAAATATACCGGCAGTCGACTGTTAGCGACGGCAATAATTTGCCGTACTGGGTTTCGGTAGCGCAAAAAATACCGCACGGGTGGGTTACAGAAAAGGTACTTAAAACCGACCTTGTTTATAGCGCAGCAGGTGATTTCGATTTGTTTTCATGGTCAACGCCATCAAGGAATTTCAGTGAAGAAAAAAAGCACGACCCGCTGGTAATGATCGCTTCTTTTTTTTGGGGTAAAACCAATCTGTCTGAAGAAAATCGAATCAAATTACTCGAATCGATGTACGATTCCCGCCACCAGGCACAGGAACGTTTATGGTCGGGCGATAATTTATATACCGAACATATAAAATCTGATGTACGCATCTGGCCACAGTTTGGTGTTTCCTATACCGAAAAGGTAATAACCGTTTCGAATGCAGCACAACATGATAATGGGTGGCGAAATGATCAGGAAGAAGCTATTTACACTTTTCATTTACCCGAAGGGGGCGTGGTAACATCTTTGTCGTTGTGGATAGCCGGCGCAGAAGCTAAAAGTATATTAACCACCAAACAAAAAGCCGGTGAAGCATACAAAACTATTGTAGGGCGCGAAAGCCGCGATCCATCTGTTTTGCACTGGCAGGAAGGCAATACCGTATCGGTACGCGTATTTCCGGTAATTGGCGGAGAGAGCCGGAAATTCAAAGTGGGAATAACTGCACCGCTAAGCCGGCAAATGGGTAAGATGATGTATGAAAATATTTATTTTGATGGCCCGTCAACAGTGCACACTACCGAAGATGTTACTTTAAAATTTGAACAGCAGCCACAGAACTTTATAGCACCGGCTGTATTCATGCCTAAAGGAGGTCAGTCATTTAATCGCTCCGGCAAATACGACGCTTCGTGGAATATTGAACTGAACGATCAACCCCTGAGCCCTGAAGCATTTTGTTTCGACGGAAAGCAATACACTATGCATCCGTATCTGAAACAAAGATCAACAGCTGTATTCGATACAATATACCTCGATGTAAACAGCTCATGGACAAGAAAAGAGTTTGATAGTGTGTATGACCAGGTAAAAAATAAGCAGGTATTTGTTTATACCAATGAACTGATACAACTGAGTGATGAAAATAAGGCAGCTCTTTTTGAAACCTTACACCAGTATCAGTTTAGCCTGTTCCCGCTTTATTTAATTAAAGATTACACTACCTCATTGCTGGTTAGCAAAAGCACTGAAGCATCTCCGGATTTTAATGACCTCGAAGGCAGTGCGTTCATGAATGAATTGAAAAAGTCGATGAGTGAAGCAAAGAAAATTAAATTGTTCAATATTGGTAACACGCTTTCGCCCTACCTGAAAACACTAAAAGAATACAGGCTGTTTCAATATGAGCATGGTACCATACCCGAGCTTGACAGCCTGATCAAAAGCCAGGTTTTTGCCCGCGATATTGAAGACGATAATCAGATAGTAATAGATAATGCCGAAGTGGCCATTGTTCAAAAAGACTGCACACAGCCTTCGGCTGCCCCTGACCATTTAATGCGGTTGTTCACCTATAACCACATTATGCAAAAGATGGGGCCCTGTGCCAATGCAGAAAATGATGAATTGGTAGCCGAAGCCCAAAAAGCGCATGTGGTAAGCCCTGTATCGAGTTTGGTAGTATTGGAAACAAAACAGGATTACGAGCGATTTAATATTACCGATAGCCGGAACAGTTTAAAAAATGCATCCCTTCAATCGAAGGGGGCAGTACCTGAACCGCATGAATGGGCTTTGATCATTATTGCTATACTGGTGGCGCTGGCCGTGAAATATCATCCTGTTAAAAAGAATATTATATCATGATGCCTGCGTTGCAAATACCAGCAAATAAATTAGCTATCAACCGCCCTGCGGTGTTGTTGTGCCTGGCTTATGCGGTGCTGCTGTTTTTGGCGCTGCATACTTACATTGCCTGGCAATCGGTGAATGTGTTACTGGGCTTTATTACCCTGCCAATGGTTATTGCTTTTCAGCCACAGCATAAGCAATCTATACGTTATGGCATACTTGCTTTGTGTTGCAGTGCCTTGTGTTTGTTACTGCCTGTAAAAACAATTTTATATTTCGCCATTGTATTTGCCGGTTTTTTTGTTGCAGAAACTTGTTTAGGTAAAATCAATCTGTTGCCGGTGTTGGTTGCCGGTTTCATGGCGCCCGTATTTCAGTTCACAGCCACCGTATTCAGCTTCCCTGTTCGCTTGCAATTAACAGCCCTGGCCGGTAATATGATGAATAGGGCCGGAAAGCAAACTGCGGTTGCAGGCAATATGATCGTGTTTAATGGCAATGAATTTTCGGTAGACCCTGCCTGTATGGGATTGAATATGCTGGTTACCTCGTTGCTGCTTCAGGTAATAATGATAGCCGTTTATCAAAAGAAATACAACCGGCAGATAACATGGTGGCAGGTAATGAGCTTATTATCTATCGCTTTTGTATTGAATGTTATAAGCAATCTTTTTCGCATCATTGGGCTGGTATGGTTCAATATACTGCCCGGTACTGTAATGCACGATGTAACCGGAATAATTTGCCTGCTGGTTTATGTAATTGGTCCTGCTGTTTTTATTACCCGGTGGATGATTGTAAAAAGTGGCCGTACAACAAGCGACCGCCCTGCATCAAAAGTTGTTACATCAAAAACAAAAATTATGGGACTGCATAGCGTTTTACTGATAATTGCTATCTGGGGTACTGTATCGGTTATACAACACGATGAGTATAATAATGTGTCGACTGAAGTAAAAACCCTTGCCGGGTATACAACGCAACGGGTAACTGCAGATATTATAAAGTTGCGAAGTGACCGATCATTAATATACATAAAATACATTCCAGGTTTTTATAATGCCGATCATCATCCCATGATCTGCTGGCAGGGGAGTGGGTATGAGTTTAGAAAGGTTCAAAAAAAATCAATAAACGGATTAATGGTATATACCGCTGCGTTGCAGCATGGCAAAGAACAATTATATACGGCCTGGTGGTACGATAATGGCGCCAAACGAACCATTGATCAGTTAACCTGGCGTTGGGATGTATTGCGTGGTGCAAAACCGTATTCGGTAGTTAATGTAACTGCAGTGACCAGTGATCAACTGGTGCAGGATGTAAAAGCCATATTGAACGATAACCGGCTGAAGGTTTTGCTGTAGACGGTTTCCATATTTTTCACAAAAAACACAACATCATGAAAACACGTAGTAATATAATATCCTTAGCAGGGTGGTTGCTATCGGTTCCAACCGCCTGGTTCATTTTTATTTCGCTTTTAAAGTATGCATTTGGCTGGAACTATTTATTCGATATGATGCAACCGGTATTGGAAAGCTGGGGCATTAATGAATCATTTGGCTGGAATATCAATCTGCTGATTCTTTTCGGGCCTGTGCTTGCGCTGCTGCTGAATGCGCTACTGGTAGTAAAATTAACCATCTGGTTCACAAAAGAAGCAATCGACTGCCGGGTTTCAATAGTTAAAAGCTGGCAGAACCTGGTAGTCGTTGTATTCAGCGCAGGTTTGCTGCTGATATTGGGGGCCTACATGATAGGAGAAAATTGCAGCGGATGTCATGGATAAATTGGGTAAATCAAAATGATAAATAACGACACTATGAATAAAGATCTCATTAAAATTATGTTGGTAACAGCCGGGGCTGTTTTATTTAACCTTGTTTTCTGGCAGGAAAAACTGGCGATCAATACCGTACTGTTCGACTTTTTTATACTAACAGCGCTTTTCTATTTATATCCGAATGCCAGGCATCATGCAACAGTAAGATGGCTCATTGCAGGGCATATCATTTGTTTGGCCATGGTGGTAGTGCATAATACCGATTTAAGCAAAATTGCATTTGTAACTACTTTATTGTTACTGGCTGGTTTTTCAGAATACGTGCATCGTTCGGCCTGGTTTGCCGGCGGCTCGGTATTATTAAATGTATTGATGGTGGCGGCTTCGTTTGTTGAGCCTATAAAGTTTAACCGCGGCCCGGCCATTAAGCGCAGGGCAATAACACGCTTTATACGATTTGCTGTTTTTCCGTTCGTGTTGTTGGTGGTGTTCTTTTGCATTTACCTGGGCGCCAACAATGTTTTTAGCGACATTGCCGGCCGCATAGGGGAGCAGGTTGAAGTATTCTTTAGCCATTTTTTCGATTTCTTTTCATGGCAACGGATTTTGTTTTTGTTATTGGGGTTATTAATTACCGGATCTGTTTTGCTCAAAAGTAAAATTGATTATTTCAGCCGGCGCGAAGCAACGTTAAACGACAGCCTGCAACGCTCCCGTACCACCTTGCGTAAAAGAAGGGAAAGACCTTTCTTTCAATTTATTGAAATGATCATGGGCAAAATGGCCAGTGGCGCGATGGCCCTAAAAAACGAAAACACCACCGGTATAATAAGTCTTGTTTTGCTGAATTTATTATTGCTCACAATTAATATTATTGATGTAAATTTTCTGTGGTTAAATTTTCATTACAAAGAAGGAGAACCGGTTTATAAAATGGTACACGAGGGAACGGAGCTGCTCATTGTTTCGATTGTATTGGCAATGGCCATATTGCTGTTCTTTTTTAAAGGCAACCTGAATTTTTATCGCCGTAATAAATGGCTGAAGTATGGCGCATATGCATGGATTATTCAAAATGCCATTTTAGTGAGTTCGGTTTTCCTGCGCGATTATTATTATATTCTTCGTCACGGACTGGCATACAAACGGATCGGCGTTTTATTCTTTTTGCTGATGGTGCTTATAGGTTTAATAACAGTGTTTGTGAAAATAGTAACAAAAAAAACAAATTACTTTTTGTT
This sequence comes from Niastella sp. sgz303648, assembly GCF_059587045.1. Lineage (NCBI taxonomy): Bacteria > Pseudomonadati > Bacteroidota > Chitinophagia > Chitinophagales > Chitinophagaceae > Niastella > Niastella sp. sgz303648. Next base: position 377,459 of record NZ_JCAPSW010000007.1, on the reverse strand, counting down.
TAGGGTAAACGCCTGGGCTGCTATTGTGGTTCTGGTGCTTGCCACCACTATACATTGGGATGAGTTGATTGCCGGTTATAACCTGCAACGAAAAAATACCGTTGAATTGGATGTGCCGTTTTTATTATCCTTATCAAATAAAGCATTGCCGCTGATCGATACCAATATAGTAGCGATACAAAAAAGGCAAAACGATTTGGAAGCGCTGGCGAAGAACAAAGCTTTGGATTATTGCGACTCCTGTTTTATTGAACGGTTAAAGCAGCGTGAACAGCAGTTTGTAAAAGATCAAAAGCAGCTTTCGTGGTTGTCATGGAATTACTCCGACGCCTATACCAAAATATATTTTGAAAAAAGAGGACTCATTACTGTAACACATCAATAGCCAGGGATATGATATCATTATCAGTTAGTGCTAAAATATGGGCGAAAACAGTTTTTCTGAATGCCTTCTTTTGGGGAGTAGGAGCATTATTTACCGGCGATATTTTTGAGGTTTTTAAATCAGTCCTGTACCTGTTCGGCGGCTTTATTGTAACACTGCCGGTTTTAATATTGATGGTTCCGCTGGTGAATGTATCAACTATATTGCCATATGGTATAAATGCCCGAACAGCATGGCTTACATTTTACCTTATCGTGTTGACTATTCTTTTTTATGGTCTTTATTCAAAAATAATCAACGATGAATTTATTCATCTCAAATGGCGGGGTTATTCAGTAATGGGCACCACTATTGCAGCGTTGCTGGTTGCTGTAATCACCACCCGCAAATCATTGGGTAAATTATATACACAGTTATAAAAAAGTAAAGTATATGAAATCGCAGGGGTTTTCTATCCGGTCGAGGGTTAAGAGTTTCAGGTTTGCCATGGATGGTATTGCTTCCTTTTTTTACAGGGAGCACAATGCCTGGCTTCATTTTGCGGCTACCGTTGCGGTTCTTGCCTTGGCTGTTTGGGTTAAGGTTACCAAAACCGAGTTGCTGGCGCTGGTATTTGCCATTGGCTTTGTTTGGGTGGCCGAAATGTTTAATACCTGCATTGAACGGATAATGGATTTTGTATCGGTTCAGCAACATCCCGAAGTAAAATTTATTAAAGACCTCGCTGCCGGCGCTGTATTGGTTGCTGCAATAACGGCATTGGTTGTTGGGGCGGTAGTGTTCATTCCTAAATTTTTTTAACAATGAAAGTTATTGGTAAACCACTCAATGTATATCGCTGGTTCTGGTTTCGTGTTATTGACAATGAAACAGATCGCATGCTTACCTTATCGATGGGCTTTAGTATAGTATTGGTATTGGCGCGTATTGCCTATACCGGCCGAATTACTTTTCTTTCGCTGGTATGGAATCTTTTTCTGGCATGGTTGCCGTATATGATGTCGTCGTGGTTGCAGCACCAAAATACTGCTACAATCAGCAGGATAAAATTCGCAGCTGTTTCGTTTGTTTGGTTGTTGTTTATTCCCAATTCGTTTTACATTCTTACCGACCTGTTTCATCTTGGCGAAAACAACAATGTACCGCTATGGTTCGATCTGGCGCTGATCATTTCTTTCGCGTGGAATGGTTTATTGCTGGGGATATTGTCTGTGCGTCAAATGGAAAGAATGGTACAGCGCTTTTTATCTGATAAATATGAGTGGTTGTTTATCTATGCTATCATGTGGTTAAATGCATTGGGTGTTTACATCGGCCGATACCTGCGATTCAATAGCTGGGACATTGTTACCAATCCTTTTGAGCTTACTGCAGATATATTGAAAATGTTATGTCATCCAGTGCAATATAAATATGCCTGGGGCATGGTGGCCTGTTTTTCTGTATTCATGACGCTGGCTTATCTCACTATAAAACGCATCAGTAAATCTATTCATTAACAAGCCGCTATACCCTTCCACTATAGCGGTTGGTTTATCCAAAAACGGTGCTGTGTTCTCACAGCACCTTACTTTTTTAAAAATAAAAAGCCCCGATATTTCTATCGGAGCCTGTATCGTTTCACGTTTGCCGTTTCACGTTTCACTAAAAGTCAACTCCCATGGCAAAATGTAAATATGGTTTTCCTCTAAAGAATACATTCATTTCCCATCCGGCATCTAATCGCAGGAAGTAACCCAACAGGGTACTGCGTGCGCCAAAGCCATAGCCGCCTACAAAGGGGCCAATGCCACCGGCCTTGATCAATACCTGAACCGGTTCGTTACCGTATACAATTTCGGGGCGTGATAATTTGCTGAACTTGCCATTCCATGCACTTCCCAGATCAACAAATTGAATCAGTTGAAAGTTGCGCAGGAATGCGTTGTTGATCGGTTTGTTGAAAAGGGTTGAGAACACTGGCAACCGAAGTTCGCTGTTAATAATAAGCGCGTTGTTGCCATTGGCTATGTTCTGCGGAAAGCCGCGCATATTTACTGCCAGCGACTGATATGCATAATCGGGGTCCTGCGGACGGGGATCCTGGTTATATTTCGGGAACATCCAGCCATCTACACCACCGAGGTAATAAACGATCTTCTGACTACCCCACGAAAAGTCGCCCGCTGCACGTGTGGCCCATATAAAATTGCGGTAAATAGGAAAATAATAACGGCCGTCGAAGCCTGCGTTCCAGGTAAACCTTCCGGGTTTCACATTGCCTACAGCAGGTGGTTTGCTGATCTGACCGTCGAGGTCCATGTATATTTTATACCGTAAACCATTCCAGATATTGGTAGCTTTTAATATCGCATCATCATGTACATATTCTATGCGGGTTACAGCAAAAGTTTGTTTGTTAACGTCGGGTACTTTTAGCGAAAAAGTATCGAGGTAGGCGCCGCGAACCACCACTTTATCGGTACGAATACCAGCCGATATACGGATGCTGCGCACCCTGTCGAACGGATATTTGATAACGCCCTGGTACAGGTTGGTATATGATTTGGCTTCGTATTCCTGGGCTGTGGTGCCAATGTTTTCTACAGCACCCAAATCGGTACGGCGGTAATAGATCAAAGAATAATCCAGTCTGTGTTTCAGGTAGTCTATCCGGCCATACCATTCACCACCGCCATCGAACAGCGACTGGTTTACCGGAACAAAGGCGGTAGCGCCTGAATTACCAACCGAAACGCCTGTTCCAATACCACCTATTAACGGCAGGCGCATGGCTCCTGTAAATCGTATATCTTCAAAAAGATCAAAGATCGATGCCTTTAACATGCCGTTAAATGCGCCCCCGCTTTGCAGTACAACGGGTAATGCGCCGGTATAAGGCTGGTACCGGCTGGCCAGAATGTCGTTGTTAAAGCCACCGGTGAAATTATCTATCGAAAACTTCAGTTTATAATCGAACAGCTTGGCTTTTTTCAATACCGGTTCTTCTCCTTTTACTTCAGGAGCTTTTACTTCGGCGCCTTCAGCAACGGGTGGTGGCTGCTGGGTGCTAACGGAATCTTTTTTCTCTTTTTCAAAACCGGTTTCAAAAATATCATTCACCTTTCGAACCGAATCGGGCTGTGCCGCGCCTGGCTTATTAAACTGAATCGCAGCGCCACTGGCAGCCTGTTCGGCAATGATGGTTTTTCGCCTGTATTCGGTTGGGCGTGGGTTTATATTACGCCGGCGCAGGGTTGCGTCATCAACTTTCAACCGGTACAGGAATTTCAGGTTGCCTTGTTGCCGTACTTCGCTTACCTCACCCCGGTCACCGGCAATTTTTGTTTCAAGTAGAGCGCTTTGATAATTGGTAATCGGGAAAACATAAGCCGAGTCGTTGGTTACCGAAAAAGTGAATACCGAATCGGGTTCTGTTTTGCCCCAGGCTTTCAGTGTTGAATCGATTTCCTGTGGATCGGGATTGACCAGTTTTTGATCGCCTATTAACATTACTGTGTCAAGGCCTGCACGTTGTGTATTGAAAAATCCGGCGAAGCGGTTTGAGATACCGGTTTCGTCGCTTACGAATGTAAAGTGATAGGTATTGTACTGCATGGGGTACCGTGCATTGCCCCATTTCATTTTTGTTAGCTGTGAAATCTGACGGAACTCGCTTTTGTTATAAACATCCGTAAGGAAAATATTATAGCGTTGCGAGGCTACTGCGGTATCGCCGCCATGTGTGGTAGCATCGGGCCGGTTTGATGAAAAGATGATACCGGTTTTATTGGGGAACGCTACAAACGAAGGGTCCAGATCGGCATAGGCGTCATTGGTAACCTGCTCGTAGGTATCTTTTTCGATATTGTAAATAAAAATATCCGATTGGCCTTTGCGAACAGCACTTAGCAGCAGCGTATTCGAATTCAGCATAAATTTCATATCCTGAATTTGTTCAAAGTGCGGTATTTCCTGCTTTATCCGTTTAAAATGGGCAATCATATCGTAAACAAACAGCTTCACTTTCCCTTCCTGCCAGTATACGCAGGCAAGCCGGGTGCCTTTACCATCCCAGGCTAATATTGGATAATTGGGATTGATTTCATTTTCATTCGACCGTACCCCTGTGTTCAATAATACCCGGCGGTCGGTCATATTTTCCCATAAAACCACCCGGTACTGGCCTTTTATAAATTCCACCACGGCATAGGTTTGACTGCGGGGAGCGGGGTTTTGAGTAAAGTGTATGAAGTCTCTGTTATGTTTTACCTCTTCTACAATTGAAACGGTACCTTTTGGAATATCGCGGCGTCCGCGAAGATCTTTCTCATACATTTCCGTTCTTTCGGCCATAAAATCTTTCAGCACCTCTTTGAACTTCTTTTTACAAATTCGTTGAGAGGCGCTGTTAAGGTTGCGGTAAACGCGACTCAGGTACAAAAAGTAGGTAACGTTTTCTTTTTTATATTTTTCTGAAAGATAATGCCAGAAGGCGTGACCGGCCAGCAGGGGCTTTTCGTAAGCGAACTGGTAAAAGTTTTTGTAATCGCCCGAAAGCAGGGCCAGTTTCAGATCGTTGTCGTATGAAGGGCTCCATTCTTCGGCTACATAATCAACATATCCGTCAACCAGCCATTTGGGTAAATCGAGCAGGGCCTGGTTGGTGGCAAATTCACCCAGATCGTCGCCAAACAGAATATTATCGACCAGTATACGGGCAATACCCTGGCGAATCTGTTTACGTAAATTAGAGTGATCGCCATCGAAATAAACAACCATTTTATTATTTACCAGTTTGGTAATACCGCCCGTCGTTTGCCAGTCGAGGTTAAGTCCTATGTTGGATTGTTGTAATTCGTCGAAATGATTATATATAACAATGTTAGCGCGGCGTTGCAACCCGTATTCAACAAATTGTTCAAGACCGGCCAATTCATTTTCAGCTACCTGAGCTACGTAGTTGGCTATGGTTTGGCCATTTTCGTAAAAATAGGTATTGAAATTTGTGGTCTGGTAATATTGCCATTTGAATTTACGGTACTGAACCCGGTTTTTACCAAATTCTACTGTGTTCACCTGGGCGAACAGTAAGGCTGGCAGCAGAAGCATGGCAAGTAATACAGGGATGGATGAAAATACTTTTGTTTTTGGCTGAATCTGTTGAAATTGCATGGCCTGTCTTTAAATGTTTTAAAGTTAAAACAATCCGTAATACCGCGAAAATCAATTATAAATAGAGTACAAGTTATGCTAACAGTGAAATCTTTTACTTTCAGTCCGGTTCAGGAGAATACATATGTGGTGTATAACGAGTCGGGAGAATGTTGCATTGTTGACCCCGGCTGCTATTTCGGCAATGAACGTAATGAATTGAAAGAATTTATACAAACTTCGGGGCTAACGCCTAAATATTTGTTAAATACTCACTGTCATCTCGATCATGTGTTTGGCAACAAATTTATTCACGACACATGGAAACTAACCCTTCACCTGCACGAAAAAGAAAAACCTGTTCTTGAATATGCGCCCACTTTTGCTTCATCGTGGGGGATGCCTTTTGATAATTACAAAGGCGACCTTATCTTTTTACGCGAAGGTGAGGCAATAAGGTTGGGTAACGATGTGTTACTGATTTTATTTACACCTGGCCATTCTCCCGGGCATGTTGCTTTTTATTGTTCGGCGCAGCAATTCGTTTTAAGCGGCGATGTGTTGTTTCGCCAGAGCATTGGGCGTACCGACCTGCCCGGAGGCAATTTTGAAACCCTTATTTCCAGCATCAGGAACCAGCTATTCGTACTGCCCGATGATGTGGTGGTTTATCCCGGCCATGGCCCCGAAACCACTGTCGGTTATGAGAAACTGAACAACCCCTTTTTGAAGGATTTCTGATTTTGAGATTTAGGGATTTTGTGATTTCTTTCGCTACCAGCTTTCTGAAAATCCCAATATCCCAAAAATCCCAATATCCCAGTCGGTCAGATTACTTTATAAATCATTTTTCCTATATAGGGCAACCTGATAAATTCTTTGCGTTCAACACGCAGTATAAATACCAGGTAACCGAGGGTAAATGTGGTAGCCACTGTTACATTTAGCCAGGTATTGGGCCACTGGGTTACAATGAAATGGTGCACCAGGTATAAAACGGCTACAATGATCATGTAGGCGCAAAGTTTTTTGGTGGCATATGGTATACGATAAACTTTCTGGCCCCAAACAAACGATACCACCATCATGCTGCCATAACATAAAAAAGTAGCCCAGGCGCAGGCCATATAGCTGAATCGGGGTATAAAAACGAAGTTTACCACCAGGGTGATGAGGGCGCCGATAAGGGTGATCCAGGCACCGGCTGAAGTTTTTTTAGATAGCTTATACCATATTGATAAGTTGTAATAAATGCCGAGGAACATATTGGCAAAAAGTAAAATTGGTACAACCTTCAAACCTGCCCACATCGCCTCGTTTTGAATAAAATTTTTCCACAAATCGATGTACAATGCCACTACCAGAAACATCAGCGTAATGGTAATTACAAAAAATTTCATCACACGGGCATAGGTCCTGGGGGCATCTTCCGAAAGCGATTGTTTAAAGAAGAATGGCTCGGCGCCCATTCTAAAAGCCTGTATAAAGAGTGTTATGAGAATAGATAATTTATAACAGGCGCTGTAGGTGCCTACTTCGAACCTGGCTTCCTGAATAGATTGTACCGGCGCCCACCAGCCAAGCATAATACGGTCGAATGTTTCGTTGATCATGCCCGCAAAACCGGCTATGGCAAGGGGTAAAGCATATATCATCACCTCCTTCCACATAACAGCATTAAATTTCCATTTAAAGCTGAACAGCTCCTTATTCAATATGATCAGCTGGTAAAACGATTGAATAACATTGGCCAGTAATATATAGCCTACGCCAAAATCTTTATTGTATATTATTAACAGGGGGCTGTTGGAATTCTTTTTTAACAGGGCCGGACATACGGAAAGAAAGAAATAGATGATTCCAATGTTTATTAATATGCCGGATACCCGAACAAAGGCGAATTTTACCGGGCGGCCTTCGTGCCGTAGCTTGGCAAAAGGCAGGGCCGATAAAGCATCAAAACAAATGATGAAGGCGCTGAGCGTTACGTATTCAGGATGGTCCTGTATGGATATAAGGTGTGCGAACGATTTGTTGAAAATGATAAGCAGGGCGGTTAGGAAAAAAGTACTGCTGAATATTGAAATAGACAGTGTATTGTATATTTCGTTTTTGTACTGGTCCTGTTGAATATAACGGAAATAAGCAGTTTCGACCCCAAACAAAAACAACGTATTTAAAAAGGGAATTGCCGCATATACCAGGCTCATTTCTCCGAAACCTGAGCCACTTAGTTTATAAGTCAGGTACGGAGTAAGCAGGTAATTCAGGAAACGGGCAAAAATACTGCTAACGCCATACCACAGCGTTTGCCCAGCTAATTTTTTAATACCGCTCAATGAAAATTATTTAGAATTTAAGGATCAAAATTAAGGGGTTCGGTCATTAAAACCCCGATGCATTAACCGGTTTATGCCGGATATAGTATTTTAATAACAAAAACAGTACCTGTAAACGGATTATTTTTTTTAATATCCGTCAAAATCAACACTTTAAGGTTTTTATCACACGTCTTGCTATCTTTATCGCCGGTTTGTATATTTAATCTTTAAATCCCATTCACTATGAAACTATCGTTACCCTTAATCTGTCTTTTAACCGCTTTTATTTTTCACACCACCGTATTTTCACAATCAGGCGAAGGCAAAATCGAATACCAGAAAGGAAATAAAGTAGCTGCCGTTATTGAGCTGCCTTACACTTCGAATATTGTTGAAGATGCCATTAAACAGTATATGGAGAAAAAAGGGGCAAAAAGCGACCGGTACAAAAGTTTTGACGTTTTTCGCAATACTCACCTGCTCGATAATGATCCTGAAATGCTCGATGTGCACTGTAAGGTAGAGCGTAAAATCGAAAAAGACAGGGAATCGAGCATTGTATATGTACTTATTGGCCGTCCCGGGGAAAATATAGGGGTTCGTGCTTCGGAAGATCGCTTTAAAGTGAGCGAAGCAAAAGAGCTGCTTAACAAAATGGCACCCTCCATTGATGCCTATAACCTCGATGTGAAAATTAAACAGCAGCAGGAACAGGTAAAAAAGGCCGAGAAAAAGCTGCTGAACATGAAAGACGATCAGTACGATCTTGAAAAGAAATTAAAGGCCCTGCAGGAAAAGCTGGCGCAAAACAAAAACGACCAGATGGTGCAAACCGATGAGCTGACCAGGCAAAAAGACGCCCTGAGTGTAATTTTAAACAAAAGAGATATTACGCTGGGTAAATCGTCGAACTAAATTAGGTCGATGGTTAAATGCCCGTTCAAACTTTGTTTCCCCGCAAATGTGTTGTTTGTGCCCGCCCGGATGACCCGGTCGGACGGGGTTTATTGTTTGAGGTTTGTGGTTGCTACCGCACTTTGGAAAATCATTATTACCTGCCCGCGCCTTAAAAGTGTAACAGGCTTAAAATCGGACAGTATAATTCACCGAAAGAACCACAAACTACAAACCTAAAACTACAAACTGCATTATTGTGGTTGTGAAAACCGGCTGTCGGAAATAAAGGTGGAGTCGGTGAGTGTTTTCAGAAATTCGACCAGGTAAAACTTTTCGGCATTCGTTAGCGGTATTTTATTTTTTAACAGCGGATCAAGGGTAGCACTGTTTTGAACGGTGCTGCTGTAATGGTCAAGCACACTGGTGATGCTCGAAAAACGGCCGTCGTGTTCGTATGGGAAGGTGAGTGCTACATTTCGTAAGCTGGGCACTTTAAATTTCAGCGAGTCTTGGGGCTTATTGGTTATGCGCATTCTGCCTAAGTCGTTTATAAAGGGATCAACCGGCAAGCCCACATTGCGAAAACTATGATCGGTAAATAAAGGCTCGGGATGGCAGCTAACGCATTTTGATTGAAACAGGGTATAGCCGTTTTGTTCTGTTTGCGAAAAAACGGCTTTGCCCTGTTTTACTTTATCATATTTTGAATTGGCCGAAACCAAAGAACCTACAAACTGGGTAAGTGCATACAACATGCGCTGACTGGTAATGGTGTCATCGCCAAACGCCGACGCAAACATTTTTTTATAATCTTCATCCTGCTGTAGTTTGCTGATCACATTTTTTACGTCTTCGGCCATTTCGTTGGGTGCGGTAAGCGGGGCCAGCGGTTGTACTTCTATATTGACAATACCGCCATCCCAATGCATTTCTTTATTCCACACCATATTAAAAAGGCCGGGCGCATTACGAAATGTAAACTGGTTATTAAAACCATGACTAAGCGGATGATCATATGTGGCAAAAGCGGCGAACTGCTGGTGACACGACGCACAGGGGAAATTGCCATCTTTCGACAGGCGACCGTCGTAAAATAACTTTCTACCCAGTTCAAAACCCTCCTCTGTTAAGGGATTGCCGGTAAAGGTGTATTGCGGGGCAGGAAAACCTGTTGGAACTGTAAATGTGAGCGGATGCGGCCCGCTGCTGCCATTCCCTGATTTTTTACAGGCATTTACCAACAGGGTACCTAAAAAAAGCAATAAACAAATTCCTATTGTCGCGCATCGTAACGTCACGGGGTATTATTAGCAATCGAATCTACAGTGAACATTTTTGAATAATTCTCTGCCACCTGCTTTGCCAGATCGCCCGGCGAAGTGATCACCGGGTTATCGGCGATCTTTATATCGTGCGGGTTATAAAACCAGTCATTGGCATCGGCAGTTATAAACATTTCGGTTGTTTGTCCGGCTTTCAGATCAATATTCTGGGCAAACGGAAATAATAAATTTACCTTTTTAATTACGTTATCGGTGCCCGAAAAGCCGCCGATATGAAACTCAAATTTACCGGCCTGTGTTGATTTTGACGAGGTGCCTTCGAGCTTGGCCATAATATAACCGGTATTCCAGGTCCAGAACATGCCATTGGCCGGATCAAGAGCGCCGGTTTGAGCGCCGCTAACATTCAGGGCGCTATCAACTCCAATGGTAAATGAAATACGGTTATATACATATGGTAATATGGCAATTTTGATTTCACAGGAGGCTGAGTCGCTAAAGTCAACAAGATAATATTTGTCTTCAGCCAAACGGAACACCTTGCCTGAATCGGTATTGATCATTTCAATACCATGAATATAAAACTTAAATGCGGTGGGGGTATAATCTTCTTTAAAGTAATTTTTATAGGTTTTTCCCAATTCAAGGGCAACAGAATCGAATTGAACTACGGGCTTAAATTTCAAAACAAGGTTGTGATCTTTTTCGGGTTCTTTGTCGAATTTTAATTCTTTCTGACAGGAGGTAATGATTGTTGAAAGCAGGCCGGTTAATAATAATACCGGTAAAAGCAAATAGTGCAGTTGTTTAATACTTTTCATAGTATTCGGGTGTTATTACGCTTACAAATCGCCTGGTCGTATTTTTCGGCGGTTTTCTTTGTGTTGTGATTGTTTCAGTTTTGTATCGAGCCGCTTTTTCTTCGCCGCTTTGGAAGGTTTGGTGGCAATGCGTTTCTTTTCTTTCTTCAGTGCCTGCTCAATGAACGCATTCATTTTTTTTATTACTTCTTCCTTGTTTTGCAACTGGCTGCGGTGAACCTGGCTTCTTACTTGCAAAAACCCTTCCGAATTTATTTTTGAAGCTAATTTGTTTTGAACACTCGATTTTTGTTCGTCGTTTAAAATCAACGAATTAGATATATGAAAATATCCCTCCACCATCGTTTCCACTTTATTTACGTTTTGGCCGCCTTTGCCACCACTGCGAGCTGTTTTAAATTGTATTTCTTTTGAAACATCTATCTTCATTATATAAAGGTAAAAATAATTTAAGGGTACTATGCGCGCGGTAATACAACGGGTAACAATGGCAAATGTTGTAATTAATAATCATATACGTTCGGCTATTACAAAGGGGTTGCTGGTATTGGTGGGTATTGAAGATGCCGATACAGCCGAAGATATTATATGGCTTAGTGGTAAAATAGTAAACCTGCGCATTTTTAACGATGCCTGTGGGGTTATGAACGAATCGATAAAGGACCAGGATGGCGATATACTGGTTGTAAGCCAGTTTACGCTGCATGCCTCAACCAAAAAGGGCAACCGCCCTTCGTATATTAAAGCATCCAAACCACCTATTGCAGTACCGTTATACGAACAATTTGTACTGCAATTACAAAAGGATTTGGGCAAACAGGTATTTACCGGTGAGTTTGGCGCCGATATGAAGGTATCGTTGCTGAACGACGGACCTGTTACCATAGTGATCGATACGAAGAATAAGGAATAATTGTAATTTGAAAATTTGAAAATGAGAGAATTTGAAAACGGAGGGGTTGAAAAGTTTACAGGTTAACAGGTTGATAAAGTGTGAAACAGAGGATAAATAAAAATAAAGACTAAGGGTTGAAAAAATAGTAGTGCTGTTTAAAACGCGGCAGCAACCACAAACTACAAACTTCAAACCGCAAACTAAATTATGGAAATTAAAGAAGCGCAACAACAGGTTGATCACTGGATAAAAACAGTAGGTGTTCGTTATTTCAGCGAACTAACCAATATGGCTATTCTAACCGAAGAAGTTGGCGAACTGGCGCGGCATATGGCACGCATGTATGGAGATCAATCTTATAAAAAAGGCGAACAACCTGCTTCGCCGGGAAAGGCCGGAGAAGGTCCCTTAGCCGATGAAATGGCCGATGTGTTGTGGGTGCTTATTTGTTTGGCCAATCAAACCGGTGTTGACCTAACCGATGCCTTACAAAAGAATTTTGAAAAGAAGAATATCCGCGATGCCAACAGGCATAAGGATAATGAGAAGTTGAAGGGGTGAGGTATTAAAGAAGGTGCGTCAACTTTTCAACGTTATTCCCAACTTTTCGCCTGATCCGCATTACCTTCTCAACAGTGGGCTCGCCCTTATAGTTAATGATAAAAAACAGGCGCCCATTGAGCGCCTGCAGGAATATTTTGACAAATGTATTTTACCGCTTCACCAGATCAATCGTTTTCCATACAACGCCGGCAAGCCCAACACAAATCATAATAATACCCCAGGTATGTAAAAGGCCCGATGAATGGCTGCTAACCTTCACACTGCCATTAATAATAAAATAAACTGATACCAGTAACGATACCACGCTTGCTCCTGATGAACTTTTGGCGGGTTGAGCGCTGGTTATGCTCTTGTACTGCTTCATGCAGGATTCTATTTCGGCGGCTTCAAATTGCTGAGCGAGCAGGTTTTGCTTTATTTCATCACCTGAAAAACCGGCTGATATTTGTTTTTCGATCTCTGAACGGAGGGTTTCTGAATTTGACATAGGGGCAGGGATTGTTTTAGCGAAATATAGACGAACATTCCGGGGTTTGCAAGCTTCCCGGTAAATATTAAAAAAACAATTTAGCTGTCGGGCTTTTAACCGGTTGCATAACCGGTAACCGGGCTGTAAAAGTGTATTGTCCTAACTTATTCAATAACCGGTTTTATCACTACAACATATCGCCTATATTTGCAGCCATTATGGCAACAGATAATAACAGGTTTCAGGCAATTATATCGCATTGCAAAGAGTATGGATTTATTTTTCAGTCCAGTGAAATTTACGATGGACTTAGTGCCGTATACGATTATGGTCAATGGGGCAGTGAGTTAAAGAGAAATATTCGCGATTACTGGTGGAAAAGCATGACCCAGATGCATGAGAATATTGTAGGAATTGATGCTGCTATATTTATGCACCCGACCACCTGGAAGGCCAGCGGGCACGTTGATAACTTTAACGACCCGATGATTGATAATAAAGACAGTAAAAAAAGATACAGGGTCGACCATCTGATAGAGGCCAAAGCCGATGATCTTGAAAAAGAAGGTAAAAAAGCCGAAGCCGACGCGCTGTTGGCAGAAATGGATAAATTGCTGGCTGCCAGTGATTTCGATGGATTAAAAAAGCTAATTGAAGATAATAAGATCAAATGTTCGGTAAGCGGTACCGGTAACTGGACCGAAATACGTCAGTTTAACCTGATGTTCAGCACCCAGCTGGGTAGCGTAACGGAAGAAGCCAGTGAAATTTACCTGCGTCCCGAAACCGCCCAGGGCATTTTTGTGAATTTTTTGAATGTGCAGAAAACCGGCCGCATGAAAATACCGTTTGGTATTGCACAAACCGGTAAAGCGTTCAGAAACGAAATTGTTGCCCGTCAGTTTATTTTCCGTATGCGCGAGTTTGAGCAAATGGAAATGCAGTTCTTTATTCGTCCCGGCACTCAAAAAGAGTGGTATGAATACTGGAAAGAAGTAAGAATGAAATGGCATTTGAGCCTGGGTATTCCTAAAGAAAAATTCCGTTTTCACGATCACGTTAAACTGGCTCACTATGCCGATGCAGCCTGTGATATTGAATATGATTTTCCAATAGGGTTTAAAGAATTAGAAGGTATACATTCCCGTACTGATTTTGATTTACGCAATCACCAGGAATACAGTAAAAAGAAAATGCAGTATTTTGATTCGGAGATAAATCAGAACTATATTCCATATGTAGTGGAAACTTCGGTTGGGTTAGACAGAACAATTATGATGATTTTGAGTGAAGCATATACTGAGGAGGATTTAAGCACACCCGAAAAAAAGGACAGCCGTGTTGTAATGAAGTTCCCACCTAAACTTGCTCCCATAAAATTGGCTATCTTGCCCCTGGTCAAAAAGGATGGGTTACCCGAAATTGCACGGAATATTATGGATACCTGCAAACCATTTTTCCGTTGTTTTTACGAGGAGAAGGATACTATTGGAAAAAGATACCGTCGTATGGACGCAATCGGTACGCCCTTCTGTATTACAATTGATCATCAAACGAAAGAAGACAGTACCGTAACCATTCGTTACCGTGATTCTATGCAGCAGGAGCGCATTCCTGTTGACCGGATCAGGGAGGTTGTAGAAAAATTTATTGCATAAAACGTTGTTTGGTATTACTTTTATAAATATTCCTGTCTTCGGAAAACTACTCTTTTAAATAACCAGTATCCTTGTAACTTTGTAAAACCTTAAAAAAACCGAGTGAATCAAGGAGGCTTGCTTATGCTCTTAATTAGTTTCTCAATAGAAATCTCTATGTTGGGTGGCTTAGCCCTGGTTGCTTTTTTAACCGGCTTCCTGTTACGGGGTGCTCAGTTAAGTAAAGTGAGAGGGAAAGTGACCGACCTCGAAAAAGAAATGATGGCCAGTCATGCCGAAATTCTTGAATTACAGAAAGAAAAGCTTATGCTCGAAGAAAAGCTGAAGGGCTCTTCCTCTATTCCTGTAATTCCCATAACTGCCAAAGAAGAAAAAAAGGCAGACAAAATGCAGGACAAATCTTTCGGAAATAAATAGTTGTCCTCTGCATGTAGCCTGCCGTGCTGTAAAAACGGCGAGTATTCCCACCTGTCATTTCTAACAAAATCCAGCTATCATCACTAAAATATCCGTTACTATCCTCAGCTTCTGTGCTGAGATGGTTAGGGATGCTATTGTTTTTTAAAGACTATCCATACAGCTCCTGGTGAATGGCTTTTCTGTCGTACCCTAATGCCTGTATCCTTTGCTTCGCTTCATCTATCATGTTCTTCCATCCGCATAAATAAAAATAAGCCGGTTTAATAGCGGCTGGTGTATCATTGCTGCTATTTTGGATATTGGTGCGGCATATTTCTTCATAAATAGAATGAACATAACCGGTGCGAATCAGGTGGTTATGGTTTTCAGGAACTTCGCGTGAAAAGGTAGGCAGGTATTGAAAGCTGGTTATCTTTTGCGATAATGCTGACAGCTCCTTATAATATAAACTATCAGTTAATTTACGGCAACCGAAGATCAGGTAAATGTTTTGATGAGCGATATTATGATTCAATATATGATGGGTCATCGATCTAAAGGGGGCAATACCGGTACCCGTACAAATAAAAAACAGATCGCGGTCGATGGTTTCGGGCAGGGTGAATTTACCCTGAGGTCCACGAAATATCAATTCATGGCCTTCTTTAACTTCATTAAAAAGCCAGGTAGTGCCGGCGCCACCTTCGAGCAATACGATCACCAGTTCAAATACATTGGTACCATTAGGCCACGATGCTATTGAATAACTACGCCAGCGTTTATTGGGCTTTTCATGAATGGGTAAATCGAGGGTAACGAACTGACCGGGCTCAAAAACGAAAGACGAAATTTCGGGGGCCTGAATCCAATACCGTCTTGTGTTGCTGGTTTCGTTTTCGATGCGAATGACTTTTCCGGTTTGCCAGGGAAGTAACATAACATACTTGTTTTAAACTACATAGTTAAGTAGAGTGAGATAATTGACGGGAGTTGCAAGTTAGAACTGCAACACGAATTTTGCATCCTGCACCTACATTATGTATTAAACTAAATGTTCAATTTACAAAGCTCAATTGTCAACCCCAAATTTTTCCCCCATCCCCTAAAGGGGTGTGCCTTGTTTCTTGTTGCCTTAATCTTCGTATCTTTGCGCCGCTGATATGAATTTGCAGGTGTTGCTCGAAGCCTATAAAAATAACCCCCGCCTTTTTCAACTGGCGGACAGGCTCACTTTTGCCCAATCTCAACGAATTTATTGTAAAAATCTTCAGGGAAGTTCTCCGGCCTTTGTCATTGGCACTATTTTTCAACACGATGTGTGTAGCCAGCTCAATCATGTGATAGTTTGTGAAGATGCCGAAGCTGCCGCCTACATGCATAATTCGCTCGAGAACCTTACCCATGCGCTGAATATCTTTTTCTTCCCCACTTCTTTTAAAAACAGAAAGAATTTCCGTTTGCTCAATTCTTCGCACGTAATGCTGCGAACCGAAGCGCTTACGCGATTTTCTTCTCCGCCGGCCGGCAGTAACCGCGTAGGAGCGCTGGTTACCTATCCCGAAGCCCTGTTTGAAAAAGTGGTTCTGCCCAAAACACTCGCCGGTAACATCATTTATTTAAAATCCGGCGACAGCATCGATGTGGAAGGCTTATTGCGGCAACTGGTTGATTATGGGTTTTCAACAACCGACTTTGTTTACGAGCCCGGGCAGTTCGCATTGCGTGGAGGTATTCTGGATATTTATTCATTCGGCAATGAAAAACCGTACCGTGTAGAATTATTTGGTAACGAGGTTGACTCTATTCGAATTTTTGACCCCGAAACCCAGTTAAGTGAGCGAAAATTATTGCAGGTTAGCATTATTCCGAATGTAGAAACCCAGTTCGAAGAAAGCGATAAAATATCTCTGTTCGACTTTTTACCCGAAAATACGGTGTACTGGATACAGGACTGGGAGCTTACCAAAGAAAAACTGCTCACCCAGGAAGAAGACCTGCATTTGTTTTTGAACCTGCAGGCAAACAATACCATACCAAGAGAAACGGTCGAAGAAGACGATAAAACCATAAAAGCAACTGTAAAGGCAGACGAATTTATCACTGCCGGGTCTTTAAAACAACAGCTAACCAATCGCCATATAGTAGAGTTTGGTCATTCGTCAGGGTTCTCTGAAAACACGGAATCTATTGACCATTCACCATTGACCATTGACTATTCAACCAAACAACAACCTGCTTTCAACCGCCAGTTCGATCTGCTGATAAAAGATCTGAAGCAATGGGTAGCCAAGGGGTTCAGTTTGTACCTGTTTGCCGAAAACCCACGTCAGCTCGAAAGGTTGAACAGCATTTTTGAAGATTTAAAGGCCGAAATAAATTTCACTCCGGTACCTACTTCCATACACGAAGGGTTTATTGAAGAAGATCTGAAAGCAGTATGTTATACCGACCACCAGATATTTCAGCGTTACCATAAATACAAGGTTAAACAAGCCTATAATAAAAATAAGGCATTAACCCTGCGTACCCTGCGCGAGCTGCAACCCGGCGACTATGTAACCCATATCGATCATGGGGTAGGGGTGTACAGCGGATTACAGAAGTTGGATACAAATGGCAGGTTGCAGGAAGCGGTTCGAATCATTTATAAAGACAGCGATATTTTGTACGTGAACATCAACTCGCTGCACAAAATTTCGAAATATACCGGTAAAGAAGGCTCTGTACCCAAAGTAAATAAACTGGGCAGCGACGCCTGGAACAAACTCAAGGAAAAAACCAAAACGAAGGTTAAGGAAATTGCCTTTGATTTAATTACGTTGTATGCTCAGCGAAAGGCCCAGCAGGGTTTTTCGCATACTCCCGATAACTACATGCAAACCGAGCTCGAGGCTTCGTTTATTTATGAAGATACCCCCGATCAAAGCAGGGCTACGGCAGATGTAAAAAAAGATATGGAATCGCCATCACCCATGGACCGCCTCGTTTGTGGCGATGTGGGTTTTGGTAAAACTGAAATAGCCATCAGGGCTGCCTTTAAAAGCTGTGTTGATGGTAAGCAGGCCGCCGTATTGGTGCCTACCACCATTTTGGCTTTTCAGCATTTCAAAACATTTAGCGATCGCTTAAAAGATTTTCCGGTTACCGTAGATTATGTAAACCGCTTTAAATCGGCCAAAGAAAAAAAGGAAACTTTAAAAAAGCTTGAAGAAGGCAAAATTGATATCATCATTGGTACCCATGCCCTGTTAGGCAAAGAGGTAAAATATAAAGACCTCGGTGTTTTGATCATCGATGAAGAGCAAAAGTTTGGAGTGGCCCACAAAGAAAAGATCAAAACCCTGCGCACCAATGTAGATTGTTTAACCTTAACGGCTACGCCTATACCGCGTACCCTGCATTTCAGCCTGATGGGCGCCCGCGACCTGAGCATTATCAATACTCCGCCGCCCAACAGGCAACCCATACAAACCGAAGTGCAGGTATTTAACCAAGACTTCATTCGCGATGCCATTTATTATGAAACAGAGCGTGGCGGGCAGGTGTTCTTTATTCATAACCGCGTACTGGGGCTGGCCGAAATGGCCGGATTGGTCCAGGGTTTATGTCCCGACCTGAGCATAGGGTATGCGCATGGGCAGCTCGAAGGACATGTACTGGAAGAGCGGATTCTTGATTTTATTGATAAAAAGTACGACGTACTTATTTGTACCAATATCGTTGAAAGTGGTGTAGACATTCCGAATGTAAACACCATCATCATCAACAACGCCCATCATTTTGGCTTAAGCGATTTGCACCAGCTGCGCGGGCGTGTGGGCCGAAGCAATAAAAAAGCCTTTTGCTATTTGCTGGCTCCGCCTATGAGCACATTGCCCGCTGATTCAAGAAAGCGGTTGCAAACCCTGGAGCAACACAGCGAGCTGGGCAGCGGTTTTCAGATCGCCATGCGCGACCTCGATATACGGGGCGCCGGCAACCTGCTGGGTGGCGAACAAAGCGGCTTTATGGCCGAAATAGGTTTCGAAATGTACCAGAAGGTACTGGAAGAAGCCATAAAAGAATTAAAACGAACCCAGTTCCGGAATCTTTTCAAAGAAGAAATTTCCAAACAGGAAGATTTTGTACAGGATTGTACTATTGATACCGATCTGGAGATACTGATACCCGATAGTTATGTTGAAAGTATAACTGAGCGGTTGTCGTTATACACGCGGTTAGACAATTGTGAAAACGAAGAAGAGCTGCAGGCGTTTGCCCATGAGCTGCAGGACCGGTTTGGACCCATTCCGCAACAGGTAGAAGATTTGTTTGATACAGTTCGTGTGCGTAAGCTGGCTGTAGAATTAGGCTTTGAAAAAATGTTGCTGAAAGATGAAACGCTGAAATGTTACTTCATCAATAAGGCCGATTCACCGTATTTTGAATCGCCCGTTTTTCATAATATTCTCACTTTTATACAAACGCAAACCAATAAAGCGAAGCTAAAGCAAACCGGAAAGCTGTTTTTACTGGTTGTTGACGACATAACCAGCATGCAAAAGATGGTTCGTTTTCTATCGCAAATGAAACAATTTGTTTCGGCACAGGCGGCTACGGCGTGATGGGCGGTGGGCCATCTTTAAACGCTACTTCAAAATACAGATCCTCAAAAGAGAGCTTATAGTCAATGGTTTTGATGGGAAGTATGGCGCTGTCATTTTCAAAAGTTTCAATTTTCCACAGATCAGCGGACTGACGGGTATAAATAGCTGCATACTTTTTAAACGAATCGATCAGAATATATTCCTGCAGGGATGGAATACGTTGATAGTATAAGAACTTATTGCCTCTATCATATTCTTTGGTGGAACCAGACAATACTTCAAATATAACGGCGGGGTTTCTGACCGTATCAAATTTATCATCTTCCATTTCAGGCTTTCCACACATTATTGTTGCACCCGGATAAGTATAAGAGTTAGCAGAAGGAATACTAATCCGGAGGTCACTTGGCCGGATTTTACATTGCTTACCTTTTAGAAAAGGGTTAATTGCTCCTATGAGATTAGCAACTATATCATTGTGAGCAAGCGAAGCGCCAGACATAGCAACTACTTCGCCATCGAGATACTGATGTTTGATTGTAGACTCTCTTTCCAGCTTCAGGTATTCCTGGGGGGAAATATATTTAATGGCTGGCGCTCCCATGTTTTAACGTATTATATTATAGCTAAAATACGAAAAACCCCTCACAACAACTTCTCCATCACATAATGCGGAATGGTTACCTCCTCAAACTCCTGGCCGCAAACGCGGTAGCCGAGCTTTTCGTAAAAGCCAACGGCGGTTTGGCGGGCATGCATGGTAATTTTCTGAAAACCCCGGTCGCGGGCAATATTTTCAGCAAACTGCATCAGGGCCCTGCCGATGCCCTTACCCTGCAGGTTATTCAAAACGGCCATCTGGCGAAGCCGAACGGTTATCGGGTCCGTTTTAATGAGCATACAGCACCCCAGCATCTTTTCTTCTTCAAAAGCGCCAATTAAAATTTCCTCTTTTTCTTTTTCCAGTTCATCGGGGGTAAATTGCAAACCCAATGGCCTGCGTAATATCTCATTACGCAACTGTACCATTTGCTGATACTCACGGGAACCATGATCTATTATTTTTAAAGCCATGCCGACTTATTGGGTAGTGGGCTGCAATATAACGATTTACCGTATATTGGCCCATTCAATAAAATGAAAAATAACTTAGCTTGCGAAGCCGATTGAAATTTTTAAAAAGATTATGCCCCGCAAGGCGGGACAAGGTGGGGGGAGGGTAGTTTTAGCCGGATAGTACTACAAAACGAGTAAATCACAAAATATTAACAAGATTAATTAAAAACCAGCCTTTTATTGTCATTATTCCAAAATCTATATTTTTGCAGCCGTAACTAAACTTTACAAAAATGTCAGACATCGCAACAAGAGTAAAAAAGATCATTGTTGATAAGCTTGGTGTAGAAGAAGCAGAGGTTACCAATGAAGCTTCTTTTACCAATGATTTAGGTGCCGATTCTCTCGACACCGTTGAATTAATTATGGAATTTGAAAAGGAGTTCAATATTTCCATCCCTGATGAACAGGCCGAAACTATTACAACCGTAGGCCAGGCTGTTGCTTACTTAGAAGAGCATGCTAAGTAATTTGAATACTGTAGATCAGGTGCAATAAATTAAATCCGCTTTCGGTAGCTGGGCGCATGCTGCGAAGGCGGATTTCTTACTTAAAAACTCCCCTGGCAAGTGCTATGCAATTGAAAAGAGTTGTTGTAACCGGTATTGGTGCCATCACACCAATCGGTAATAATTTACAGGAATATTGGAACGGACTCCTGAATGGAGTTTCCGGTGCAGACTTTATTACCCAGTTTGATGCTTCTAAATTCAAAACACGATTTGCCTGCGAGTTAAAGAATTTCGACCCGTTGAATTACCTCGACCGCAAGGAAGCCCGCAAAATCGACCGTTTTACCCAAACTGCCCTCATTTCGAGCGATCAGGCAGTGGTAGATGCCGGCATTAACGCTAATAATGTTAATGTCGACAGGGTAGGGGTGGTTTTTGCCAGCGGAATCGGCGGATTGATCACCTTTCAGGAAGAAGTAATGAATTTCGCCAAAGGCGATGGCACCCCCCGTTTCAATCCTTTCTTCATTCCAAAGATGATCCTCGACATTGCTGCAGGTCATATTTCGATGAGGCATGGCTTCCGCGGCCCCAATTTTGCCGTGGTTAGTGCCTGTGCTTCTTCTACCAATGCTATCATGGATGCGTTTAACCTCATCAGGTTAGGCAAAGCAGATATCATTTTAACCGGAGGCGCCGAAAGTGTAATCAGCGAAGCCGGTGTAGGTGGTTTTAATGCCATGAAAGCCCTGAGCGAACGCAACGATGATCCCAAGTCGGCCAGCCGCCCCTACGATAAAGACCGTGATGGTTTTGTTATGGGCGAAGGCTCCGGTGTATTGGTAGTTGAAGAACTGGAACATGCCCTGAAACGTGGCGCTAAAATATATTGTGAAATTGCCGGTTGCGGTGCAACTGCCGATGCTCACCATATTACCGCCCCGCATCCCGAAGGATTGGGCGCAAAAAACGTTATGAACGTAGCTTTACAGGATGCTGGTATGACAGCCGGAGATATTGATTATATCAATACCCACGGTACTTCAACCCCCCTGGGCGATATAGCCGAAGTAAAAGCTATAACCGATGTTTTTGGCGAACAGGCGTATAAAGTGAACATCAGTTCTACAAAATCCATGACAGGCCACTGCCTCGGCGCTGCCGGTGTAGTAGAAGCCATTGCTTGCATTATGAGCGTGGTGAACGATATCGTTCCTCCTACTATCAATCATTTTACCGACGACCCCGAGCTGGATGCCCGTTTAAATTTCACCTTTGAAAAAGCCCAGCAACGTACTGTACGTGCTGCTTTGAGTAATACCTTTGGGTTTGGAGGACATAATGCCTGCGTGATAGTTAAAAAATATAAAGCGTAACTTTATACGGTTTACTATTATTTGCTATTGTAATTGTGTGGCTGCGGACTCCTGGCCCTGATTATGATTTTTTGGCTTAATGAAAAATTAGTAGATTGACAATTGTGGGAATCCTGGACCGCTTTATAGGTAAAGAAGAGAATCTTTCTTTCAAAAAGAATCTGCGCAATGTACTGGGTTTTACCCCGGGCAAACTCGCATTATATAAAGCTGCCCTTACCCATCGCTCAGTTCGCGATAACGCCGATGAAAATAATGAACGGCTGGAATACCTCGGAGATGCGATTCTCAGTGGTATTGTAGCCGATTTTCTTTTTAAAAAATATCCCTACAAAGAAGAAGGCTTTTTGACCGAAATGCGCAGCAAGATGGTAAATCGTAACAAGCTCAACGAAATTGCCATCAAAATGGGGTTAAAAAAAATCACCTTCTATAACAAATTCGACAATTCCCTTAAGATGAGTCAGATATTTGGCAACACCCTCGAAGCAGTGGTGGGCGCCATTTATCTCGACCGGGGCTTTAAAAAAACCAAACAATGGGTTTTTGAAGCCATCGTCATTCCGCACTTGTATATGGAAGATCTCGAAAACCTCGAAATCAACCATAAGAATAAATTATACGGCTGGGCCAACAAAAACGGTAAAAACCTTGAATTTGAAACCCTCGACGAACGCATCGAAGGCGGCCGCCGCCTGTTTACCATCGGCGCAGTAGTCGACGGTGAACTGCTCGCCGAAGGCAAAGCCTATAATAAAAAAGACGCCAGTCAGATCGCCGCCGCCATTGCCATAGATAAACTGGGCTTAAATAAAACCGAAGCACCCGAGGAAGACTGAGAACGGTTGCCCGGTACCGGCCTCCCTGTTTGCCGGTTTCAGGTTCCAAAGTACCTTCGCCCGCGCCCGCACCTAAAATAAATTACACATTTGGGCATCTTGTGACCAGTCATAAATTGTGCCTTCCGGGAAACCCGGTAACAGAAAACCGGTAACTGGCAACTGGTAACTGGTAACACTTGCCTCCTCCAACTTGCAACCAGCCACTATTTAAGTAATTCCATACTTTCTACCTCTTACTTCGTACTTCCTGCTTCGGGGTTCCCCCTCCAATTCGCTAAATGTTTCTTTATATTGTAATATTTTTTCATATATGGGAATGTTTCCGTACTCCGGGCCATCATTCCCCGGCCGGAAAAAATATTTTTTTGAGAATTTGTATAGAACAAAATTTTAATTGATTATCAACTCTGTAGCCTGCTACCGTTAGATGCCAAACCTTCTGTTTCATGACCTGTTTCGGGTATGCCAAAAATTTCAGGTACGTGTATTGAAAATTATAGAGCGTAACTCTAATTACCTAAAAAGCACAAAACTGTTTACCGTATGAAACACATTTACACTACCATCATTGCCCTGCTGATTGCTTCAGCAACTTTTGCCACCTCCGATTCAGCCACTAAAACCGGCGCCTGGGAAACTGCCAATACATGGAAATTAAATCGCGTACCGCAGGATAACGATAGTATTATAATACCTGCCGGTTATATGGTAACTCTAAGTTCAAACGTTTCGCTCAATAACGTAATTATAGTTGTTTATGGAACACTGGCGTTCAATAACGGCAAATTACGATTAGATAATGCCAGCAGAGTTATTGTACGCTTGGGAGGAAAGATCACCGGTATAAATTCAAACGATCAGCTTACCATCGGAAGCACGCTTAAATTCAGCGGTACCGAATTAAGCGTCGTTGGATCCAGTATGGCCGATGCCACCACCGGAACTTCTCCCAACGGATTTGTTGCTCTTTCTTCGTAAACGCTTCCCGTAGTTTTTGAATCTTTCTATATATCCCGCCAGGGAAGTGATGTTCAGCTTAACTGGAGTACCAGTGAAGAACTGAACAACAAATATTACCAGCTTGAAAAAAGCACCGATGGCCGTAACTGGAAGCAGATAGCGGTCATAATTGGATCGGGCACTACAGCCGCGGTTAGCAAATATGCTTATACCGATAAAAATGTTTCAGATGCCAGAGTTTATTATCGCATACGCCAGGTAGATATAAACGGTAATGTGCATTATTCTGCCATTCGCTCATTGCGCAGCGATTTAACTCAGCAGGTTACCAATATTTATTCTCCTTCAAAACAAACCATAACTGTTGATTTTAACAGCGATGTAAAAGATAATGTTACTATTCAGGTAGTAAACATGAACGGACAGGTTATTGTGCGCAAAAATTACAAACAGGCATCTTACCGGCTCACATTTAACGTGAGCGCCGGCTCCGGCATCTACGCAGTACAGGTTAGTGATGGCAACGGCTGGAGCGAGGTTAAGAAAATAGCGTTGTAGGTTTAAAAGGTCCTCATATTAGGTAAACAGTAATAGTTCCGTTGTTTTCACAGCGGAACTTTTTTTTAATAAAATGCCGGGCTTCCTGCATCTTACTTTCAATGTTCTGCTACTGACTTCCCGGTATTCCGACCGGGGTTTTCCCCTCCAATCCCCTAAATGTTTCTCTTTATTGTAATTTTTTTCCATATATGGGAATGTTTCCGTGCTCCTGCCCACTATTCCCTGGCCGGAAAAAATATTTTTTTGAGAATGTGTATAAAATAAAATATTAATTGATTATCAAGTCTGTAGTCTGGTACCGTTAGTTGTCTAACTCGCTATTTCGTGACCTGATTCGGGTATGCCAAAAAATTCAGGTACGTGGATTGAAAATTATAGGTCGGAACCATAAATACCTAAAAGCTCAAAACTGTTTACCCGTATGAAACAATTTTACATCACCCTGATCGCACTACTGATTGGCATCACCTCTTTTGCCACTGCTGATACCGCTAAAATAAGCGGAGCCTGGACTACCGCCGGAACCTGGAACTTAGGACGCACTCCCCAGGATAACGATACCATTGTAATTCCGGCTGGTATTACTGTAACAGTGTCTGGAAATAATCCATACAATAATGTTGTTATCATAATAGCTGGTACGCTCGATTTAGGCGGTGGCGGTAAATTACGGTTAGATGATGCCAGCCGTGTAATTATTCTGGCCACCGGAGTGTTAACAGGTTCAAACAACAACGATCAGTTAACTATCGGAGGCGTATTCAAATTTAAAGGCGCCGGCGGACCTATTACAGGTTTAAGTTATGCCGATAGTTCAACCGGTGTTTACCCCAGTGGCTTTATGACAGGGTCACCCGCTATACTCCCCGTTGTTTTTCAATCATTTTATATAGCCCGCCAGGGATCTGATGTTCAGCTCAACTGGTCAACCACCGAAGAACTGAACAACAGATATTACCAGGTTGAAAAAAGCACCGATGCCCGTAACTGGAAGCAGGTGGCTGTAATTATTGGTTCAGGCACTACCACATCGGTTAGTAAATATGCTTACACCGATAAAAATGTTTCGGATGCCATAGTATATTATCGCATACGCCAGGTTGATATGACCGGTAATGCGTTTTACTCTGCCATTCGCACCTTACGCAGCAATATAACACAACAGATTACCAACATTTATTCTCCTTCAAAACAAACCATAAATGTTGATTTTAACAGCGATATAAAAGATAATGTTACTATTCAGATAGTAAACATGAACGGACAGGTTATTGTGCGCAAAGATTACAAACAGGCATCTTACCGGCTCACATTAAACGTGAGCGCCGGCTCCGGCATCTACGTGGTAAAGGTTAGTGATGGCAATGGCTGGAGCGAGGTTAAGAAAATTATGTTGTAGGTTTAAATGGTCCTCATATTAGGTAAACAGTAATAGTTCCGCTGTTTCCACAGCGGAACTTTTTTTTAAGCATCTATTTTTTGACGTAATCGGCGCAGTTACAGGGATTTCGAACTGAGCATAAGAAGGGGGCTGGTTTATTACCTTTTCTTATATTATATTCACAATGTTAAGTCCGTATTTTAAGATACAATTGCTCTGCCATGTCGGCTTTTAACCCGGAACGACATATAAATAATATTGACTATAAGATTGTAGCCGCTTTGGAAAAAATTTCTGAGGTATTCAGAGTATTATTATGGTCCGAAGCAAAGGAACACAAGTTAAGTCCCATTCAACTGCAACTGCTTATTTTTATCAGATATCACAGTGCCGATAAGCAACGCCGCATAGCTGCCATGGCCCGTGAATTTAATCTTACCAAAGCCACCATCAGCGATTCAATAAAAGTGCTTGAACAAAAAGAATTGATTGTAAGAACCGATGATACGGCCGATTCCCGAAGCTTTAATTTTTCGCTTTCCGATAAAGGAATGAAGTTAACCGGTTTGGTAGAGAATTTTACCCTGCCGCTCGATGGCGCCATTGCCACCCTTCTCCCGCAGCAAAAAGAAACATTTTTATTACTGGTGCTCGACCTTATTTACAAACTGAATCAAAACGGCATTATTAGTACCCAGCGCATGTGCTACAATTGCTTTTATTATGGTGGCGACCAGCAGCAAAGCCATTATTGTAACCTGATGCAAAAGCCGCTGGTAGTAGACGAATTGCGCGTTGAATGCTCCGAGCATTTGATGAAGTCAATAGTCAATAAGCAATAGTCAATAAGCAATAGGCAAATCCTAACCGGGTATTAATTGCTTATTGCCTGTTGCCAATTGCCTATTGGCTCCTCCTTTCCATGCAAAGTTCAATCAGCACCCCATTGGTATTTTTCGGATGCAGAAAACAAACCAGTTTATTATCGGCGCCCGGCTTGGGTGTTTCGTTCAGCAATACAAATCCTTCCTGCTTTAGTCGTTTCATTTCGGCTTCTATATCTTCTACTTCAAAAGCAATATGATGCAATCCTTCGCCCTTTTTTTCGATAAAACGGGCAATAACGCCTTCGGCGCTGCTGCTTTCGAGTAATTCTATTTTGGTATCTCCGGTTTTGAAAAAAGCGGTAGCCACCTGTTCGCTTTCTACCTGTTCGGTTTTATAGCAACCGCTATTTAATAGTTTTTCAAACAAAGGAACCGATACCGATAATTGGCGCACTGCTATTCCAATATGTTCGACTTTCAACATAGAGTATATTCAATAATGTGATTTAAATTTTGGTTACCAGTTACCGGTTTCCGGCACCTGGCATCTGGTAACCGGTAACCGGTAACCGGTACCGGGCAACTAATATAGAACCATTTGAGTAATTTTGTGTTTATCAACATATATACAACGGTATTAAATGCTCAAGCTGCCCATATACCTCGATTATAATGCTACCACTCCCTGTGATCCCCGGGTGGTAGAAGTTATGTTGCCCTATTTCAGCGATCAGTTTGGTAATGCTGCCAGCCGCAGTCACCCGTTTGGCTGGCAGGCCGAAGAGGCTGTGGATTATGCCCGGGAACAGGTGGCCCGGCTCATCGGGGCCGAGCCTAAAGAAATTGTTTTTACTTCCGGCGCAACAGAAGGCGATAACCTGGCCATAAAAGGCGTATTTGAAATGTATGCAGGCAAGGGCAATCATATAATTACCTGCGTTACCGAGCACAAAGCAGTGCTCGATACTTGCAAACACATCGAAAAGCTGGGTGGTGAGGTAACTTACTTGCCGGTGAATAAAGAAGGGCTGATTGATCTGCAGCAGCTCGAAGCAGCCATTAAACCCACTACCATTTTAATAGCCATTATGTATGCCAATAATGAAACAGGCACTATTCAGCCGGTTCACCAAATTGGCGCATTGGCCAAAAAGTATGGCGTTCTGTTTTTTACCGACGCCACCCAGGCAGTGGGTAAAATTCCGGTTGATGTAATAAAAGATAATATCGATCTGCTTACCTGCAGTGCACATAAAATATACGGCCCTAAAGGAGTAGGCGCTTTATATGTTCGCCGTAAAAATCCAAGGGTAAAATTAACTGCCCAGATGGATGGCGGCGGGCACGAAAGAGGTATGCGCAGCGGTACTTTAAATGTGCCCGCTATAGCGGGATTGGGCAAAGCCGCCGACATATGCCGGCAACAAATGGAGGCCGATGCACTGCGCATGAGTCGTTTACGCAACAAGCTCGAAAATGCGCTGCTGCAGCTCGATGCAACCTATGTAAACGGAAGTCGCGACAGCCGCCTGCCCCATGTAGCCAATATATCGTTTAATGATATCGACGGCGACGGACTAATGATGGGCCTGAATAAAGATATGGCCGTTTCTTCGGGCGCCGCCTGTACCAGCGCTTCGATGGAGCCAAGTTATGTGCTGAAAGCGCTGGGCCTCGATGATCACCTGGCACACAGCTCGTTACGGTTTTCGATAGGACGGTTTACCACCGAAGAGGAGATTGATTTTGCCATTGAACTGGTTACAAAAACGGTAAATAAGTTACGTGAATTTAATTTGAAAATTAGCTAATTTGAAAATTTGAAAATGAAGGAATACAATGTGCAATTAACTAATTAGTCCCGCTGAAAGCGGGATGCAAATGGGAAAAAGGGGGTAATTTTAAACAAATAAAGTAAAAAAACGTTATTAAGGAAACATGTGCATGTGGAATCAGGTTGTTTGAGGCGGCCATTTTCAAATTGTCACATTTTCAAATTTTCAAATTGGATTTATGATTTACGTAAGCGATAAAGCAAAGGAAAAAGTTATGAAACTGATGGAAGAAGCTTCCATTGGCAACGACCCCAGCTATTTTTTGCGGGTTTCGGTGGTTGGAGGCGGCTGTTCGGGCCTCAGTTATAAAATGGATTTCGACAATCAATCCAAACCCAGCGACCAGGTTTTTGAAGATAATGGCGTAAAGGTAGTTACCGACCTCAAGAGCTTTTTATACCTCGTGAACACCACCCTTGAGTTTTCTGAAGGGTTGAACGGGAAGGGATTCTACTTCAATAATCCCAATGCCAGCCGCACCTGCGCGTGTGGAGAGAGTTTTGCTGTGTAGTTGATAAATTTACAAGTTGATAAGTTAACAGGTTTAAAAGTTAACGGGTTAATTAAAAATAGGGTTCCTCCTTATCAACAGATTAACTTATTAACTGATCAACTTTAAAAATATACCGCCCTGCTTTTGCAAAAAAGCAGGGCTTTTTTATTGTTTAAATGGTACTTCTGCTACACCTCGTTAATATTAGGATAACCATTGTGCAGTAATTATCCCGAAAATGATTTGTAAGTATGCCGTATATGTTCCGTACCTAAAGAGGGACGGAACATATACTTAATATGTACGGGACATATACGGGATATGTACGAGACATGGGTAATCCAAAAGAGAAGCAAGTATAACCGAAGGGGCTAAAAAATATAATCAGAGGAATATCGTTTCTAAAGGCAATGCATTGAAGGTCAAAAGCTTTTCCGGGATAAAAGATTTGAATAGTTTTAGATGAGATCTTAGATGGCCGGTGCAGGGATGTAAATTGATAATTGAGGGGAATATAATGAACCGCTGAAGTGTAAAGATGGATATAAACCGGGCAGCTACCCCCTAAAATAAAAATCCCCCGTTTTAGCGGAGGACTTTTTATGCAGTAGGTTTCGGCTATTTTATATGTGAACGGGAAAATAGACGGTAACCGGATGTATCACTTTTTCATGGATGGTTTCAAGTGTAGACGCAATATAGTGAAATTGCTGAAACCGTGCGCTATCGTTAGCATCTTTTATTAACATATACTTATAATCCCTTATTTTCGTACCCATGTGGTCTGTTTGCAAAAAAGAATTCCGGCAGTTTTTCAGCAGCCTGACCGGCTATATTGCGATTATTGTTTTTTTGTTACTCAACGGCTTGTTTCTTTTTGTATTCCCCGACACCAATATCCTCGATTACGGCTATGCGACCCTCGATAAATTTTTTGAGCTGGCTCCCTGGATATTGCTGTTGCTGATCCCTGCTATTACCATGCGCAGCTTTGCCGACGAATTCAAAAGCGGCACGTTCGAAATACTACAAACAAAACCCCTCAGCCGCTGGCAACTGGTTTCAGGTAAATTTTTAGGTTCCTTCGGTGTAGTGTTCATTGCACTGGTTCCTACTATTATATATGCCATCAGCGTACAACAGCTGGCCGCTGCGCCGGGTGGTATCGATATGGGAGGCACCATCGGTTCGTATATCGGGCTTATTTTTTTGGCAGGCGCCTTTGTGGCCATCGGAATTGCCTGCAGCAGTGTAACCAACAATGCCGTTGTGGCCTTTATTGCCGGCGCTTTTTTATGTTTTTTACTGTACAGCGGTTTCAATGCTATCAGCCGCATACCCGCTTTTCAGTCGGGCGCCGACTATTATATCGAAATGCTGGGCATCGACTTTCATTACCGCAGTGTAAGCAGGGGAGTGGCCGACAGCAGGGATATTATTTATTTTATTAGTATAATCTCATTCTTTCTCATATTTACCAATCGCAATTTGTTGAAACGATAATCCGGTATTCAGCATGAACAAAATATTGGCTTCAAAACTCTGGTGGTTGTTTTTACTGATCGTACTGGTGGGCATTAATTACCTGGCCTCGAAACTGCATACCCGCATCGACCTCACCCAGGAAAAAAGATACACCTTATCACCCGCCACCAAAAAATTACTGAAAGGCTTGCACGATAAAGTGGGCATTACGGTTTTGCTTACCGGTGATATGCCGGCAGGGTTTAAAAAATTAAGCAACAGCACCCAGGAAATGCTGCAGGAGTTTAAAGAGCTTGCAGGAAATAATATCCAGTTTAAATTCGAAAAACCCGGCGAAGGCCTGAGCGATACCGCAAAGGAAAAAATGCAGCTGAGGCTCGATAGCCTCGGACTGAAACCTACCAATGTTAAAGTGCAGGCCAAAGCAGGCGAATCGCACGAAGAAAGATTGGTTTATCCCGGCGCCCTTGTAAAATATAAAGACCGCGAAGTGGCGGTTGACCTGCTGCAGGGCCAGGATATGACCGGCGGCGTTGCCTCGCTCAACAATGCAGAAGCGTTACTGGAATATAAGTTTGCCCGCACCATTCAAAAAATTACGGCCGATACAGTGCCCGCCATCGGTTACCTCATCGACAACGGCGAACCGCTTACCTATAATGTATTCGATTTAATCGACAGAACCCTGAAGCAGGAATACCGTTTTGGTTTTGTACCCATCGACAGCGTGCCCGTGATTCCCCGTGTTTTTGATGCCCTGGTGATCGTAAAACCTACCAAAACATTCACTAATGAACAAAAACTGAAAATCGATCAGTACATCATGAATGGTGGTAAAGTAATGTGGCTGGTTGATAGGCTGTATGCTGAAATGGACAGCCTGATGCGTACACAAAGCGATTTTGTGGCTTTTGACCGAAACCTGAACCTCGACGATCTGTTATTTAAATACGGCGTGCGCATCAACGATAACCTGGTGCAGGACTTGCAGTGCGATAAGCTGCCACTGGTGGTAGGCAATTATGGCAATCAGCCGCAAATGCAGTTAATGCAATGGCCTTATTTTCCGGTGTTAAGCAGTTATTCAGGACATCCCATTGCAAAAAATCTTGATAATGTATTATCGATCTTTCCCAACTCCATCGATACCATAAAAAATAATATTCGAAAAACTGTTTTACTGGCTACTTCCGAACGATCACGCATCATAAGCACACCGGCCATTGTAACGCTCAACAGTATTAAAACCGAAGATGACCTGAAAACTTTTAATCAGAAGTATATTCCGGTTGCCGTATTGCTCGAAGGAAGATTTACCTCTTTATACACCAATCGCCTGTCGCCCGGCCAAATGGATACGATGGCCGGCATATATAAACAGCCGTTCAGGGCAGCCACCGAAAAAGAAGGGAAAATGATCGTGGTATCCGACGCCGATATTGTGGCCAATGTGGTAACGCAGCAACAGGGGCCTTTATATATGGGCTACAACCAGTTTACCAACTACCAGTACGCCAATAAAGATTTCTTTCTGAACTGTATTCAATACCTCACCGATTCGTCGGGCATTCTCGACACCCGGTCAAAAGATTTTACCCTCCGGTTACTCGATACCCAAAAAGTTCAGGAAGAAAAAAGCACCTGGCAGCTGATGAACATCGGTGCGCCCATTGTGCTGGTGCTGCTGTTTGGGGCTGTTTATCAGCAGGTGCGCAAGCGGAAATACCAGGGAGTTGTAAATAATAAGTTGTAAGTAATAAGTTATAAGTAATAAGTTATAAGTAATAAGTAAGGCAGAACGCAAAACGCCGAACGCTTAACGCGCGGGAAGCTTGAAAATTAATTTGTGAGCCTGAGTTTAAGGGACTTATCACTTACGACCTACAACTTACAACTAAAGCGTATCTTTGCCGACCATTAACATTGACATGACAGCTGAGCAGATTACGTTCATTACGTTTGGAAGTTTATTGGTACTGGCATTGGCATTTGACCTGGGATTGCTGAGTAAAAAAACTTCAGAAATTACCATTCGGAAAGCTATTTTGCAAACAGCCTTTTGGGTATCGCTGGCCATGTTATTTTTCGGTTTTTTGTGGTGGCAAAACGGCCACAACATTGCTCTTAAATACATCAGTGCATACCTGATGGAGTGGTCGCTGAGCATCGACAACATCTTTGTGTTCATTTTAATCTTCGGTTTTTTTCGCGTTAAGCAAAAATTTTATGCACGGGTGCTGCTGATAGGCATATTAATGGCCATCGTGTTTCGTATTGGATTTATTTCAATTGGAATAGGCCTGGTGCAACGATTTGAATGGATCCTGTACATATTCGGGGCCATTCTTGTTTATACCGGTATTTCAATGTTCAGGGCCAATCATGAAGAAGAAGCCGACCTCGAAAATAACCGGGTATACAAATTGCTGAAACGCGTTTTACCCATAACACCCGATGATGGCGGCGGAAAATGGACAATACGCACAGCAGGAAAAAAATATTATACAAGTTTGTTTGTGGTAGTAGTAATGCTGGCCACAACCGATATTGTTTTTGCGCTTGATTCAATTCCGGCGGTATTTGCCATTTCGCCCGAGCCGCTGGTGGTGTTTACTTCTAATATTTTTGCCGTAT
This sequence comes from Niastella sp. sgz303648, assembly GCF_059587045.1. Classification (NCBI taxonomy): domain Bacteria; kingdom Pseudomonadati; phylum Bacteroidota; class Chitinophagia; order Chitinophagales; family Chitinophagaceae; genus Niastella; species Niastella sp. sgz303648. Next base: position 344,086 of record NZ_JCAPSW010000007.1, on the reverse strand, counting down.
TGGGTTTACGTTCCCTGTTTTTTTTACTGAAAGGCGCAGCCAGCAAATTTGCACATTTACAACAGGGTATTGCCATTGTGTTGATTTTTATCGGATGCAAAATGCTGGCAGAGATTTTTCATATTGAAATACCAGTATATATATCATTGCTCGTGATCGTTACCTGCATTGCAGCTTCAATAATTTATTCCGTTACCGTCAGCAACCGCAACAACGAAAACAAACAGAACGATGCAGGAATGAACCGGGAAATTCACTGATCAATTTAACCGGGTGAAATACTTTATTGACAATATTGCTTCGGTAGTAAAAGGAAAGATGCTTGTTAAGCACGACAATGCATTGATTGAACATTTGCTGATCGATAGCCGTAAGCTCATTTTTCCGCAAACCTCTTTATTCTTTGCTTTAAAAGGCCCCCGCCGCGACGGGCATACGTTTATTGATCACCTGTACGAAAAAGGCGTTCGCAACTTTGTGGTAAGTGATGTGATAGATATCAGTCACATGCCCGGGGCGAATTTGCTGCACGTGAACGATACCCTGCAGGCATTGCAGGCGCTGGTAGCCCGGCATCGCAAACAGTTTACCATTCCGGTCATAGGCATTACCGGCAGTAATGGCAAAACCATTGTAAAGGAATGGCTGAACCAGTTGCTCGAAGAACAATACTCCATCATTCGCAGTCCTAAAAGTTATAACTCGCAAATTGGAGTGCCATTGAGCGTTTGGCCCATGAATGAACAACATGAGCTGGCCATATTTGAAGCGGGTATTTCGCAACCCGATGAAATGGAACAGCTGCAAAAGATCATTCAACCAACTATTGGCATTTTTACCAATATCGGCGAGGCGCACAGCGAAGGTTTTGTAAACCTGCGGCAAAAAGTAAATGAAAAAATGCGTTTGTTCACCCATGTGCAAACGCTGATATATTGCAAAGACGATCATGAAATAAACGGTGGTGTGGCCGGTTTATGGCAACAACTGCCCAATAACAAACGCTTTGAAATTTTTAGCTGGAGTACGGTAACCGATGCTACCCTGCAGATAAGCAACATTGTAAAAGAAGGGGCTAAAACCACCATTATTGCCACTTATCAGCAGGAAACTATTTCCATTACAATCCCCTTTACCGATAATGCTTCGGTTGAAAATGCCATTCATTGCTGGTGTGTACTGCTGCATTTGCAGGTACCCCAGGCTGTTATTGAGCGCAACATGTTGCAACTGGGGCCGGTAGCCATGCGGCTTGAGCTGAAAAAAGGCATCAACAACTGCTCTGTTATAAACGACAGTTACAGCGCCGATTTGAGCTCCTTCAACATTGCCCTTGATTTTTTAAGCCAGCAGCAACAGCATGAAAAACGAACCGTTATTCTTTCAGATATTTTGCAAAGCGGACGAAGCGAAAAAGATCTGTATACCGAAGTAGCGCGGTCGCTGCAGCAACGAAAGATAAACAGGCTGATTGGCATTGGAGAACGCATAACACATCACAGCAATATTTTTCAGGCAGCCGGTATTCCCGAGCAGTCTTTTTATTTGTCGGTTGAGGCGTTTAAAAAAGAAATGAGTCATTTGCCTTTTAAAGATGAAACCATTTTATTAAAAGGCGCCCGAATATTTGAACTGGAACAAATCGACCGGTTGCTTGAGCAAAAAGTGCATCAGACCGTACTTGAAATTGACCTCACCGCGGTAGCGCACAACCTGAAGCAGTTTCAAAAATTGCTGCAGCCTTCTACCGGAATAATGGCCATGGTTAAAGCTTTTTCGTATGGCAGCGGCAGTTATGAAATTGCCAATATATTGCAGTTTCATAAAGTCGATTACCTGGCGGTAGCCTATGCCGATGAAGGAGTTGAGTTAAGAAAGGGCGGCATTAACCTGCCCATTATGGTCATGAACCCCGACGAAAGCACCTTTGATGTGCTGCTGCAGTACGACCTTGAGCCCGACTTGTATTCGCCGGGCATACTGGCATTGTTTGAAGATTTTGTTAAAAAACAGGGCATTCAGCAGTTTCCCGTTCATATTGAACTGGAAACAGGCATGAACCGGCTGGGATTTTCCATGGCCGATTTGCCGGTGCTGATCGATGCTCTTCGAACGCCCTGTTTTAAGGTGCAGACTGTTTTTACCCACCTCGCAGCCAGCGAAGAGCCGCAACATGATGCCTTTACGCAGCAACAGGGCACTTTGTATATGCAGATGGCAGAACAACTACAGGCCGTTTTGCCCTATCAGTTCATCAGGCATATCAGCAATACCGCCGCCATCGTGCGCCACCCGCAATGGCAGCTCGATATGGTAAGATTAGGTATTGGTTTATACGGAGGCGACAGCAGCGGGGAAAACCGGCTCGATCTGCGCGAGGTTTCGACCCTGAAATCAACCATTGCGCAAATTAAGCAGCTGAAAGAAGGTGAAACGGTAAGCTATGGCCGTAAGGGTGTGATAACCAAAGATACCCGCATTGCAACTGTGCGCATTGGTTATGCCGATGGTTATCCGCGCCGACTGGGACATGGGGCCGGAAAAATGTGGGTGAACGGGCATCTGGCGCCAGTAGTTGGAACTGTTTGCATGGATATGACCATGATTGATATTACTCAAATTTCACATGTTCAGGAAGGCGATGAGGTAATTTTATTTGGCAGCGACCTGCCGGTAAAACAGGTGGCCCACTGGGCGCAAACAATTCCCTACGAGTTGATGGCCGGTATATCGCAAAGAGTGAAAAGGGTGTATTTTGAGGAGTAGAACATAGAACTTGGAAAAGAACAAAACATTATCTTTGGAAACTAAATTTTAGCGTAGTGAAGATCAGAACAGTTGCACTTGTAATATTAGCGATCATCGTCGCCGATCAGGCTTTAAAAATATGGGTGAAAACCAGTATGAACTATGGTCAGCAGATTTATTTGCTGGGCCGTTTTTTACGCCTCTACTTTATCGAAAATGAAGGGATGGCGTGGGGCTGGAAATTTGGCGGCGATTGGGGTAAACTGGCCCTTACCGTTTTTCGACTGATAGCTGTAATATTTGGGGTGTTTTATATCAAAAGCATTGTACAGAAAAAATATCACCGCGGTTTTATTCTGTGTGTTGCCATGATATTCGCCGGCGCCCTGGGAAATTTGATCGACAGCATGTTTTATGGAATGATATTCTCCCGCAGTGATGACGGATTACCTCTGGCTCAGTTGTTTCCACATGCCGGTGGTTATGCCGGTTTTTTACACGGCAAAGTGGTTGATATGATTTATGCCCCCATCATTGAAAATAAAACATTGCCTTCCTGGATACCTTTCTGGGGTGGCGAACGCTTCACCTTTTTCTCGCCCATCTTCAACATAGCCGATGCTTCAATTTCGGTAGGTGTGATTGCTATACTGATCTTTCAACGCAGGTTCTTCAAAAAGAATCCGCTCGAAGAATCAACATCTCTTGAAACCAGCACGCCTGTAAAAGATACAGTGCAGGTGTCGTAGATAAAAACTGAATAGTGAATTTTTAATAATGAATGTCGAAGTGAATAGCTTCGACATTTTTTTTACTCTTAGTGTCTGAAAAAAAATGTGCCGCGGGTATTAACCGCGGCACATTTGTTTTCAGAATGCCTGTGATTTAACCACAACCACAAACTTCAAACTAACTATATTTTACCTACCATTTTAGCGGGATCAACCCATTCGTCGAATTGTTCGGGTGTTACATAGCCAAGCTTTACAGCCATTTCTTTTAAGGTAGTGCCTTCTTTATGGGCCTTTTGAGCTATTTCGGCTGCTTTGTAATATCCGATCTTTGTATTGAGCGAAGTAACCAGCATCAATGAATTATCAACGTGCTTTTTAATATTGGCTGCAATGGGTTCAAGGCCAACAGCACATTTATCGTTGAAGCTTACACAACCATCGCCGATAAGACGGGCGCTGTGTAAAAAGTTATAGATCATTACCGGTTTAAATACATTCAGCTCAAAGTGACCATTAGCACCACCGATGTTAATAGCTACATCGTTGCCCATTACCTGTGCGGCGATCATGGTTAACGCTTCGCACTGGGTTGGATTTACTTTACCCGGCATGATAGAAGAACCCGGTTCGTTATCGGGAATAAACAATTCGCCGATACCGCTTCTGGGGCCCGAAGAAAGCATGCGAATATCGTTGGCGATCTTCATCAGGCTTACGGCAATTGTTTTTAAGGCGCCATGCGCTTCAACAATGGCGTCGTGGGCTGCCAGCGCTTCGAATTTATTTTCAGCAGTAACAAAAGGCAAGCCGGTTAAAGCGGCAATATGTTTGGCTACATTTTCACTATAATTGTCGGGGGTGTTTATGCCTGTACCAACAGCGGTACCACCAAGCGCCAGCTCGCTTAAATGCGCCAGGGTGTTTTTTATGGCGCGCAATCCATGATTCAGTTGTGATACATAACCGCTGAATTCCTGTCCTACGGTAAGCGGCGTGGCATCCATAAAATGCGTACGGCCGATCTTTACCACGTTCATGAATTTTTTGCTTTTTTCGGACAGGGTATTGCGCAGCAATTCGATACCGGGAATGGTAGTTTCGATAAGAATTTTGTAAGCCGCAATGTGCATGGCGGTAGGAAAGGTATCGTTGCTCGATTGCGATTTATTTACATCATCGTTCGGATGCAGAAATTTTTCTTTATCGGTTAATTTACCGCCTTTTACTACATGTCCGCGATAAGCTATCACTTCATTTACGTTCATGTTCGACTGGGTACCGGAACCGGTTTGCCAAACTACCAGGGGAAAATAAGCATCGAGTTTGCCTTCGAGAATTTCATCGGCAATCTGACCAATGAGGTCGCTTTTTTCTTTGGGCAACACGCCGGCCTCGAAATTGGTAATGGCGGCGGCTTTTTTCAGGTAAGCAAATGCCCGGATGATCTCTTTTGGCATTTTATTGATATCCTGAGCAATTTTAAAATTGTCGATACTGCGCTGTGTTTGTGCGCCGTACAGGGCATCGGCAGGAACCTGCACTTCTCCCATGGTATCTTTTTCTATCCGGTATTCCATATATAAAAATTTGTGGTGCAAATTTAGGAGAATGAAGGCAAATGGGGGATGTTGCAAATCAGGCCAATGACCTGTATTTGTCATTGAAATGGTTTGATTGTTTGATGGATTGATTGTTAGATGGTTGAATGGCAAACTACCTGAGACATGAACTGCTTAAACCGCGAAGCTAACCATCGATCCATCAAACAATTTAGCAATCCTTAACATGACTCATTTGAATAATTTGGAGGATATGACTTATTTGACTGAGTTGAACTATCTGACGATGAGTTCGCTTTTCAGCACAATATTCTCATACGGAACATCCTGTCCGGCGCTTTTTTTGTCGATCAGGCGGAATAATAATTCGGAGGCGCTTACGCCCTGATCGTAGGGGAATTGTTCAACCGAAGCCAGTGGCGGGTAATCAACATACTGTGTAACAGGTACGTTGGCATAGCTTACAAAGCTGATGTCTTTATTGATGATCATTTTTTTCTGGCGGGCATATTGAATGGCATCGAGGGTTACATAGTCGTTAAAAGAAAGTATGGCGGTAGGTTTTTTTCGTTGCTGCATCAATGTATCGAAGGCTTTTTGCGTACCGGCGGCCGACAAATCGGTGCTTACAATAAGTGATTCATCTATGAGGAGCTTATTTTTCTTATGCGCTTCGATATAGCCGTTCAGCCGCTCGTTTTTCATGTTCAGGGTAGGAGGGCCCTGCAGGTAGCCGATCCGTTTATGTCCTTTTTTGATCAGCCATTCCACCGCTTCAACCGAGCTGTCGTATAAATTACAACTTACCGAATAAATATCTTTTACATCGGGAACGCGATCGAAGAACACTACCGGTATATCATAGTTTTTCATTTGTTCAAAATGATCGATATGGGTGGTGCTGCTCGAAATAGAGGCCAGAATGCCATCTACACGGTGGTTCTTCATCGACTCTACCAGCTTTTGCTCGCGTTCAAGATTATCGTGGCTCTGCCCAATGAGAACGATATTATTGTGGTCGAGCGCTACTTCTTCAATGCCGTTGATGGCGGCTGAAAAAAATTCTTCACGCAGGTTAGGTACCACCAGGCCGATGGTAAATGTTTTACGCTGTTTGAAAAAAATAGCTGTTTGATTGGGTTCGTAATTCAGTTCGGCAGCCAGTTTTTTTACAGCCATTTTGGTGCGTAAGCCAATGCTGGGATGATCGTGTAATGCGCGCGACACAGTTGAGGCCGATATATTCAGGCGGCGGGCAATTTCTTTTATAGTGGGCAGTTTTTTTTCCATGATGCTGTTTGCCGGGTTTGGCGAATTGATTGCTGAACCCGAAGATAAACAATGCAATTGAAGCATCGGAAGGCAAACGATTGCACAGAAATAGTCAATGGTGAATGGTCAATGGTCAATGGACAATAGGCAATAGGCAATGGTCAATAGCAAAAGGGTTTTGTGAACTGAAGAACCACAAACTTCAAACTACAAACCACAAACTTACCTGCCAGTGAAATTCGGTTTTCGTTTTTCAAGAAACGCAGCTGCTCCTTCCTTCATGTCTTCGGTGCCAAAGCATTCGCCAAACAAATTAATTTCTTCGTTAAATCCGTTCTTGCTGTTGTCGAAGGCGGCATTGGCGCATTGAATGCAACGGCCAACTGCCAACGGCGCTTTGGTATTTGCCACATCGAGAATTGAACGTGCTTTGGCAAGCAGCTCTTCCTGCGGCACCACATAATTCACCAAACCGTATTGCAGCGCTGTAGCGGCATCGAGCATGTTGCCGGTGATCAGCAGTTCTATGGCCCTTCCCTTGCCAATTAACCGGGTTAAGCGCTGTGTGCCTCCGTAACCGGGTATTAAACCCAGATTTACTTCGGGCTGACCGAACCGCGCATTTTCTGAAGCGATCCTGAAATGACAGGCCATGGCCAGTTCGCAACCACCGCCGAGGGCAAATCCGTTTACAGCGGCAATAACCGGTTTGGGCGAATCTTCAATTTTATTGAAAATATTATGGCCTCTTCTTGCCAGGTCCATTCCTTCCTCGTGTTTCAATCCCTGAAATTCGCTGATATCGGCCCCGGCTACAAATGCTTTGACGCCCGAACCGGTGATAATGGCCGATCTTATGTCAGCATTTTTATATACTTCGTCTATAGCATCGCTTAATTCGTCCATTACCGTTTTGTTAATTGCATTCATTTTGTCGGGCCGGTTGATGGTAATGGTGCAGATGTGATTTTCAGTTTGAACAAGCAGGGTTTGATACATGATAGTGGCTTTTTTCAAAAATAGGATTTTTGCCACGTATTCATGTGTGCCGCCTTCGACTACGCTCAGGATACAGGTCCTTCGACTGCGCTCAGGATATTATGGGGTAATGAACGTGAAAACCATCAGCGTCTTGATTAAGAAACGTATTTTTGGCTCCTTAAAATTGTTGCTTGCATGAATCAGAAATTGAACCGGCCACTACGGGTATTGGTAGCCAAGGTGGGGCTCGATGGCCACGACCGGGGCGCTAAAGTAATTGCTACTGCATTACGCGATGCCGGTATGGAAGTTATTTATACAGGCCTTCGTCAAACACCCGAAATGGTGGTGAATGCCGCCCTGCAGGAAGACGTAGATGCTATTGGTATCAGTATTCTTTCGGGCGCCCATATGACCGTTTTTCCGAAAGTAGTGGCTTTGATGAAAGAAAAGGGTATGGAAGATGTATTGCTTACAGGAGGCGGTATTATACCCGAAGAAGATATGCAGCAACTGAATGCAATGGGAGTAGGTAAACTGTTTGCGCCGGGAACGGCTACCAAAGAAATTGCCGATTATATTGCAGACTGGGTAAGCGCACACCGCGATTTTTAAAATCAATAAGCAACAGGCAATTGACAATAAGCAAAAAATAAAAAAGCAATAAGCAATTGACAAAAATATAAAGCAGAATACAGTTGCCAATTGCTTATTGCCTATTGCCGGTTGGGCTAAAGTTGTTGCAGTACGAGATTGATCCTGTTAATAGTTTCTTCTTTACCAATGATGGCTGCAATTTCAAACACGCCGGGGCCGTATTTGCCACCTACCAGCATAATGCGTAAAGGCATCAGCACATCGCCGGGTTTAATTTGTTTGGCTGCAGCCAGCTCTTTAAAACCCTTTTCAAGATCTGCCGCTTCCCAGGTTGTTGTTTGTTGCAGATAATTTATTACATCAAAAAAGAACAGCTTTTTTGCTTCGTTCCATTTGGGTTTTATGGCATCCACATCCCATTGCTGCGGCGTTTGAAAAAAGAAACGCGCCTGTTCGTAAAAATCTGCAAGCAGGGTGCAGCGATCTTTTACTAAATTAATAACCTGAACCAGTTTGTTCTCATCTTCAATAGAAATATTTTGCTGTGCAAGGACATTTCTGACTTCTGACTTCAACCTTTCGGCTTCAGACTTCTTAATCCATTCGTGGTTGAACCATTTGGCTTTTTCAAAATCGAATTTCGCGCCGCCTTTGTGTACGCGCTCCATTGAAAATTTTTGAATCAGCTCATCGATGGTGAAAATTTCCTGGTCGGTGCCGTCATTCCATCCCAGCATGGCCAGCATGTTTATAAATGCTTCGGGTAAAAAGCCAAGCTCACGAAAACCTTTTGTAAGTTCATTTGCTTTTGGGTCCATCCAGTTCATGGCAAATACCGGAAAGCCCAAACGATCGCCATCACGCTTACTAAGCTTGCCATTTCCATCGGGTTTTAATATCAACGGAAGATGCGCCCATTGCGGCATATCCTGTTCCCAGCCCAGGTATTTCCATAATAAAATATGAACAGGTGCGCTTGGCAGCCACTCTTCACCCCTGAATGCATGCGTAATTTTCATTAAATAATCATCAACCACCACCGCAAGGTGATAGGTAGGCATGCCATCGGCTTTAAGCAATACCTTGTCATCTATCAGGCCGGTATGAAAACTCACTTCACCACGGATCATATCGGTAAATGTTACCGTTTCATTTTCGGGCATTAAAATGCGAATCACATGGGGGATACCGTCGCTCAGTAACCGCTGTGTTTCTTCGAAGGTAAGCGAAAGCGAATTGCGCATTTCCATTCGCACATTATGATCGTATTGTGGCGATGGGTTTTCGGCTGTTTTAAACCGTTCGCGCATAGTTTCCAGTTCCTGCGGGAGGTCGAAAGCATAATAAGCTTTTCCTTCCTGCACCAGCAACTCGGCATATTGCCTGTATAATTTTTTGCGTTCGCTTTGACGATAGGGAGCATATGGTCCGCCTGCCTGCGGACTTTCATCGGGTTGTAAACCGCACCATTTTAAACACTCGAAAATATATTCTTCGGCACCCTGTACAAAACGGGTTTGGTCGGTATCTTCAATACGCAACACAAATTCGCCGCCGTTCTGGCGGGCAAATAAATAATTATATAACACTGTTCTAACTCCACCTAAATGAAGTCCGCCTGTAGGGCTCGGCGCAAAACGAACTCTGACTTTTTTTGCCATAGAGCGCAAAGATAATATGTTCAAGGCACAAGGTTCAAGGCGCAGGAAAAAAGCTCAAGGCACAAGGTACAGGAAACCCGCCTCCGTTAAAGTATTAGCGACACGCGGCGGCGAACAAGCAAGGCACAGGTTGCGGATTACAGGTTTCAAGGTCCGGGGTCTGGCACCATGATCGCGTATTCAATGAAAAATTAAAAATGAGGAATGAGAAATGAAAAAGTAGGGGAACTGCAGTAAGGGTTCACTTTCTGATTCTTCATTTTTCATTTCTGATTTATCATTTCTGTATTGTGCCATCGTGCTTGCATCTTGCGCCTTCATCCTGTATCTTGTACCCGGTGCGCCCTGAACATTGTGCCTTGAATCCTGTACTTTGTAACTTTATATATTATGCCGAAGCCCCTGTTTGTCGTACTTTTTATTTTAATGTATAAGATACTTCCGGCGCAATTGACGTATCAAACATTGTATGTGGATTATGACAGTGCGTGGACATATAAAAATTTAAAAATTATTCCTATTCGTCCGAAAGGATTTGGCGGTGCGGCCAAAGTGGTTCCCGGTGTAATTACATTAAGCCAGGCGCTTGCAAAAGGATCGGTAAAAGTGAGTGAACGGGGATCGGCTTCTACCGAAAATGTGCATTGGTTACGTATTAATAATACTTCTGATCAACACGTTTTTATTGGTTCAGGCGAAATTATAATGGGTGGCCGGCAGGATAGGATGGTTGCAAAAGATACTATTTTACCGCCTTCGGCTTCGGATCAATATATTCCGGTTATGTGTGTTGAAGAAGGACGCTGGAGTGAAAAAGAAAAGAAATTCGCTTATAATAGCTATGCCAATCCCACCCTGCGAAAAATACTGGATCAATCGAAGAACCAGGTGCTTGTATGGAAAGAAATTTTATCTCAGTTAAATTATAGTGGTATCAACAGTCCTTCACTGGCCTATGCGGCCCACCGGGTCGATAAAAAATATACGCCCGAACAGGATGCGTATTACCAATACTTTTATAACAAATTCAAAAATAGCGATAGCACCGTTACCGGTATTGTATGTATAAGCGGCGACAAAGTAATTGGCTGTGATATATTTGCCGGTAATAATTTGTTGTACGGCGGGTTATCGCCTCTGCTGCATGGTTATATTGAAGAGGCTATTACGTTTGGCAATAAACCTGTAATTAAAGATGAAAAAGTAAAAGAATATCTGAATAATATATTGACTGACGAAACCACACAGGAAGCCTGGCTTAAAAAAAATGGTAAGGTTTATAAATACCACGATAAAGTGGTGCATATAACCGGGTACGCACAGTAATTTCAGTTATTTTTGTATTGAGGAAACGATCGCATGCTCTATTTTGTAAAAACTCCCTGGTGGCTGAAAAAGCTTTATCCGCGTTGTGTTTGGGACATACCCGTCAAAGAAAAAATTTTGTACCTCACATTTGACGATGGTCCCCACCCGGTAGTAACTCCGTTTGTACTAAACGCACTGAAACAATATAATGCAAAAGCTACCTTTTTTTGCATTGGAAAAAATGTAGCGGAACATCCTGATATTTACCGCACTATTTTTGATGAAGGTCACCGCGTTGGCAATCATACACTGAATCATTTAAACGGCTGGAAGGTCACCGACGAATTATATTTAAAAAATATTCTTGAAGCCGGTAAGTATATCGATTCGAATTTATTTCGCCCTCCATATGGCAAGATCACACGCTTTCAGGTAAAACTATTAACAGGCATTCGCAATTCACCGGTGAGCAGCAACTTTAAAATAATTATGTGGGATGTGCTGAGCGGCGATTTTGATATTGCGCTTACTGCCGAAACCTGCTCCCTAAACGTAATTAAAAATGCGCAACCGGGATCTGTAATTGTTTTTCACGATAGTGAGAAAGCTTTTCCACGATTAAAAGAAGCATTGCCAAAAACACTTGAACATTTTAGTAAGCTGGGCTACCGGTTCGAAGCTATCCGGCTGTAAAAATTACCCCTTGTACACAGGTGAGTTTTGCGACAGAATGTCCTTAAAAAAAGTTGGGCCTGGGTAGACACCCTGGCCCGTTTTTAATCCGTACCCTATGAAAACTGACTTAAAGGTATAAACTTTTTTGATTAATGCAAAGTAATTTCATGATCCACATTATTTACTGTAAAAATGGCCTTATTATCACAGGTTCCGGGCCCATAATCCAGCACTGCCACGGCGGCATTTCCCTTCTCCAGGGTAATGGTTCCCTTTGAAATCCACCGGCAGGCGTACCGTTTGACAAGTGGGGTGGTTATAATTGTTGACCATTGAAAGTATTTTCCGTCTTTCTGAACCGATCCGCTGGCTTGGCCTGTAATGGCAAAAACATCATCGATTGCCAGGGTAGGGGTAAGCATTCCATCTGTTTGACTGATGGTTTTTTCACTGTTCCACTCGCAGGCATTACCATTTGACTGGCTTAGTTTTGCATTGATAACCAATGTGGTATAGCTTTTTTTATCGATTGTGCCGGTGTTGGTTATTTTTTGCGTGCCTTCAACTTTTATATCATCTATATAATAACCGTCGAAAGTAAGCGTGGCCGAATTGCCCGGGTTTACGAGCCGGCCGGTATATACTATAATAATTTTTCCTTTGCGGGTTCTTCCATAACGATCGGTGCATCCGGCGCCAAAATCGATGGTTATTTGCAGCGGAAAGCGGGTAGCTGTGCTTAATTGAGTGATTGTCAATACATAACAAGTAGTCGAATCTACACCGGTGAGCCGGCTGGTACTGCCATCGGCGGCAGCGCTAACGTTCACACGGCCGAAAATACCGGTGCCGCCAATACCCACTTCGGAATTTACGCCCATGGCGTTATTGAAACCGTCATCAAATATTGATTCAGCCGTAGCATCTGTTTCGGCTGTGGCAGCAGCAAATTCTTCCTGGCCGGAAGCTCCGGCAGAGTTTTCCTGCTTTTTACAGGCCGAAAAAATAACGACTACTACAATAAAAGTAGCCAGTAACCTGGTTATCAGGCTGGGAGCAGTTTTCATAAAACAAATTAAGGGTATTTATGATAACTAATAACGCGGATATGACGCGCAACGGAGTAAATAGTTTAAAAGAATCATAATTTTTTTGAGAATTTTGCGCCTGATTATGAATATACAATTAATTGATACTCATTGCCATTTATACGGAAAGGATTTTACCGCAGACATTCAGGAGGTGATTCAGCGGGCTGAAAATGAAGGGGTTCAACGATTTTATTTGCCGGCTATAGATAGTGAAGTAATTGATGCCATGCTGAAGCTCGAAATAGATTTTCCCGGAAAATGTTTTGCCATGATGGGCCTGCATCCCTGTTCGGTAAAAGAAGATTTTGAAAAGGAACTGGAGCTGGTCAATGAATGGCTGAAAAAAAGAGCATTTGTAGCAGTGGGAGAAATTGGTCTTGATTATTATTGGGATAAAACCTTTGTAAAAGAGCAGCAACAGGCTTTTCACCGGCAAATTGAATGGGCTTTGCAGTACCACCTGCCCATTGTGATCCATTCCCGTGAATCGATGGATGATTGCATTCAAATTGTGCAGGAGCACCAGAAAGGTAATCTGGGAGGAATTTTTCATTGTTTTACCGGTACCCTGCAGGAAGCCCAAAAAATTATCGACGCCGGTTTTTACCTGGGCATCGGGGGCGTTGTAACTTATAAAAATACCCACTTGCGCGAGGTGATAAAAGAACTTTCGCTCGACCATATTGTGCTGGAAACCGATGCGCCGTACCTCACGCCGGTGCCTTTCAGGGGCAAACGTAACGAAAGCAGTTATTTAAAATATGTGGTTGAAAAGATTGCCGAGGTAAAAAATATGCCTGTTGAAGAGGTTGGGAGAATAACTACTGCGAATGCGAAAAAAATATTCGGGGAGTGAGTAGGGAAAATGTAAATTTGCTGCCCCCTGAAAAAATGGAGACTTGTCCGAGTGGTTGAATCCCGACTTTAGTCGGGACGGACACGTCGGGAGAAAGTGTGTAAACGGGAAACCGTATCGAGGGACAATGACAAAGAAATAAAAAAAGGAGACTTGTCCGAGTGGTTGAAGGAGCACGCCTGGAAAGTGTGTATACGGGAAACCGTATCGAGGGTTCGAATCCCTCAGTCTCCGCAGGTAATTAAGGCGTATAGTAGCATTAATAAAATCATGCTAATATGCCAACGCAAAAATTTTACGTGTATGTCCTTCAAAGTTTGAAGGACTTTTCTTTTTATGTGGGTCAATGTGATGATTTAGATAAACGGATGTCGAAACATTTTGATGGCTTTAGTAAATACACGGCTTCAAAAAGGCCTTTACGACTGGTGTACTTTGAAATGATGTATACCCGAAGTGAAGCAATTACAAGAGAGAAAGTTATCAAAAATCAAAAGAGTCGGATGTATATAGAAAAGTTAATTGAGGCCTGGCGAAATTCATGGTTTACTGAATAAATCAATATCATAGATATCCAATGCAAGTTCCCCTGGCTAATACAAAATCATTTTTTTATCCGCATAGACATTACTCAAAATTAATCTTTTTAATTACCTTGCTAACAGCCTTAAAATCAATGTATTTTGTAGATAAATTATTAATTTATAAATCTTCGGTTTGCATAAAAATTCATATAACACTTAATGCCTGGTGAAAGTGCAGTTCAATTCTATAACATTTATTTGATAATAAGTACCGAAAATAAAGGGTACCTTTCACACGTTATTCAAATTAAACCCGATAATGTCAAAAGTCGTCTTCAACAATAAAAATCCGATATTCTTTCAGTCATTGAAATTGGCCGTAGATAAATACTTTCAGGAAAATGGGTTAAAGAAGACAGGCACCCTGTCATTATATGCAAAAACGGTCATACTAATTACAGCAGCCATTGCACTATATATCACCATCATTAGCTTTTCACTTCCGGTAATAACTAACATTTTAATCAGTGCTTTTCTGGGATTTTTATCAGCATGTATAGGTTTTAATGTAATGCACGATGCAAATCATGGTAGCTATTCTTCGAAAAGCTGGGTGAACAATACGTTGGGCCTTACCCTAAATGCGTTAGGCGGCAATAGTTTTATCTGGAAGCATAAGCATAATATTATCCATCATACGTATCCTAATGTAGATGGCATAGATGATGATATTGCCAAAAGTCCGTTTATACGCATGTGCAGTACCCAGCCATGGTTTCCGATTTACAAAATTCAACATCTTTATACACCTGTATTGTATGGCATCAGCTCTATGATATGGATATTGTTCCAGGATTTTGAAAAATACTTCAAGCGGAAAATACACAACACCGATCTGCAGCCAATGAAAATAAAAGATCATTTTATTTTCTGGATCAGTAAGCTGTTGTATGTGTTCTTTTATATTGCTCTTCCTATAATGCTCACCGGCTGGCAGCAATGGCTCACGTTTTTTTTAAGTATGCACATCGGGTTAGGTTTTACGCTGGCAATTGTATTTCAACTGGCCCATGTGGTAGAAGAAACGGAATTTGAATTTGCTGCTGTTAATGAAACTACCCTAATCGAAAATGAGTGGGCCATACATCAGCTAAAAACCACCTCTAATTTTGCGCCCGGCAACAAAATCGTTTCGTGGTTTGCGGGCGGTTTAAATTACCAGGTTGAGCATCACCTTTTTCCCCGTATCAGCCATATTCATTACCCGGCACTGAGCGAAATAGTAAGGCTGAAATGCGCCGAATTCAATGTGCCCTATAATTGCATCCCATCGTTTAATGGCGCCGTTAAATCACATTTCCGTTTTATTAAATCATTAGGAAAAAGACCGGCACTATAATTTCTGATTTTGGGATTTTGTGATTTTTCGATTTCTTTAAACTTAGGATTGCCTTTAAATCTCAAAATCCAGAAATCTCAAAATTTCTAAATCTATTTTGTTGCTGTTACAAAATAATCCAGGCACTCATTTGAAACCTCATCCACATAAAAATCTTCGTAACCGATACCGGCTGTTATATCGGGCGCTTTGCGGGCGATCATAAAACGGTTAACGTTGTTCAGAACACTGTAAATACTTCTTAGCAAAAAGGCGGGAAAACGGTATTGAAAATTAAATATGTCGAAACGGGTGAGGCGCTCAACGTTCTTTTTGTTTTCGTGGTAATACTTCATTACAATATCGTTGCCATAAATACCCTGTACCGTATAGTTATTAAAATAACCGGCCACCAGTTGTTTCATTTCAAATGGGAGGTACTCTCTTATATGAAACGGATTTCTTGTTAATGACGTTAATTTGTTCGGAGTAGTTAAATATAAAGTGCCACCCGGTTTCAATACTCTTTTTATTTCGTGAAGTAAACGGCCGTCGTATTTAATATGTTCAATGACCTGGTAACAGATGATGGTATCGAACCGGTTATCTTCAATACCTGAAAGGGAAGGCAGATTGCATAGTTGAAACGACCTGTTTCCGTTAAATGATACTGTATCGGGCTTTTTTTTGTCAACGGCATGGTACGAATTAGTATGTGCACTTAGTATTTGCATGCCATATCCTTCGCCGCAGCCTAATTCAAGCGCCTGTTTGCCGGCTACCTGATTTTTTATGAACTGGTAAGCAAATACATGTCGCTGGTAAACATAATTGTTGGCATAGGTAAAATTGTTGGTACGTTCTGAGGTTTTCAGTAATGCGATCATTGCTACATTTTTGAAATAAGAATGAGGTGTGCGTTTTAACTTGTTATAATGACAGTTAAAAGCACATGTGCATTACTGATACACGTAACAATGAAAATACCCTTATTGCAATTTAAATAAATACAGATTATAGAAAACACTGACTTGCAATCCTACCCATAATTTGGTGCTTTGGATGTTTTTGAGAGTATAATTATCCGAGATGGTATAAATGGGCCGTATGAGTGTAAATTTTTTATCTGCATTTTCTTCTGTAAATGCCGGAGAAGCTTTTTCTCCATTTCGATAAAATGTTAATCGCATAATATCCAAAACAGGACCAAACTGAATGGTAAACCGGTCATTCAGATTTGTTTCTGCAATGATACCTGCCTTATGTAATTTCGTTTTAAACTGCCAGCTGAGGGAAATGGTATCTGCTGCTGAGGATGAATAATTGCCTGTAGTAAACTGTAAATGCAACTTCCAGTCTTCGTTAAAAGGAATGGAAAAACCGGCGCCATAGCGAAAGCCACTTATTCTAAAATTCGTGCTCCAAGAAGCAATACCATACAAATAAGGATGGCCTATGTGCAGTGTTGGACTAACATAAAAAACGTCATCTGCCGAAAAGCCGGGTTTTACAAACCGGTCGCTGAGTATTGAATTTCTTTCTTTGGCTGGTTTGTTTTTGGCCACGGGGTTGTTGCTGTTGCCTGCAGTGGTGCGGCTTTTAGCAACCGGTTTATTTATTGCTGAATCTTTATGAACTAAAATTGGTGCCGGTTTTTTTAATGAGTCTATACCTGCCTTAACGGCAAGGGTATCTGCAGGTGTTATATCATTTTTACCTGCAGGCGTTTCAGGCTCAGTTGTTGTTGTTTTGTTTGCAATATCAGCCGGGGTAACCGGCGACTGGCTTCTGTTACCTGTTGATAATGGCTTTGCAGTGGTGGGTTTATGGGAGTTTAACCGTGCCTGTGGTGACGTGGTTTTTGCCGGCAACCGGGCCGGTACTGTTTGCGATTTTTTTACTGCGTTAACCGGTTCACTTTTTTTTGTTGGCGGAGGATTGTCTAAAAGAATAATGTGGTCGCCGAGTAAAGCATAATATACGCCGGTATTTCGTTTTATTGTTTGTAACAGATCTTCAATAGTTTGTTTGCGCTGATTTATGTGAATTGATCTGCCGGCAGGAAATTTCCGGCTGTTCAAAGAAAATTTAGCTCCTGTTTGTTTGGTGATAAGGTGCAGCAGCGAATCGAGTTGAATATTGGTTGACTGAACAACAACCGGTTTATTCAGGTTTATGCTGTTCTGTTGTGCGTTTCCTTTTATTACCGTTGTTATCAGAAAAATAATAAAACCTGTTGCGATCACTGTTCTGCTACGTACAACTGTTACCACTGATATATACCGTTTTATTTTCAATTTTATATTGAATGTTTAGCGTCATTGCCAGCACTTCAAAGATGTATTCAACCGATTTATTATCGAAAGAACTGCTCAGTGTGCAGTTCTTTAATTTGTGGTTGTTGAATATGATCGTTATGTTATATGCTTTTTCAAGCTGTGCTGCAATTTCCTGTAAAGAAGCATTTTCAAAATTAAAGATCCGGGTGGCATAACCGATTTCATTTGGCCTGAAAGAATTTTCAACCAGAAACCTGCCTGCACCTGTATTATAAATACCTTTTTTACCTGCCTGTAATGTTATACTGTCGGTATTGCTTATCATGCGCACAACACCGGTTTTTACAGCTACTTCAATAGTTGAAGTGTTTTTTCGAATGTTAAAAGAGGTGCCGATCACTTTTACGCGTATGGGACCAACAGAAATTATGAAGGGCCGGGCAGCATTAGGTGTTACACTAAACCATGCTTCACCGTTTAGTTGTACATTTCTTTCGCTTTTATTGAATTGTGCCGGATATGTTAATGTAGAATGGCTGTTTACAATTGCGAGGGTACCGTCGGGTAACGTGTCGCGCAATACCTGTTGCTGTGTTGCACGGCTGATAACAGCAACAGCAGGGCTTGTTTGATCTTTAAGAAATATAGTAAACAGAAAGGCAGCACCTGTTATAAACAGAATACCTGCTGCAATGCTTAACCAGAATTTTGTTTTTTTCAGCGTATAAACTTTGGCCGTATGCTTACCGGGAACGCTGTTTTTAATCTGTTGAAAAAATGCTTCTTTATCCGGTAATGCGTATTGTTCGTCCTGTGAAAGCTCACCCCATAATTTGCACACATGTTCAAATTGATCGCGATTGTAAGGCGATGCCGATAACCATTGCTCCAGCTCAATTGCCTCGGCAGGAGACGCTTCGCCGGATAAGTACCGGCCAATAAGCGCGTAGTTAATTTCGGTATCACTGTTATTGTTCATGTTATAGGGTCGTTCACTAATTTATGATAGTGTTAAAAGAATAATAAACAAAATGTGCACTCCGGAAAGTTTTTCCCGTAATATTTTAAGTGCTTTACCAATCTGCACTTCTATGGTTTTTACTGAAAGGTTTAACTCCTGTGCAATTTCAGCATATTTCTTTTTTTCAAAACGGCTTTTGAAAAAGATCAGTCTGCATTGCGGCGGCAAACTTTCCAATGCGTCGGTGATGGTTTTAATATTTTCGCGGGTCACCAGCTGATCGCTGTTTATTTGCTGTGTTTGCTGGTTGTTTTGAACATATTCATTTCTTACTTTTTCCTTTCTTTTTACATTCAGGCAATAATTGTACACTGATGTGTATAAATACGATTGAACAGATTGCTGTTCATCGATGGTGGCTCTTTTTTCCCAGAATTTCACAAAAACCGATTGCACGGCGTCTTTCGCATCATCGTTATTTTTTAGTATGGTAAAGGCATAACGATATAAACCTTCAAAATACATTTGAAAGTAACCTTGTACGGCTGCCGTCAGCCTTTGTTCATCGTTTATTATGCCATCCTGTAAATCCAACCGCTATAAGTGCCCCTTTTCAAAAATTATATGTATTACACGCGAACAGTCAAATACCCTTATATCTCACCACCTCACCCTAAATCCCTCTCCTCAAGGAGAGGGACTAAGGTGAGGTCATAATTTGCGATACATGATATAAGCATTCGTTAACCCGTTTTTCGTGTGTTTAAATGCGTCGGGTATTTCGCCGATTATTTCAAATCCGATTTTTTTCCAAAGTGCTACTGCTTTTTCATTCGATTTTACAACAAGGTTGAATTGCATAGCGCTATAACCCAGTTTTTTGGCCTCCTCTAAAGAAAATTCTCCCATAAATTTTCCTATTCCACGACCTGCCATTTTTGAGGCAACCGCATAACCGGCATTGGCTACATGTGAACCCAGCCCCGGCTGATTATTCTGAATAAAAAAAGTGCCGGCAATTTCACCTTGTTCCAGGGCAACATAGGTATGCTTATCGGGATGACACCAGTAAGCAAGCATTTGTTGCTTTGATGAATTTTCAGGATAGGCAAAAACATCGCCCTGCTGAATGATTTCCTGTAAAATCACCCATATTTTGTCGCGGTCTGCCGGTATTGCTTTTCTTACTTCAGGCATATGATACTTCCCCGGATTCAATTATTGGCCCACAAAAGTAATTCACTAAATAATTATAAGAAGGAAAATGGGCATTAAACTATCCTTAATGGGCGAAATCAGAGTTACTACTTATTGCAAACTTTTTATATTTTGTTATTCGTTATATAAATAAAGCTGAACATATCATGAAACAGGCAGTCAATTCATATTTTATCAGGCTTTTTGCGCTGTGTATTTTTACTGGTATAACTACCATTGGCAGGGCACAATTCAATTTTACAAAAGTAGACAACTGGGTCGACGATAATGCAACCACTCTGGGTGGTCGTGTTTTTTTGATAGTGTATAAAGATGGAAAAATTGTACACAGCTATGCTGTTAATGATATGAACCGCCGGCAAAAAGCCGCAGGCCGGTTTGTAGCAAAAAGAACGGGTAAGGAACCTAACCTGCAGGATTATACTTCATCAACCCGGCAATCTATTGCCAGCTGCAGCAAGTGGCTCAGTGCGGCGCTGGTGATGACTTTTGTAGACGAAGGAAAAATTAAATTGACCGATACCGTGGGCATGTACCTGCCGGTACTTTCAACACACGGCAAAGGAAAAATTACCATCAGCCAGTGTCTTGCTCATTTAACTGGTATAAATGAGCCTCCGTTAAAACAAAGTATTAATGAGTTGAGAAGCGCCCGCAGCATGGATGAGACTATTGAAAAAATCGCCGCGTTTCCCATGGAAGGCGAACCCGGAAAAGTATTTCATTACAGTAATGCAGGATTGCAAATTGCAGGGGCGGTTATTGAAAAGATCAGCGGCAAAAGTTTTGAAACGTTGTTTGCCGGGCGAATAGCCGCACCGCTCAATATGAAAAATACCGATTTTGGTAAAGGGCCGGTAGCCTTGCCTGCAGGAGGAGCGAGCAGCACACCCGATGACTACATTAACTTTTTGATAATGATTTTGAACAAGGGCGTTTATAACGGTCGTCGTATATTGAGTGAAAGCAGCGTTGCGACAATGGAAGCAAACCAGGTTACAAAGGATGTAAAAGTGGCATATTCTCCTGCAGAAGCCGGAAACTTCGGTTATGGATATGGGGAATGGGTAATGGAGAATGCAGCAGCAGCCGGCAATGAAAACAAAGCCGTGTGCAGCCCCGGTTTGTTTGGTAGTTTTCCCTGGATTGATAACGAAAAAAGATACGCTGCCTTTTTAATGGCTTTTAACCTGAAAGTAAACGGCCGGCATGAACGCTATACAGCTATAAAAAAACTTGTTGATGAAGCTGTGCAATGAATTATTATTTAAACTTTCCTGTACATATGAACTACGGTAAGCATTTTTTGTTGATTGCAATCCTGGGCTTTTTGATGATCGATGGTAAAGCGCAATCATTCTCAACAGATGATATAACCGGTACCTGGTTAACGGCTGATAAAAGCGGACAAATTTCTATTTACAAAACCGGTACTAAATATTTCGGTAAAATTAAAAGCGGAACACGCCAGGAGCAGTTCGATGTGAACAATCCTGATAAAGCCCGAAGGAAAGATCTGTTGTTAGGCCTTGTAATTCTAAAAGACTTTACCTTCAACGGCAGCGATGAGTGGAAAAACGGCACTGTATATGATCCCGATAATGGAAAAACATACAGTTGTATTATTACGCTGGTAAATAAAAATAAATTAAAGCTAAGAGGCTACATTGGCTTTAGCTGGATTGGCAGAACCGAAGTTTGGACGAGGGCGAACTAATAACCCATGTGGAGCGTGTTATATAAAACTATATTATGACCATTTATCTTTCCAAAACAGAAAATGATAAGGTGCACCATTTCAGGGCCACAGTTGAACATAACGGAGTTGAAATAGTGCAGGGCGTTATGTACGAATGGATAGAAAAAGAATGGCTGAATTTTGAAGATCATACATCGGCAGCAGCGAAGCAAAATGAACTGGTTGAGGAGAAGATAAAAGAAGGTTTTAGGGTAAGTGAATTTCATGAAAGCCCCGAAAATACCCTGGATGTATATGATAAGGCCAAGTGGCATTATTCGGGCGATTTTCCCGATGAGCTGGAGGCTTTTCAGGGGTATGTGCATACCGGCATGTTCCTGGGCTGGTGTATGGATAATGACCTTGTAAGCGAAAGATTTAAAAGCGAACTCAACGAAGAAATAGAGCAATTCAGACAACATAAATTCACCGGCCCACAAATATTTAAACGTTGTTGCGACGGCGTTTTAATGCTCGAAGACTTAAACATAACCGGTAACCGGTTTGCCATGGCATATTTTGAATTTAATAATGGCAGGTATTTGATCGATTATGAACAAACGCTTGGGCAAAATCTTCCCTCGATTTATCATATTGCAGATACCTGGGAGAATTACGAAAAACTAACAAAGGTTATTAACGAAAGATATGCAGCCTGGACCCAATAGGCCGGTTCTTCAGCGCCGGAAGAACAGGAGGCTTCAACCCGCGGGAAAATATAAACCCGGTATAAAATAAAAAAAGGTCCACTGTAGAAACAGCTGACCTCTAACGATTGCTTGCCATATGAAAAAAAACGTAAGATCTTTGTTGTATCGCCCTGAGGCTTTAGCGCCGGGCGGTGAAGCTTTGCTTCTGTTTTTGTAGCCTTTCCCTTCTTTTTCTTTCGCCTCTGCTACTCCGTTGTTTGATGATGTAAAAGTACAGTGCCCTGCTCATATGCCATAACCAACATTTCGATGATTTTATTATGCCTAACGCTGCTGAATATTTGCAAAACCCGCGTCCTGACTGATCTGCAGACAATTTTGTGCATGATGCCCTCCGGGAGATCTTATTGCCGGCGTTTCTTTCTTAATAAAAAATATAATAAACCGGGAATTAGTAACAGGGCCGTTAACCAGTAGTATAATTTGTTTGATTTGATTACAGGCACCTGCACCTGCTGTAAATGGCCGCTATATATAAATCCTGCCCAATAATACGGCAAATACAACATGGCATTTTCCTGTTTTTGTTGTATCCATGTTTGTTTGGCGTTATGCAATGCGATGGCCACATCGCCCTTTTGTTGCAACTGGTTATAAAAAAGCTGCAGCAATGCAATGGCTGTTTTATCATTTACATTCCATAAACCTGAAATAACGCCACCTGCACCTGCTGCCGTAAATCCGCGGCTTATGCTATTCAATCCTTCTCCTTCAAGTAATAATCCATCGGCTGTTTTACAGGCGCTGAGCACCACCAGGGAAGGCGCAAAGTGTTTATACCGCAGGTCGAATAAATAAAATGGTTTGTCGTACAGTTGCAGATAAGGGAATGAGTCAGAGGCAGAAGAAACGGCGTGGGTGCTGATATGCAAAATACCGGTTGAATCGGTTGTTGTATTAAACACATTCCATGTTGCCTGTGTATTGGTATAAAATCGTCCGCTCACCTTTTTTTGCAGGGCTTCATATTCATCCTGTATGGCTAAGGCAACCTGGTTGGCGTTTTTTCCTTTTGATACAAAAAAACCGGTGAAGGTTTGTATGGGGTAATTGGCTGATTGTTGCTCAACCCAGGTGCCCAGCGAATAGGCCTGCGATAAAGTTGCCTGTTTAAAAAGATAAGGCCATTCTTTGAAATCATTGCGATAGCCGGGGCTGGTAAGCAATGCATCGAATGGTAAATAATTAAACATACCGTCGGGCAGTAAAATATAATGGCGATCTTTTTTCCAAACCCTGTTTTTAAAAAGGGCCTGGTATATACCATAACATTCATTGAAAAAAGGGCGAGGTTCGTTCATCATAGCCGATGGCCCATTGGCAAACCAGTGATGCATGAATGTTGCTATTCCTTTGTGCAGGGTGTCGCTTTGATTAATGAGGTGTACCGATTGAATGCCCTTACTATCTAATTCAATTATGAAACTGCTATCGTACCCGGCGAAAAATTCGAGCATGGTTACATGTGAAGGAATAACGGAAAACATACTATTCAGTTGTTGCACGGTAAGTATGTTTGCCTGCTGTTTCATTTGTTTTTGCAATAACGACAGTTCGTATTCGGTTTGCTGCAACAGCGTTGAAATATTTTTTTTGTCGTTTGCAGTAACCAGTTCATGCTGGTAGTATATGATGGCCTGTTGAAGTTGCTTTGTTTTTTTGAAAACCGGATCGGTTGTTGAAGCGCCTGCGGCTTCCATCTTCGACCGGCGTTCATCCATTAATACCTGGGCGCGCGACATTTCGGTGATCAGCAATAATTCATCGAGATATATTTTATTGTTAGAAACGATCCACAGGTTGTATGCCAGTTTTATAGCTGCTTCAACCCGTGAACGACTTTCCTGTAATTCCTGGAGCTTTGATTCTGCATAAAAGAACTCTTTTCTGCGTTTGGCTTCGGCATTAAAAGCAGTTATATAATGTTCGAGCGCCTGTTGGGGCTGATGCAATAGCTGCAGCGCCGCTGCTTTACCACACAACGCATCGGTGAGGGTATTTTCGCTGTATAATAAATTGTTGGCCGGTACTATGCTGAAATCAACCGGTTTAAAGCCGGGCATCAGAATTTGTAATGCCTGCTGATAATACGCAAGCGACTGACGTGCCTGTTGGGTTTGATTATAAATATCACCCAGCAACACATGTACTTTGGCTTTTTCGCGCTGGCGCGAATCGGGAAAATGAGTGTTAAAGATCTTTAAGGCCTGTTGGGCATAGCCGGCAGCCTGTTGGGATTTTTGCTGCTTCATGGCAATTTTAGCTGCCACCTGCAAAGCCGATGTATACCAGTATAAGGCCGCATCTTCGTTTTTATACTGCTGTAATTTTTTTAACGACTGATTACATACCACTGCAGCTGTATCGAACCTGTTCTGCGCTGCCAGTATATCGGCCAGTGTGCTGAGCAATAATCCGTATAATGAAGTTTGATGCGAAACATGCTTTATGCCTTCGCTGCAATATTGTGAAGCGGCTGTTACATCGCCTTGTGAGCTCGCGCATATCGCCATATTGCTATAGGTTGAAGCAATAAGGTTGCTGTAATTTTTTTTGAGCGCCAGCGACATCGTTTTGTGGTAAATGAACAAGGCCGTATTGTAATCGGCCAGTCTTGTATAATTATTGCCCAGCGGTTTTAAAACCGTTTCAATAATATCTGCATCGGGCAGGGGATATGATTCGTAAAAAGACAGCGCTGCTTCATAGGCGTTTATCGAAGCAACGATATTGCCTGTTTGCAACTGGCAATATCCCTGTGCGCTGAGCAGGTCGAACCAGGCCAGCCGTTCATCATAGGTTTTATAAGTTCGCCAGGCTTCCTGTTGGGTGCGCATAAGAAAGTTCACCCGTACAAACGGATCCTTTTCAACGTACATGAGGCGTTCATAGATCCAGTATTCCAGATCGTCTTCCTGTTTAAGTGCTGTTAATTTTTTTAATAATGATGAAGGAAGTGAAAGGCTGTCGGGTGATGCATATACCCGGCAAGCGGCAATAACTAAAAAGAAGAAAATATATAGAACTACCTTGCTCAGGCAGCGGTTCATGCGGTTAGCGATTTAGATAAAGGTAGGTAATTAGCCTGCCTCAATCGCAAATAACTTAAAACTTCCAGCTCGCATACAACATAATGTTCTGATAAGATGGATTAAAGTAGTGTAAAAAGCGTATACCAACAGCAGGACCTGCTCTTACTATTCCCAGCTGCGCATCGGCAAACAGGGCTCCTCTGAAAGTGGCAAACGATTCGTTTTGTTTACCTGTTTCTCCTTCGAACGTAACTGGTAAACCATTAGGGTTAGTTGCCTGTGCACGGATATAATTGGTAGTATTACGACTCACTTCAGCCGCCACCAATGCTCCTGCACCTACCGCAGCAAAGGAACTGAGGTTATACCTGAACTCAAGCGGCACAATTTCCATGGAAGTGATTTTCACTTTTTGGTAGCTGTCGCGGTATTGCACTTTATAAGTAACGCCATTAAGCGTTGTATCGCCTCCCGGCTGCCGGCCAATATATTGTTCAAACGAGCGGTACGACTGCAGAAATAGTTCGCACTGAAAATAACTGCGAAATGCGGCATATTCCGAAACAGTAAATCCAAGCGAATAATTTTTCGATGCAATATCGGCCGGTATTTTGCCGGGTACAGAACCGAATCCTATCATAATGCCCGGTGAAAAACCTTTTCTGAAACTGCCTTTGGAGCGGTTGGTATAAATCGGTTCATTTTTATCGAATACAATAGCAGCACGGCTTTCGAATGGTAACTTGTGCATCTTTTTTCCAAAACGAATACGGTATTTTATAAAACCTTTTGTTGAATCAGGATCCGATACACCGTCCTGTTGCGTGCCCGGCAGGTAAATATTATTGAAGATGAATTGTATGCTGTCTTTGGTAACCACGGTATCAATACAACTTTGTGTACCCGAATTAGCAGTACACCAGGCACATGCCGGTTTCATATCTACTATTTCTATCGAAGAAGTATTTAATAAACCCGGCACTGTTATAGTAATGGCTACTTTTTTTGCAGGGCCTTTGCCTGTATTCTGAAACTGCACCTTGTATGCATTTTCTCTGTTACGACTGGTAAAGCGATAGTTCAGTTTTTTATTTTTCAGCATCATACGGTTGGGATCGTGCGATGCAACCACCTGCATTTCGAGGCTGAATTCTTCCATGGCCATCGAAGGATCATCAGGAACAAATAAGCCCGTAATGGTTACTACTGCATTGGTATCTTTGATCATGTCGGGCAGTGTGTTGATGGTTACAAACATGAACTTTTCTTCGCCTCGTTGCACATTGTTTATCCGCCAGATATTGTGTTGACGAAAATTGTTCATTTGTTGTTTTATCCGTTGCATCATTTGCCGCCGGTCGGCAACAGGCGCATGCTCATTGCCGGATGCGGTAAATAAACCATGTTTGCCCGATTCGTGTTCTTCTATCATATCCGGTTCAGGCATCCATGCCATCATCGTTTCGAATCCAATAGCTTTTTCCTGATTGTAGCTGCGTACATCCGATATGTCGAAACTATTTTGGCGGAATTGTTTTTCGTTATACAACAACATAATTGATCCGCTAAGACCCGAAGCGCTGTTGCCCGATTTGTTGCGATAACCTACCAGCAGCACCATATCTTCGCCCGGTTTGGGCATCTGGTTACATTTAATTTCAAGCGAACCATCACCATTAAAAAACGGAGGTGTTTTATTTTCGGCCAGCATCGATCGTTTGCTTACCCGAAGCCGCCGGGGACGCATGTTGGGCTTTTTGCCGTCATCATAATTGTTAGTTGCATATAACCGTACATCATAATCGCCGGTATCTTTATAAATATGCACCGGTTCTTTTTCGAAGCTGTAAGTGCCATCACCAAACTCCCAGAAGAAAGAATAATATGAGGCCGGTGCGCCGGCTATTTGCTTTAATGGGCGCAATGCTGAACCAAACTTCACCCGGTTATTTTCTATTTGCGGATCTATTACTGCAGTGGCCGAATCATTTATCTGCGCATGTGCTGCATTGATCATACATAACAAAAATGCCGGCCATAACAGGGGTTTGTGTGATTTCATAAATATCAAAAGATTATATAAATGTAAATAATTGTATCTAAAAAACCCGGCCAACAAAAGTCGACCGGGAGAGTACGGATTATTTATAAGCCCCGTTATTTAATGGTAGCGAGGAAAGCATCTACTTCGGCCTGCGTTGACTTATGAATCGGTGCATCGATGTGCATGCCTGCACTGATAGTGATGGGCTGCGTGCCAAACTGAATGAATCCGTCGCTATCTTTTCCCATTATGACAAGGTCGGCTTGTGATCCTATTGGTAATGAATTTTGATAAGACTGGAATTTTTGTACAGTATTATCGAAAGGAAGTGTAATTACTGTAGTGATATTTTTAAACACCAGCATAACCTGCAGATTACTTACCTGGTTATTGTCCTGAAAAGCAGGCAATACAGTTATCGTTGTTTTAGGATTGGGATCACTGTAAAAACGGTCGCAGTTAACCCATGTAAAGCCGGGTAATGAAAAAGAGTAGCTGTTAGGACCATTGCCAAATGGATAGTAGGGGGCAGGCACCCATGTATAAGGGTTTTGTGGCTGGTCGTTGCCGCCGCTGCCGTTTGCTCCACCCTGTTGTCTTTTTTCCTGTACAAACAATCCCAAATCTTTGTTGTTCATCACTTTGGGAACTTCTATCTGCGCGCCTTTATTTTGAAGGGCCGGATTGAGTTGAAGGTCGGCGCCATCTTTTTTAGCTTTCACAAGAATTTCACCCCCCGATTCAAGCAACTGGCCATTCGATTCGGTCATTACACCCGAGAATAAAACATCTTTTTTACTTAATACTTCTTTCATGGTTACGGTTACATTGCCACTTACTACATTACCATTACCATCGACAAATGCATTGGAAGCAAATGTTACTTTCGTTCCTTTTTCACCAGTGATGGTAAACCCGGTGCCGGCATTTCCTGTAAAGGATTGTTCTTTGATGGCATGTGAGGCCATAAAATCATCGGCCTTTGCGTAATCCGGAGTGCTTTTGTCTTTTTTACAGGCTGTTGCACTTACAATTGCTGTAGCCAATATTGCGGCTGATAATAATTTGCGGTTCATAATAAACAGTTTTATTTGATATGGCGCCTACTCTTTTGGGGCTTTTCGGCATCCGCCCTTAGTCGTTTCAGGAGTATATCAACCGCATTGATTTTTTGTTACCCCCCTGCCGCAGATTTTTTTTAAGAGGCCTTAGCCTTCGTTGCGCCGGCAACGATATCCGTGGCAATCTTTTCGCAGAAATGTTATCTTCAATTAATATATTTGGTAGCGAAACCGGGACCATTGAGGTGTGGAAATCATTCACTTATAACTATTGCATATCGCTACTATTATTCATACCGATCAGCGTTATATTACCGCCCTGCTGCAAAATGATGTAGTGGTTGTACGGGAAATCTATTCTAAGTATGCCGGTAAAATCAAACATTATATTATTGCCAACAGTGGTAATGAAGATGATGCCGCCGATGTTTTTCAGGAAGCGCTTATAGATATATATCATCAGGCAAAAGACAAGGAGCTGCAGCTTACTTGCCCCTTTGAACCCTTTCTTTTACTGGTTTGTAAAAGAAAATGGTTAAATATTTTAAAAAAAAGAGGGCGGCAGCCGGTAACAAAAGACGCCGACGAAGTATCTATAGGAGAAGATGTATTTGCTTTGGCCGAACAAATGAAACAAAACGATCAAAGAATGCAGCTTTTTTTGCAATGCTTTGAAAAACTGGGCGACACCTGCAAAGAGATCATTAAAAAGTGTATGAGCGGTGAAGATCAGTCGCTCATTGCAGAGCAATTAAAGGTTACGTACGGATACCTGCGTAAAAAGAAAAGCGAATGCATGGCTGCTTTAACAAAAATGATTCATTCAAAAATGCAAAACGCCTAACGCAAAATGCGTAACGCGCAACGCATAATGCTTAACGCAAAATGCAAAACGCATAATGCCGAACGCAAAATGCACAAGGCGCAACGCATAATGCTTAACGGAAAAGGCAGAGGGTTTTATGAACGAGGGTACAGCGTTCAGCGTTTGGCGTTTAGCGTTCAGCTTTAAAAGATTATGACTACGTTCAACGATATCGCCCGGTATGCTGAAGGAGAAATGACCACCGATGAACAGGCGGCTTTCGAAACAGCATTGGCTTCGGATGAAGCACTGCGCAGGCAACTGGCTTTATACCACGAAGTACACGCCTCGTTGCAACAGCAATTTGGCGCCGATGAGCAGCGCGATCAGCTGCAGCACACATTGCAGTCGCTGCGTGGTGAATTCTTTGAGAAAAGTTCAACACCGGCAAAAGTAATTTCATTTAAACGGTATATGCGTGCTATTGCAGCTGCAGCCGCTATTCTGATTGCAGTGGTGTTTATCTGGCAACCCTGGAAGCAAAATGTGTTTAAAGAGTTTGCCGAAACTACTATGGTGGCGCCGGCTGAACGCGGAGGTACTACTGATAATTTATTGGAACAGGCCGTTGATGCATTTAATAAAAAAGATTTTACTGCCGCAGCTTCTTTATTGCAACAGGTAAGGCAGCAGGATACTGCCAACAGCTTTGCCGGTTTTTATTATGGGGTTGCTTTACTGCAAACCGACCGGTTATCAGAAGCAAGAGAAATCTTCAATATCTTATATGCGGGTCAATCGGCTTTTAAATTCGATGCTGCGTATTACCAGGCATTGGGTTATTTGAAAGAAAAAAATAAAACGGCTTGTGCTGAATGGTTGCAAAAAATTCCTGCTGATGCCAATAATTATAACAAGGCACAGGAATTGTTACATAAGTTATAATTCAACGAAAAATGACATACGGCGAAGGCCCCAATCCTGAAATATTACAACAACTGGTAATCATGAAAATGCCTTTCGGAAAGTATAAGGATACGATACTATGTGATTTGCCGGTTTCTTATCTCGAATGGTTTAAAAAGAAAGGGTTCCCGAATGGTAAGCTGGGTATATTGCTCGAAACGATATATGAAATAAAACTAAATGGACTTGCTTATTTATTGGAGCCACTGAAGAAAAGGTAGGTATTGGGATCACCCGGTTGGTTTTATGCCCGCATCCATTTGATCATATGTGGATAAGAAGGAATATGCAGGCGTTGTGCACTTTTTTCATTAGCTGTTAATCCGATCTTTTCGAGCATTGAAAGTCCGATATAACTTTTATCACTGCAGCTATTGGTTATAAAATCTTTGCCGCCTCTGTATCCCTGCTCATGAAAAACAAAACAAGGGTCAATCAGTAAATGCATACAGGCGGCATACGACCAGGCGATTGCCATAATTTCTTCACCCTCTCTGTTCTTTCGGCCAATGATCGATTTTTCTGACAGGCTCAAACGGTCTGAACCCGGAACTACAGCAATATGACCAGCTTCGTGCAAAATATCACCCGGATGTTCAAGGGCATCTTTGTCGATAATGATCGTTCCTTTATTGATCAAAAGGCCTGGTAAAAAACTTTTGTTGCCGATTTTTCTAAATGTGGTTTCAATGCCTATATTGTTCAAAAACGAGATACATTGTTCAAAAGCGGCCATTTCATCGAAGTCGTTATTACTCATTACAAGGGACGGCGTTTAAAATTGCAAACGGTGAATATACGACTTCTTTAGCAGAGCCCGGAGCTCCGTTAAATCACCGCAGCTTCTTCCTGCATCTCTATCACATTTCCATTTGCTTTTATAACTTTTTTCTTCTTTCGTCCCAGCCATATGAATAAGCCTGTAATGGGTAATGAAAAGGCAAAGAGCGCTGCAATCAGGGCTATGATTTTCGTAGGCCATCCATATAATTTTCCGGTATGAATGGGATATACTATACGCCGAACTTTATAACCTGTTGACGCATTTTTAAATAATTGTTCTTTCAACAGGTTGCCTGTGCCTTTTTCGTAGTATAAAAAGTCGGTGATGTTGCTTACCGATGCCTCATAATTTTGTTTGCTTACTGTTACCGACAAATTTTCTTTTTCAGGCATGGTAATCGTTACCAGTCCTTTGTAGGGTAATTTGTTATTGGCCTGTTGATATATTGATTCATAAAAACCGCCAGCAATTGGTTGCTGAACTTTATTGGCCGGCGCTTCCATTTTTTTCATGGGCTTGCCATCGAATAATAAAAAGATGGCATTGTTAAACCAGGGATAAGCCCAGGTTAAACCGGTTAATGCAATAGCGAATAAAACAAGGTGAACATAAAATCCGGTAACTGCATGCAGATCCCAGTTGAGGCGTTTCCACGGCGATGTCCATTTAATAGTGGTGCGTTGTTTTAACAGGCGCCAGCGTTTAGGCCACCATAAAACAATACCGGTTATGATCATAATTGCGAATATCAAACACGATGCACCGGTAATGGCTTTGCCTGTTTTTTCCATGCATAAGGTGCGATGCAGTTGCAAAACCACAGTAAAAAATCGCTTATTGTAATTAATGCCTTTGATCACTTGCCCGGTGTAGGGATTCACGGCAATTTGCCAGGTTTCTTTTTTCTTTTTGGCCATGAACAATACCGAACGATCGGGTTCAGAAGACTCAATGGCAATGCGTGTAATTTTTAAGCCTTTATTAAATGCAGCTGCAGCATGCACCAGACTATCAATTGGCAACCGTTGTGCATTGGGCGGCACGCTTACAAAATAAAATTTTTGATGGGCCCATTCGTCTAACTCTTTTTCAAATACCAGCAAGCTGCCTGTTGCTGCAACAATTAATACAACCAGTCCCGAAGCCAGTCCAAGCCATAAATGAAGTTTACCAATTACTTTTTTCGCCGTCATTGCCAATTACTTTAAAATATAAAAAGTCCCGATATTAATTAATATCGGGACACTAATCAGTGCCTTTGAACCTGGATGGATGATGTTTTATCAATTCAGCCAACCGGATTAAAGGCTATTTTTTAAAGTAGAATAAAAAGTTCCTGCAAAACCGGCAAACAGCAATAACTTTTACCTGTTATGTGCTGCCTGTAAGTGCAAGCTCTTATAAATTTCTACCTGCGTACACTAATGTAAAGAACTTAAAAGGTATATGCATAAATCCCTTTCATCGTTTTGCGCAAATTTTTGCGCAAATTTCTCAGATAACAGAAAGAATGCTTTACGGTATTAGAAAGAGTTTTTACGCAATGAGGAAAGATTAGGAATTGCTGATTTTGTGATTTAGGGATTTTTTGATTTGGGAGCGACCTCAGAATAAAAGAGATCTCAAAATCTCAAAATCCCGAAATCAGAAATACAAACTACGCTTTATCCTTTTGCACCAGATATAATCCCGCCAGAACCAATAACATACCGGTGATCGTAAACAGGCCAATGGGTTCATGCATGGTTATAGCAGCGATCACAAACCCCGAAACCGGGCAAAGAAACAGCCAGAATGACGCTTTTACTGCATTGTCTTTCAAAAGAAATAGCCATAGCTGTACACCCACTATCGAAACCGGTATCGCCAGCCACAATACCGAAAGGGTCATCTGAAGATTAAATACATTTAGGTTTTTGTCATATGTGAAGAGCGCCAAAGGCAACAAAAACAATCCGCCCAGGAAAGTTTGCCAGCCATTGATGGTGAGAATATGCAGGTTGCTCCAGTTTTGTTTTGAAAAATAAATAACACCGGCTGAATAAATAACCATGCATCCCATTAGCAAAGCTATGCCTCCCGGTGTAGCATGACTGCTTTTGAATAAAGGCCAGGCGGCGAGTAATACACCGCACATGCATAACAGCAAACTGATTAAAGTTATAAACCTTATACGGTGACCGAAAATTAATGCCGCCATCAGGTTAATAAGAACCGGATTGGTGGCTATCGCCAGCGAACCAAGTCCGGCCGATACATGTTGCATCGCCAGCACATATAAACCGAGGTATAACGAAATGTTCAGCAATCCATAAACAGCCAGTTGTTTCCATTCGTTTTTTTGCGGCAATCGTTTATGCATGAGGCCGTGGGCGATGAGCAACATGAGCAAACCGGCAATAAAAAAGCGGGTAATGCAAATCACAAATGGCTGAGCCACCTGCAACCCAAATTTGGTAGCAACCGCGGCCGATGGCCATAGTATCGAAAAGCCTAATCCTGTTAAAAACCACAACCAGCCTGTTGATTTTGTACGTTGTTTTTGCGTGCCGTGCTTCAATGATAAATTTTTTGCAGGGCAAAAGTAGGTTTAAGTTTTGGATCTCCCTTCTATGTTCGGTGTTCGTGAACCACTGGTATCAGCTTTGCAGTTTTGCAATGGACAATTGATTAAATCTTATCACTTTATTCTCATTTGTTTCTGCAATAAAAGTCCGTATTAATCGCCGGAGATGTAGATGATTTACCTCAAAATGAGATCATTAACGAAAAAGTATTGCCATGAAAAACATGTTTTCAAATGCAGGCTCTCTTACTTCGGGCGAAAATATTTCATACTGGATACAGTCGGTTGAACCATTACCGTTTGAACGGGTAAACCAGGATATTGATGCAGAAGTATTGATAGTAGGTGGCGGCATTGCCGGTTTAACAACGGGTTATTTGCTGGCTAAGGCTGGGAAACAGGTTGTGCTTGTTGATGACGGTTTAATTGGTAGTGGTGAAACAGGAAGAACAACGGCGCACCTTACCTGCGCATTGGATGACCGCTATTATAACCTTGAAGAAATTTTTGGTAAGGATGGAAGCCGTCTTGCCGCCGAAAGTCATCGCGAAGCCATTAATCAAATAGAAAGAATTGTACATGAATTGCGTATCGATTGTAATTTTCAACGGTTAAATGGGTATCTGTTCCTGCATCCATCCGACAAAAGAAAGAACCTCGAAAAAGAATTGCTGGCAACACAACAGGCCGGATTAAATACCCTGTGGCTCGAAAGTACGCCTGGCATGCCTGCCAGTGCTGGTCCCTGTATTGAATTTACCGATCAGGCACAGTTTCATATAATGAAATACCTGCATGGCCTGGCAAGAGGATTTACCTCACTGGGCGGAAAAATTTTTACGCAATCAAAAGCGGTAAATATTAATAAAAATGGAGCAGTATGTAATGGATATAAGATAAAGGCACGTCACATTGTGGTGGCAACCAATTCGCCGGTGAACGATCTGGTAACCATGCATACTAAACAATTTCCATTTCGCACCTATGTAATCGCTGCACCCATTCTTAAAGGAGCGGTACAGCCTGCACTATGGTGGGATACCGGTGATATGAAGTCGAAATGGTATACGAAGCCTTATCATTATGTGCGAACAGAGCCTTTTAATGAAAGTTACGACCTGCTGATCAGCGGCGGCGAAGATCATAAAACAGGCCAGGCCGATTCGGAAGATATTCCTGAAGAGGAACGGTACAGAAACCTGATTAACTGGACACGCAACCATTTCCCCGTAGTGAATGACATCGTTTATAAATGGTCGGGACAGGTACTGGAGCCGCTTGATTCACTCGCTTTCATTGGAAAAAATCCTGGCGATGAAAATGTGTACATTATAACCGGCGACAGCGGCAATGGTATGACGCATGGTACACTGGGTGGTATGATCATTACCGATCTGATAACGAGTCGCGAAAATCCATGGACATCGTTGTATTCACCTCGCCGGTTACCGGTTAAAGTACCGGGCATTTATCTGAAAGAAGTAGCCAACATGGCTGCGCAGTATGCCGACTGGATCACTAAAGCCGATATAAAAGATGCCGATCAGTTACGCCCCGGCGAAGGCGCCATTTTAAGTAAAGGATTGAAACGGTATGCTGTTTATAAAGATGAGCAGAATAATATTCATGCCTGCAGCGCCATGTGTCCGCACCTGGGATGCGTAGTGCACTGGAATGCCGAAGAAAGAACATTCGATTGCCCATGTCATGGGTCGCGGTTTACAAAAGAAGGAACAGTGATCAACGGGCCTGCTACAGCTGATTTAAAACAGGTACAGGTGGGCGATCTGGAAGAAGCCGGGAGCAGGAAGTAGTTTCAGTGGGCAGTAGGCAATGGTAAAAGAGCAAAAGTATTAAGGCTGAAAAAGAGAAAAGGAGCAACCCGAAACGAGTTGCTCCTTTTTCTATCCTGAGCGAAGTCGAAGGATTAACTATTCAATAAAAATCTTTTCAACTTTTTTGCCGCTGTCGGTTATTACGGTAATAAAGTACATGCCTTTGGCAACCTGTTGTACCGGTAACTGATTATTGTTGCCGGTTGCATTAACATATTTAATGAGCCGGCCGGTTGCATCTCGCAATTCAATGCGGTTGCAGTTAACCGAAGTAGTGATGTATGCTACACCTTTTACAATCGGGTTAGGCTTTACGTTTATAGTAAAATCATTATCAATGTTATTCAGTTTACGTACCGGCGACCAGGTGAATTTTCCGTCTTTATCTGTTAGTTTTAAACGATAGTAATTAATGCCGGTGGCCATTTGCTGATCGGTAAACTGGTAATTTGTTGCGGTTGAACTGTTGCCTGCGGCACTTACTGTACCTATTGAAGTGAAGGTAATACCGTCGGTACTTCTTTCAATAATAAACTGGTCGGTGTTTATTTCCTGGAATGTTGTCCATTGTAACAAAGCAGTAGCATTATTTTTTACTGCGGTAAACACACCTAATACCAATGGCAAAGGCTTGTTTTGTCCGGGGCCGCCGCTGTTGATCCAGAATTCTGAAAAGTTGCTTACCTGGTATTCGGCATAATACCCGTTGTCGTACGGTATAATATCAACTGCTGATGGACTAATAAAGTTATAGGTTCCGCTTCCGTTATCGGCTAATGTGCCATTTTCTTCTGCAGGCGCATTGCTGTATTGTGTAACGCCTGCTGCATATGCATCGGAAATGGTGCTGCAGGTACCGCAGCCTGTAGCATTGATCAGGTTGTTGGTTTCGGTATTCAGGAAATAATAGCGAACACTAACCGGTGACGTGGGGGCATTGGTGGGTTGAATTACAATATTTCTGTCGAGATAATATTGATATCCATCGTTGCGCACGCTGCCGGTATTGATGTACACTCTAACATCGGTGCTTCCTAAATTCTGTCCGTTTGGATTGATAGATACTACGCGGTTGCCGCCCGAATTAAAGTGTATCCAGTTGTTGCCGCTAACGCTTTGTGTTAATCCGCTTGTTATGTTGGCGCCGCTGTAAATGGCTGCTTTATCAAATACGTGAATGTCGTCGATGCCTACACCTTCATAAGTAACACCCGGGTCGCCGTACATAACAATTCTGAAGCGTACTGTGCCGGGGCTTGCCATTGTTGGTAAATCAAAGCTCGATACCTGCCAGCGGGTTACTGATGTTTTCCATGCCTGGTAGGTGGCATTGTCGTACCAGTTGGTTCCGCTGCCTGTGTTGCCCAGTTTAAGCCAGTTTTGGCCGTCGGTTGAGTATTCGACCCAGTGAAAATCGCAATTGCAATTATCTTCTGTTCTGAAA
This sequence comes from Niastella sp. sgz303648, assembly GCF_059587045.1. Lineage (NCBI taxonomy): Bacteria > Pseudomonadati > Bacteroidota > Chitinophagia > Chitinophagales > Chitinophagaceae > Niastella > Niastella sp. sgz303648. The sequence goes on along the minus strand of NZ_JCAPSW010000007.1, from coordinate 307,259 downwards.
ATATGGCTGAAAGATAATACCGGTTGCGTTAAACCGCTTAAATCGAAACAGGGCGAATACAGGTATGAATATTCATTGTTGTTATAATTACCTGTTAAATTGGTAACCCATGCATTGGTGCCATTGGCTGCTTTATTAATGATGGTACCAGCCGGTTGTCCCCATTGCCAGCTGCTGTTGATACCGCCGGTGTACCAGTCGCCTGCACTTGTTTCAAAACCTTCGAGATAAGGGAAGCTGGTAATAAGTGGTGACGTATGGAATGAATTGGAAATGGTATCGTTGCTTGTATAATTATCGGTTGCGTAATGCGCCCATGTGGTCAACGTATATTGCTGGTAGGCCGACAGGTTGGCTGTTTGCGCAAAAGGATAGTTTATGGTTGCGCCGGCTGCAATAGACGGAATGCTTTCGGTAACAATGGTTCCGTTATTGATTTGATACGAAACGGGCACATTGGTTAATGTAGCGGCACTGTAATTTTTTACCTGAACGGTAATTGTTTCTGCATTACTCATAGCGCATACATTGGTGGTTACCGGAGTAACCAGCTGTACCATGGCCACATCATCGGTTGCCAGCGTAATGGTGATGTCATCATAAGTGAAACCATCATCGAGGTTACCATCCGGTATAACCGAATTTGCAGACCGGTATCCCTGTTCTCCGAACCTGATCTGAAAACTGCTGCTTATTGTTTGTGCAGGAACGGCATTGGCTAAAGTTTCAGTGATATTTATGGGTGCTACAGCACGATATACGCCAAAGTCGGAAGAAGTGTAGGGTAGCGTGAATACAGGCAACCAGATGTCGTATTCACTTCCACGAATCCATATCTTGTTGGCACCGGCACTAAAATCAATTCCCTGGTTGCGGTAATAAAACGACAGCCATATCTGATCGGTAGGCAAATAGCTGCTCAGGTTAAAGGTAGTAAAGAGGCTATCAGCCGAAGCAGTGCCAGTGTATTTTTGATCGAGTGTTACAGCGCGGCTACCGCTACGGGCTATGCCGGTGTTTATAAAAGTACGGGCACGTCCGGTGGTTGTATTCGATGTGAAATCGCAGCGGTCGAGACCATCAAAACCAAGTGTTGTTGAATAATTGGTTTGATCGGTTGCGGTTTCAAAATCTTCTATATAAGATGGACTTAAAGTTATTGGATCGTTTTGCAGCTGCTTAACAATGGTAACCAGTGTATCGTTCGAATGCAGGGCATCGCTGGCATAATCAACCCATGCTTTTACTGTATAGGTTCCTGTGGCAGAAAAATCGAACGGCGTGCTGAATGTATATGTATAGGTTGAACCGGCCGCAATGCTTTGTGTAGATGCTTCGGTTACGGTTGAACCGCCATTTACCTGATAGGATATATTGAACGATCCTGAAGAAGCTACGGTGCTCAGGTTTTTAATGCGAACCTGTGGGGCAACCGATCCCAGTTGCGAACTGGTGTACATACGGCCGGTTACAGGCGCTACGAGTAAATCGGGCGTGAAATCGTTGTCGAATGTGGGCGAAGCGCAGGCCCCGCCAGATGGAACAACGCTTACGGCAATAGAGCGCCGGCCGGCGGTAGTGCCTATCACCGGTCGAACTGCAAGCCAGTAGGTGCTGTCTTTATTTAAACCGCCCAGTAAATAACCGGTGCCGGTGGTGGTGGCCACTGTTTGCATGTCGCTGCCTTTCAGCATCATAATATCGTAGCTGGTGGCAGAAGTAACCGCACTCCAGGTTAAATCGGCATAGCCCGGGCAAGTATTGGTAACAGTTATTGAAGTAGTATCTAATATTACAAAACTAAAATCACTTACATCGCTGTAGCTGGCGCTGTTTCGGCTTACCCGCATCAGGGCGTTTGTTGCAATGAGCGGTGAGGGTATCGTCCAGGCATACAACCGGCTGGTGGCCGATACGTTGTTATCGATGGTCGTCCAGGTACTGCCATTATCTATTGAATATTCAATGGTAAAGTTGCTGGTGTTGGGGTCCGAAGCGCTCCAGCGAATGATTTCCGATTCGCCGGGCACCAGAGTTTCTTCACCAAACGGATATTCGACTTTTATTTCGGGAGCAATTATCTGATAAACTACCACATAGCTCTGTGGTCCCTGTGGAATGCTGGTTCCGTTTACGGTTACCGTAAAATTGCCCGAAGGCGGATTGTTTATAACAACCTGCTCAATATTATTTTTGCTATCAACTCCTTCAACGGCTACATTGCCAACACTACCCGAAGCCGGATTCAGTATTAACGGATAACGAAGGGTAGCATCGGGCGCTGTAACAGTTAAATCGAGGTTGTTCACCAGGGTAGTGGCTGCATAAGGTGCTGCTGCCGCATCGTTCCAGTACAACATGATCTTAATTTGTGCTGTACCGGCTGGTACCGAAGGAATGGTAAAGGTTCCGGTTCCTCCGGTATTCATTATGCCGTTGAAGAAATAATTATTTTCAATAGCCTGCACGGCATTAAAGGCATTCAGGTTTCCAAAGCCATAAATAAAATCGGGCCCTGCATTACCTAAATCGTCGGCTGTGTTACAGGCCATTGCTTTTATTAATTCCGAGGAAGGGTTGGCGCCTCCATGCAACTGGCGGTAGCGTTCGTACAATAATCCCAGCGTGCCTGTAACTGTAGGTGTAGACATACTGGTACCTGAACTGGTGCCATAGTTATTGTAGGGAAGGGTTGAAACTATACCGGATCCGCCGGCTACAATTTCGGGTTTTAAACGGCCGTCGGCAACAGGCCCGCCACTTGAAAAAGTTGATATAATGTAATTTGAATTATTTACTGAACCAACGGTAAGTACGTTTTTGCCGCTTTGAAAACCCGATTTAACCGTGCCGTACATAGCGGGAAAGGGTGAACATGTTAAACTTCCATCATTACCCGCTGCAAATACATGCAACAGCGAAGGCTCGCTGGTCATTTGTGCATCGAGGTAATTACTCAATACATCGTACTGACCTTCGCCCGAGCAACCTGTGGCCGCTGAATGGTATGAATTATTGGTGAGCACCATGTTATAATCATACGCGTAATAAGGCGCGTTTACCAGTATATCGCTGAAATATTGACCAATTATTGTAGCCTGCGGGGCCATTCCTTTATTCTTCGGGTTCACAATACCTGCACCTGCCATGGTACCCATAGTATGCGTACCATGCGAAGCGGGGTTGGCCGGGTTTCTGTTGATCAAACGGCCCGAAAAATCGATATGGGTAGAAGCATCGCCATCGTCGCCAATACCTAATGTAACATTGCTGCCCTGCAAATTACGGCCGGCGGCAGCGCTTAGCATATTCACTGAATGGGCGCCCCGGTTTTTGTAATTGACGGCCACCGGTTTCATTTGCTGGCTGCTTACATAAGCAACAAATGGAAGCGTGGCAATTTTTTGAACAACGTTGGCAGCAGCATCGATAAACACAACGTGGGCCGGCTGAATTTTTGTTTCAGTTATATGGGCGCCGGCTTCTTTTAATTCGGCAATGGCTTCGGTTTTATTGATATTTCCAAAAATACTAACTGCAATCAGTTTGTCGGGATCGCGCATGGATTGTTTTAGCTGTTGTACCAGGTCGGGCGCTATCTTGTTTTTTGCATCCAGCGTATATACTCCGGCGATATTGCTTTTTTTAAGCGTAGCGGAACTAAGCTGATCATTTATTTCGGCCAGAAAAGTGTTGTCGGGAATATAGTCGAACAATAAAATACCCTCGCTTGCCAGTGCCTGCCGCTCAGCTGCATCGGGCAGTTTGTTAAACTGAACAAGTGTATAAAACCTGTTTTTGTAATGAAATTTATTTAATGAATCTGAAATGTGTACATCGTTCCGTAAGTTCTTTAACCTGCTAAGTGTACCGCTTTTTAAACGAACCGGCCGGGAAATGTCCTGAGCTGATGCGGCACCAATAAGCAATAAAAAAGAGAAGAGTAAAGGGTATTTCATCTACGGATTTTTTAATAGGAAAATGGGTTTGCAAGGTTATTGCCAATGGAGTTAAAATGCTGCCTGTTATAAACGGATTTAGGACAATATTATTATCGTGTATATTTCTGTGCAATTAGCTTAAAGTCAATTAAATAAGATTTGTGAAGTGTATAAATAATTCCTATTAAACAGTTGCGGGGAAATTATTTACTGTTTAACCAATGGCCGGGGCCGGTACCTGCTTGTTAACCGGCCGGTTATCGATAAATTTGCAACCGAATAGTTACATAAATTGATCTTATGCGACGTGATGTTTTTCAGGCAATAGCCGACCCCACCCGGCGGGAAATTATCGGCCTTTTGGCCATCAACACTTTGACGTTAAATGGTGTGGCCGAAAATTTTGATGTTAGCCGGCCGGCCATTTCAAAGCATATAAAAATATTAACCGAATGCGGACTGGTTGAAATTACCCAACAGGGCCGTGAACGGTATTGCCGGGTTAATTTCAATAAACTAAAGGAAGTGAGTGACTGGGTAGCGCAGTTTCATGAGTTCTGGTCGAAAAAGCTGGATGCGCTGGGTGATCTGCTGGAAGAAGGGGAGAAATTAAGAATGAAAAATAAAAAATGAGAAATAAGAAATGAAAAAGTAAGGGGAAAATAAAAACCGGAATTTGAGAGCGTTACTTCCAAATTCCGGTTTTTGTATTCTAAACTTATTACTTACAACTTACTACTTACTACTGTTTCTACTAATGATGATGGTGCTGATGTTTGTCTGTTTCTTTAGTAAATTCTTCAACGCTTACCGGTTTTTCGGTGGCTTTAACATGTTGTTCGGCCCATTCGAATACTTTTTCAGTTTGAATGCGATGGTAGCTGTCTTCAACAAACTTTTTGTCATTCATCATGCGGGTGATGTAATCGGCAATCCAGGGTTGCTCTTCTTCCTGCATGTTCATGCCCATATAACCGAATAACTGTTGTTTGGCAAAAGCCTCGATGTCTTCTTTCTTCACTTCAATATTGTTTTCCTGAACAACTTTATCGGTAATCAGCGTCCATTTAAGCTGGTTGATAAAGGTCGGGAATTCGTGCTCCACTTCATCCTGTGTTTTGGGCTCTTCGCCATTGGTTTGCATCCAGCGTTTGAGGAACGATTCAGGGAATTCGATTTTGGTATGGTCTACCAGTACGTGATATACTTCGTGCTGTAAATGATTTTTCGCCTGTTTATCCCAGTATCCCTGAATTTCTTCTTTTATTTCGTTACGAAATTCAGCTTCGGTTTTTATTTCTTTTTTGGGGTAAGCTGCTTTAAAGAATTCTTCATTCATTTCGGCCTTTTCAACCAATCCTACTTTGGTGATGGTCATTTTAAAGAATTTGCCGGCAGCGGCTGCATCGTGTTTATCAAGGCCAAGGTCGTTCAGTACCCATTCTCTTTCTTTTTCATCGAAAGTCTTGTTCAGCTGAATGGTGAACACATCGTCTTTCTTTTTGCCAATGAGGTTGCTGCGGAATGATTCTGCAAAGTATTTTACCAGTAACGAATTGTCTTTTGTAATGCCGCCTTCAACTTCGTTGCCGGCTTCATCGCTTTCGGTAAAAGTTACATTCAGCACATTATCGTCGCCGGTTACTGTTTCGGGATCGGTCATTTTACCATGGCGCAGCTGTAAACGGTTCACTTCTTCGTTGATCATTTCTTCGGTAACCGTTACTTTGTAGCGGGTCATTTTTTCTTTACCCAGATCGATAACGGAAAAGCCCGGTTTTAAACCCACTTCAAAATCAAATATATATTCCGTGGGGTTATTCATGTCGATCTTCGGACCTTCCGATTGAGGCAGTGGTAAAGGCTGGGCAAAGATTTCTATCTTTTCATTCACCATGTAACTGCTCAGTTCTTTTTCAACTGTTCTGATCACCTCATCGGCAAAAACCGACTGGCCATGCATTTTTTTGATGACTCCCGAAGGTACCATACCCTTACGGAATCCTGGTATATTTGCTTGTTTACTATAATTTTTGAGTGCTTTTTCAAAAGAAGGCAGATAATCTGCACCGGCTACCTTTATGGTAATCTTGTCGTTCAGCAGACCGATATTCTCCCTGGTTACTGTTGCCATAGCTCTTTTTTTTAAATTGGGTTGCAAAGGTAAGGCAATCGCGCAAATCGGTCAAATGAGTCGTAGTGTTCAAACGGACCGGACAGGCCTTTTGAGTCATTTTAATCAAAGATTGTGAGTTAGGGCAACCTTTCCGGAGCATAACCCTACTGGCCTGAACCATTGATTAGTAATTGTTTAATACTATACATTCCCTTTAATTGCCTGACCGGGCTCCCCCTCTTGGGTTCTGATAATTTTAGATTTTTTTGACTTTTTTCAACTTTCAAAGCTTATCCTGCAAAATCAGCAGGGGTACATGGGTTTCATAGGCCATGGCCGTAGTGTGGTTTTTTGAAAAAACCCTTTCAAGGAAAGTGTGCTTATGGGCAACCATTGCCAGCAGTTCGGCTGATTGCGATTTCAGGTATTTATTAATGCCCTGGGTTACGGCAGGGTCTTCGATAGTAACATACTCGTGGTTGTAACCTTCAAAAATTATTTCAGAATTTTTTTTGCCAACCAGTTCCTGTTCCGAAATACCGCCATGATTTTGGCGCACATATAAAATATGAATGGTGGCCTGAAAAGCTTTTGCCAGCTCAAGCAGGGGTTGAAATAGCTGAATACTCGTTTTATAGGTAAAGTCGCTGGCATAGGCAATATTTTTTACCGGCGTATAGGTGGCGTCGTGTGGAACAATCAATACCGGTGTTTTTACCTTGCGCGATACATTGGTGGTAGTGCTTCCTATGATTTTATCAAGGCCGCCGGCTCCCTTCATACCCATTACAATTAAACCGATTTCCTTTTCGCGGGTAATGGTTTTTATTTCGTCGGATGCTATGCCGATGCGTACCAGCCACTCGATTTCGAGCCCGTATTTCTGATGCAGGAAATCGGCCTCTTTTTTTATGGCCTCTTCATTTTCTTTTTGCAGGGAATCTACAGTAACCATGGCATATGGCACTTCACTGATAGGTGTTGGCAGCATATACGCATGAAAAAGAAGTAGCCTCGCATGTAACAACTTAGCCAGCTCGGCTGCAAATAAAGATGCGTTTCGCGAGGCGGGCGAAAAATCAACCGGCAAGAGAATCGTTTGCATACATAAATAGTTAAGGCTCTATAAAGTTAACAAGTTTGGGTATGTGACGGATAATAAACATCAGTAAAGTAAATGATGATGGTTAGGTAGTTGATTATTATCACTTTTTAGGGAAAAGCTTATGTCAGTTCGGGGAATAAAAAAAGGTGGATCACTTTTGAAAAAGTGATCCACCTTTTAACTTCTGTGCGCATGGAGGGACTCGAACCCCCATACCTCGCGGCATCAGATCCTAAGTCTGACGTGTCTACCAATTTCACCACATGCGCTTATTTTAGTTTTTTGTTCTATATTCTTAGTTCTCAATTAAGTTTAATAAACTTTGAACTCAGAACTTTAGAACTCAAAACTGAATTCGGGGTGCAAACATAGGGCATTTTTACGTAAATTCGTTAACTATGGATTCTGTTGCCGCGATACCGAAATATAATTTGAATGACGACCAAGAAAAAAAGCTCATACTTCGTGAATACCGCGCCCTGTTACGTGTGCTGAAACCCAAATTGAAGCCCGGGGATAAAGAATTGATCCGCCGCGCCTTTGAAATGGCCGCCGACGCCCACAAAACCATGCGCCGTAAAAGTGGAGAACCTTATATCCTTCACCCGCTGGCCGTAGCACGTATATGTGTTGAAGAAATCGGTCTGGGGGTGCGGTCAACTATTTGTTCCCTGTTGCACGACACGGTTGAAGATACCGACGTTACCCTCGAAGACATAGAAAGAGAATTTGGCAGCGAAATCGCCCGCATTGTAGATGGGTTAACGAAAATTTCGAATATAATAGATGTAAATGCTTCGGCACAGGCCGAAAATTTTAAGAAAATCCTTCTCACGCTAACCGATGACCCCCGGGTAATTCTTATAAAGCTGTCTGACCGCCTGCACAATATGCGTACGCTCGACAGCATGAAGCGCGAAAAACAGCTTAAAATTTCTTCCGAAACGGTTTATGTGTATGCCCCGCTGAGCCATCGTATGGGCCTATATAACATTAAAACCGAGCTTGAAGACCTGGCCATGAAATACCTTGAACCTGAAGCGTACAAGGAAATTGCCCGTAAACTGGCCGAAACAAAGCGCGAACGGTCGAGATACATTAATGAATTTATTAAACCGATCAAGGATAAGCTCGATAAAACCGGATACAATTTTGAAATATACGGTCGCCCCAAAAGCATTCACTCCATCTGGAATAAAATGAAAAAGAAAGGGGTGGCATTTGAAGAGGTGTACGACCTGTTTGCCATCCGCGTTATTTTAAACATTCCCCAGGAACAGGAAAAAGAAGGTTGCTGGAAAGTATATTCTGTAATTACCGACGAATATACCCCTTCGCCCGAACGTTTGCGCGACTGGCTCAGCAACCCCAAATCGAATGGGTACGAAGCCCTGCACACAACCGTAATGGGTCCCCAGGGTAAATGGGTGGAGGTTCAGGTGCGCACGCAACGTATGAATGAAATTGCCGAAAAAGGCCTGGCCGCTCACTGGAAATATAAAGAAGGCACTGCCGATGAAAGCCGTTTCGATAAATGGTTTCAACAGATTCGTGAAGTGCTGAATACCCAGGATAGCGATTCCATCGACTTTTTGCACGATTTCAAGACCAGTTTCCTGGCCGAAGAAATATATGTGTATACGCCAAAAGGCGATGTAAAAATGTTGCCGGTCGACAGTACCGCGCTTGATTTTGCTTTTGCCATTCACAGTGCCGTAGGATCGCAGTGTATTGGCGCCAAAATAAACCACAAACTGGTTCCCATCAGCCATAAGCTGCGCAGCGGCGACCAGGTTGAAATTATTACGTCGGCCAAACAGAAGCCAAATGAAGACTGGTTGAATATTGTAGTTACGGCCAAGGCAAAAAGTAAGATAAAGGACGCCCTTAAAGAAGAAAAACGAAAAGTAGCCGACGAAGGAAAGTATGTATTACAGCGGAAGGTCGAACATATGGGAGCCGCCTTTAACCAGCATAATGTTGATGTATTAACTACTTTTTACAAGCTGCAGTCGCCGCTTGATTTGTACTACCAGATATCTATCAAGGCCATCGACTTGAAAGAGCTGAGCGAGTTTCACGTGCTGGGCGATAAACTGGAGCCGCCAAAACCCGTTCGGTTACCTGAAATCAAGGAAACCACACATGCCTTATCGAAAAAAGACGCCGAGCTGATCATCTTTGGCGAAAGCAGCGATAAAATAATGTATACGCTGGCCAACTGCTGTAAACCTATTCCCGGCGATGATGTGTTTGGATTTGTAAGCACCGGAAAAGGGCTTACCATACATCGCACCAATTGTCCGAATGCCGCCAGGTTGCTGGCCAATTATGGACATCGGGTGGTTAAAACAAAATGGGCGAAAAATAAGGAGATATCTTTCCTTACCGGTTTAAAAATTGTTGGCCTGGACGATGTAGGCGTTATTCACAAGATCACCAACCTTATTTCAGGCGAAATGAAAATAAATATTAATGCCATGACCATTGAAGCCAGGGAAGGATTGTTCCATGGCAATATCAGGGTGTATGTGCATGATAAAGAAGAGCTCGACGATCTGGTAAACCGGTTAAAAAAACTACCCGGTATAGAAACCGTTGATCGTTATGATACCGAACAGCAAAATTAAACCGGCGCTTATCTTCCGCCATAACAGCTATAACGTTTCTCCTGTTATATGATACATAATATTATTCTGTTTGACAATACAAACAGCCGGTTATAGCATTATAGCTTTCTTCAGATTTTTCTAACTTCACATATGCATATGGTATACCGTTAGTTATAGTAGTATCACATCTTACTGTAATACATGGTTGAAAACTTTAGCGCATGTTGCACCCGCGGCATGTGCAGCTTATGCAAGGTTGTCTTTGTCTTCACCCACACAATGCCCCGCAACATTTTTTAAATCACGCAAAACCTTATCAGTATGCAATCTGCTTCAGGATAATAATATAACTTTTTCGTCCTCTGTCTTCAACTAACGTTTACGCTTATGTTTAAGCAGCGTTTTTCCTGTCTTTAAAGGGCCGGGACGGAATCCTATTTTCCCGCATTAGTCTCTTTTTTAATACATATTATAAATCAAAAGCTACATGAGTATGAGACAAACTTTGAAACAAGCCCTGCTTGTATTCATAGTGATTGCCTTGCCTGCAATCCTATTGGCACAGACTACTGTGTCTGGTATAGTTACCGGCCCATCCGGCCAACCGATTCCTTTTGCATCTGTTAAAGTGCGTAACACCGCTATTGGTACCGCTACAGATGCTAATGGAAAATTCATCTTAACGGTTCCGCGCAAAGGGACTGTGCTGGAATTTTCAATTATAGGTTATAAAACCCAATCAGTTACTGTAACTGAAAATAGCTCCGGCCTGGTGGTTCAGTTGCAGGAAGACGTAGCCAAATTGGATGAAGTAGTTGTAACGGGCCTGGCTACAAGTACCAAAAGAAGAAACCTGGCTAATGCCGTGGGTACCATATCTGCCAGAGAATTAACAGGTGGCGCGCCGGCACAAACGCTCGATGCAGCCATGAATGGCAAAATTACCGGTGCCTATATCAATGCCAATTCGGGTGCTCCCGGTGGTGGTATTTCTATCAAACTGCGGGGCGTAACCTCTGTATATGGCAATACACAGCCCTTGTTTGTTGTTGATGGAGTGTTTGTTGATAATTCAGCCACACCGGCCGGTTTAAATTCGGTAACCGCAGCAGCGAGGGGAGGCAATTCATCAAACCAGGATAATCCTTCAAGCCGTATAGCCGATCTGCGGGCCGAAGACATTGAGAGCATTGAAATTTTGAAAGGTGCTTCAGCCGCAGCCATTTATGGTTCAAAGGCCGCGGCCGGCGTAGTATTGATCACCACCAAACGCGGTAAACAGGGACAAACAAAAATTAGCTTTTCGCAAAGTCTGGGTTTTGTAAAAGCCCGAAAGCTGCTGGGTACCCGCTCGCTTACTGCCAAAATTGTGCAGGAGCAGAAATGGGATGTTGCTGAATACAATGCTGCCGTTGCTGCCGGCAAAATATATGATTACGAAAAAGAAATATATGGCGAAATCGGGTTTACCCGAAATAGTGCATTAAGCATTAGTGGCGGCAACGACAAAACCAGTTTTTATTTTTCTGCCGCACAAAAAGACGAACAGGGTATTATTAAAAGAACCGGATACCGGAATAATAGTATACGATTAAATGTAGATCACCGCTTAAACGATAATATCCGAATTGGCGTTTCAACCAATTATATCAATTCATCGGCCGACCGGGCATTAACCAATAACGATAATAATTCGGTGACGCTCGGCGTGGCGCTGTCTTCTACGCCTGGGTTTACTGAGCTGCACCCCGATTCACTGGGCAATTATCCAAAGAACAAATACAGCGCTTCGAACCCTATTGAAACAAGGGATAAGGTTACCAATAACGAAGCAATTGACCGTTTTGTAACAGGCGTAAACGTAGATGCCATTTTTCAAAAATCAAACCGCTCAACCACCCGTTTAATAGGCCGTGGAGGTATTGACTTCTATAGCATGAAAACAACTGCCTTATTTCCCAATTCATTACAATTTCAAACAGTAAGTCAGGGAACCAACATACATGGATTTACCAAAAGCCTGAATGCTAACTATATTCTTTCTGTTGTAAATAATTTCATGCCGCTGGAGAATCTTGGTTTTACTACTTCGGCCGGTATTACTCAGGAGCAGGGAGATTTTGATAACCTGTTGAATGTAGCCACCAAAACAGTAGCCGGCCAAACGAATGTTGACCAGGCCAGTGCATTAACGTCGACACAGTTGCGTAATAAATATCAGGACAACGGCATTTTTGTGCAGGAAGAAGCAAACATTTTCGATGCTGTTATTCTTACTGCCGGTATACGATTCGATAAATCAACCAATAACGGCGATGCGAATAAATATTATGCTTACCCTAAGGCTGCTTTATCATGGAATCTTACCCACATGGGTTTTTGGAATATTCCCTTTTTTGATAATCTGAAAATCAGAACTGCTTATGGCCAGGCGGGTAACTTTCCTGCTTTTGGAAGCAAATTCAGCACCATGAGCATATTTAACATTGATGGCAGCATAGGGTTATTGGTGAATACCCTGCGGGGAACTCCCAACATTAAGCCCGAAAGAACCTCTGAAATAGAAGGAGGGGTTGACTTTAGTGTTCTGAAAAGCAGGATTAATGTTGAGGTTACTTTTTATGAAAAAAATATTCAGGATTTTTTGCTGCAGCGTCAAACAGCAGGCTCCAGCGGTTTTTCGAACGAATGGGTGAATGCAGGCAATTTGCGTAACAGGGGTTTCGAAGCAAGTATAAACAGCCAGCCTGTATCTAACAAAAATATTCGCTGGAACACAACAGTAAATTTCTGGACTAATCGTTCCAAAGTAACCAAACTAAATATACCCTCTACCGATCTGGGCGTTTTTGGCCCTTCGTTAGGCACGTTCAGAATTGAGGAAGGGCAATCGGCCACGCAAATCGTTGGCTCGGCCGGCGCTGCGGGCGTAATTAAACTGGGAGATGCGGCGCCAAAATTCCAGATGAACTTTTTTAACGACATCACTTTTCTTAAAAATTTCAGCTTCCGCTTTCTGCTGCATTGGAAATACAAAGGCGATAATATTAACCTGAGCGAATTATTGAACGACTTCGGTGGTACCAGTCCCGATTATGATGAACCTACAAAAGATGGCAGTACAAAAGGTGCTCAACGACTTGCCCAGTACTCTGCAGGTAACAGACAATACCTTATACAAAATGCCAGTTATCTTCGTTTGCGCGAAGTGGCTTTGTATTATACTTTTGGCACTTTGCCGGTACATTTTGTGAAGAACCTGCAGGTAGGCGTTTCGGCAAATAATTATTTTACCCGTACCCCTTACAAAAACTACGATCCTGAAGTATCCAACTTCGGAACCGGTTTTTCTACAAACGTAGATGTAATGCCTTTCCCCTCTTCAAAGCGGGCCACCTTTCATTTATTGGTCGACTTCTAACAACAAAAATTATTATTATGAAGAATATTTTCATCAATTATATTACCTGTTTGCTGGTATTAACAGGTTTGCTGCCATCGTGCAAAAAAGAATATACCAGCATGAACGGTTCTACTATCGAAGACCTCACCGGCAACGCTACCAAATTTCAATTGAACAACGTTGTTACAGGAACAGAATCGGGTATGCGTAATGCCACAGATTTTTACCTCGATGCAGCAGGTGTTATTGGGCGTGAAATGTATCGTTTTGCAGGTTCAGAGCCCCGGTATACTTCTGACTTACTTGGTAAAGGCGCACAAACGCTCGATAATAATACTTTTTATTTAACCAATTCGTGGAACGCCCGTTACCGGGTGGTAAAGAATTGTAATATTTTGATAGCTGCAGCCGGTAATTCAACCTTAATTACTGCAGCAGAAAAGAAAGGATATTTAGGCTTTGGCAAAACAATTAAGGCGTATGAGTTATTATTGAATCTCAATGTGACTTATACCAACGGTGTACGGATCCAGGTCGAAGATCCCGATAAGCCGGGTCCTGTAATAGGGTATGCCGAATCGCTCACGGCCATTGCAGCTTTGCTGGATGAAGCCAATACTGATTTAAGCGGCGCCGGTTTTGCCTTTACGCTTTCTTCGGGTTTTGGCAATTTCGGTAGTGTGGGTGGTTTTATTAAATTTAACCGGGCGCTGGCAGCCAGAGTAGCTGTTTACCGTCAGCAATGGTCTTCAGCACTTACCTTATTGAATGAATCTTTTTTTGACCTGAATGGAGGTTTCAGTACCGGGGTGTTTCATGTATATTCAACAGGCCCCAATGATCAGTTGAACCTGGCATTTTTTCCGCAAAACAATAATGGAGAAGTAAGGGTGGCGCATCCGTCGTATGCTGCAGATATAGCTGCAGGCGACGACAGGATCGGGAAAGCTACTTTACGGGATGCCCCTGTTACCAACGATAATTTAACAAGTGATCGCGATGTTTGGGTGTATACTTCCAGCACAGCGCCTATGCCTGTTATTCGCAATGAAGAGCTGATTTTGATTTATGCCGAAGCCAAAATACAAACCAATGCATTTCCCGATGCAATTGTAGCCCTGAACCGAATCAGAACGGGTCATAATCTTCCGGCATATACAGGCGCCATTACACAGGCTGCTTTAATAACTGAAATGCTGAATCAACGACGGTATTCTTTATTTTTTGAAGGTCATCGCTGGGTAGATATGCGGCGGTATAACCGGTTGAATGAGTTGCCGCTTGACCGGCCCGATGACAATGTGTGGGAAAAATTCCCGCTGCCATTAACAGAAAATTGAGATTTATATAAGGTTAACTTTCAATAAGGTTAAAAACAGAGGCGATTATTTTTTAAAAAATCGCCTCTGTTTTATTTTTCCGGCTTTTACCACATTCGCCTATTTTTGCGCTCCCGTCACTGGCGGTATTTCAGCATTTATACAAAAATATTTCAATGGTAGATGTTTTATTAGGCCTTCAATGGGGCGACGAAGGTAAAGGTAAGATCGTGGACTTTTTTGCGCCTGATTATGATGTTATTGCACGTTTTCAGGGAGGGCCCAATGCAGGCCATACTTTATACGTGAACAATAAAAAAGTAGTTCTGCATCAAATTCCTTCGGGCATTTTTCACGAGAATACCGTTAATCTCATAGGAAATGGCGTGGTGCTCGATCCGGTTATTTTAAAAAGAGAATGCGAAACGGTTAAATCGTTTGGTATTGATTACCGGAAAAATTTATTTATTTCAGAAAGAACACATTTGATACTGCCCACACACCGGGCATTGGATAAAGCATCGGAGCTTTCGAAAGGGAACGACAAAATAGGTTCTACATTAAAGGGTATAGGACCTGCGTATATGGATAAAACAGGTCGTAACGGGCTTAGGGTAGGAGATTTGTTAGATAAGAGTTTTACCACCCAATACATCCGTTTACGCCTGAAACACCAGAAATTGCTCGATAGTCTTAACTTTCATGAAGATATTTCGGCCTGGGAAGAAGAGTTCTTTGAAGCGCTCGAGTTTATGAAACAATTCAAGGTTGTAAGTGGTGAATATTTCATAAATGAAAAAATCAGCCAGGGCAAAAAAGTTTTAGCAGAAGGTGCACAGGGAAGTATGCTCGATGTTGATTTCGGAACATTTCCTTTTGTAACTTCATCAAATACTATATCGGCTGGCGTTTGTACCGGTTTAGGCGTGGCCCCGCAAAAAATTCGTGAAGTAATTGGCGTAACCAAAGCTTATTGCACACGTGTTGGAAGCGGTCCTTTTCCTACAGAGTTACACGATGCAACGGGCGAAGAATTACGTCGTATAGGCAACGAATTTGGAGCAACCACCGGCCGTCCAAGACGTTGCGGCTGGATTGACCTGGTAGCCCTGAAATTTGCCTGTATGGTAAACGGTGTTACCAAACTGGTTATGACCAAAGCCGACGTACTGGATGCTTTTGAGGAACTAAATGTGTGTACCTCTTACGTAGTGAATGGTCAGAAAACCGAAGCTGTTCCTTTTCAGATGACTAAAGTGGATATTACACCGGAATGGAAGAGTTTTAAAGGCTGGAAAACGGGAATCGAAACATTTAGGTCGGCCAGTCAGTTACCTGCAGCAATGACAGACTATGTATCATTTATTAATTCATATTTAGGTGTGAATATAAAATATATTTCAAATGGTCCGGGACGCGAACAATTGATAGAAATTCAGTAGTTTTCATATCGGATTTTTGACAGAAAAAATTATTCTAAAAAATTTGGCGAATTAAAAACTTCGCTGAAATTTTACACCTCAATCTTACCAGACAATGGCAGCAAAATCTGACAAGGAAAAAAAGACTGGCGGAAACCCTGCACCAAAGTCTTCTAAGGAAACTCCCAAAAAGGCCTCATCGAAACCTAAGAAAGAAGAAGATGAGGATGATGAAGACATGGAAGATGAAGAGTTAGAAACGCCGAAAGTCGCTAAAAAAGCAGGTAAAGCATCTTCAAAAAAATCCGATGAAGAGGGCGATGACGATGATGACGACGATGCGGATCTTGATGATGAAGTAGATGATTGGGATAAACCCGAAGAGGAAGAAGACTGGGACCCTGACTTTGAAGAATTTGATTTACCCAAATCAAAAGGAAAAAAAGTTAGTGGTGGCAGTAGCGGTGGTGGTAGTGCCGGAAAAAAAGGGAAAGGAGGCGACGACGACGACCTCGGCATCGATGATGAGTTCAAAGATCTCGATCTGTTCAACGATCGTGGATTCGATGACGATGAGGAGGATTTTTAGTGATCACTAATGTAACTGCTCACCCTGTTTCTACAGTGCGCAGACAATTTATATCATTTCCCGTAGCTGATTTTCAGCAAACGAAATTACAAATGTTGAGCTGGGCTAACCGGTTCAACATTTGTTGTTTTCTCGACAACCAGCAATACCATTTGCCGCATCACAGCATCGAATGCATGGTGGCAGCCGGGGCAATTCATACCCTTACCACAACGGCTGGCAATGCATTTGACCAACTATTGCATGTATACGAAGAAAATAAAGACTGGCTTTTTGGTCATTTAAGCTATGACCTGAAAAACGAAACCGAAGGGCTTACCAGTCATAATGCCGATGGCATCGGCTTTCCCGACCTTTGCTTTTTTATTCCAAAAGTTGTTCTGCAGCTAAGCCAGCATGAATTAAGCATCGGCGCTTTTGACGGGCAACAGGAAGCTGTTTTTCATGAAATATGTGCCGCCGAACCGGTAACTGCATCGCCCGCTCAGTTGCTAACACATATCAACAGCCGCATAAGCAGGGACGAATATATTCATACCATACAGCAGTTGCAGCAGCACATTTTGCGCGGCGATTGTTATGAGATCAATTTCTGCCAGGAATTTTATTCCGAAAATGTTTCTATTGATCCGCTGCAGGTTTATTGTTCGCTAAGTAACACATCGCCCAACCCGTTTGCGGCATTTTATAAAACCGGCTACCGGTATCTATTATGCGCCAGCCCCGAACGCTATCTCAAAAAAACAGGCGATAAAATATTTTCCCAGCCCATCAAAGGCACTTCGCAACGGAATCTGTTTGATGTAAATGAAGATGTAAAGAATAAAGAACTTTTGTACTACAGCGCCAAAGACCGCTCAGAAAATGTAATGATCGTTGATCTGGTTCGAAACGATCTTTCGAAAATATGTGAGGAGGCTTCGGTGCAGGTAGATGAATTGTTTGGCATTTACAGCTTTCCCCAGGTGCACCAGATGATTTCTACCATCAGCGGTCAGCTTCGGCCCGATATACATTTTATTGATGCTATAAGAGCTACGTTCCCCATGGGTTCCATGACCGGCGCTCCCAAAAAAAGGGTGCTGCAGCTCATTGAGCAATACGAAAAAACCAAACGCGGTATTTTTTCAGGCGCTTTGGGTTATATAACACCTGAAGGAGACTTCGATTTTAATGTAGTGATCCGAAGCATCATGTACAATGCCCAAAGCAAATACCTGTCGTTTCAGGCCGGCTCGGGCATCACCTTTTACAGCGATCCCGAAAAAGAATATGAAGAGTGTTTATTAAAAGCCGCGGCGATTAAGAAGGTATTAGGGAGTTGATCCGTCGATCCTTCGACTACGCTCAGGATCGATTGTTTTATTCTTCGACTACGCTCAGAATAAATTCGACAAACCTCAAAATAAAAATGCCACCCTTTCGGATGGCATTCAGATAATTATTTTTAGCTGAGCCGAAAAATTATTTTCCTACCGTAGCGCCGCTTAACATCATTTGCACCGATTCGTTGAGGATAATATATTTATTGGCTACAAAAAGCTCCATTTTATCGGTTGGCAACTTCATTTCGTACGCATTATTATTGCTGGCCATAATGGCGTCGAAATCGGGATTATAGCGGTTAAATTCATTCAGGTCCATCATAATGTTTTTGGCAATGGCGGCTGAATAGTACTTACCCGACACTTCGAGGCTTTTGGCATCGTTCATTTCGGCGGTAGATAAACGCCGGTTTAACAGGTAAGTGGCCGTAACACCTATTTGTTCGGTTACTTCGGCCTTGGTTAAGGTGGTAACACTGCCCTGGCCTTCAAAAACATAGTGAGTGCCGATGAATTTCTTCACATGCATACGGGTTTCGGTTGGCAGGTAATACTGAATTTTCCAGAAGTTGCGGCTGCCCTGGCTTTTTTTGATGGCTGCATATACATTGACCGGACCTCCGTTGTAGGCGGCGATAACCAGCAGCCAATCGCCAAATTCCCTGTAAAGATCACGAAGGTACAAGGCGGCTGCCTGTGTGCTCTTGGTATAACTTTTACGTTCGTCGATGGAGCGGTTAACCTTTAGGCCCAGATCACGGGCTGTTTGAGGCATCAGTTGCCAGGGACCAACAGCGCCGGCCCATGAGGTGGCGGTTGATTTCAGCTCTGATTCAATAACGGCGAGGTATTTTAATTCAGAAGGCAAACCATATTTTTTCAGAACGCCATCTATCATATTAAAATACGGTCGTGCCCAGCCCTTCATTTTGCGAAGGTCATCGCCATTTTTTTCCATATAATCCTGCACAAACTGTATGGCGCGGGGATTAAGTCTGATGCCATTAGAGGAGTTATAACCCATTTCAAATGCATGGGTTAAATCGTCTTCCTGGGGATCTGCGGAATCATTGGCTATTTTTCCAGGGAATTCGAATTGTTGCGAAAGAACAATTGTGTTTAGCTTTTTAACCTTTGAGTCGGGGTTAATTGCAATTCCGTGGTCACTACTGTATGCCATGCACAACCAACCCAGACCTAATGAGCTTGCAATAAAAAGTTTTCGTTTCATCATCGTTTTTTAAAACTACTAATGATCGACCCGGCGGTATGGATTCAACGTAACACGTAACACGAACATGGTAACATGTTTGACACAGGATGAAACGGATGATGTTGTTTTCTTAGGATTCTTGGGAGAAACAGTTCCAGATTAAAGGCCGGGGGTCGAAGGGGTTTAGGCTTTTCATTAGCCGGCGTGCCTGAACTGTTGCATCCACTGTTGGGATAGCTGCAGCAAATATAACTCGGAAAATTGGTTTGTCATAATCTGCAGACCATAAGGCATACCATTACTGTGCCAAAAGAGCGGAATTGAGATGGTGGGAATGCCGGTAAGGTTCGAAAAAACTGTAAAAATGTCAGCTAGGTACATCGAAATCGGGTCTTCGGTCTTTTCACCGATCTTAAAGGCCGTGGAAGGGGCGGTGGGCAACAGTACAGCATCGAACTGGCTGAATATCATATTAATCTTATCAACCAGTAACTTACGCACCTGTTGGGCTTTCGTAAAATACGCATCGTAGTAGCCCGCGCTTAAAACGAAGGTTCCCAGCATAATGCGTCTTTTTACTTCCCATCCAAAACCCTCTGACCGGGTGGCACAATAAAAATCTGTTAAAGAAATGTTTTTGCCCGTATTCCGGTGCCCATATTTCACCCCATCGTATCGTGAAAGGTTTGATGAGGCTTCGGCGGTGGTTAATATATAATAGGCGGGAACAATATAATCGAGGTATTCAAAGTCAACTGCTTCAACCGTATGCCCATCGGCTTTCAGCTTTTCGGTAAAACCGAGAATCGATTCGCCAATCTCTTTATCAAGGGCAGGGCTTTCGAGCGCTTCTTTAAAATAGCCTATACGAAGCGGTTTTGCGGGCAATGCGGGTAGATCGCTGTAGGCATCCACTTTTTGAGGAGCACTGGTGCTGTCGAAATCATCAGCGCCGGCAACTACTTCCAGCACAATGGCCACATCGGGCACATTGGCGGCGAAAATGCCTATCTGATCGAATGAAGAGGCGTAAGCGATGAGGCCATAGCGCGAAATTCGGCCATAGGTAGGTTTAAGACCTACCACACCGCAAAAATCGGCCGGCTGGCGTACCGAGCCGCCGGTATCGCTGCCCAGGCTTACCATACATAAGCCAGCCTGCACAGCTACGGCAGAGCCTCCTGAAGATCCACCGGGCACTCTTTGTTCGTCGAGCGCGTTCAATACCTTGCCGAACGATGAATTTTCGTTGGTTGAGCCCATAGCAAATTCATCGCAGTTGGTAGAGCCGATGATAATGGCTTCTTCGGCCAGTAATCTTTCAACGGCCGTTGCATTATATATAGGAGTAAAACCTTTTAAGATTTGTGAAGCGGCCGAAAGCGGATGATCTTTAAAGGCAATCACATCTTTCAGCGCTATTACTACGCCATGCAGTTTGCCTGTGGAATGACCGGCCTTGCGGCGGGCATCCAGATCAGCAGCACGTTGTAAAGCTTCTTCTGAATAAGTATTTATATACGCATTTAAGTTTCTGCGTGCATCGATCTGCTGCAGGTAGTGTTGAACCGCTTCAACACACGTAGTGGTGCCGGTAAGCAGTTCATTTTGATATTGCGCTATTGAGTGATACTTAAACAATGCTTGTTACCGGCTTTGAAATACAAAACGGGTGCAAAATTTTTGTTATGTGAAGGCGATTAGTGGGTCTGAGAAGAAGTCGTAGTTGTAGATTGTTTGTTGTTGGTGTCCTTCTCATTAATACCATCTTCGATTTCCTTCTTCACGTTGTTTTTGGCATCGTTAAATTCTCTGATACCACGGCCGATACCGCGCATGAATTCAGGAATTTTACGTCCACCAAACAGCACCAGCACAGCCAGTACAATCAGCAACCACTCACTACCACCAGGCATTGAGATGAACAACAGGTTATTAATACTCACTAACATGATAAACTTTTTAAATAGTTATAAATGCAAAATTAAGTCCTTTTGCTATGTAAAACGCAGAAATGTGTTGCAAATTACATGATGCCATCGGTACAAATAGCCAATTAGCCGATGCTTAACATACTTAATTAACGAAAAAATCCCGCCTTATGCGGCGGGATTAAATAGTTTTATGTACCAGTGATTATGAAACCACTGCTGTAGGAGTAGTGTTAACGCGCTTTTCTTTGATACGGGCACTTTTACCACTGCGCTCGCGCAGGAAGTAAAGTTTTGCACGGCGAACACGACCTGTTTTATTCAACTCTATCGACTCGATATTGGGTGAATAAATAGGGAATGTTCTTTCAACACCCACACCATCGGAGATCTTACGAACGGTAAAGGTTGCGGTACCGCCCTGGCCCTGGCGTTTGATAACATCACCACGGAAGCTTTGGATACGCTCTTTACCACCTTCGATGATTTTATAGTTCACAGTTATATTGTCACCCGCTTTAAACTTCGGGAACTCTTTTTTTCCTGTCAACTGCTCATGTACAAATTGAACTGCTGCATTCATGACATTCAAATTTTGGGGAGGCAAAGGTAATTAAAAAATCCAATTTCTTACTTTTAATTTCCGAAACCTGCCTGATTACTGCATTTTTTTCTATTTCGCCACATTTACAGCCCGTTTTTCCCTGATCACGGTTACCTTGATCTGGCCGGGATAGGTCATTTCGGTTTGTATTTTCTGGGCTATATCAAATGAAAGCTTGTCTGAATCGGAATCGGTAACTTTTTCAGCTTCAACGATTACACGCAATTCACGACCGGCCTGAATAGCATAGGCTTTTTCAACCCCCTGGTATGCCATGGCCAGGTTTTCGAGCTCTTTAATACGTTGCAGGTATTGTTGCATGATTTCCCTGCGTGCTCCCGGGCGGGCGCCGCTGATGGCGTCGCAGGCCTGCACAATGGGGGAGATCACATACTGCATTTCCATTTCGTCGTGGTGGGCGCCGATGGCGTTTATCACAGCCGGGTTTTCGCCATATTTTTCGGCCAGCTTGGCTCCCAGCAGGGCGTGGCTCAGTTCAGATTCCTCGTCGGGCACCTTACCAATATCGTGCAGTAAACCGGCGCGTTTGGCCAGTTTGGGGTTCAAACCAAGTTCTGCAGCCATTACACCGCACAGGTTGGCAACCTCGCGGCTGTGCATGAGCAGGTTTTGACCATACGATGAGCGGAAACGCATTTTACCAACGATACGAACCAGCTCTTTATGTAATCCGTGAATACCCAGTTCAATAACTGTACGTTCACCTATTTCTATTACCTGTTCTTCGATCTGACGGCGGGTTTTTTCAACCACTTCCTCAATACGTGCCGGGTGAATACGTCCGTCGGCCACCAGTCGTTGCAAACTTAAGCGGGCGATTTCGCGGCGAAGGGGATCGAAAGATGAAAGAATGATAGCCTCAGGGGTATCATCTACGATAAGATCAACACCGGTAGCGGCTTCAATGGCCCTGATGTTACGGCCTTCGCGACCAATGATCTGACCTTTTATTTCATCGCTTTCGAGGTTAAATACTGTGATTGAATTTTCGATGGCCTGTTCGGCAGCAGTGCGTTGAATGGTTTGGATGATGATCTTACGGGCTTCCTTATTTGCTTTTTGACGGGCGTCGTCAACGATTTCCTGCTGCAGGGCAAGTGCCTGGGTGTGGGCTTCCTGTTTAAGACTTTCAACCAGTTGCTTTTTCGCTTCTTCGGCTGTTAAACCAGCAATTTTTTCCAACCGGCGGATGTGCTCTTCCTGATGCTTTTCGAGTTCGGTGCGTTTGAGGTTTACAACTTCTATCTGCCGGTTCAGGTTTTCTTTAATGGCTTCGTTTTCTTTAACCTGTTTTTCGAGCTGATCCATTTTTGAATTAATGGATTGTTCTTTTTGTCGTACCCTGTTTTCGGTTTCACTTAATTTACGGTTGCGGTCTAATACCTCTTTGTCGTGCTCGGCGCGCAGTGCCAGAAATTTTTCTTTTGCCTCAAGTTGTTTTTGCTGTTTAATTGTTTCGGCACTGGTTTGTGCATCTGAAACAAGTTTCCGGGCCTGTTTTTCTGCTTCGTCGATTTTTTGCTGTGTGTTCTTGGCAAATATGAATTTGCCGGCAACTATACCGGCCAGTAATGCCACTACCCCTATAATTAAGGTTAAAATGCTCTCCATTGTGTTTTACATGTTTAAAGGTTTCTACATTATCTCTCCCTCTCTATGTTTCGCAAGATTTAGCATAGTGAGATCTGAATGTGCGAAAATACAAAAAAAGAGGCAGTGGTACTTAAAGCATTTTGAAGTTCAGCCGTTTGAAGATTTGAAAATTTGGAAATCTGAGAGAATGATTGTTAAATGGTTGGATGGTTTGCCGGCTGAGGCTTCCAATAGTTTGAATTGTGTTAAAAAGCAGGGAAGGGCTGTTGCCAGTTACCGGTTACCTGGTACCCGGTGACTGGCAACTGGTAACTTCAATCCAGCAACATACGGTCGAGTAACTTTTCTATCGCATGTAATTGGGTCCCGGTTTCATTGTCGACCAGGGGCTGGCTGTCGCCGGCTTTTTGCTGGGTAGCGTACCAAAGTACCACCATGGCCACATAATCCTGCATGTCTTTGCCGGCAAAAGTGGTTTTAAATTCTAAAATTTTATCATTTATCAGCTTTAGTGTTTTACGAACCACTTCTTCGTCGGTTGGAGCAATACGAATGCGGTAGGTTCTGTCGCCGATTAACACATTTATTGGAATTAATTCTTCCATTGCTTGCAATTTTGAAATGCTTGTTCTATTTTTATCCACACACATTACACAAAGGAATATCTCTGGACTTCAAAGGATCGTTTTGGATGGTTTAATTCAAATTTCGTATTCTATGATTACTCACCAAAACCAAACGATTAACATGTTCGCTAAACTTAGGTCGAACGTCTTTATTGACGCGCTGACACTGGAGTTGATTGCGCCATTTCAATCCAGTATCAAAGCCATTTTACGTGACGAAACAGGTTACGAATGCAGCCGCCTCGAAGCAAACATTCCTAATGGTGATAAAACCGTAACCTGGAAAGGCTTAAACGATCTGCCATACGGTGTTTACACCCTGGAACTTTCACAGGGGGAAGATGAAATGAAAATGCGCCTCGTAAAACGTATTTGAACAAAAGCTATTATTCGCTTAATAAGGCAATGCACCGGTCAATTTCCCGGATGTAACGGTTGATTCTTTTTTCCACTTCTTTCTTTTCCGTTTCATTCAGTTGGCCGGTAGCGGTTTGCAGTGCCATCATTTTCATTTCAAGCTCATCAATACGTATTAACCGGGCTTTTTCTTTATCACGCAATATGACCACCTCTTTGTTCAATTGCTCATGCTCCTTTTGCAGCAACTGATAGCGGTGAACCACCTGTTGCAACTTTTCGGTTATGCGTTTTAATTGTTCCTGTAATCCCTCCATTGAACAAATTTTAGCCTGGCTTTACCTACCCTTCACAAACATCATTTTCTGATCTCTGCCTGCAGGGTTGTTTCCAGGGCATTCATAATTTTATTCATCATAGCGTCGATATCTTTATCGGTGGGTGTTTTTTCCTCATCAAGGAAAGTAAAGCTAACCGCGAGCGATTTTTTACCTGCTCCCAGTTTTTCACTTTCAAAAATATCAAACAGCTGTATTGACTGTAATTTGTCGAGTTTTACCTTTTTCACGGTGTTTTCAACGTCGGCAAAGGGAAGGGATTTGGGTACTATCATGGCGAGGTCGCGCCGTACGGGTAACTGCCTGGGCAGTTCTTTTGCTTTTAAAGTGGTAGCGGATATATATTTAAGCAATAATTCGTAGTCGAAATCGGCATAAAACACCGGCTGCTTTATATCAAACCGTTTCAGCTCCTGTTGTTTCACCTGGCCAAACTCAGCTATAACATCCTTATTTATAGTAACCTGTAGCACATTTTCCAGGTTATTGTCGAATACCTTTTCGCCGGCCGGGGTAAAGGCAGCT
Organism: Niastella sp. sgz303648; assembly: GCF_059587045.1. Classification (NCBI taxonomy): domain Bacteria; kingdom Pseudomonadati; phylum Bacteroidota; class Chitinophagia; order Chitinophagales; family Chitinophagaceae; genus Niastella; species Niastella sp. sgz303648. The sequence continues at coordinate 282,220 of NZ_JCAPSW010000007.1, read as the reverse complement.
TTGGAAATGCCAGTCAATTGCAATATTCTTGCCACGATGCCCTTTAAATAAAAGATATCTGCCGCTGTGCCTTTGCCTTTCCAGCTATCTTCCTGTACCTGACCTGTAATATACAAACATAAATGCTCGTGTTCATTATAAACGCCCTGACCTGCGGTACTGTATGTTTTACCAAATTCAAAAAAGCGCAGGTCGTTGTTTTTGCGGTTAAGGTTATGCGCTATTGCCTCCAAACCGGTTTGCAGCATCGAAGGGCGCATGATATTATGATCGGCGCTGAGGTTGTTAAGCAGCTTTACGGCCTGGCGCAGTTCATCATCGCTGAAATATGCGGCGTTGGTAATTGAATTGGTAAAAATTTCATTAAAGCCCAAACCTACAAGGTAGTTGGCCGCTTTTTCGTGGTTAACGTATTTAATGCGGTTGGAATCTACCGAAGGTGAAATGGTGATCGCGGTTGGAATTTCAACATTGTCGAGCCCATCAATACGCATGATCTCTTCAACCACATCGGCCGGTAAATGAATGTCGGGTTTGCTGAAGGGAGCTGCTACCAGTACAGCATCGGCGCTTTCTTTCACGATATCGAAACCAAGCCCGGTGAGAATGGTTTTTACTGTAGCCGCATTATATGTTTTACCGCTCAGCTTATGCAGGAAGCTGTGCTTCAGCAGTACCTGCGATTTTTCGGCCGGTTGAGGATATAAATCTATTATTTCAGAAGTTATTTCGCCGCCCGCCAGTTCTTTGATCAGCAGGGCCGCGCGCTTTAACACATTTACTGTATTGCTGATGTCGATATTCTTTTCATAACGGGTAGCGGCATCGGTACGAAGACCGTGGCGGAACGATGTTTTGCGAATATCTACCGGGTTGAACCAGGCGCTTTCGAGGAAAATGCTTTTAGTAGCATTGGTTACGCCGCTGTGTTGCCCGCCGAATACGCCGGCAATGCTCATCGGTTCGTTGTTGCCGTTGCAGATCATCAGGTCTTCGGCGCTGAGCTTTCTTTCTTTTTCATCGAGCGTAACAAATGGCGTGCCTTCGGGCAGGTTTTTTACCAGCACTTTACCGGCAATGAAACCGGCATCAAAAGCATGCAGGGGCTGACCGGTTTCGTGCAATACAAAATTGGTAATGTCTACAATATTATTAATAGACCGCAGGCCGATGGCGCGTAATTTATCCTGCAACCATTGAGGGCTTTCCTTTACGGTAACATGGCTTATGCTTACACCGCTGTACCGCTGACAGGCTTTTGTATTTTCGATGGTAACGGCAATGGGCAGCGAATAGTTATCTACTTTAAATGCTTCTGTAGCCAGCGCCTTTACCTTTACTTCTTTTTTATCATGGAAAGATAAAAAAGCGCACACATCACGGGCCACTCCGCGATGGCTCATAGCATCCATACGATTGGGGGTAAGACCAATTTCATAAATCCAATCTGAATAAGGTTTAAAATATTCAGCTGCAGGTATGCCCACTTTTACATTGGCAGGCAATACCATAATTCCGGCATGGTCGTCGCTGAGGCCGATCTCATCTTCGGCACAGATCATTCCATGACTTTCAATACCCCGGATTTTGGCCAGTTTCATGGTAAGGGGATCGCCTTTTTTGGGGTAGATGGTTGCACCCACGGTAGCCACCACTACTTTTTGACCTGCAGCCACATTGGGCGCTCCGCAAACTATTTGCAGAGGTTCGCCCGAACCTATATTTACTTTGGTAACAGTTAATTTATCGGCATTAGGATGTTTTTCAGCAGCCAGCACTTCGCCAATTACCAGTCCCTGTAAACCGCCTTTCAGGCTTTCATATTTTTCCAGGCTTTCTACTTCAAGTCCAACCGAGGTCAATAATTTGCTCAGGCGCTCAGGATCAATAGTTACAGGCAGGTAGTCGTGTAGCCAGTTGTACGAAATGGTCATGAATCAGTGTATTGTTTGTTGTTTGTAGTTTGATGTTTGTGGTTTCCCGGCCGGCGTAGCTCCCGTTTATGGTAACTGCCTTGCAGAGATGGCAGCAAAGATAACGGATTGAGGGAAAAGGGAGCAAGACACGAGGCATAAAGGCATAAGGTATAGAGGCACAAGCACATCGACCTTTGTTCGACTTTTCTCCGACCTGAAGTCGGACAAAACCCGGACGAAAGTCGGACAAGACTCGGATAAAATACAAATCTTGTACGAAGCTGCTATGAAGCTGGCCCCTGCTAAAACAGCTATCCATTCTGATCTGTAGTCTATCGCGGGAAGTCAGTTTTTACAAACGATAAAGCAAAACGGGGGTATTTCGGCGGCGCTTAAAATGCGGTGGATGCGACCGGGGCGTTGCTCAACCCGGCCCTGTTTTAACCTGATCACCTCTACTGCGTGCGAAAAACTTATAGCATGTGCCGTAAGCAGATCGTAACATAGCCTTTCATAGTACAGCAGGTGCTGTGCCTCTTCACTATTTTCTTCCGGCATCATCACTTCATAATGCCTGAGCTGGTATACACGCATGGTCGGAATTGAAATTAAAGAATCTAATTTACGGTTAGTCTGTTAATATTTTAACCCGGTAACGATCTTTTTGTTTGACGGCTTAATTTTCGGTTTCCTGTTTTATATATACGCGAAATTTATGCCATGGGTTGAAAAAAATGCTGAAAAGTACGCGCATGGCCCGCTTGAAGGAGGTAATACCCCTGAAACAACCGACGATAGGGGGTTACAGCTATGCTAATACCGGAAAATGCTGTAGTGATAAGCGTTTTCACTAAGTAAATTTCGGAAATTCCCATCCCGCCTGAGTCTTATTTTTTCATGCTTTTCACCAAATATTCTGCCTATAATTCTTTCGCACACAATGTGTGCATTTCGTTTTAACAAGGGTGCCAAACTTTTGTAAATTGTGGATATATGCTGATCAACCTGTGGATAAGCGCCTTATTTTCGTGGATTGATTTGTGGATTACTGTGATTAAATATAGAACGGAAAAAAAAAATTTGGCGCAGTAGAGGGGTATATATTCGCCGTCCTGACCTAAAGGGGTAACATTGCGGTAACAGTGCAATAATATTTTCGTAACATAAACCTTATCTCCTATAACCCTAAGCGTCATTGGTTGGCAGTATTAAGAAGAAGTGGCACCACGCTAAAAAAAGCACTTCAGACCTTGAGAAATCCTGTTTTGTAAAAAACTTTATCAAACCAATGGTTTAATTTTTTGTAGTCGTTAAAGATGGATCTAACTAACCTTAACAAAGACCGGAAAGCACGTCGCCGTAGCTCTATTGATCTGAGTACCATGGTGTACGGCAAAGTTCCGCCCCAGGCTAAAGACCTGGAAGAAGCGGTGCTTGGCGCCATTATGCTCGAAAAATCTGCCTTCGACACGGTCGTGGAGATTTTGAAACCCGAGTGCTTTTACGTAGACGCACACCAGCGTATTTACCGCGCGATGCAAAGCCTGCAGCAAAAAAGCCAGCCGATTGATATTTTGACGGTGGTTGAAGAGCTGCGTAGCAAAGAAGAGCTTGAGATGGTAGGAGGTCCCTACTATGTTACCCGTTTAACCAATTCTGTTGTTTCTTCAGCCAACATTGAGGCGCACTCAAAAATAATTCTTCAAAAATTTATACAGCGCGAACTGATACGTATCAGCGGTGAAATCATCGGCGATGCGTATGAAGACAGCGCCGATGTATTTGACCTGCTCGACGATGCCGAGGCCAAATTGTTTGAAATTACCAATAACCACATGCGCAAGAACTTTGACAGCATTGATACGGTATTGGTTCAAACTGTTCAGCGTATTGAAGACATGCGCCACCGCACCGAAGATATAACCGGGGTGCCCAGTGGCTTTCCTACGCTGGATAAAGTAACCTATGGCTGGCAAAACTCTGACCTTATTATCCTCGCCGCCCGTCCTGCGGTTGGTAAAACGGCCTTTGCGCTGAACCTGGCCCGTAATGCAGCATTGAACAATTCGCGGCCAACGCCTATTGTATTCTTCAGCCTTGAAATGAGCTCGGCACAGCTGGTACAACGTATTTTGAGTGCCGAAAGTGAAATATGGCTCGAGAAGATTTCCCGCGGTAAAATGGAAGATTATGAAATGAAGCAACTGTACGCCAAGGGTATTCAAAAGCTGGCGCAGGCGCCGATTTTTATTGATGATACCGCAGCATTGAATATTTTTGAGCTGCGCGCCAAATGCCGCCGTTTAAAAAATAAACACAACATCGGTTTAATAATCATCGATTACCTGCAGCTGATGAGTGGCGCCGGTAAGAATACGAACCGCGAACAGGAAATCAGCCAGATATCGCGTGGATTGAAACAGCTGGCCAAAGAATTAATGGTGCCCATCATAGCCCTGTCGCAGTTAAGCCGTGCGGTTGAAACGCGTAAAGATGGTAACAAAATGCCACAACTGAGTGACCTTCGCGAATCGGGCGCCATTGAGCAGGATGCCGACATGGTTATGTTCATTTACCGTCCTGAGTATTATGATATCACCAGCAATGAAATGGGTGAAAGCAATAAAGGCGAAACGCACGTGCGCATAGCCAAACACCGTAACGGTTCGCTGGAGACTATTAAGCTGAAGGCCCTGCTGCATATTCAGAAGTTTACCGAGTTTGAAGGCGATGACTTCAGTGGTTTGGGTATGGGTGGCGGAAGCTGGAAGCCGGTGCCTACCGAAGGCGGCGGTGCCGCCGGTGGTGATGGCGCCAAACTATACATACAGGCCGGCAGCAAAATGAACGATATGCCGTTTGGTGATGATGATGAAGCTCCGTTTTAAAAAATAACGAATAACGAATGTAGAATGATGAATATCGAAGTAGAATACTGAGACCAGGCACTTCAACATTCGACATTGAACATTCAACATTCGATATTATAAATCTTTAGGTTGCTATTCTTATCAAAAAGCTTTCCGGAAACGGGAGGCTTTTTTGTTTGGGATAAGATCCAATGCCTTAGGCTAATCATTTTCATTTATCTCATTTAATCATAGAGGAGCGGCTGACGAAGAAATTTTTGAGGCATTTAAATAGTATGAACAACAATCGGCGGGCCTCGGTGATCGATTTATTTATGAGCTCGAATCAATATTTCAAAAATTAGCAGTAAACCCACATCATTATAAAACTGCAAGGTCTGTATTCAGACAAGCTTCCCTGAAATCATTTCCTTTTGTTGTATATTTTGAAATTGCCAATAACGCCATAATCGTTTACTCTGTTTTTCATACTAAAAGAAAACCCGGGAATCCATTTTAACTTAGCTTATTTCTGGCTTTAAAATTCTTATTACTTTGCACAAAAGAACACAATGAACCTGCCGCTTTTTTATGTTTCGGATGTGGCTGCCGGTCAGCCACAGATTATGCTGGATGAAGATACTTCAAAGCATGTGGTGAATGTATTGCGCATGAAAAAAGGCGAACAATTACATATTACCAATGGCAAAGGTTTTTTGCTGCTGACAGAAATTACCGACGATCATAAAAAACGCTGTACGGTAAAGGTGCTGAACGAAACGTTCATACAACAACCAAACCGAAAAACAAGCATTGCTATTTCATTGCTTAAAAATACCAACCGCTTCGAATGGTTTTTGGAAAAAGCCACCGAACTGGGCATTGCCGAAATTATTCCCATGATTTGCGACCGAACCGAAAAACAACATTTTCGTTTCGATCGCATGCAAAGCATACTGGTGAGCGCCATGGTGCAATCGCAACAGGCATGGTTACCTGTACTGCATCAGCCGGTTGGTTTTGGTCAGCTGCTGAAGCAGGAAGATGTAATTGCTGCCTCACAAAAGTTTATTGCGCATTGTATACCTGAGTCAAAACAAAATCTGGCCGAACTGGTGAACGAATCGCTTCCTTCGCAAATTATTTTAATTGGCCCTGAAGGTGATTTTACCAAAGAAGAAATATCCTTTGCCACCGACCATTATTTTATGCCTGTTAGTTTGGGTAATACCCGTTTGCGCAGTGAAACGGCGGGGGTGGCGGCAGCGGTGGTGTTGACGGTAGGCAGTAGGCAGTAGGCAATAAACAATTGACAATAAACAATTGACAATAAACAATTGACAATAAACAATTGGGAATTGCTGTTGGGGTTAAACTTGCCTATTGTCTATTGCGAATTGCCAATTGCTAAATTGTATTCCGTTCTTCTTTCTTAACAATCGGCTCGTGCAGTTCAACCGTTTTTTGTGTTTTGGCTCTTTTGCGCATCCACATGTTCAATATTTCTACACCAAATGAAAAGGCCATAGCAAAATAGATATATCCCTTATCGATATGGCTTTTATGTATCGGTTCCAAACCTTCAAAAAACAAACTGAAACCAACCATTAATAAAAATGCCAGGGCCAGCATTTTAAGTGTGGGATGTTTGTGTATGAAGTTGGCGATTTTATCAGAAAAAAAGAACATGATGATCATGGCTATGATCACGGCTATGATCATGATTTGAATTATACGCGCCAGTCCTACCGCAGTAATAATACTATCGAAAGAGAACACCATATCAATGATAATGATCTGGGCAATAATAGCGCTGAATGAAGTTTTTTTGGCATTGGCTTCGAGCATGCCTTCATCACCTTCGAGCTTGTGGTGAATTTCTTTTACGGTTTTATATAAAAGGAATAATCCACCGGCCAGCATAATCACATTGCGCAGGTTAAAAGAAAATCGCTGAGCGCCAAAATGGATGGGAAATAGCTCAGCATTTCCATTTTTCACCAGCCAGCCTATACCCATTAATAACCCTATACGAACGGCAATGCCGGCAACCATCCAAATGCGTCGTGCGTTGAGCTGTTGCCGTTTATCGAGCCGGCCCATTAAAATAGAAACAAAGATCACATTGTCGATGCCCAATACAATTTCAAGTATGGTTAAGGTTAATAAGCTGATGAATGCATCTACAGTAAACAATTGTTGCATGATGGAAGTATAAATATTATGTGGCTCAAAAATAAGCGGCTGTCGTGAAACGGTCCCGCTATGGCGGGATGAAACAGCAAACGTTTTCGATGGCCATCTGTCAATTACACAAAGCAAACGCCTCATTTTTGATGGTTACCCATTAGTAGCTACTGATGCCCCGATGTTTCAATAAACTTTATAAAATTTTTATACCAGCAGGAAAGACCGAAAGTCAGTAAAGTCGGAAAGTCAGAAAAGATTGAAGAAACCACAACCAGTGATCTACATCTTTTCGGACCGTCTTTCCGTCTTTCGGACTTTACAACATCCCATCAACAATCTTTTTCACAATACCCGGACCTTCATATATAAAGCCCGTCCACACCTGCACCAGTGAAGCGCCGGCGTTTAATTTTTCAATCGCATCTCCGGCGGTAAAAATACCTCCCGATGCAATAACGGGTAATTGTCCGTTGGTTTTTTGATGTATATATTGAACAATTTCTGTAGCGCGTTTGCGAACAGGTGCGCCGCTTAAGCCGCCTGCTCCTATTGCCTGCAGTTTGTTGTTTTCGGTTTGCAGTTGTTCGCGGCTGATGGTGGTGTTGGTAGCTACCAGTCCATCTAATTTTATTTCCATGGCGAGGTCAATCACATCGTCGATCTGTTGCCAGGTTAAATCGGGCGCGATCTTTAATAACAGGGGTTTGGGTTTTCGTTCGGCTTCCGTTCCGCTTTCCTGCTGGTTGATGGTTTGCAGGTGCGATAATATTTTACGAAGCGAATCTTTCTCCTGCAGCTCACGTAATCCCGGTGTATTGGGCGAGCTTACATTTACAACAAAGTAATCAACACAATCAAATAAGGCACGGAAACATATTTCATAATCTTTCCACGCATCTTCATTTGGAGTTACTTTGTTTTTGCCAATGTTGCCTCCGATTATTAATCGTGAATGGTTTATGGTCAATGGTGAATCGCCGGTTGCTCCCGCACTTTTTGGGGACCGATTGCCGATTGCCATTTGTTTTTCTTTCCATTCTTTCAATCGCTTAGCTACCACGGCAACACCATCATTATTAAATCCCATGCGATTGATGAGTGCCTTGTCGTTTGGCAAACGGAATAAACGGGGTTTGTCGTTACCGGCCTGTGGTTTGGGCGTTACGGTTCCGATTTCAACAAATCCAAAACCCAGGGCCTCAAGTTCGGTAAGGTACAGGGCATTTTTGTCGAAACCTGCGGCCAGTCCTACAGGGTTTTTAAACCCGATACCAAATAGTTCTTTGGATAATGACCCGTTTGCGGGGGCACATTTTGCAGTAATTATTTTCCTGATGAAACCTATATTGCATCCGAGCTTCATCATATTCATACTAAAATGATGTACTGCTTCGGGAGGAAAACAAAATAAAAGTCGGCGAAGTAAGTTGTACATAAGTCGGTGCGAAGATAATTGTAAAATCAGTTACAGGTTACAAGTTTCAGGGGCTGGTCACCGGTTACCGGATTCCGGATTCCGGTTACCTGATTCCGGGTTCCAGGAAACCGGTAACTGGTACCCGGCAACCTTCCTTTGAAAGCAGTTTTGCCATCACCGGGGCAATTCTTACCTTTGATATAGAAGGTTGCATAAACAACTAATGAGTTGTAAAGTCATAAGTTTTAAATTTAGCAGTTCACAGGTAGTGGTAACCAATTCACTACTGAACAACTTAAAAGCTGAAAACTCAATACTTATAACTTATTACTTAAAACTTAAAACTTTTTCATATGCAGGAAGCGTATATAGTAGCCGGTTATCGAACAGCGGTGGGAAAAGCAAAACGCGGTGGCTTCAGATTTTACAGACCCGATGACCTGGCAGTTGAAGTTATAAAAGGAGTAATGGCTTCGGTGCCGCAACTCGATGCCAAACGGGTTGATGATGTAATTGTTGGCAATGCGGTGCCTGAAGCTGAGCAGGGTTTACAGGTAGGCCGGATCATTGCCGCCCGCGCCCTTGGTTTCGAAGTGCCCGGCATGACTGTAAACCGTTATTGTGCCTCGGGGCTTGAAACCATTGCCATTGCCACCGCCAAAATACGTATGGGTTTGGCCGATTGCATTGTTGCCGGCGGTACCGAAAGCATGAGCCTGGTGCCAACAGCCGGATGGAAAACCGTACCGGCTTATTCCATTGCGAAAGATGAACCCGATTATTACCTGAGCATGGGCTTAACAGCCGAAGCGGTTGCCAAAGAATATAATGTTAGCCGCGAAGACCAGGATACCTTTTCGTACCAGTCGCACATGAAAGCGATCAATGCTATTTCGAACGGATATTTTAAAAGCGGTATTCTGCCCATTACCGTTGAGGAAGTATACCTCGATGAAAATAATAAAAAGAAAACTAAAACGTTTGTTGTTGATACTGACGAAGGTCCCAGAAAAGATACAAGCATCGACGTGCTTACAAAATTAAAACCTGTATTTGCTGTGAATGGATCGGTAACTGCAGGTAATTCGTCGCAAACTTCCGATGGGGCTGCTTTTGTAATTGTAATGAGCGAAAGAATGGTGAATGAACTGGGGTTAAAACCAATTGCACGACTGGTGGCCTGTGCATCGGCTGGTGTACATCCACGTATTATGGGTATTGGTCCGATTGAAGCCGTACCTAAAGCATTAAAGCAGGCATCGATGGATCTTAATCAGATCGATCTTGTTGAATTAAATGAAGCATTCGCATCACAGGCTATAGCAGTTATACGAAAACTCGGCATCAATCCTGATATCGTTAATATTAATGGCGGCGCTATTGCATTAGGTCATCCTTTGGGTTGTACCGGTTGCAAATTAACCATACAAATAACAAATGATCTGAAGCGGTTGAACAAAAAGTATGGTATAGTTACCGCTTGTGTGGGTGGCGGACAGGGAATTGCAGGAATTATAGAAAATATTAATTAGTAATAAATCGTGTTATGTATAAAGCTGCTTCTCAAAAAGAAGCAGCTTTTTTTTGGGGTAAATTTCTTACTATCAGGCACTTGGGCTGCATTGTAGTTTTCCCCCATTACATCATATGGCAACATTTTTGTTTGGTGTTCGCCATAATTAGATGGTTTTGTGTAGTCATAAGGCCGACTACCTGAAGCAATCTGCCAAAATCAACCTTATGGATAGAAGAGAATTCTTCACGCTGAAAAGAAGAGCTGCGGCTCCTTCTTCAAAGCCTTATGCCGGCTTGCGCCAGGTTTACTCGGGTTTGAATCCTTACTCAGGTACCTGGACAACCAAAGAAGTAGCACACCTATTGAAAAGAACGATGTTCGGAGCCCAGAAAGCAGACATCGATTATTTTTTAGCCATGTCGCCTTCACAGGCAGTTGATGCATTACTGACAGTTCCCACCGATTTGCCCGCACCTCCTTTAAAAAATTATGATAATACCGACATCGATGCAGCCGATGGCGATATTAGTGTAGCCACAGGCGCTACCTGGGTGAATACTGTTTCTGCCGATGGTACAGCCAACGGCCGCAGGGTTGAATCATTAAAGTCGTGGTGGATTGGAACAATGATCAATCAGGACAGAAGCATTCGTGAAAGAATGACGCTGTTCTGGCACAATCATTTTTCAACCGAAACCGCCACGTACGAAAGAGGTACCTACGGATACCGGTACAGCACCTTATTACGGCAAAGCGCAGTTGGTAATTTTAAAAAACTGGTGAAAGATGTAACGCTTAACATTGCCATGTTGCGTTACCTCAATGGTTACCTGAATACGGCCACTGCACCCGACGAAAACTATGCGCGTGAATTGCAGGAACTGTTTACACTGGGAAAAGAAAACAATCCCAACTACACCGAAGATGATGTAAAAACAGCAGCAAAAGTATTAACCGGCTGGCGTATTAAGGAAGATGATGAAACCATCTTTTTCAAACCGGCAGATCATGATAAAACCAGTAAAACTTTTTCTTCTTTCTATAACGGTACCACAATTGCCGGCCGAACCGATGCTGCAGGAGCAGATGCCGAACTGGATGATTTGTTTAACATGATCTTCAGTAAAAGTGTAGAGGTATCGGAGTTTATTGTAAAAAAATTGTACACATGGTTTTGTTATTACACAATTGATGCAGATACGATAACCAATGTTATAAAACCACTGGCGCAACAGTTTCGCGATGGCGGCTGGGAAATTAAACCCGTGCTGGCCACCTTATTAAAAAGCGAACATTTCTTTGATCCGCTGAACCAGGGTTGCCTTATTAAAAGTCCGCTTGAAATGATCATTATGATGATGCGCGAATTTCAGGTGACTTTCCCCGATAGCAGCGACTATGCCAATCAATACAACATGTGGGATTACCTGCATAGCGAGGCTGTTATGATGCAGCAAAGTATCGCCGATCCGCCAAGCGTATCGGGATGGCCTGCCTATTACCAGATTCCCATGTTTTACGAAATGTGGATCAATTCTGATACAATGCCCAAACGTGAGCGTTTTATCGATCAGCTTATCGTTAACGGGTATATGCGCAATAATATAAAGCTTATCATTGATCCGGTTGAGTTTACCAAAAAATTAATGCCCCAGGCACAAACCGCTCCCGGCGATCCCAATGCCCTGATCAATGCGGCAGTGGATTTATTGTACCGTGTGCCGGTTTCGGATACGTTGAAGGCAACCATCAAAACGCAGATATTGCTCAGCGGACAGGTGCAGGATTATTATTGGACCAACGCCTGGAATGCTTACATCGGCGCTCCCACCGATATGACAGCGTATAATATAGTATACACCCGCCTGCAAACGCTGTACAAGTATTTGATGAACCTGGCCGAGTATCAATTAGCTTAAACACTTTAACACCCGTCTTATGAAGCGCAGAGATTTTTTTAAACAAACCTTGCCTGCATCTGTAACGTTGCCAGCAATATTGAATGGCTTTTCGGTAAAAGCCTTCACCAATGCATCGCCCCTGGTACAAGCTTTAATGGGCGCTACCACCGACACCGACAAAGTGCTGGTAATGATCCAGCTCAATGGTGGTAACGATGGATTAAACATGGTTATACCCATTGATACCTATTCAGCTTATTACAATGCCCGTTCAAATATAGCGATCGCCCAAAATAAAATTCTTGCCTTAAACGGCACCTCAAAAACAGGTTTGCATCCCAGCATGACCGGTTTGCAAACGCTGTATAACGAAAATAAATTAGCTATTGTACAGGCGGTAGGTTATCCTTCACCCAACTTCTCGCACTTCAGGGCTACCGATATATGGATGACCGCTTCCGATTCGAACCAGGTGCTTAACAGCGGTTGGATCGGCCGCTATCTTAATGTTGAGTTTCCCAACTATCCAAACGGGTATCCAACAGCGCAAATGCCCGACCCGCTGGCCATACAAATCGGTTCGGTATCTTCACTTGCGTTACAGGGCCCTGTAGTAGGTATGGGTATGACTATCAGCGACCCTACAAGCTTTTATGATTTTCTCGATAACGTGGGAGATCCGGTTCCCAATACGCCCTGGGGTAAAGAGCTGGCCTACATAAGAATGGTGATGGGACAAACCGAACAGTACAGTAACGTAATCAGAGCCGCTGCTGCAAAAGTTACTTCACAAGGGTCGTATCCCGGCAACAACGACCTTGCACAACAATTGCGCATTGTTGCCCGCCTGGTGAAGGGAGGATTGAAAACGAGGGTGTACATGGTGAGTACCGGTGGATTTGATACCCATTCGAGCCAGGTAGAGGCTGCCGATACCACGGTGGGTTCACATGCCAAACTGATGGCCCGTGTTTCAGACGCTATTAAAAGTTTTATGGATGATTTAAAAGGCCTGGGTATCGAAGACCGAGTTATTGGTATGACCTTTTCGGAATTTGGCCGCCGTATTAAATCAAACTCAAGTTTGGGTACCGACCACGGAGCGGCTGCACCGGTATTTGTGTTTGGTAAGAATGTAAGACCCGGTATAGTCGGAACCAATCCTGCTATTCCTACCGGCGCTTCATCAAACGATAACGTTCCTTTTCAATACGATTTCCGAAGTATTTACGCATCGATACTTAAGCAATGGTTCTGTGTGAATGATACCGATCTGCAAACCATTATGCTTAAAAACTTCCAGAACATTCCCATAGCTATTAATGCTGCCTGCGGCAGCACGGGTGTTGATGATGTGATAAGGGGCGATGGCGAACAACTGATCGTTAACTATCCCAATCCGTTTGTTGAAAATACCAACATCACCTTTAATACAAAAGGCGGACATACCCTGGTGCAGGTAATTGACCCATTGGGCAGGGTAATCAAAACACTAACCGATAAAGTATATACATCCGGTACCTATACTGTAACATTCGAAGGGCATGGCCTGCCGTTGGGTGTTTATTATGCCCGTTTTCAAAACGGCAGTACCCAGCAGGTTCGGCCAATGCTGAAGACACGCTGACGTAGAAAAGTTTAATCCGTATATTAAAGGGCTTTCCCGCTTCAGCGGGAAGGCTTTTTTATGTTTTTCCCCTGGTTTGATAGCCCAAAGCGACGCCAAACCGGCACGCCAACGACCTGCTAAAGACAAAAAAAGGGCAACAGAAAAGTTTTTAAAAAGAGATTTATTGAAGAAATAGCGCTGAGTTTATATAAATTGTTTTGCTTTGCATGATTTATTTTTAGGGAAAGGCCTGTTTTTTGTTATCATTCTTTAATAGTTTAATTTGCCGTGGACCGGTACACCTGTATGATTATTCCCGAACCTCCCGGTCTGCCAATTTTATTATGCTTAAGGTTTTTATCACAGATGACCATGAATTATACCTGGAAGGGCTGGTATTGTTATTGAATAAACAGCCGGGCATCCAGGTTACGGGCTCGGCATTTACCGGAGAAAGCTTGTTGAACCAGTTACCCGATCAGGACATCGACATTCTGCTGCTCGACGTGCATTTGCCCGATATAGGAGAAGAAGAACTGTTACTGAAGATCCGGGAAATTAAACCTTCGCTCAGGATCCTTTACCTTACCATAATGCGCGGCACCCGCTATATTCATAAACTGCTCAAATATGATATACAGGGCTACCTTTTAAAAAATACCAACATCACCGAACTTACAAAAGCGCTTGAAACAGTAGCCGAAGGCAAAAAATACTTCAGTAAGGAAATAAATATTCTCGATACCAACCAGGACTTCAGAAATACGGTTACTATCGAAGACAAAAAGGTTGATGAAATATTATCAAAACGCGAAATAGAAGTACTTACGCTCATTTGCAAAGAATACAGTAATTCAGAAATTGCAAAAAAGCTTTTTCTGAGCGTTAGCACGGTCGAAACTCACCGCAAGAACCTCATCGCAAAGCTGGGCGTAAACAATACGGTAGGCCTGGTTAAGTTCGCCCTGAAAAATAAGTTAATTGATTAAAGCCGCCTACCCCCTGCTACCTAAAGGGGGCATTATGCCGAAAATATTTTAGGGTTTTCTCTTCTCACTTCAACAAACGGTAAATAAGCCGGGATTAATGGGGTTGACATAATAAGTAAAAACCATTAATTTGCTATTTCAATTCAAGGATACTATTGAAATACTTCCTGCTATTAGGGGCTTTGTTGGGATTCGCATGCTCATATGCACAGGTCGATACTGCTCAGTTAAAAAGCTTGTACGACCGATGCCTTGATTTTTCTGAGGATAAGATCGACTCTATTCATTACTATGCCGAATACATAGCAAAGGAAGCTGAACGCCTGCAATACAACAAAGGCGATGTATTGTCGCTTCGTTTAAAAGGGATATACGAAGACCTGAGCAATAATTATGAAAAGGCCATTGAATACTATTTGCAGTCGCTCGAAGCCTCGCGAAAAATTCATGCGCCCGAATATGAAATGGTTGCATTGAGCGATCTGGCCATTGCCTATTTTTCAATCAGGGAACCCGAAAAGGCAAAGCAGTTTTATATGCAATGCGCCCGTATGTCGGAACAAAGCGGCAAAATTCCAACTCTGATCAATACCTACAACAATCTCGCCGTTATATATACGCAGTTAAAGCAATACGATAGCTCGCGTTTATTGTTATATAAAGCGGTTCGGTTAGGAAAGCCATTGGAGCAGCAGGGGCGTATTAACCTGGCCAGCACCTATAATAACCTCGGTAACTTATATTTTAAAGAAAAGAAATTTGATGATGCCTTGCCGTATTTCAGGCGTAACCTCGAAACACATGCGCGTGATAGTAACCTGAACGGTTTGTGGGTAGCTATGCTTAATCTGGCCGATGTATATATTGAAAAGCATCAGTTCGATTCGGCCGGCCATTATGCTCAGGGCGCCATGCAGCTGGCGCAGCGGTTAAATTCAAAAAGCAAAGAGGCCGATAGTTATTCCATATTGGCCAAATTATTTGAATACCGGGGTAATTACAGCAAAGCCTATCAGTATATGAAAAACTGGTATGCATTGGATACGGCTATTCTGCACAGCGATACCTATAAAACCATTGCCGGTTTGCAGGAGCGGTTTCATGCAAGTGAGCGGGAGACGGAAAATAAACTGTTGCAGGAGAAAATCGAAAAGGAAACCATCAGAACGAGAGAGCTGGCGCTGATAGCGCTGGCTTTGGCCATTATAGGGATTTTGATTGCCGTAGGATTTGTTATTAAGCGAAATGCCCACCGGCGCCTGCAGGCTACCAATGAGCTGATTGTACAACAAAACGAAAAGCTGTCGGAGTTAAATTATGAAAAGAACTCGCTGATCAGCATTGTATCGCACGACCTGAATACACCTTTTGCTACCATTCAGATATGGGGGCAGGTGTTGCAAAACGAAAGCGATCATTTTACCGCCGAACAAAGAAAAGCCATGAGCCGCATAATTCAGGCCGGGGAATATGGCGAAAAAATGATCAGGCGAATATTGGATGTTGAGAAGGCCGATATCGGTAATCATAAAATGCAGCTTGAGAATTTTGATATGAAGTTGTTTGCCGAAGAAGTAATTGAAAATTTTAAACCAATGGCTGCCCGAAAGAACATTAAGCTGAATGCACAGTTTTTTGGAAAAGAAATGCATATAATGAGCGATCGCTACCTTGTTAGCCGCATATGTGAGAACCTGCTTTCAAATGCCATTAAGTATACGCCACAGGGCAAAAACGTATGGATCAATATCAGTGATGAACTGGATGCCATAAGCATAAAAATACGCGATGAAGGCGTTGGCATAGATAAGGAAGAACTGCCTTACCTGTTTTCGAAATACAGCAAGATATCATCGCAGCCAACAGATGGTGAAATGTCGAATGGTCTTGGACTATCTATCGTAAAAAGGATTGTAGAAGAACTAAACGGCAAAATTTCATGTGAAAGTGAACCGGGGAAAGGTTCTTTATTTACTGTAACATTGAAGAAATAGAATACCGGTGGCTATAACCCATAAAAGCGGATTAGGTAGTGCATAATAATAAGCGTATTTTAACGTTATTATTTAATGGGACTTACTAACCCACATTAATAGGATTAGAGAGCCCTGCCATCGGCGGGGCTTTTTTGTATTTCTGATTTATAGATTCAGGGATTTTGAGATTTAATTAAAGACTCCGAATTTCATATAATCACAAAATCCAAAAATTCCGAAATCCCGAAATATATGGAGTTATCTATTACTACACCTGCTTTATTATTCCCTGCTATTTCATTATTGATGCTGGCTTATACCAATCGTTTTCTGGCGCTTGCCACTCTTATAAGAACCCTGCACGAAAAATACAAGACAGATCCCAATCAAAAACATATTGTTGAACAGATACGTAACCTGCGTGCCCGTATACGGCTTATCAGATCCATGCAGGCATTTGGGGTAATAAGCTTTTTATTTTGTGTGGTGTGTATGTTTTGCATTTTCAAAGGGTGGAATACTGCAGCCTATATTATTTTTGCCCTTAGCATCATAGCGTTTGTTGTTTCTCTTATTCTTTCACTTATTGAAATAATACTTAGTACAAGGGCGCTTGAAGTAGCTTTGAGCGATATGGAAGAATTAACCCGTTCGAATTTATTTGGTGTAAAATTGAAAGATGATAAAGAAGAGTAGGTGCAATAATAGGTGTGCCACACTTTTGAAGTGTGGCACACCTTATTATCAAGCTTTTATTTCTTTGGCTTATCGCTCATATAAAAAACCAATGAGCCTCCATTTATTATGTCGTTGTGGGTAATAACCGGTTGGGCAAGTTGCTTTCCGTTGAGCATGGCCTTTTGCACATATACGTTTTTATCGCTTTGATTGATGGCTTCCACCGTAAACGTTTTTCCATTTTCAAGCTGAATGACGGCTTTGTTGATGGCCGGACTTCCCAACTGGTATTCAACCGAGCCTGGCGCTACCGGATAAAAGCCAAGCGTTGAAAAAAGATACCAGGCGCTCATTTGTCCGCAATCATCGTTACCGCCTAAACCGTCAGGAGCAGGCTTATATTGATTTTTCAGGATCATTCTTACGCGTTGTTGTGTTTTCCAGGGCTGTCCGGCAAAGTTGTATAAGTAAGCAACATGATGGGCTGGTTCGTTGCCATGTACATAGGTTCCAATAATACCGTCGCGGGTAATGTCTTCTGTTTCGGCAAAATATTTATCGGGCAGGTACATGGTGAACAGGGTGTCTAACCTGGCTGAAAAATTCTTTTTACCACCCATTAAGGTCACCAGCTCATTGGGTTCGTGCGGAACAAAAAAGCTGTAATTCCATGAATTGCCTTCAATAAAACCCTGTCCATGCGTGCTCAGTGCATCAAATTCATTTTTAAAGCTGCCATCTTCTTTACGGGCGTGCATAAAACCAACAGATGCATCGTACAGGTTTTTATAATTGGCCGAACGTTTTGTAAACTCATCATATATATCCTGTTTGCCCAGCTTTTTGGCTGCCTGTGCTATGCACCAGTCGTCAAAGGCATATTCAAGCGTGGTAGAGGCCGATGTGCCCAGTTTTTCGTCGGGGATAAACCCTTTGTCGATATAATATCCCAGGCCCTCATAACTTTTATGTGAGGCGGTGGTAACACAAGCCTGTAATGCGTTGACAGCATTGAATGAAGTATTGCCTTTGATAATAGCATCTGCAATAACCGAAACGCTGTGATAACCGCTCATGCACCAGTTGTCGTTGTTGTAATGGCTCCATATGGGCAACATCTTTAACACGCTTTGGTCGTAATGCGCCAGCATACTGCTTACCATATCGCCATTGCGGGTGGGTTGCAAAATGTTAAAAAGCGGGTGCAGGGCCCTGTAAGTATCCCATAATGAAAAAGTAGTGTAGTTGGTAAAGTTAGTGGCCGTATGAATGTTCTGATCTAATCCTTTGTAGCGGCGATCTGCATCCATATAAACGGTAGGGCCCAGAAAAGCATGATACATGGCTGTATAAAAATTTTGCTTTTCAGCTTCAGAAGCGTCGATCACTACTTTGTTCAATTCTTTATTCCAGGCCGCCTGTGCTTCCTGTTTGGTTTTATCAAAATCCCAGTGGGGCAATTCGGTTCTTAAATTAAGCAATGCGCCTTCGGTGCTAACAGAAGATAAAGCAAATTTGATCTTTATTTTTTCTTCAGCTTCTGTATTGAAGTCGAAATACATGCGCAGTTGTTTGCCTGCCAGATCGGGAAAGTTTTTGGTTTGATCGAACTTGCGCCAGAAGCCGCGGTATACCTGTTTTTTACTGAAATCTTTACAGCCATAAGCTACAAATGGTTTCGAGAATGTCATGGCAAAGTATACAGTGCGGGTACGGGCCCAGCCATTTGTTTGGCGGTAGCCTGTAACCAGGGTATCGTTTTCGACCCGTATAAAGGTCCATACATCCTTATCGTCGTAGTTATAAATGCCATGCATTAAATCGAAAATAATATGGGCTTCATTGCTTTTGGGAAAAGTATATTGATGAAATCCTACGCGGGTGGTAGCCGTTAATTCGGCAGTAATATTATCATCGTCGAGCTTTACCTTGTAATAACCCGCTTCGGCTTTTTCATTGGCATGTGAAAAGGCAGAGCGATAGCCGCTTTTGGGATCTGCTGCAGTGCCGGGGTTCAGTTGAAGCGGGCCGGCAGCAGGCATTATCAAAAAATCGCCCAGATCGCTGTGGCCGGTGCCGCTGAAATGCGTATGGCTAAAGCCTACAATCGTTTTATCGTCGTACTGGTACCCCGCACAGTACTTATATACATCGGTATTGTATTTGCCATTCATTTCATAAGGAATAGTATCTGTATCAGGACTTAACTGAACCATACCAAACGGAACGGTAGCGCCGGGAAAAGTGTGTCCCATGCGCTGGGTTCCGATCAACGGATTCACATACTGAATAACATTTTGTTGGGCAAAAGCAGATAAGGGTAACAGGAATAGTGACAAAAAGCAATTTCTCATGTGAAAATTTTGTTTTAGTAAGGTCTGACGAAAAGGAAGGTATAAGCGGCTTCGGTATTTCTGACTAACGGTACTAAATAACGAATACTGCACTATATAAACAAATGCAAAACTTTTTTTGCATTAAAGTTTGTTGTTAAAAGAACAGGCGCTTTTCGCCTGTAATGCAGTAAAAACAATGTAATTGTAAAAATTACACCTGTTATTATGTTTTTGTTTAATCTATTATGCGGTGAATATTGCCTTTGCTGGTGTAGTAAATGAGCTGTGTATTACAGCTGAATTTTTTTGTTCAGCTGCTAAAGTTTTTCAGCAGTAAAATAAGCAGAACGAAAAATTGATGCAATGGGCTGGCCTTACGGCAGAGCCATTCGAATAAAAATCCGGGGTTTAAAAATTATAATGGAAGTAGCGTTATTGCTGTTTGGGGGTTTCGCCTTCGTAATAGGAGCCGGTTTCGTAATCGAATTTTTTTACACCGGTACTTTTATAATTGGGATCGTACTTAACGAAGAAATACAGGTATATAACACGACTGAGACGCATGATCCAGGGTTGCATTACAATAAGCAGTACAACATTGAGACCCAGCCACCAGAAGAAGCGGTTATCTTTTGTTGACATGCCTATAAGAACAAACCAGGCAACAAAGCTGGTTACAGAAAGCGCAACAGACAGCGCATAGCTAACATAACCGGTACCATACCAAAACCCTACTTCCAGTTCAAAAGGCTGACCACATTCTTTGCAATGCTTCGGCATATCAAACACCTTCTTCAGATTCCATGGATTGTTGTTGTTGAACATGGATCCTCTGCGGCAACGGGGGCATTTCATGGTAAAAATGCTCCACATGAAATTGGGTTTGGATGAAGCGGGCATGCGCACTTGAGTTGATGAGCCGCAAAGATAGTTTAAAAGTTTGTGGTTTTAGGTTTGTGGTTTGTAGTTCTTCAGGTGCAGTTCACCTAATTACAATGTTAACATTTTGGATATAACACCTCGTAAAGGTTACCTAAACAAGGTATTTCCAGATCGCGGCAGCAACCACAAACTACAAACCACAAACCATAAACCTTTACGCAGCCAGTATTTTCTTGCGTTCGCCGATTTGCTGGCGCCACATGGCGTAATACAATCCTTTTTCTTCGAGCAGGCTGTCGTGGTTGCCTGTTTCAACGATATCGCCTTTTTCAAGCACATATATTCTGTCGGCATGCATAATGGTCGACAACCTGTGTGCTATAAGAATGGTGATCTGGTTGCGTTGTGAAGAAACTTCTTTGATGGTATTGGTAATTTCTTCTTCGGTAAGTGAATCGAGCGATGAAGTGGCCTCGTCGAATATCAATACCCGTGGTTTGCGCAAAAGGGCCCTGGCAATTGACAACCGTTGTTTTTCGCCACCCGATAGTTTTAAACCGCCTTCACCGATCATGGTATCCAATCCTTTTTCGGCCCGCGCCAGTAAATTGATGCAGGAAGCTTTTTTCAAAACATCGATCAGATCTTCTTCAGTTGCATATGGGTTTACGAACAACAGGTTTTCTTTGATGGTTCCTGAAAACAACTGGGTGTCCTGCGTTACAAAACCGATCTGGTTACGCAGGTCTTCGAAGTTGATATCGGTTTCGTCGATGCCGTTGTATAATATTTTTCCCTGTTGCGGGCGATATAAACCTACTAACAGTTTCATCAGCGTGGTTTTGCCTGAACCTGAGGGGCCTACAAACGCAATGGTTTCGCCGGTTTTTACCGAAAAGCTGATATCGTCGATAGCTCGTTGCTGAGCGGTTTGATGTTTAAAACCTACTGCCTGAAACACGAGCGATTGAATGTCGCCCAAATGTTTCGGTTCTTCGGGCATGCGTTCGGGCGCTTTCTGCATCAGGGTATTAAAGTTGTTCAGGGAGGCTTCGGCTTCGCGATAGGAAACTAATATATTGCTGATTTCCTGCAAGGGGCCAAACACAAAGAACGAATAGATCTGCATGGTAACCAGTTGTCCGAAATCCATTTTACCCTGGTAAATAAGCCACATCAAAATAAATAAGATCACCTGGCGCAACGTATTTACAAATGTGCCCTGCACAAAACTTATGCTGCGCACCCGTTTTACTTTGGTCAATTCAAGACCCAGTATCTTATAGGTGTTCTTATTCAGCCGTTCAACTTCCTGCGTGGTAAGGCCAAGGCTTTTTACCAGTTCAATATTGCGTAATGATTCAGTAGTAGAACCAGCCAGTGCCGTGGTTTGCGATACGATAGTTTTTTGAATGCCTTTTATTTTTTTGCTCAGCACGTTAGTGATCCAGGTGAGCAAAAAGATACCGAGAAAATACACAAAGGGAACCGACCAGTGGATTCTGGAAGCATATACCATTACAACAAGCACTCCTACAAGTACTCCAAATAATATATTGATAAAGTAGTTAATGAATTTTTCGGTATCGGTTCTTACTTTTTGTAAAACACTCAGGGTTTCGCCACTGCGCTGATCTTCAAATTCCTGATAAGGCAATTTCATGGCGTGCCGCAACCCATCGGTAAACACTCTGGCGCCAAACTTTTGCACAATAACATTTAAAAAATAGTCCTGAAAGTTTTTGGCAATACGGCTTATCATGGCCACGCCAATGGAAGCGCACAATAACCAAAGTACTCCCTTGATTGGTTGGGTAGTGGTTAAAAACGACCACCAGACGGGATAATGCTCAGGATGCGATTTATAGTCGCCTGCCAGGCGAATGAGGCTACCAAAAATGATGGGGTCCATCAACGAAAACCCCTGATTTATAGCAGCCAGCAAAAGCGTTAAAAAAACCAGCCATTTATATGGTTTCAGATACTGTAATAAAATCTTCATAAATGCATTTAACAGTTAAGTAGTTAGAATGTTTGAGTACGGTGAAACTGAAATGTTTTACAAGTTATACAAAATGACTAAAATGGCATTGCCGGGGTTGAAGAGTGCAGGTAAAACCGGGAAAAGTACAATTGAGACCGAAAGTCGGAAGTTGGAAAGTCCGAAAGTCAGAAGGGTAGGTTTCTCAGGTGGATGCGGCATGGCGCCGGAGCGAAAAACCTTTTTCTTAGCGTTCTTAAAGATCGCGAAGCGATCAATTTAGCGCCCTGGCGGCTTTGCGGGAATTTCCTGCCTCTTAATGAAGAGATCCGATTTTGTGAAAAACAGCGGCAGAAAGGTAAAGATCACCAGTCCGTACTGTGTTTCAAAAACCGATTCGTTAAAGGCATAGGCCAATAACAGAATAACAATGGCTGTAAGCAGACTATTTTTTTGCTTCACTGCCATGCGCACCATTTCAATGCAAATAAATATAAAAATTAATAAACCAAAAACGCCGGTTTGCAACAGCGATTCAAGAAACTGATTATGCGTATTATATCCTAAATATCCATGATTGCTGCTTCCGGGTTCGCCGGTGAACATATTAGTGGCCGTGTATTTTTTGTTAAGCAGGGTTTGGGCGTTTGCCGGCGATACGCCGGTTAACCAGGCTTTGTTCTCCTGCATAATTTCTTTTACAAAGCGCCATTGCAACAGGCGGAACTGAACACCGTTAAAATAGTTTCCGGGGCTGAAAGTGGTTTGTTGCACAATGCTGATATTACCGTGCATTACGTCGTTAAAGCGGCGGCTTACCGGATTATTCGTAAACAATAGGACGCTGCTAAACAATATGCCTGCAACAGCAACTATAGCAATGGTAAATTTTACAGAAGTATTTTTTTTAATGATCGTGAACAGGAAATAAAATAAGTAAGCTATCAAAAACAATATTACCAGTTTTGAAGAAAGCAATAAAATACCGCCAATAAAGTAAGCTACAATGCCTGCATGTATCACTTTGTTAACCAGGTATTCGCCTTTGGCGGCCATACGCAACAGGTAAATAAGCGCTGCAAAAATGATTATCGAAAACTGAACTGCATGATGGCCTAAAGAACTTACCAGCTGATGATAAAAAAATACCGTAGCCGGCGCCTGGTGAAACTGATATTCGATAAAGGCCGTTGTTAAACACCATGTGATTACTATAACAAGCATGGCCACCCAGGCTTTCATTAATTTACTGAACCTTGCAGGGTTTAAATAATTGCAACTATAAAAACACAGGGGAATGAAAAGTAAAGCGCTTTTTATTTGCACATGTTTCAGCCCTTCCTGTACATTGCCGGAATATAAAAGGGCGATTATTTGTAAAACAAAGAATAAGCTGCAGGCCGCCAGGTATCCGTTACGTAAACGGGGGTTGAAAAAAGAACCGGTATCTGCTTTGTTTTTGATGAACGAAGTGGCCAGTATACAACCTATCGAAATGCTGCTGACAGCCCGAAAAGCGCACACCATACCTGCCAGAAAGCACAGGTAAAAAAAGAATAGAAGTGCGTTGATCAGTTTATCTTTTTCGATCATGCGTGGCCATATAATTTCGGATTTGAAGTTACTGGTTTAGCCTTTTTCTGCGAACATGCAGAAAAAGAGCAATGAAAGTTCCCATCATTAGTCCGCCAGCCAGCCCTGTCAGCAACGATGTCACCAATTTAGGGTTTTCGGGTTTGGCAGGCGTATAAAAGTTTTGTAACACATGCACTGCAGATGTAAAGGTGAGGTTTTCTTCAAAAGATAATTTTTTTTCCTGTAAGGCTGCTATCTGGCCGCTGATGCCTGATACATCAACAATAATACGACCTGAAGAATTATTGTCTGATTGTAAATTGCTTTCAACTGCCGTTTGCATATTGTTCAGCCGGCCGAGTTCGTGCTGCACTGTTTGAATAAGGGATGACAGAATGCCTTTCCGGGCAATTAGCTTGTCTTTTATAAATTCACTATTATCGAGCCCATATACAATTCCTTTTTGTAATGGCCGCAGCACCGATGTGTCGGTTACCATTACCGAAAGTGTAAAAGCAGTATAATTGTTAGGGGCAAAGGATTTTTGCAACTCTTCGGCCGAAATAGATTTCACTTTTTTAAGCAGTTTTACATCTACCCTGAGTTGTTGTGCCAGTACGGGATATTCTTTTTTCTTTAATAGCAAAGTCCAGTTATTGATCAGTTCTATTTGTTCGGGGTCGCTAAGTATGGCTGGTTGTAACACCAGCGACGAAGCATAGGTTTTGGGTGTTATCCAGAACCTTAGCAATCCTGCCAATATACCGGCCAAAGCAACTGTCAATAATAGTTTTCCGTAATGGCTGAAGAAATAAATAGCCTTGTCGAACATTACGGTTAAATCGAGGTCGTCGGGGTGTTGATGTGCCACTATCTTTACCTGTTTCATCAACCTGCAATACGGAAATTAATAAATAAAGGTTGCGTTAATTGTTTTAATTTGAAATGGAAGCAGTTAGTAAATGGCGGGCAGCCGCCTGGTTGCAGAAGAGAAGTTATATTTACTATTTTTTTGAATTATTAAATATGGAAAGCACCAGTGGGCGCAGCCGGTTATTTTCGAATTTTTTGGCATTAAGTATTTTACAGGGAGCCAATTTTTTGCTGCCGGTGCTGGTAATGCCATTTGTAATAAAAAAAATTGGCGCCGATGGGTATGGGGTGGTGGCAGTGGCGCAGGTGATAATGCTGATCATGGGCACCGTGGCCGATTATGGTTTTAATTTAACCGCCACCCGGTCAATTGCCCTGAACAGGGGCGATGCACAAAAAAATGCGCGCTTGTTTTTTACGGTGCTCGCCTGTAAAATGTTTATCTGCCTTGTATTGCTGGGCATTTTATTGCTGCTTGTAACGCTTATTCCTTTTTTCAACAATCATGCATCACTTTACCTGTTGGGGTTTACTTACGTAATTGGTCAATCATTGCTCGTAAGCTGGTTTTTTCAGGGCGTTGAGAAAATGAAATACATTACCATTTTCACTTTACTGGCGCGTTTGCTGTTTGTTGTATTGGTGTTTGCCTTCATCAGGCAAAAGCAGGATTACAGGTTCTTTATTTTTTTTATGGGGGCAGGAAGCATGGCGGCAGGCCTGTTCAGCATTTACCAGGCGATACGAATTTTTAAATTGCCTGTGACCAGGCCTGTTTGGAGCGATGTAGTACATGAACTGAAAGAAGGCTGGCCGGTAATGCTGTCGAATATTTCGATAAACACATTTTTGAGTATCAATGTTTTCATATTGCGGTTGTTTACCAATGATCTGCTTGTAGGTTATTATAGCGTGGCAGAAAAAATTTTTCTGGCTACCCGGCAAATACCGGTAATATTTTCACAGGTTATATACCCGCCCCTGTGCCAGCTTGTTCAAAAAGGAAAACAACCTGTCAGTCGCTTTTTTAAATCGGTGTATTTGCCTTTTGTGGGGTTGATGTTTATTGCAAGTGCTGTACTGTTCGCGTTTTCTTCTTTCATTGTTTCCCTGTTTTTGGGCAATGAAAGCGGACCGGCTGTTTTGCTGTTGCGCTTATTTTGCCTTGGGCCATTAATTGTTTGTTTACATATTCCTGCGAGCCAGTTACTGATGGCGTTTAACCAAAAGAAAAGTTACCTGCGGGTATTAAGTTATGGAACCATCATTAACTTCATCAGCAATCTGTTGCTGGTTAATATATGGGGCGCTGTTGGTACTGTAACCAGCGTGTTAATAACAGAATTATTTATAACTATTGCATTTAACAGAGAATTGTTCAGGAATAAACTGGCCGGATATATTAGTAAATAGCTCAAACATTACGTGAATTCATGCGAATCAATAAATATTTACCAATTGCTTTATTATATTTCTTTGTTAACTCGCTGGGTTTGCCATTCGGATTAACCTATACGGCTTTATTAAGTCCGTTTTTGTATAGGTACGTTGTTTATGCAAGAAAGCAGGAAGTTATGTGGCCTTTTTTGCTGGTGTTGGCACCGTGGGTTATTATACATCTTGTTATGGGTGTTGACAATAAGAGTTATTTTATTTCGCTGTTGAATATGGCAACGGTGTATGTTTTTTGCCAGGCCTTTTATACGTTTTTACAAAAATGCGAGCATCCTTCAGCTATATTTAAGCCAATACTGATTATAAACTTTGTTCTTTGTATTGTTGCCATACCGCTTTTTTTTACATCGCAACACTGGTTGTGGTCGCAACAATTTTTAACTACCGGGGTGCATGATTTTAAAAGGCTGAGTTTGTTTACCTACGAACCATCGTATTATGCACTGTTGTTTACGCCTTTGTTTTTGTATTTCTTTCTGCAAATAATATTTAAACAAAATAGCAGCAATGTTTGGTTGTTGATGGCCATGCTTTTTTTGCCCTATATTCTTTCGTTTTCGCTGGGGGTGATCAGTGCGCTGGCAATAGCTGCTCTAATAACCTTTGTTGCGTATTTCAAAACGTTTATCAGCAAAAGGCGTGTAGTAAATATTATTTTAATGGCCGGCATAGCGGCCATAACTGCGTTGGCTGTAACAGTGATATTTTTTCCGGATAATATTCTTTTTGTACGAATAGCCAATGTATTGAACGGAAAAGATCCATCGGGTAAGGGAAGGACCTTTGAAGCCTTTTGGTTGTCGCAACAGTTGCTTGAGCAAAAAAGTTATTTATGGGGCATTGGTCCGGGGCAGATTAAAATACTGGGCTTTGATTTGATTCGCGATTATTACGGTTATGGAAAAGATACCATAAGAGTGGCTATTCCCAATGCGGCTGCAGAAACGCTGGCTATATTCGGATACGTTGGTTTAACGTTAAGAATACTGGTTGAGTGTGTGCTTTTCTTTTATACCCGTGTATGGACCAATTACTACCGCTTATTATTGTTTGTATTTGTTTTTGTTTACCAGTTTACGGGCAGCTTTATAACCAATATTGCAGAATATGTGATCTGGATTATGGCGTTTACCAGGGTGTTTCAACAGTTTGATGTGAAAAATAGGGCAATAGGCAGTAGGCAGTAGGCAATGGAAAAAGGCAATGGGCAGCCCTCCGGCTCCGCTCATGGCCAGTAGGCAACCCTTCGGCTCCGCTCAGGGTCACCAGGCAGCCCTTCGACTACGCTCAGGGTCATTCATGGCCAGAAGGTAACCTTTCGGCTTTGCTCAGCGCCACCAGGCAGCCCTTCGACTACGCTCAGGGTCGCTCATGGCCAGAAGGTAACCTTTCGACTCCGCTCAGGGCCAATGATCGCCCGTTCTCTATTCAATGCTGAGGCTTTTTTCAGCGCACATCTTTGAATAAAATCTTCATATTTTTTGATCACATTTTCCCAGCTGAAATGATCGTGAATTTTTTGCAGATTATTATTGATAAAAGATGCTTCGCTGCCATCGCGAACGGTGTTTTCAATAATAGCAGTAACCTGCTGCGCAGTAGAAAAATAAAACGAATCTTTCTGCAATACCGAATGGTTAAAGGGATTGTCGTGGGCAGCGATCAGGGAGCGGCTGGCCATGGCTTCGAGCAGGGAAGGGTTGGTGCCGCCTACACTGTGCCCATGAAAATACAGGTTTGAATATAATTTAAGCGAATGAATTTTTTGAGGGCTGTTGTATATGCCGCCGGTAAACTGAATGCGCTGGTCGTGTTTATATTTTTGCACAAGCTGTTTGCCCAGTTTATTTTCAACGGAACCTACTACCAGAAATTTTTTATTTGAATGGCTGGCATGAAAGCCGTCGAGAATCATTTCGATGTTATTCTCGGCGGCCATTCGGGCCATCAAGATATAATATTCGTGTTTTTTTACACCATATTCCTGCAACAGGCTTTCGTCTTCGTTATTAAAAATTTCGGCGCCGTAAGGAATATGTTCGCTGGCTATGGCATATTTGTTTTGCAGGTACGATTGTATAACAACCGAATCGGCGATATAATAATTGCTGAACCGCACCGCCATTTTTTCGGCCAGTTTTAAAAACTGCTGAACCGGTTTTGAGTATTTGGTGCGCTTCCATTCCAATCCATCCATATTGAAGATAAGAGCGCTTTGGTTGGGGTAAAACCAGCCCCAGGCCGAGCTGCTGGTAAAACCCAGCATCAGAATTACATCGAACTTTCTTCGGCGTGCATCCAGTATGCAATTGAAGTCGTAAATAAACTGCCCGAAGCTTCCTAACTGATATTCGGGATCGTAACAATGGATCAGCTGCACATTTTTCCATTCAGTTTGCTGATACGGATGATTGTGCGAGTTATATACAAATACCTCATGTCCCTTTTCTACCAAACCGGTTGACAGGTATTCGGCAAATTGTTCAAATCCGCCATAATGATTGGGTATGCCTCTGGTTCCTAATATGCCTATGCGTAACGTCATTGTAATAAAACTTGTTTATAAGCGGCTGCCGTTTGAAAAGCTGCCTGTTGCCAGGTATAATGATCTGTTATTTTTTGCCGTAGTTTTTCGCTGTGGCTATTTGTAGCTGCTTTTTCAACAGCCTCTAAAATGCTGTGCGGTGAACCGGGGTCGCAATATGCTGCCTCGTTATCATAATACTCCCTCGTATATCCCTTGTCGGTGATCACAATATTGCAACCCATAGCGGCTGCTTCGAGCGATGAAAGACCGCAGGTTTCGAACCAGCTTGGTAAAATATGCACATTGGCTTTCTGGTACCACTTCACCAGTTGCTCCTGTGGCAAATGATTTATAAATGAAATGTTGGGCGCTGCCAGTTTTTTGCATTCGTTATAATACCACAGCTGGTTAGGGGCCGGCGCACCAATAATAATGAGCCGGTATTTTGTGTTATTAAGCGCTTTGATAAGATTTAACTGGTTTTTTATGCCTTCTATTCGTGCCACACATAATATCAGCGAAGGATCTTTTGGTATGCCGGTGTTATAGCTGAACAATGCCGGCTCAATGCCATTGTGAATTACTGTATAACCGGGCAGCCGGTTGCTGTACTCATACAATTGCTCATATTCCATTTTTGAATTTGGCAATATCAGTGAAGCCCTGTTCAAAATTTTTTTGATACTCTGCTTATGCCCTTGCCATAAGTAGGAGGGCGTCATCAGGGCATCGGTGCCCTGGGCCCACCGGGCAATAGTTTTTATGTATTCAGTACTGTTTTTCGATAAAATGCGAAACAACTTACCGGCCAGGCCCTGCCGGTATAACTGATCGTACTCATGATAGTTTACAAGGTTGGGCGATACAACAAAAGGTTTGTTCGATTTATCGATATGGTACACGATATCGGCCGGCCTTACAATATTGAAATAGTGTAACAGGTCGTATTTTTTGTAATCAATGTGCTTGTTGGTTAATTTAATATCAACCACTACTCCCAACCGGCGTAACTGTTGGGCTGTATTAATGATCTGAAAGGTATCTCCGCCTTTTACCGTAAATAATGTTGACCGGGTGATGAATGCTATTTTCATGTTAACCTTCCTGAAAATATTATTCGTTGTATTGGCTCCTTAAGTTGCCTTGATGGAATTTTATTTTGATCTGTGGGTAGCCGTGCCCGCTGAAGGGGCCGGCAGATGCCTGAAAAGAATAGTGAAGAGGGGTAAATAAGCAGGTTTTAACAGGGGAGGAAGGTCCCGGGTGCCATATTGTCGTTTGAATAAGGAAATCGTTAAACCCTGCGTATAATATTACCTTAAGTAACCCGGTAAATGTATTTTTGCCGGCAAAGGAGAAAAGATATTTATGCGATCCCTGTTTTTGATGGATGATCAGGCGACTCAATTAAGTAAAAAAGAAAAAATATTATATGCGCTGATAGTACTGTTTATTTTCACCTTTTACCTGCCCAAAGTACCCGTTATAAACAATATTGTTATCGGGGGTTTTTCCTTTTTCTGGTTTTTTTATAATTCTTTTAGTGAAAAACTTAACCTGTTGCGCCGGCGAAAAGAGGTTGTTTTAATGATATTGTTTTATGTGCAACATGTAATCAGCGCTTTTTTATCGAATAACCAGCACGAAGGATTTTCGTGGGTAATTATCAGAATGCCGCTGCTGGTATTTCCGGTTACTTTAGGTTTAATGTATATACGGCAACCACTGAAAGAAAGGATTATTTATGCATGGGCCGTTATTACCACCATTGCTGCGTTTGCCTGCATCGTATGGGCGGTTAAACGAATTATTTCTACTGCCGATGCTTCGCTTTTGTATAATGATAATTTAACCGACCTGATCGATAAACAATCAGTATACGTGGCGCTGATGGTGAACCTGGCTATTTTTTGTTACGGTTATTTATTGAGCATTCAATCGGCTCTTGTTTCAAAACGGGCCTTTGTTTATACCGGCATCTTTGTTTTGCTGATAGCGAATTTTTTGATGGCAAGCCGCATTAACATAACCATTTTATATACCGGCATTTTTTGTTACACGGTATGGTATGCAATAAAGAAAAAGCGATTTATGCCGTTTATCGGGGTTGTGGCAGGTGTAGGTATTGCGTGGTTATTGCTGGTTAATTTCTTTCCTAAAACAATAAATCGCTTCAGGGAACTGGGTTATACAAACTATGAATATTCGCACCACGGGGTCGAAAGCCATTTTAATATGGAGGTAAAAAGTGATCAATGGAACGGCGCCAACATTCGGCTGGCCGTATGGACCTGTGGCTGGGAAGTGGTTAAACAACATCCGTTGGTGGGCGTGCAGTTAGGCGATAAAGTAGATAGTTTGATGAAAGCATATGCCGAAAAAAAATTTGATTTTGGCTACGACAGCCGCCGCAATATGCATAACAACTATCTCGACATACTGGAGTCATTTGGCATAGTGGGATTGCTGTTGTTTTTGACAGGATTTATACTGATGCCCCTGTTTAAATGTATTCGTAGCAAAGATTATTTTGGAGTAGCGGTTATACTGGCGTTTATGCTGGTTTTTGTACCTGAAACCTATTTCGACCGAAGTATGGGGAATATGGTCTTTGCCTTCTTTATTTCTCTTATTATAAGCTATAAGGGCGCCAGCGCCTCCCGCCTTGCGGGACAGTAGCGCTAAGAGCTTAAAGGAGCAAAAGAGAAGAAAGAGTTGTTGATATACAATTTAACGTTTCCGATTGCCTATATAGACATTGAAATTTTGAGAACAAAATATCTCTTTTTTCTTTTTTTACTCTTATACCCTCTTAGCTAAAAAAGAGAAGTCCCGCGAAGCGGGACTAAAAGAGTATATCCCAGAAAATTATTTGTGGTTATCGTCAACATACATTTGAACCGCTTTGTCGGTATCGCCAAAATACACCAGGCTGCCATTTTTCATAAAGGCTGTGCGGTTACAGTATTTCTGAATAACACCCATACTGTGGCTAACCAGTATTACTGTTTTACCTTCTATCCAGCTCGATTCAAATATCTTAATGGCTTTTTCCTGGAATTTCATATCGCCTACAGCGAAAATTTCATCGAGGAACATAATGTCGGCGCCTGCATTAACGGCAATGGAAAAGCCCAGGCGCGCCACCATACCTGATGAAAAGTATTTGATCTTGGTATCAACAAACTCTGTCAGTTCGGCAAAGTCAACGATCTGATCAAAAATTTTGTCGATCTCTTTAATTTTTAAACCCAATAGTGAAGATGAAACGTAAATGTTTTCGCGTGCAGTAAGCTGGTGGCTCATACCAACGCCCAGGTTCATTAACAGGGTGCTGCCATAGATATTGATCTGACCTTTATCAACGGGGAACACGCCTGCCAGTATCCGTATCAGCGTCGATTTGCCGCAGCCGTTACGG
Source organism: Niastella sp. sgz303648 (assembly GCF_059587045.1). Taxonomy (NCBI): domain Bacteria; kingdom Pseudomonadati; phylum Bacteroidota; class Chitinophagia; order Chitinophagales; family Chitinophagaceae; genus Niastella; species Niastella sp. sgz303648. The sequence goes on along the minus strand of NZ_JCAPSW010000007.1, from coordinate 250,129 downwards.
CCCAGCAAGCCTATGCACTCACCTTTGTATACATCGAAGTCCATTGTTTTAATGGCTTCTACACGTTTTGAACGGGGGGGATTGAACAGGTTAAATAGCCGGTGTTTAACGGTATTATGACTGTCTTCAGAAATGTGAAACGTTTTACTGATTCCTTTGGCCCGTATCGCCAGTTCCTTTTCCATGTTTATAATTTTTCAGCTGCTTTGGATCCTAATTTATTTAAGAGGAACAACCCCAGCATAAGCAATAAAATGGCATATGAAAAATCGAACAGGAACAGTTTAAAATCGGGGTAGGTTCCTTGCATGGTTGCTTTTCGGGCATTTATAATGATGCCCGCTAAAGGATTAAGGTAATCAAAAGATGGTAGTCTTTCTTTAAAAGTATCGAGTCGGTATAGAATAGGTGATAAGAAAAAAAGAAATTGGGTAAATACCTGCCACACCTGTGCAATGTCTTTACCTATAATGTATATGTTAGACAAAATTAATGAAGTTGCCAGGGATAACATATACAGATTAACGAAAAGTGGAATGATCCAGAGCGTATTAAAATTACTTAAAGGCACTCCCTTTTCAATTAAATTAAAGAACAGCAAAAACATCACGAAATTGAAAAAGAATCCAATGGAATTGCTCAGCAGCGTGGAAACATAAATTTCCAGCTTATTCATATTGCTGTACTCGTACAGGTATTTCTTGGTATGAAGTATCTGTACAGTGCCGGTAGTTGATTCAACAAAAAAGTTCCAGGTTATTAAGCCGATAAAAAGATAAGATGCAAAAGCCGGAATATTTTGCTTTAATATGATTTGAAATACCACATAATAAATGGCAATATCCATTATGGGTTTAATCAATGCCCAAAAGAGACCAAGTTTGTTTTCGTAGTAACGTAATTTAAATTCAATTTTAGCAAGCAACCATATACGCTCGGACTTGTTGGATCGCCTGAACCAGTCCGTTAAAATTGCTATGATCATTATTTATTTTTTAAGCGTAATGCTATTTTTTTTAACGTTTTATTCTTCTTAATAATTGCTTTTGCCTTTCTGATAAGCCAGCTGTTGTTTTCGGTATTTGAAGATACTGTAACTGCAAATGTTGGATTATCAAAAAGAAAACCAGGGCCATTTGCATTCAGCAAATTATTTATTTGGGTTGCAAAGGTAGCATAATAACGGCTATGTTTTTCGGCTATGTATTTATAGGAGTAAAGTAGCTTTTCCCGGGTTATTTTTCTGATCATCGAATCCTGGCGTACCCGGTAATGGAAGAGAAATTCAGGGAGCACAACCCCGTTATAACCATTTGATATTAAATGTACTACACTTTCATAATCTTCCAAACCATAATCTACTTTTTTATCATTCAGGCCCGATTCCAGGAAGGCAGCTTTTTTATAAACAAGGCCGCTGCTGTTTACCGGGTTGTGCACAAGGGTATAAGGAGGCTGTGGATTAAACGTTGCCCATTTTCGGGGGGTATCGCCAAAATACTGTACAAAACAGCCCACGAAGAACACATTTTCGTATTGTTTTAGAACCCTGATGGCTTTTTCATAGTAGTCGGGTGTTACTATATCGTCGGCATCTAAAAATGCCAGCCAGTCGCCGGATGCCTTTAAAGCCCCGAAATTGCGGGTATGGGCCAGCCCTTCATTGGGCTTATGCAATACTTTAACGCCATAGGTACCCGGTAGTGTTTTTAAAAGCGCCTGATCTTCTGCTTCGGTACTTCCATCATCAATGATCAGAATTTCAATATCGGCATACGTAGAGGCTTTCACTGAGTTTATACATTCAATGATGTATTTACTCATGTTGTAATAAGGAATAACCACGCTCAGCAGGTTGCCACTGCTTTTAACCGGTTTATACTGGTTCTGATACAGAAAAGGAAAATGCGTACCGGTTTTTTTATTTTGGATGATGTTGTTCAGCAACTGTAATTTTTCTTTGCCAATGGTAACAGGATCATACATGGCTGCTACCTTTTCTTTGGCTGCATAACCAATGGCTGCTATTTGTTCGCTGGTCAGCGAAAGTACCAGTTTCAGTTTTTCTTCAAAGTCGCCCTCGATGGTATGATCGAATAAAAAGCCGTTAATGCCATGGTCGATCATTTCGCGCTGGCCGCCCTGTACCGATGCAAGCACCACTTTGCCCACGGTCATGGCTTCAATAACCACATAAGGCAAATTATCGACTATACTGGGCACAATAATTACATGCGCGCTTTGCAATTCATTTTCTATATCGGCTGGTTTTATTTTACCCCTGAATTGCAATAATCCCTGATTGATATACTTTTCATATTTTTTATTGAATATCTGACCCATTGTCAACTGCTCGGGGTGATAAACGATATCGGTACCGCCTATAATATGTAAAGCATGTGCAAAACCATTATCCCATAATTTTTTGAAATACGACATCAGCTCAAAGCTGCCTTTTTGCGGGGATAGCTTGCCATAAAAAACAATTTTATTGCGTTCAATGGCATGGGGCTTATTCAATGAGGGCTTGTAATAGTAAGGATTACGTATTACAATTTTATTTTTTTGGGTGATATCAACATAAGGCTGAATGGCATCGGCAATAAATGCGGTTGGAGCAACCAGGTAATCGGCCATTTTAATGGCCTCTTTTTCCATTTCGCAGGTATGAAAATCGGGGAACCTGTACACCGGCACCCGGTTGTACTCGAGGTACAAAAACGCGGGCGAATGAAGTGTAATAATGACGGGTATATCTTTTACGGCCGGATACAACAGGTGTTTATATTGAAGTAAATAATATCCGATACCGAGATAATCCTGTGCTTCGATTATATCGGGTTGTCCTTCAATTTCTATTATTTGTTGAACTATAATTGCAAATTCGTAGCTGAGCCGGGCCGTATAGCCTAAATAGTCGGCGGTTTTGCTTCGGTTGGTATTGAACCTGATAATCCTGTTGCCTTCGGGTGTATTGGAAATTTTATAGTCTGCAATTGTATCGTCGGGTACAAAAGTGGTAATCGTTATTTTCAGATCAACGAGCATACAGGCTGTATGGTAACAGTAGGTACTGATGCCACCGCCGTGAAATGGGGGATATTCTGTTGTAAGAAGCCAGTAATTCAAATTATACTATTTGATTGGCCGCAAAGTAATGAAATCTGTGCGATATCCCCTTTAACGCACCCCACCTCAATGCTATCGAACAATCAATTACCACTTCTTTTTGAAATCGCCCCTTGAAAAGAATTTTTCAATGAGGCAATAGAGGTAAATAAAGAAATAGCGGCTTCCCATTTCCCTGATCTTGAGCTTCGATTCGCCCGATTTTCGGTTTCGCCACGAATTGGGGATGCTGGTATAAGAGTAATTTCTTACTATGGCTTTGAGGGATAATTCGAGGGTTAAATTAAAGTGTGGTGATAAAAAAGGTTTTAATCCCTGTATGGTTTCTCTTTTATATAATTTAAAAGCATTTGTAAGATCGTTGTATCTGAGTGCCAGGCTCCAGCTGATGAGGTTGTTCACCAGCCTGTTTAAAAATCTTTTGGGCTGAGGATAATCGTATACTTTGCCGCCTTTCGTCCACCGGTTACCAAAAACACAATCGTAATTATGTTCAACCATGGTGAAGTAAAACTTTACCAGGTCGGCCGGGTCATCGCTCAGGTCGGCCATCATTATGGCAACACATTCGCCGGAAAACCTTTCCAGTCCGAACCTGATGGCAAAGCCAAAACCATTTGGTCCCGGGTTGGTATAATAAACAAGGGTAGGGATGTATGTTTTAAGCTGTTCTAATATTGATAGTGTATTATCTTTTGAGTTGTCGTTTATTACCAGTATTTCATGGTCGATATTTTCTTTTTTCAAAGTTTCATATAAAGTAGTTATTGTTTCGACAATACTTCCTTCTTCATTGTAGGCTGGTATAACTACAGATAATTTCATCATGTCAGCTTTTATACTTTTTTATATTATCGTTGAAAAGTGATCTGAATGTACGTTTGCCGGTAAAAACTTTTATTAAATGGCCCAGGCGCTTATACCATAACGGAAGCACCTCGTATTCGTTGTTATAATAGTTTTGCAGCGCAGTGGCCTGCGACGACGATCGTAAAATGCGATTGTGCTCAACCTGATTACTGATTTCCTGTTGGGCAGCGCCTGACAGCACCTCCAGTTGTTGTACCTGTTGCTGCAACTGTTTTACCCGTTGTTTTAACGCATACATCAACGGGTTTTGCTGCTGAAACAGCATTTCTTCTGCTGCAAGCGCCTGGTTAACCGCCATTGTATCGCCGGGTTGTAAAACTTTTATAAACAAGGCATTTTCGGGCGTCGTATTGTTTAATAAGTTATTGTACGCCTTTTGTATTAATGATGGATTGTTCGCTGTGTAAACTGCAGTGGCTTCATTTGCGCCGGGTTGCAGGTACTGTATTTGCAATTGCAAATAACCCTGTGCTTTTGCAACCTGTTGTAACTGATCGGCGCCGGCTTTCAGGTCATTTGCATTTACTGATTGCAATAACACCAGCGGTATTCCCTGTAGTTTATAATAATTGCCAAAGAAAAAGAAGGAAACAATATCCCTTGCTATTTCATGCGTAATGGCTTCGGTAATATTGAGGCATAAGCAAAACCGGTTGCTCACAGGTAATGCCGTAGCCGTTTTAAAACAAGCTGTGGCATTATCGCCCGGTAGGTTTATTTCCAGTACAGGTATGCTTTCGGCGATAGCTTCGGGCTGTATGCCCTGAGGTATTATATAAAAAACGTCGATTAACATTACACCCCCTTTATTTGAAATCCTTTACTGGTTACCAGCCAGCATAACAATCTTTCCCAGGCGTGGGTGGTGGTTGGCCCATCCACATCGGTAATATTGCCCGGTTCCAGTTCGCCGCGAATTTGTAATGGTGGGTTGATGCTGAAAAATTCCTCAAATAAAGATGCCCGTACCCAAAACATGGTGCCGGCTACATATTGTAATCCGGGCGGGTTGATGCCGTATTTATTTTTCAGATTTTTAATAAGGCCTGAATCGGTATAGGCATTGCTTTTTTGTTCGTTATCGAGCTCATTGCGAATGGCGTTTTCAGAAGCTACAATACCGGTTTGCGGATTATTGAACAGTTCAATTATTTTTTGCTGAAATTCTTTTTCGGCAATGCGAAAAAGGTCTTTTTTCCATTGTTTGCTGTGGCTGTGGTACGGACTGTGCTTATCGTGCAGTAATAAAATATAATCGCTTTTCAGCCCCAGTTTTAAATACGCATCCATCAACACGAGTTTGCCACCGATATCTTTACCCTGGTTGGTTGATTGTTTTACGATCAATTGCCTGCATTCTGAAGGCGGTTCGGTGTATAGTGAGTCTGTTTGGGAAATTCTGTAATACGAGCCGGCCACGCCATTATACAATAAATACCAGGGCAAGGTCAGTTCACTGGCAAAAAAGTTCATCCATTCCTGGTCGTTGCCATAGTAATTATGAAAGAAAACAGATAATATGGGCGTGGCTTTTTCCAACGGAGTATGGTATTTTTTGAAACGGGGTGAAAGTAGTGCATTTTTTGTAATCTTTCAGGTTCGCCGGGGCAATAATGGGGCTGGTGCCCAACAGCCTTTACGGACCCGGGGGCGTCCCGGGCATAAGTATGGCAGGCACTCGCAACACTTCTATCATAGGCTCTCCTTTCCAGTTAGGGAATACTTTATAAAGCTGCGCGTTAATATTATTTTTTTGCAGTGCGTTGAGAACATTTGCCCTGTTGCCCTTGAAATTTTCAAATTCAGGCCGTAAAGTATAAATGTATGTATCCTTCCCGCGGTTGATGTTTTTGAAAATAGTTACAGCATCTTCTTCTTTGGTGAATGAAGGCCATGCATCGTTAATATTTTCAAAAGATTTGCTGTTGCCAATGGCCAGGGTGCCCATTCCCCAATCGGTGCATATAAAATTGGCATCAGGATAATTTTTTACCAATAGAGCCGCCTTAGTATTTGCCGGATCCCAGTTTGAGTTGATCGGTTTGGCAAATGCCCTGATGCAAATAACGGTAGCAGTAATACTACCGGCTGCTACCAGCACCAGTGAAAAAAGAGTTGCAATTCGTACAGGTTTAATAGCAACACCATAGCTGCTCCATACTGCGCCAACAAGCGGCGCCAATATAAATTGCCATAATCCGCATAATATAGATGAATGGTGCGGACCGGTGGCTGTTTTTGTAAGTACAAAGGCCATTGTTACAAATGCGAATAATACAAGGGCCCATATAAAAAGGCGTTTGGCTTCTTCGTTTTTTATTATTTGTCTGATGCCCCATATGCCGATGATAATAGCAACCGCATATCCTGCCCAAAACCATGGTTCGGGGCGCAATCCATCGCCCGATATAAAATTAAGCGCACCTCCTCCGGAGAGTACATATCTGATCAGGTTTACAGCGTTACGAAGGCGGCTGCCCCAGCCGATATCAGTATGCTCGGCTACAGAAATACCTCGTACCACTGCTGCTGCAAGGCCACCGGTTGCCATCGCTGTTAATAACAAGGCATGGGTTGGACGATTGCGGGTAAATTCTTTCAATTTGCCTGAATACACTACAACCAGCGAACCGAATGCTGCACTCGCCATCCATATAAAATTCAACTTATCAAATATGCCCAATGCTGCTGCAATCGCTGCTATCCAGGCCCATTGTACTTTCATAGTGCGTATCCAGCTTACGATCGACAATACCAGCAAGCCTCTGAAAAAAAACATCAACGCATTCGGTCCCCAATCAAGGCGGGAATGTATTATAATGGTAGGATCTAATAAAATCATTACAGCCCCGGCTACAGCCGCACGCGGACCAAAGCCTCGCCACAGAGCGGCCACCAGCATCATTGCTCCGGAGGTACCAAACAAAATTGCAGGTAATCGCACACTCCAGGTGTTAACACCGAATATCGAAAAAATGGGATAATAGATCCATGCTTTCAACGCACCAATATACTCCATGAGAAATACGGGCACGCCCATAAACCGGTAATTGATGAAAATGTTTGATTTGCCGCCTAATGCAGCATTCACAAAAAGCATTTCATCATAATACAAACCCGGATTATTAAGGTTACAGCAAGCCAGAATAACGGCCGTTATAAAGCAAAACAAAAAAAACAGTACATAATAACGGTTGTCTTTGCTTTGGATTTCTGCAATAAAAGCACTTTTCTTCATTGAATATATGTGTGTTTGAGGTGCGAATTACATTTTTTGCAGTATTATATAGGAAGAAAACAATAGCTTCGACCATAATCCGTATTGAGACACTTCCATATCGTTTTTTTGATGCCCATACGATAAAAGCAGGTTTTCGAGATATACGTTTCTGCAATAACCCTTTTCAAGCGTAATTAAATTCAACGAATTTACATAAGCGCCTATTTCATCAAGATTTATGGGAGCAATGTGCGTATGGTCGTCGAAGAAGTTTATTGTTGTACAGGGAAATCCTTTTTCAATATAATGCTTTTTCGACGGCAGGTTTGCTGTATGCATTGAGGGTGTTTCAATATATATAACACCATTTGGTTTTAGAACCTTGTTGCACTTTTGAAGTAACAATTTCCAGTCTTTAACATGCTCAATTAAATGCGAAAGTATGATACAATCGAAAGATTCTTTTTCAAAAGGAAGCTCATCATTATCGAGGTTCAGTATTGCATATTTTTCATACAGATGAAAAAACTCACCTTTTTGCATGTCTACCACATTCATCTTCAGATCTTTTCTGACCGGCAGCAGATAATCCTTCCAAAAAAACAAACCACCGCTTCCTCCACCAACATCCAATATGTTTCCACCTGTTACTGAAAATATTTTAAATGATTTGAACCGTTGATGATATTGCCAATGTAATTTAATTAATTCATCCCGGGTATATGCGCCCAATGGCAGTGGTTTAAATGATTCCAGATAATCAATGGCGTTTTTAACCATCGGTTCTACATGTTGTGTAAACATAAAGTGCTTTTTGATGTATGGTTAACAATTAAACAAGGGTGTTTTAATTTTTATTTGCTCATGATTTCCTGGGTAAAAATTAAATAGGGAACGTTTTCAGATTTATGAACTATAACGCTATCAGAATCAACAGTAAATATTTTTTTGCCGGCAAATCTGTTATTGGTTGTATACCGGGTGCCGTTTATAACCAGGTCGTATTTATTGGGCAGTGAATACCAGTTATAAACAAAAGGCGCTTCCATGATAAAGGCCTTTACTTTATCGGGCGATTTGTAATTGAAATCGTTTCTCAGGTCGGGTGTGTTCTCGTCTTTAAGGGAATATTTGCCGGTTTTGATGGTGAATTTAGCGCTGTCGTAATAAACGATCTTAAACAGAAAAACCGGTTCATTAGGTTGTGTAAATTTGGGGTATACTTCGTACATATCAGCAACCAGATAACCTTTTTTATTCAGCGCCTCTATCATGCCCCCGTCGATAGACTCATTATTGGCGGCAACAAATAGATTTTTAGTTTGTGATTGCGGTCTTATTATATTTTTTTCGAATTGCTTTATTGAATCAGGTGTTCGCCCATAAGAAGTGAGATCGTAAACAGGCACCTTGTTGTTCAGTAGTTTGGAAAGCCCGTCCCAGGCAAACGGCTCCATGCTCACAAACGCATCAATTTTGGGAAGTATATTGCTTTTATCGATAACGGTATTGTAATCAGAGAGCATACGATTGAGATTCGCTTTTCTGATTTTTTTATCGTGCAGTAATAAAGAATAATTATGCCAGGATAAATTTACGTTTTTAATGTAAATGTTTTTTGTGGTGTCATATACCTGAAATAAAGCGGCAGCGAGCATAAGAGCAATCGCTGCTTTGTTTTGCAGGTACAGTAGCCATAAACTGATTGTTATACCATACAATATTTCAACAATAACGCCATACCGGTAATACCCTGTTGTTATGCAGCAGGCATAATCGAGTGCAATTGCCAACAGCGAAATGAAAAATATTATGCGAATGAATTCATTTGATCTTTGTTTTCGTGCCTGTATTAAGTAATACACAACCGATCCGATGCTTATAAAATAACCGAATAAAAGCCGGTAGCTATAGAGCGCCCATTCGTTGCACCGGTTTTTGTTTAACAACGTTACTACCGGGTAAATAAATAATTCGTAGGTTTTTTGGTAACCCCATCGCGAATCTTTCCAGTTTTCGGCGGGGAACAGCGTGGAATGAAATAATTTATTAAAGAACGGAAAAATAGGGTTGCCGGTTTCTATTTCATTATACAACAGATAAATTCCGGGAAATACGAGAATGGTTAACGGAATAGCGAACGTTTGAAGAAGCTTTTGAGCTTTAAAGTTTTGTATGAAATAAATTAAGCAAAGGATACCTACATAGGGCAGATAGGTTAGCTTATAGGTTAATGTTAATGACGCAAGGAGGAAAAAAAACAAATAATCTGTTGATTTGCGATCGTGTTGTTTTACGAAGAAGATGAAATATATCATTTCTAATAAAAAAGGAATTCCTATAAGATCGGGTTTATAGGATCCGATAGTAAAGAAAGTGTTATCGGCAAAAACAACAAACAATGAAAGCAACGCTGGTATTATCAGGTGAATGTTTCTGCCGGTACCATACAATGCAAGTATCTTTTTTAAAAAATCATATACAGATGCAATAATGGTAAGAAGAAAAAAAGTATTTAGTATGGTTCCAAGCCGGTAACCTAATATATGCCTGAATAACCCAAACACTCTTTCGGGTAGAGGAAAATAATAAGTTCTTATAGCTGCAGCGCCAAAGTTGGCTTTGCTTTCGGTAAAATCAAATTCCTGAAGATATAATTCAAAATGAAAAGTATCGAAGTTCGAATCGGGGAATACGCTTCTGAACAGCCCCAGCCCGATCACAGGCAGAGATACTATCAATAACAACAGCCATTCTTTTTTTCTGTGAGGCTGAAAGATGTTTTTAAGAAACTGATAACCGGATCTTTTATAGTTGAGGGCTACCCATGTGCACAAACCAATCAAAAAAATAAGACTACTGATTACGGTGCTATAAATGTGTTTATGGGGGCTGCTTATATGAAACAGGTAAAAAATAATGTTTATGACATCTGCGAGCCAGCAATAAATGCTAATTAAAACAATAAAAAGAAGAAATGTTAAGCGCATTTTTCATGTTTTAGCTTTAGGGGGTACCGGATCCGGTATTTGTTCGTGTCAGGGCATTCCTGAAAACACTTTCAGGAATGCTACAATTTAAATGCGCCATATTTCAGAATGCAGAAAATGGCCCGAATTCCATCCTTCCAGCTTATTTTTTTCCCTTCGGCATAGGTTCTTCCGTAGTAGGAAATGCCAACTTCATATATTTTAATATTCGGTATTCTCGAAATTTTGGCAGTGACTTCAGGTTCAAATCCAAATCTTTTTTCCTGTAGTTTAATATTTTGGATAATGTCTCTTTTAAAGAGCTTATAACAGGTTTCCATGTCGGTTAGGTTCAGGTTGGTAAACATATTCGACAACATGGTAAGGAACTTATTTCCGATACTATGCCAGAAAAATAAAATTCTGTGAGGCGATCCGCCCATAAACCTTGATCCGTAAACTACGTCGGCAGTACCTTTTAATATGGGTACTATTAATGTATTATATTCATCGGGATCATATTCAAGGTCGGCATCCTGAATCAAAATATAATCGCCTGTTGCTTTGGAAATACCTGTATGCAGGGCAGCCCCTTTGCCCATATTTACCTCATGTTTAAAATAGGTAACAGGCATGTCGGGATTTTTTTGCATATAGCTTACAATGGCTTCTTCCGTTTTGTCTTTTGAGCAATCGTTTACAATAATGATCTCTTTTTTAATATCATTAATTAACTCAACGTCGCGTACTCTGTCAAGTATCAGGTGAATGGTGTTTTGTTCGTTATAGGCAGGAATAACAACAGATAATTTTGTAATCATTGGCGCTATGTAAATAATGCTTAATTGTTAATTAAAAAATGGCACGATCAGCTTCTTTTTGCCAGGTTCTGTTTTCAATGAACTTGAATAAAGTTGATTGCTGCTCATGCAACATTTTCCCATGCTTTACTGTTGTGTCAAGGATCAGGCCGCAGGCAAATAGCAGCAGCGCAATTATTTCAAGAGAAGCTGCCAAGATAGTGGATGGTACTTTCCAAACGTATCCCTGCTCCATATATTCAATAACCGGGGGAACGCCAATAATTAAGCCCGAAATACATAAAACCAAACCCATGATGCCAAAAAATGCGAGGGGTTTATAATCTTTGAAAAGAGAAAACACAATTTTAAGCACTTTAAATCCGTCGGTATAGGTGTTTAATTTTGATACACTGCCCTCGGGCCGGTCGCGATAATCAATTGGAATTTCCTTTACTCTGTAATTATTATGTAATGACCAGATCGTCATTTCCGTTTCAATTTCGAAACCTTTACTAAGTACCGGAAATGTTTTAACAAAGTACCTGTTGAATACGCGGTAGCCGGTCATAATATCGTCTACGTTTGATTTAAACAGGGTATTAATCAGTTTTTTCACCAGATTATTTCCAAAACCATGAAAGGCTCTTTTGTTTTCCTTTGAATAGGCGCCATTTGAAATTCTGTCGCCAAGTACCATGTCGGCCTGGTTTTCTGCTACCGGTTGTATCAATTCGTGTACAAATTCTGCGGGATACGTATCATCTCCGTCTACCAGAACATATATATCGGCGTCTATATCTTTAAACAAAGTTCTTACTACATTACCCTTTCCCTGGCGTGGTTCTTTTAGTACAATTGCCCCATTTGCCAAAGCAATATTGTAGGTGTTGTCGCTTGAGTTGTTGTCGCATACATAAATCTTCGCTTCAGGTAATTGAGTAGCAAAGTCTCTTATTACTTTTTTGATAGTTGCTTCCTCGTTGTAACAGGGTATCAATACAGCAATTTTCATTTCGATTTATCGGGGTTTATAAGCAATTAGTTAGGGGTAATTGAATTTTATTATAAGTTTTATTTTGTCAACGACTTATTTGATTTGCTAAATCACACTTTTCCCGGCACCTTCTTTACTAAAGCTGAAACAGCGATTTAAAAAATTCCTTCGCTGCCTTTTTCGTAAAGTGTTGCCCGGAATATGCAGCGGTTCGCTCACTTAGCTTCTCAAGAGCATTGGCGTCATTATAAAGCGCTGTAATAGCGTTGGCAAAATCCTGAGCCGTATCGTAGGGTTGTAAGATATCGCCAAGATCATTTAATCCTTCGATTCCAAAGGAGGTGCTTACCACCGGTAATCCTTTTGCCATTGCTTCTACCGTTTTGCCTTTTAAACCGGCTCCAAAGCGTAGAGGAATAACTGCAATTTTACAGGTATTATATAACCGGTCTAATTCCTTGTCACTTACAAATCCTTTTATGACAACATTTTCAGAAGAAAATTTTGCTATTCTATCGGGAACATTTGACCCTGTTACAATAAACTGAATATCGGGAATTTGTTTGCGTATAATGGGAAGTACTTCTTCAACAAACCATATAACTGCATCAATGTTGGGTGAATGTTTAAAGCCCCCTACGAAAAGGAGGTTTTTCCGTTCATTGAAATTTGTAATGGGGCTGCCTATTTCATCGTAAAAGAATGCCGGCAGTACTTCAATTTTCTTATCGCGGAAGTCCTTACCGATTATTTCTTTTTCTTTTAAGGTTGGAGTAAGTACTACGTCTGAGTTCTTAAATAAATTATATTCAATGGTTTTCCACCGGTTAGACGATATCAGTTTCTTTTCGTCTTTGGTAATTTCATATTCTTTCAGCTCTCTGATAAAATGCAAATCGTGTCCGTAGTAAAAAATTTTAGCGTGTGTTCTGTTTTGCAGAATTTTTATATACTTCTCAGATATGTGTGGCCGGTTTAATAATATGTAGTCAAAGTTCTTTTCATTTTCCAGGAGCCATTTTTGATAATTTTTGGCGTAATAATTACCATATATTACTTCAATACCTTTTTGCTGGAGTATAGTTGAATAGGGCTCATATTTATAAAAATTATCGCCCATGAATTTCACGTTCATCCCCAGTTCGGTGAAAGCTTCAAGGTATTGATAGGTTGTTCTTGAGCCGGCATCTTTGTCGAACTGCGGTACGTAATGGTCAATTACCAGTATTGTTTTTTTGCCATAGCTTCTGTCTCTTGCATGAAAAACATCTTTTCCATTCGGTAATTGCCGCTGTAATTCTTCGTTCCATGTGGCAGCAAATTTCTTTTTATTTATTTCCTGGTATTGTTTGATATTGGTTAAACCGCTGTTTTTGTTTTGATCGGTGCCATGTGAAAAGCCTTCGTAATGAACAACCTCCGATAAAGGTTGATACACCACCTTCATATTCATTTTACGTATTTTAAAGGCAAAATCAGAATCTTCACAGTAGGCAGGTACATAGGCTTCGTCAAATCCGCCTAATTTATCCCACACCTCTTTCCTGATAAGAATGCTGGCCCCCGAAATGTAATCAACTTCTTTTACGTAGTTAAATTCGGAGGCATCAGGATTTTGTTTATGCCCGAAATTCCATCCCGATGCATCTTTCCATATAATACCTCCCGCTTCCTGCAAACGGCCATCGGGATATATAAGTTTTGAGCCGACCATACCAATTGCAGGATCTTTTTTCATCAGTTCTACCAGCGAGGTTAACCAGCCGCGGGTTACTTTTGTATCGTTATTGAGGAAATGTATGTATTCGCCCCTTGCAAAGGTGGCTGCATGATTACAGTTTTTTAAAAAACCCTGGTTGGTTTCATTTCGTACAACTATAATATTATTTATATAGCTCTCAATGTCTTTTGTTTCATCTGTAGATACATCGTCGGCAAAAATTACCTCATAGGTTACTCCATATGTATTTTGTTTAATGGAGTGAAGGCATTGGTAATTCATTTTCCAGCCATTATATGCGGGAATGATAATGGATACTTTGGGCTTTTCGTATACGGGAAATTCAATTATATCGAAACTGGTAATCTCAACTTCAGCTTCTCTCTTTAATTGTTCGCTATAATCGGTGATTACGTAGTCGTCGTTTTTTTTGTTTCTTAACTTATTGAATATTTTTTTTATTCTGTCATATCTTTTTGAACCGGGTGGCAATATTTTCGCTTTCAGCCTATAATAAACCGAAAGAAGTTTCCACCCTTCTGATGAATAGATTTCTGCCAATTTATTATTGATCTGATCGGCTTCCTGGTAAATGGTAGCGATGCGGTGGTTTTGATCGGATATGATATTTTCTTTTTCATTTAGAAGTTCTGATGCCTGATCTACATTTGTGATATGCTCGGTGATTTCTGCCTTCAGTTCTTCTATCGCAGCCGATTGTAACGCAAGATTTTTTTTGTCTTCAGCTGCTTCTTCGGTAAGTATTTTTATTTTTTCGTGCAGGGAGGCCAGTTGCATTTCGTATGCTTCTGTATTTGCTTCCTTCGGTTGATCGGTTTTCTGATCAACCAATTCATTTTTTTTCAAGGATGTGTTTTGATTAGTGGTTTGCATAAGCTCTTTATTTACCTGAAAAACTATTGAGGACAGGTTGTTATAATCTGCTACTTCTTTATCACTGGCAATGCAAATCAGGTATTTGCGGTTTACGTCTTTCAATTCTCTGTCCCAATTGCATACCTGCAACCGGGTAAGGTTCTTTATATTGTTGCCGGTTATTACACTTACAATTTCATATCCCTGTTCAAACGGGTACACGTATTTAAAATGAGCTTTTAAAAAAGAATGCAATTCTTCTTTTTGAAACTCTTTTATATGAAACTGATTATGAACATTGTGTGTGCCGGAATAAATGTCGGTATTGGGAGTAGAAATAATTAATATGCCATCTTTTTTTAAAACTCTTTTTATTTCATGTGCAAAAAGCTGCTGGGCATCTACGTTAACATGTTCAATGGTTTCAAAAGATATTATCACATCAACACTGCCGTCCTGAAGTGGAATATTTTCAATGGCCCCTTTCTTAAAAGAAAGCTTGTTATCAATGGCGCCATACCGGTCAGATGCCCATTGAATGCATGATTCATCAATATCAACGCCGTAAGCTTTTTGTGCATATTTTCCTATCAAAGCGGTACCATATCCTTCGCCGCAGGCAATGTCGAGAACAATTTTGTTGCGGATAAAGGGTATGATACAGTTATATCGATGCAAATGTTCGAAACCCATTTCATCGTTAATAAGCTCTTTAGTCGGAATAAACCTTTCCCCCGTAAATTCAAGCATAATAATTTTTTTGCAGCAGTTAATTATGGACTAAATGCTTCTTACGTGTTTAAGATAGGGGTGCAATTTTAAGAATACTTCCCGTTTTACAGGGTAACATATTTTAAATTCCGGCATATACAACAGTAACGGCCGTAAGGTTATTCAATGAAAATTAAATGCCAGGGGTAGCAAATTCCTGTCAGACTACACTATTATTTATTTTTTTTACCCGCTCCGCCTGAGAGTTTTTCTTTTAACAAGCCAAGAAAACTTCTTTTTTCATATGTGCGTCTGTACCAGTCCACATCATTTTGTAAGCGGCTGATATCTCCCAAAAGTTTATTGATCAGTTGTCGGTTGCCTTCGGCGGTTTCCTGAAATTCCCGGTTATTGGCTTCAAACATGCTTATTGCCACGTCTTTCTGTTGCAATGCTTTTTTCAGTTCATCAATTTCCCGGGCCTGTTCTTTTATGGTTTCTTTTTTTTCGGCCAGCTCTAATTCAATAAAACTCCTGATCTGATCAAGATTTTGTTTGATCATATCATGGCTCATCACACCGTTGAGTTGCTTCTCCATTGTAGTTAACAAATTTTATTATGCATTTACAAGGGCTGGCTTTAAGTATCCATCATCTTGTTTTCGGTTACCCTCGTACAAATACCTGTACCGGGTAAAGGTATGGTTAACATTAAAAGATTCCTTTCCATGCATGGCCGAATATTCTCCCATGATATTCAGCATGCTTACATTATTAAAATATTGAAGCAGTTTAATAATGGCTTCGGAGTGGTGTTTAAACAGGTCACCGTTTAAACACGATTTTACCAGATCACGGTTCCCTACGCTGTCTGTTAACAGAACCGGTTTTTTGAGTGCAAGGGCTTCCAGTACGGCGTATGGTAGCCCTTCAAAATTAGCTGTGGACAAATATACGTTAGCCGAGGAAATTAAGCGGGCAACATCTTCGCCGGGCTGCCAGCCGGTGACGGTAATATTTGAAGATGTTAGCAATTCTCTTTCGGGCCCATCGCCGATCCAGATAAATTCGAATTGTTTAAATTCTTCAAAATACCGGGCGATAGCGTTGAAAAGAGCGGGATTTTTTTGATTGATAATGCGTCCGCTGGTAACAATACAAAACTTTTTATTGGAAGGTTCCATATCGTACCCGCTGATCTTATCGAATGTGATACCATTATTGATGGTAATGGCCGGAATGCCGACTTTTTCATATTCGGCCTGTTCTGAGGGTGAGCAGCAAACCACCTGCCCTCCGAAACCATGGCCCAGCCGTTCGAGCTGCTTATAAAGAAAGTTTGAGATTTTACTGGTCCCTACCAGAAAGGGGGCTCCGTTAGGGGTATATATTACATTATTGATTCCCAATAACCTGCACACCATTCTTCCGATAAATCCGCTTTTTGAAGAATGTAAATGAACGGCATCTATCTGGTGTTGTTTTTTTAATCTTTTTAAAACCTTGTATAGTTCCCAAAATGCCGAGAAATCTTTACTTAGGCTAATGCTTCGCTGAGCCGAATGCCAGCGAACAAAACGGGCATTGGTTCGGGCGAATTGTTTTCTGATATCAGTAAAACTTGTAACATGAGCTCTTTCGCCATGAACAATAATATGCTCGTCGTTCGGTAAATTTTCAACCAGTGATTTTACAAATACAACGATGCCTCCTGCAAAAGCCTCAGCCACATGTACAATTTTCATAATAAATGGATTTAGACTTTGTTAAACAGCAAAAGTAAAATGTGTTACATTTTGCTTTTACGCCATGTATAAACTACTGATTTTCCCTTCATATGGCTTTATACCGGAACATTGTCTGTTGACCGTACTCCATATAATGCTCTTTTTAAGAAAAAAATGATATTATATGGGATGATCAGAAGCAATCTTAGTTTAAAAACGCCCAAATAACGTAAAACCCTATTTTTTCCGTATTCACGCACCACCTTTATACGACTTTTTAGCTGTTTTTTTCTGGAACTGATCGAAATGCCTTTGTGATTTATTTCGCAGGTTACCAGATATTCGGGAATAATAGCACATTCGCCTTTCATCAAAAGCTGGTAAAAAAAGCCATAATCTTCGGCATCAGGATAGTTTTCGGGGTAAAAACCACTTTCTTTCACAGCCTCACACCTCCACATAACAGTTGGATGGATGAAAATATTTCGAAAATGCATACCCCGGGTTATATTATTATGCCGGGTAGGGGTAATATACTTGTATGCAACATTTGTTGAATAATCTTTAAAAATGCACCAGCTACCTACCAGGTTTATATTGGAATATTGTGTTAAAAAGGCTACCTGCTTATAAAACCGATCGGCCGAGCAGGTATCGCCGCAATCGAGCCGGGCAATGAAATCGGCATTTTTTTGCTGCAGTATCCATTGTAAACCAGTATTTAAGGCAACGGTAATGCCCTGGTTTTGAGGCAACCGGATTATTTCGGTTTTTATTTCTGAAGCAATGTGCTGGTATAGCGTTTCATGGGTAATAGGATGCTTACTACCATCGTCAACAATCACCACAACAAACTTATCTGCATCATATTGTACACTGTGTAACGAATGAAGCAGGCCCGGAAGGTTATTGAAGAAGGGTATTAACAGGTAAAAATCAATTTTTTGGGGATAAGATTTCATCTTCAGTTTGCGGTTATGATTTAACCTGCATGCAACAATGTTTTATTTTTTATAATTGGTGCAAAGGTAAACGCTATTTTAAACATTACTGTATTTATGGAGCGCAATTTGCCTTAAAACGTTGCTTTACAGAATGAGTAAAATTTTTTTGAATGTGTGATTTGAACAATAACCGTGCAGTTTTCAGGAGTAAGCGTGCAGATTTGATATAAAATCGTGTAAATGACGGGTTTTAAAAAAATTGAAATAAAATTTTTAAACTTTTTTTGGTGCAACCTTTCTTAAGTTTGCCGTGTCATTGACAAGGGTTATAATTTTTTAAAATCCTGTTTTAACATTTAATTATTAACGAATTAAGCTGGTTTGGTGTTTTAGATGTTAAAACTGTAATTAAAGACATTTTCAGGTACTAATAACCTGTTTATTACGTTAACAAAATCCTTGAGGAACCCAAATACCTGTACTATGATTGAGCGACCCGATAATTTAGTTTATAAGCGAGTTAAGTTTTTTACCGAGCATCCCCCGTCACTCAGGTTATATTTGGAACGTAAGCAAGGGTATTTCGTTGCAAAACGGTGCTTTGATATAATGATATCTTTGGCGATAATAGTGTTTATGTTATCATGGTTACTTCCTGTTTTGATGGTGATGATAAGGCTCGATTCAAAGGGACCGGTGTTTTTTAAACAAAAGCGGGTGGGTTTTCTTGGACGTGTATTTTGGTGCTATAAGTTACGTACCATGTACATGAATTATGAAGCTGATATTCGTCAGGCCAGCGAGAATGATCCCCGTATTACCCGTATCGGCCGGTTTTTACGTGTTACCGGATTAGATGAATTTCCTCAGTTTTTCAATGTATTGTTGGGGCATATGAGTATTGTGGGTCCGCGCCCGCATATGTATGCCGACTGCAATAAATTTGCGAGCGCTATTAGTGGTTATAAATTCAGAAACCTGGTAAAACCTGGTATTACCGGTTTGGCCCAGATCAAAGGATATAAAGGCCCCACTAAAGATTTTGAAAGCATTTTTCATCGCTACCAGTTCGACGCTTTTTATGTACGCAATGCGAACTTTTGGTTAGATATTCGCATCGTTCGTAAAACCGGCGCTCAGATTATAGGTGAAGTTTTTTCAAGGATCTTTAAAACCAAAGATGCCGGTAAAACTACCGCCGAAGAATGGAACACGCCTTCTCTTAAAACTATACAGAACTGATAGAGTCAGTTGCTAACGATTGCTTGCTTTTTCTTCTTCTTTTCCTGCCATTGCTTTTTTGCCATTGCTTTCTGCCAGTTAATGTTTTCATGCCGCAGATCGAATTGAACGCTACACCTGCCTGAATTTTCATGCTGCAAGCTGAGTTGTATATATCACCTGCTTTTTTCTTCAGACCGCAAACTGAGTTGTAAACTACGCCTGCCGGTTTTTTCATTTGGCGAGTGGTGTTGAGCCTATAACCTGCCGGGCTTTTCATTCCGCAAGTTAAGTTGCACCCATCACCTGCTGTTTTTTTCATACCGCAAGCTGAGTCGTAGCCCTGACCTGCCAGGCATTCCATTCTGCAAGTTGAGTGATACTCTTTACCTGCCGGGATTTTCATTTCGCGCATTGGTTGTACCATTCAACATGCCGGGTCGTTCGTGCCGCCTATTGAGTATTAGGTACTGCCGTATCAGGTAGTGGTAACAACACGTCATGCGATAACTACTACCCGGCATGCGGCGCCATCAATTCGTGTTGCGGAAGCTACAACTCGTGTTGCGGTCGTTAAGACTCGACTGGTTGAACCCTAAACACGCGTTGCAGTGAGGTAAAATCAAATGGTAATGGTTAATTATCGGCATGCAGGCGTTATGATTCGGGTTGTCAGGGCATTAACTCAATGTGTTGAAGCTTATGCTCAGCGTGCAGAAAAGCTTAATACAGATTGCAGGCAGATCAATTGGGAGCGACAATGATTTAGTTGGCTAAGCAGTTTAAGGGTAAATGAGCCAATGGTATTTCACTTGAAAAGAATACCCAAAAACCAGATCAACGATATTTTTCACCCACCCCAACCTTCTCTATCGAGATTTCTATAGGTAATCGCCTCTGCCAGATGCTCGGGTTGAATACTTTCACTACCCGCCAGATCCGCAATGGTTCGGCTAACTTTTAAAATACGATCATAGGCGCGGGCAGATAAATTCAGTTTGTTGATGGCCGTTTTTAACAGGTTTTGGCCGGCTGCATTGATGGCGCATACCTTTTTCAGCAGCTTGTTGTTCCATACTATTTCAAAAAAAGTACCAATTGCATGGGGAAAATGCAATGAGTTGCCTGTTTTGAATATAATTTATTTTGTTTACTTTGTAATTCAAAGTGCTTTTATATAGATAGTTTAATCTGACATTGCAGCTAATGGGAAGGACAATAGACGAGATAAAACATAAAACTATTCGTGACCATCAACTCAACTTTTATTTTATGAGTATATCAAGCAGGCTTAATCGCGTGTATTATGAAGCAAAAGGAAACAAATGGTTTCATTATTTTGCCATTTTCTGTCGCATCATGTTGGCCCTGGCATTTATTATATCTGGGCTTGTAAAAGTCAGGGGAGAACGGTTCGCCAGCGGCTTATCCGTTAACAACCCAATGGGTCATTATTTAGAAGCACTATACCACACCGGATACTACTATACATTTATCGGAATTGCGCAGTTATTAATTGCTATTTTATTACTCATTCCAAGAACAGCATTTCTTGGTGCATTGATGTATTTTCCCATTATCCTGAATATTTGCATCCTGACTTATGCTGTCCGGTTCGAAGGCACCCGTAGCACAACGTTTATGATACTGGCCAATTTATATTTATTGTTTTGGGATTACGAACGTATAAAATATATTTTATCATTCAAACAAGTTAAAGAGCATGGTCCTTCAACAAGGGAAAAACAGTTGAGCAACAAATTCCCATTCCTGTTTTTCGGAAGTGTTGTGGCAATTCTTGCTGCAGTTATATTTTTAAACAATATCATTTATGACATTCGACCCGGCAATTCCCCAGAGGAATGCACAAATGGTTGTCCTGGCAATAGTGATCCAAAAGCCTGCGAAAAATTTTGTGATTGCATTTATAACCAGGGCAAACCGCTTGAAGAATGTCTAACCGAGTATAACAAAGCAAAGAGAACGAATCAATAGAATTGCGAACGAATTTTGTCCTCCCGCAAACAAGTGCTGCTGGTCAAGCCATGCTTTTACAAATGCATTTGTTGGCTGCTGTACATTGTCAAAATAGTTTCAGTCCAATTGATAAACTTAGTGAACCAAAATCTTCTTTGGCAACTCTTGTCCGATTAAACACATTTATGTAAGAAAGTTTTCCAGTCCATCTTTGAGTTTTAGAAAAATAAATCCCAAATGAAGGCTTAATGCCTAACAACGTCTGTCCGCTAATAAAACTTGGTCCTGCAACAAATGATAAATAAATATTTTGTTTTGGATGAAATGAAGAACCGACAAAAAGATTTACCATCCCACCAACAGTATTGTCGTTTTGAGGAATACTCCCATCAGGATTTAGCTTCAAAACTTTGTTGTCCTCTAAGTAAATGTCGCCAGTAAGCTCAAGTGTTGGCTTGAACTTCGTTTTGTTATTTAAAAAGGTTTGAAGTCCAAGTCCAACTCCCCACGGATTATTGCCAATTGTATAGTCGTAAAGTGTATGGTTATATTCTGTAAATAAATAAGTTGAAACTTTTCTTTGTGTCTGTCCAAAACTCTGTGTCAAAAGAAAACAGCAAAGAAAAATTGCAAATATTTTTCGCATATGAAAAGCGTTATGGAATTTGACAACTGCTTAAACGTAAACGTTGCTTTTGTATAGCAGTCAACGGCCAAGTATTGGCAAGGCTGGGAATAGTATTCCGTCCGCCCGGCTACCGATGATGAAAATAGAAAATAAAAGTTGATGTTTGATATTTGGCTGAAAGCTGCTTGTCAGCCCGAACAACTGACCAACGATGCTGCAACTGCTGAACCATAGCTTCCGTCTGCCCAGCTTTTGCCAATACCATGTTGGTGGCAGTTTTTAGTGGATATAGTTACCAAATTTAATTACAATTGTTTTGTTCTGGCTGTGAATAACCAGAACTCGTTCAAGACTACCATCTCTGGTGTCAATCAAATATTCAGTTCCATTTGGATGCCAATTTTCAAGAAACATAATTATTTGATCTTCTACTTTCTTTACTAAGTCCTTTAAATTATCATAATGAAACTCGCTTTCAAAAAGTTTTGGGACCTGACTAAAACCAACTATATGTTCTAAACACCATTGAAAATTTTCATTAATTCGCTTTTGGATAAAATTAACATTTGTCTTAGTTGGTAATATTCTTTCTTCGTAATATTCCTTTGTCCCAATCCAGTTATGTGTCTTATAAATAAATATTTCTTCATTCTCAATATTCTTTGTCAAGTCAATTGTCACAGATATTAATGCAGGGTTATATCCATCCGAAATAACATTAAAAAAGTCTGTTAAAAGACTAACGGAATTTTCTATAAGCTTACTCTTTAAATAATCTTCTTGCATTGCTGTACGGTTTTTTAAAATTGCCACCAACACATAAATATATGCCGTTATTTAAAAAATGACGTTGAGGTTCACCCTCCCCATCCCTCTCTATCCAAATTCCTATACGTAATCGCCTCCGCCAAATGTTCAGGTTGAATGGCCTCACTACCTGCCAGGTCAGCAATGGTTCGGCTAACTTTTAAAATGCGATCATAGGCGCGGGCCGATAAATTCAGTTTGTTGATGGCCGTTTTTAACAGGTTTTGGCCGGCTGCATTGATGGTGCATACTTCTTTTAATTGTTTACTGTTCATTTGGGCATTGCAATAAATACCGGGATTGCCATTATATCTTTCTGCCTGTATTTTACGGGCATCGATCACCCGTTGGCGAATTGCATCAGATGGCTCGCCGTTTTTTTGTTTACTTAAATCGGAAAAAGATACCGGCGTTACTTCAACGTGCAGGTCTATACGATCTAATAAAGGACCCGATATTTTATTCAGGTACTTATGAACGGCGCCGGGCGGGCACGAGCACTCCTTGTCAGGATGGTTATAAAAGCCACAAGGGCAGGCATTCATAGAACTGATAAGTTGAAAATTCGCCGGGAAGTCAATTGCTATTCTTGCGCGGGATATTGTTACTCTGCGTTCTTCCATCGGCTGGCGCATTACTTCCAGCACACTGCGTTTAAATTCGGGCAGCTCATCTAAAAACAATACGCCGTTATGCGCCAGTGATATTTCACCGGGTTGCGGCATGCCACCGCCACCAACCAGCGCTACATCACTGATGGTATGATGCGGCGAACGAAAAGGTCGTTTGGATATCAGTGTTGCATTGGCCGGCAGCTTGCCGGCAACCGAATGGATCTTCGTTGTTTCCAACGCTTCCTGCAAAGTGAGCGGCGGTAAAATGGTCGAAAGCCGTTTGGCCAACATGGTTTTACCGGCGCCCGGCGGACCGATCAATATAGCATTATGTCCACCGGCTGCAGCAATTTCAAGAGCACGTTTAATGTTTTCCTGTCCTTTTACATCGGTGAAATCAAATTCAAAATCGTCTTTGGCCTGAAAAAATTCTTCACGTGTATTCACTACTACCGGTTGTATAGTTTTATCGTTGTTAAAGAATTCAATTACTTCGGCAAGATGTTCTACACCGTATACCGGCAGGGTATCTACCATACCTGCTTCGCGGCAATTTTGTTTGGGAACTATAAGGCCTTTAAAGCCTTCTTTGCGCGCTGTAATGGCAATAGGCAATGCACCTTTTATGGGTTGAACCGTTCCATCGAGGTTCAGCTCACCCATAATCATATAGTCTTTTAATTTTTCGGGATTTTTTAATTGTTCATTGGCGGCCATTATTCCAATGGCTATAGCAAGATCAAAAGCAGAACCGCTTTTTCTGATATCGGCAGGAGCCAAATTAATTACCAGTTTTGTGCGTGGCATCTGGTACCCGATTGTTTTTATGGCGCTTTCGACCCGTTGTAAACTTTCTTTTACAGCAATGTCGGGCAGGCCAACAATGAAGTAAAACCGGTTCCCTTTCATTACGTTTACCTCTATAGTAATCGTAATAGCCTCCACACCGTATACGGCACTTCCAAACGTTTTGACAAGCATGAATAAAGTGTATGGTTAAACGTATGGGAAGATATGAAAAATATTAATATGTTCGGTTTTGACTGGTATTGAATTGCTGCAGGTGATTACCCATAGCCATAAAAAAAATGCACCAACCCCGGGTTGATGCATTTTTTTTTTGTGTGAAAAACCGTACTGACTTAGTAAGCATACCAGCCAATGCCTTCGTATGTATAACCCGGCAGGGACGACATTTCATTTGGATTTTTTGTGTAAAAGTGGTCGGCAGTGCTGTTATTGTAATATCTATACACAGGTACAGCGCCATTAATGGCCGAAGAATAGCCATAAAAACCAATGCCCTCGTAAAATGTAGTACCAAGTTCACCAAAGTTGGTAGTATAAAAATGGTCCCCGGCATCTCCTGTTCTCCAATAACGATAAACAGGTACTGAATTTGCCACCTGATTGGGGAAGGCAAAAAAGCCAATTCCCTCAAAAAGGTAATTACCATTATTACCATTTCCGAGCTCACCTAAACTCGTAGTATAAAAATGATCCTGGATATTATTTTTTTCGAAATAACGAAATACCGGAACTGTTCCTGCTACCGGAGCATTGGCCGGATATAAGAACTGTACCGCCAGTATATCATAGCTCGAAAGCGTGGTAGCGCCAATGCCGCATTCTCCGCCGTTCATTAACGAGTTGGCATCACCGCCGGTGGGCGTACCCAAAATATGCATGGCATCGAAATAAGCGCCATTGTCTGATAATTGTCCCGACTGGGGTTCGCCCGACGCCCAGTTGGTATGCCTGAAACCTATACAATGGCCCAACTCATGTGCAATGGTGCGCTGCTGTTGTGCAAAAGAGTTACCCGAAATTTGGCTGATATTAATTCTTATAAGTGACCCGGGCAACCCATTCAGTGGAAAATAAGACGCACCGCAAACGCCCGAGCCTAAATTCTGATTTGTTATGGTAATGTTAGCGCCGGATGAAGCAACCCGGGTAAATTTAACCCTGCAGTTGGTAACATTATTCCATAAGGCAATAGCGCCGTCTATCTGACTTGAATAAGCGTTCATCGAGGCATCGGCATATACACTGATAGAAGGCTGTATATCGTAGCCTACGTAATTGGCGGTGCCGTACTGTTCGGTTTTGGGGCCATCGAATAATGAAAAATCAGGCTTGCTTTCTTTTGAAAATAACAGGTCGCCATCAACCAGATACTCTTTACCGATGTCCTTTATCTCGCTATCCTTATATCCTAATTTTTGAATGTAGGAATACATGGGATTGTCTTTGTCGATACCGGAATCGGTAGATGCAATTTCATTTTTTTTACAGGAGAATAAAACGATTGAAGATGCGGCCAGCGCAAAAAAATACCGGCCGAAGAGAATGGGTAATTTTCTCATTCGATAAGATTTAATGGTTAAAAAATAAGGAGCCTAAATTACTAACATAAACGATTACCCCAAAAAAAATTTATTCTGCTAATAAAAATTTAATTCAGGACTTTGCTAAATGTTACCAGTCAGCGCTAATTAATTTCATTAACCTTTCCTTCGAATAGCAGGTTCACTGCAGCATCGACGGTCACAGAAACGGGTTTTTCCGTAGCCGGAATCGTGAAAGTGGTTTGTTTGTCTTTAATGAAAAGGGATTTTGAAATAGAAGATCCGATGGCTATATCGAGGGGGAATTGAAAAAGTTCGGCCTGTTGCTGTATAACAGTAATGATCACTTCTTTCTTAACGCCATCGTATTTCCATTGTATATCGAGCTTTGGATGTCCGGCCCTGAACAGCCATTGGTAAAAGAATGGCGCCAGGTCCTGGTGCGAAACTTCTTCCATTACTTTACGCAAATCATCGGTAACGGCATTTTTACCGGCATAGCGGTTGTAATAGGCTTGAATGCCTTTCCAAAAAGTTGAATCACCCAGCCGGCGGCGTAACATATGCAATACCCAGCCGCCTTTTTGATAAGAATTGGCATTCAGTAATTCCATATAATCGGTAACCGATGAATCTACCACAGGATGTAATTTTTTCCGGGCGAAATCTATAACAATGTTCCTGTTTTGCCTGAGCATATAGCGGGCTGTATCTGCGCCGTATTTATTTTCGAAGTACAAAATAGTCATGTAGGTGGCAAATCCCTCACTTAACCACAAGTGGCTCCAGTCGGCTTCGGTAGCCATATCGCCAAACCACTGGTGTGCTATTTCGTGGGCCAGCAACGATTCGCTCTTGCGTGTGCCGCTTATTGATGATTCATCAGAATAAAAAATAGCGCCGGCATTTTCCATACCGCCAAACCGGGTGGTTGATTCAACGTTGGCTAATTTTTTATACGCGTAGGGTCCTACATTTTTTATAAACCAGGGAAGAATATCCACTGCCAGGGCATAGTCGTAAAAGCCTTTGTCTTTTTCTTCGGGATACACCCAGCTGTATACCGGAATGCTGTTTACTTCGCCTGCCTTTTGCACCGCAAAATCGGCTACTCCTATTACCATAATTTTGGTCGACAGGGGAGTGGTTTCTTTATAATGCGTGCGGCGATAATTATTATTTATTGCAGTGTCTTCGGTTTTAATACCATTTGAAATAACCCGATAATGCGATGGGGCAGTTACAATAAAATCGAGCGATGCTTTATCGGAAGGGTGATCAATACAGGGTATCCAGTTGCGGGCCCGGTTGGGCCAGTTGTCGGCAAAAAATCCGCGATGGCCATATTTGTTTTTTTCAATGATCAGTCCGTCGGCGGGAATGCCTTCATAAGTAATAACTACGCTCTTTTGTTCACCTGCTTTAACCGTTTGTGGAAAGGTAATGGCGAGCAGGTCATTGGTGTGTGCGTAGGGGAGGGGCTTTCCTTTTTCGGTAACCTGTATTACCGTCATGCCCTTTTTATT
This sequence comes from Niastella sp. sgz303648, assembly GCF_059587045.1. Classification (NCBI taxonomy): domain Bacteria; kingdom Pseudomonadati; phylum Bacteroidota; class Chitinophagia; order Chitinophagales; family Chitinophagaceae; genus Niastella; species Niastella sp. sgz303648. The sequence goes on along the minus strand of NZ_JCAPSW010000007.1, from coordinate 223,042 downwards.
GTTCTTCGAAATGAGGTCGAGCGTGATAGTTTTAGCGTCTTTAATAAACGTAAGATCAATGGCTGCTTTTCCCTGAATGTGATCGGTAGTGTCGTTAAGCGTTATGGCAAATTCATAATGCTGAATATCTATAACAGCGCCTGGCTTTTGGGCAATAATAGCGGAAGAAATAACAATAGTGCTAATCAGCAGCAATATCTTTTTCATTAAACGTAGTTTGCTGCAATGAAATTAAAGTAAATGATGTGGAATTGTTTAAAAAATTTGCTTAAAGAGACTTGTTAATCTTTGTTAGGATAGGGGTAAGATATATTCAATGAATTAATCAGCTGATAATACCCCTGCCAGTTGCTGCATTCTAAATTTGGTAGATGAAGAACAGTTTTGCCTTTTCGTACGCTAATAAAAGTGGTTGTGGTACTAAGACATGAATCTTTACTGTTTAAAAACTGTTCGCAACTTTTGTAAAATGCATCGATGTGCCTGGCAAATTTTGAGTCGAGTTCTTTTTTGAAAAGTATTTGTATGCTACCCCGGTTTGTAAAAAATGATACCGAGTAGCGCTTATTTCCCTTATTAATAATCATCTTTTCATTGTACCCGCCAAAGCAGCCGATGCTTTCCAGATTAATAATAATATCGCCTTCGTCATTTGTTACAGGGCGGAGTTGGGAAGTCCAGGAACTATCCTTTTTTATATTTTCATTCGAATTGAAACAGGAGGCCAGCGCTAAGGATAAAATTAAAGTTATCAATAATTTATAATGGTGCATACAGTTAATGCTTAATTATAAACATCACAACTTCTCCAGCATATCCACCACTTTCTCACGCTTCAATATCAGGTAACCCAGCCGGTCGTTGCTGATGCCTTCGCGCAACTGGTAACTGAACTCAAGCTGATCTTCTTTGGCCGTGGTTTCAAAATAGCGGAAAGAAATATTAGGATATTGTTTTAACTCTTCACCAATTTCATACAGGTGGGTTGATAAAATAAATAAAGAGCTTTTTATCCTGATAAGTCCTTTTATAACCACCGACGAGCACTTCATGGCATCCTGTACATTGGTGCCTTTAAACAGTTCATCAATAAGCACCAGCCATTTGCGGCCGTCGTTAATTTTTAAAATGGTATTTTTTATGCGCTGTACTTCGTTGAAGAAATAACTTTCACCTTTAATTATATTGTCAACTACATTGATATTACTTAACAGGCCATCGAACAATGTGAGCCGCATCGTCTGGGCAGGCACGCCCATTCCGAGGTGAGCCAAAAACACGGTGCTGCCAACAGCTTTGATGAAGGTGCTTTTGCCGGCCATATTGGCGCCCGTTAAAAACAGAAAATTGGTTTCCTGGCTTAACTGCACATCATAAGGTGTAGGCGTGGGCAATAATATATGATACAGTTGTTTGGCGTCGATCAACGGTTGTACCTGGTTGATGAATTCAGGAAAGCATAATCCCAATTTTTTAATAGCCACGGCCATCGAATACCAGGCATCTATGCGTCCGTAAATGGCAATAAGATCATGGGCCGATAATCTGAACTCATCGCGTATATAACCACCATAATGAAGGGTTTCGGTAAGGGTAAATTGTTTACCCCGTTCGTGATCCTTCAGCGCATTCAACACCGGTTTATTCATTAAATCGGCGGCGCGGCGTAAATAAGTGCGGATCATTAAAGGTGCATCATCTTTATCGAGCAAATAGATAAGCTGATGCATTCCCTTTAAAAAATCAGAAAAATGTGAAATGGAATATCGTACCAGCGAAAAATCGGCGCCGTTGAACAGCTTATAGGTTAAGGCGTGTACAATATTGGCGTTAGGTATAGCATCTACATTATTGTCGTAAAATTTTTCAATCACCATCAGGGTGCCATTGGTGATTTCGTTAGGCCATTGGTCCATGCCCGCCAGTATCAAACGCAGAATTTGCTGCGTATCCTGAATAGGCCGGATATCGTTAAAAGGATTGCTGAAGAATTTCAACAGCCATTCACGCCCCTGTGATGTTCGGGTAAAGCAAAGCCTGTGAAAAATTGAAAATTCTTCCTCATGCTGAAAAATCGACAGGTCGTTGTACGTGGTATTATCTAATTCCATGGATCTTACTCCAATATTGTTTTCGTAAGTTACCGATTAAATAACAATCGTGCTCCCTTCTGAGATTCATTCCACTGCCCTTTTCCATAAACAAGATTACCATTTATAAAGGTATGGGTAACGGCGGCCGGGCAGGTAAACTGTTCCAGCGGGCTCCAGCCACATTTGTATAGTATATTTTCTTTTGAAATAGTAGTAGTTTCATTCATATCAACGATCACCAGATCGGCCCAATAGCCTTCGCGAATAAAGCCTCTTTCGGCAATCTGGTAACAGGTAGCTACGGTATGGCTCATTTTTTCAACCACTTTTTCAAGCGAAATGCGGCCTTCTTTTACATAATGCAGCATCAGTAACAGCGAGTGCTGCACCAGGGGTAATCCCGAATGGGCTTTTTCCAGGTCACCGGTGCCAAGTCCCCCTCCTGATTGCCCCGGAGCCAGCGCAAAGGAGCCATCAGCATTTCTGATAATACCTTTTTCCTCCAATGTATGCGGTGCATGGTCGGTTGCAATAACATCTAACCTGTCGTCGAGCAATGCCTGCCATAATGCTTCACGGTTGTGTGGCGCTTTAATGGCGGGATTACATTTTATAAGATTACCGAGTTGGCTGTAATCGTTACTCGTAAAATGAAGGTGATGCACACATACCTCGGCCGTGATGTTTTTTTGATCGAGCGGCTTCATATTCGAAAACAGCGCCAGTTCTTTTTCGGTGCTGATATGCAATATGTGCAGCCTGCTGTTATGTTTCTGAGCAAACTGAATGGCGGCGAGTGAACTTTCAAAACAGCCGAACTCATCACGCACCAACGGATGATCGGCCGGCTCCAACACACCTTTTTCTTTTTTTAATCTTTCATAGTTTGCTTTAATGATCTTTTCATCTTCACAATGGGTGGCGATCAGCACTTCGCTTTCCTGAAAAATTTTATCGAGTGTGAGATAGTTATCTACCAGTAAGCCGCCGGTTGATGAACCCATAAAAATTTTAATACCACAGATCTCGTTTTTACGCTTATTGGTTTTAAGGGCCTCACCGGCATTATCGTTCGACGTGCCCATGTAAAACGAATAGTTCGCCAGCGAGGTTTCGGCTGCAACAGCATATTTTTGCTCAAGCAGCTCCTGTGTGAATACAGGGGGCATGGTATTGGGCATTTCCATAAAAGAGGTAACGCCCCCTGCAACCGCAGCTTTTGCTTCGGTATAAATAGTAGCTTTATGGGTGAGGCCGGGTTCGCGAAAATGAACCTGGTCGTCGATGGCGCCGGGTAATAAATGCAAACCCTCGCCGTTTATTTCTGTAACTAATATGTCGGGCTGAATGGTACGATCTATCTTTTCGATGCGGCCGTTTTTAATGAGAACATCTCTGATGGCCGATTCTCCTTCATTCACGACCATTATATTTTTAATCAGGTAATTTTGCATATCTTGAAAAAATAATATAATTAACTACTGGCCATGCAATATATTATAAAAACTGTTGTACCCTTATCGTTTTTATTTTTTCCTTTTTTGCTGTTTTCCCAAAGTACTTATTTACCACAGGGTAACAAACACCAGGCTTTTTTAAACAGGCTCGAAATTTTACTGCAAACCAACGACGATCTGAACCTGGGTACCGTTAAACCGCTTAGCCGCAAAATTGCCGTACGGGCAGCAGAATATGCCGATTCGGTTCAAAAAGCATCGGGTAATTTATTAACGCCTGTTGACCAGTATAATCTTCGCAGCTTATTAATGAATAATTCTGAGTGGGTAAAGGGCGATACCAGCGATTTTGCCAGCAAAAAAAGTTTGTGGAATGTATTTTATAAACGGAAAGCCAATTTTCTGGAAGTAAATGAAAAAGATTTTTTTCTGGCAGTGAACCCGGTTATCCAGCAGCAACAATCTATCGAAAGCAATAACAGCGATCAACGCATATTTTTAAATTCAAAAGGGCTTACACTTCGCGGATTAATTGCTAACAAAATCGGTTTTTCGTTTTATGTAACCGATAACCAGGAAAGGGCGCCGCTATTTGTGCAGGACCGTATAATACAATATGATGCCGTGCCGGGCGAGGGTTTTTACAAGCCTTTTAAAACAACCGCTACAGATTATTTGGATGCGCGTGGCTCAATTAATTTTACAGCCGCCAAATACCTCGATTTTCAGTTTGGGTACGATAAAAATTTTATCGGCAATGGCTACCGCAGCCTGTTTTTGAGCGATTACGGCAATAGCTATTTGTTTTTGAAGATCAATACCCGCATATGGAAGTTCAATTATATGAACCTGTTTACCGAATTAACGCCTCAAACTGTAGATATCAATGCCGGCAACAAGCTGCTCGATAAAAAATATATGGCCATGCATCATTTAAGCATGGACGTGACCCGGTGGCTGAACGTAGGCGTGTTTGAAGCTATTGTTTTTGGCCGAAGGAACCATTTTGATTTTACCTATCTGAACCCTGTTATATTTTTGCGACTGTCTGAGCAACAGAACGGCAGTGCCGATAATGCATTTGTTGGCTTTGATATAAAAGCGAATGTGGCAAAACGATTGCAGTTTTATGGCCAGGTATTGCTCGACGAATTTTATCTGAAAGAAGTGCGCGCCGGCAAAGGATGGTGGGCTAATAAGTTTGGATTACAAATGGGCGGTAAATACATCAATGCATTTAGCATAAAGAACCTCGATCTGCAGGGTGAAATCAATCTCGTGCGTCCGTTTACGTATTCGCACTATGACAGTTTGGGCAATTACTCACATTATAATCAGCCGCTGGCGCATCCGCTGGGTGCAAATCTGGTAGAGGCCATTGGTATTATCCGTTACCAGCCACACCCCAAATGGACTACCTCGGCCCGTTTGATCGTTTGGAAGCAGGGTACAGATACTGCCGGCAGTAATTTTGGATCGAATATTTTTCAGATAAATAATACGCGCCCTGCCGGTGATTATGGCTACAAATTACCCAGCGGTCCGCGTGCTACAGGGGTAAATGCCCAGTTGCTGGTATCGTACGAAGTGAAAGAAAATGTGTTTCTCGAAGCCAGTACCCTGATCAGGAACTGGAAATCGGGCGTGCCAACTATTGCCGACAGAAATACTTCTGTGTTTACGGCCGGTATACGAATGAATATGTTTAGGAGAGAGTATGATTATTAATAAAGCTTAACGCTTAATGCAGAACGCTTAACGCAACACAAAAATAAAAGGGCGCCCTGGTATATTACACCCCTTTAGGGATAGGACTAATAAAAAAGCAGGAGGCTTATGGCTACCTGCTTTTAACATTGGTGATATACCCACCGACCGGGCTTAAGGGGATTAACCTTTTGGAACCACCATTTGATTACCTGTTAAATAATCAGAACCTCTCCGTACAAAATAATATTATGGGATTAAATGATGCAAGGGCTAATAATCTGCTGCTAAGCTACCATGGAAATTGTGCCGTATGCGGAGCTTGTATGTAAACGACCCTGTTTTGTATGTGAATGGGGCAGGGTGAGGGGCGAGTAGGAAGTGATAAGTGGCGAGGCATTCCTTCTCAGCGAAAATTGAAATTCCGCATAAACTCATCTTTATAATTTCTGCCGATGGGTAACTGCTGCTGATTGATCTGTACTTCCTGGTCGCTGAAACTTTGAATGGCATTGATATTTACGGCATATGACCGGTGAATGCGAACCAGTTGTTTGCAATCGATCTTTTCCAAAAGCTGGCTCATCGACAGGCGCAGTAAGAATTTTTTTTCGGCCGTAATAAGCGATGTATAATTATTATCTGCTTCAATATACAGCAGATCGTTAAGCTTCAATTTTACAAATGAATAATTGTTCTTTACAAAAATATAATCGTTCAGCCTGAGAATCATTTCTTTTTCGGGCGATGCAGCTGTGCGTGCATTTTTATCGAGCGGTATTATTTTACCCGTTTGCTGTTCGCCGGCAACCGCAAAATTGCTTACTGCCAGATCAATGGCAATACGAACATTGGTAAGATTATAAGGCTTTGATAAAAAGGCGGCAGGGTGGGTTTGTTTTATGCGATCGATCGTAGTTTGATCGGTAAAAGCAGTGAGGTAAATAATAGGCACCGCTTTTTGTTTTAGTATTTCTATGGCGGCATCAATACCGTCTTTTTCGCCAATGATGTGTACATCCATCAAAATAATATCAACTTCCTGTTCACTGAATAGTTGCCGGGCTTCTTCAGCATTGTCGGCAATGCCTGCAATATTGTATCCGTCTTTTTCAAGGCCATTTGCCAGGTCAAGCGCTACGATCGATTCATCTTCGACTATTAAAATATTTATTTTTTCTGCCCCCATAACTTATTGATTAAAGCATTCACTGCAACTAAGCCGCCTGTTTTGGTATGGTAATCGTGAACTGCGTGCCTTCGTTTACCTCAAGGGTTTGCTGTGCACGTAGTTGTTTACACAACGCTGTTATTAATTGTTTGCCGAACGAGTTTTTCTTTTGTTTCCACTGCTGTTCATTAATGCCGATGCCATTATCTTTTATAAAACAAACCATTTTGGTGGCTTCGTCTTTTAGCGCAATTTGTAACGAAGGCCGCGATATATCGACAAACGCGTATTTTAAAGCGTTGGTCACAATTTCATTAATGATAAGTCCAATGGGCAGGGCCCTGTCGATATCCAGCATTTCTTTTTCTACTGTAATATGCAGGTCGAAACCATCTCTGTCGTACCCATACGACGATACCAGCGATTCGGCCAAATCGGTAAGGTATTGTTTCATATTAACTGCTGTAAGCGCTTCGGTTTTATACAGGCGCTGATGAATAAAGCTCATGGCCTGTACCCGTTGCTGGCTTTCTTTTAACACCAGTACGGTTTCTTCGTCCTGCACCTTATAGGTTTGCAGACTTAATAAGCTGCTTACGATCTGCAGGTTATTTTTTACCCGGTGATGCAGTTCTTTCATCATTACCTCAAGCTTTTGCGATTGCTGCGCAATCTGCTGCCGCTGCTTTTTGATGCGATGATACAACCACAGCATACAGGCTGTTAGTACTGCAAACAGCACAAGTGCCGAAATCAATATAATTATCTGTTTGTTTTTTGCGCGACTTTCGGTTTGCAGTTTTTGGATCTCCGATTCTTTTTTACCGGTTTCGTATTTTGTTTGCAGATCCATTACCTCGCGGGTTTTAGCCACGTTGGTCAGAGAGTCGTTTAACAGGTCGGCCATTTTATAATAGTGCAATGCCGAATCAAAGCGCCTATTAACACTGAACGCTTCGTACATTGAATTATAGGCATTGCGCAACCTTTCGGGGCGATTGAGCAATTGGGCTGTTTCAAGCGTTTTACGTGCATACACCAATGCGTCGTCGAAGCGCAGCATTTTTGTATAAACGCTCGATATATTACCATAGTTAAATGAAAGACTCGAAATGCTGTTATTGCTTTTATTAAAATCTACTGCTTTGAACAGGTATTCAAGCGCTTTGTTATAATCCTTTTTATACTCGTTATATACCTGGCTGATGTTGTTGTATAATCTTCCAATGCCTTCTTTTCCTTTTCCAGATGTTTCTATAAGTGCCAATGCTTTGGTATAAGCTGCAAATGCCGTATCATAATATTTTTTGCGGCCGTTTAATTTAGCAATATCCCTATTTAATATACCAAGCATGTTCAGGCTGTTTGCCATGCCTGCTGTATCGTGAATGTTTTCATAAAGGGTATATCCATACCGGCTATAGGTTATGCCTTTATTCATATATTCCGGTGTAAGGCCCGAGCCTACCATGTCTTTATACACCTGCGCAATATCAAGGTAGTTTTGAGCCATGGATGATTTGTTCTGCAGGTTCTCATATAATTTAAAACTGTGCAGCAAACTGTTTAATGCGGTAGTGTAATCACCCTTAACCCTGAAAAATATGCCTTTGTATATTTCCGCATCTGCCTGGCCTTTGGGGTAAGATAATCGTTCGGCCAGTGAAAAAGCCAAATGAGCATAATGGCCAACGGAGTCGTTACTGGTTTGAATGTAAGAGGCTGCCAGCCTGTTTAATAAATTCACTTTTGCCGTATCATCTGCTTTCGTGGCGAGCACCATTTTGATGCTATCCTGCTGCAGCATACGATTCTGTGCATGCACACACGTATAACTGCCAACCAGCAGCAAGACGGGAACCACTGCGAAGTATGCTCGTTTACTAATCAGGCAGAAAAGGGTTTAGGTGCAAATTTAATAGAAAAGGAGGCCGGATATTGATTTATAAACCATTGATATAAAATTTAATTTGAAAGTGAGGCCCCGGCTTTTGTGATTTTGCCAATAGGCCGACATGCCTGCCGGAGTATAATTTAAATGAATAAAAAAATAAATATGTAAACGCAATTATGTATTATTGTAAGTGTTTTCATGTATATACATATTAATATTCTAATGAATCAGAATATTAATGTGCTCATGACCTTTATTTTTCATGTTTTAACCCAATACGCTATGACCCGACTTCTACCGTTATTGCTTGCATTTGTCTTAATTACTACATATGTATCAGCCCAGTCGCCCGGCACTATTGTGCGACCTGCTGCCGGAAATGGCGTAACGATTTTGAACCCTGATGGAAACGGTTTTTCTTCTTCTTCAACCAGTGGTTTTACCACCAGCGATATTACCCAAAGTGAAATACCATACAAAACTGTTCCTCCTGTTTTTCTGGAGCCTACATCAGATTTGTTACGCGGACCCGGCGACCTCTATAGCGATCTGGTGCGCCAGGTAGATGGCAGCGGTTTTTATGTGTATAGTGATGGCACCAACCTGTTGTTCAGATTACGGCTGGGCAGTATAGTTAGTGGCTCAAAGGGATATAGTGTATTGATAGATACCGATAATAAAATGGGTAATACGGGGCCTTATGCCGATCCCGATTACCAGGCTGCCACCACCGGTGTAAATGGTAATCCCGGATTTGAGCTGGAAATAACTCTTGAAACCAATTTCAGAGTGGCTGCCTATAATGTAGCCGGAACCAGCTCGCCTACGTTGATCAACAGCTATAGCATTAACACCAATTCGCAGATATCTGTTGCTTTGTCGACTGTTTCGGGAACACCCGATTATTTCTATGATTTTTATGTACCCATCAGTATACTGGGAATTACAAATAGTACACCCCTTCGCATGGCGGCCACTACGGTAATGGCGCCCATGGCGGCTATCGGCGGACCCAAGTCGGATATTTTTGGGGTGAACGATGCTTCTTACAATGATCCCATGAAAAGCTGGGAAACGGTGATCAATAATACGCCTACGGTTACACTAACCAGTTTAACCAGCGGCGGCAGCGGGGTAGGATCAACCTGTACGGCTGCACCTACGATCGCCAGTTCGGTAACTGCCGGCAGCGGGATTACTGTAACCGGTAGCTGGACGGCGTTGGATGGCACCAAACCCTCAACAGCAACTATTACATTATACAAGAATGGTGTATCGGCAGGAACAACCACCGTCACTTCGGGCAATACCTGGAGCGTTACGGGTATTACTGTTGCTGCCGGTGATGTATTGTACGCTAAAGCACAGGCTTCGGGCGAATCGCAATGTTTGCAATCGGCGAATGTAGTGGTTACCAGTTGCTCTGCGGCCAATACATCATCTTCGAGCGGATTAACCTTTACCTGCTCAACGAACAGGGGTTTCGACGGCACCCGTGCAGCCAACACCAGTATAAAACTTTACCAGGTAACCTCATCGGGTATTACCCTGCTGGCAGATGATGCCACCACCACTTATAAAGTGACATACCCTACCTCAACAACATGGCGATATGATGATGCCAATGGACAAGGCAACGCAAGCGCCTGTAGCGGTGGCGCTCAGGAACTGAGCGACGGATCGTATATGGCTACCGCCACAGAATCGGGCAAATGTGAATCTTCGGGTATATATGCCTGTATAGCGCTTAGTGCGGCGGCTACTCCCACCATTACACAAACCACCTTATACAATGGGGCAAGTACTGTATCGGGTACTACCGTTGCCGGCGCTACCGTTCGTTTATACAATAATGGCAAGCTTACAGCTACTGCAACTGCAGATGGTTCGGGCAATTATTCTTTTACAGGCCTTGGATTGGTAACCGGTGATGTGGTTTCGGTTATAGCACAAACTTCTACAACCTGTATCAGTGCATCGGTAAGCCGAACTGTTACCTGCTTTACCACACCGCCGGTAATTACTACCGATAACAATGGTAACCTGAGTACCGGTTCCACTACTATTTCGGGTAAATCGGGCGAAACGGCAGGCACTGTGGTAACGGTGCTTGAAAACGGAGTAAGTATAGGAACAACCACTGTGCAGTCGGGCGGTACCTGGAGCCTTACTTATACCCCGGTTGCCACCAAAAGTTATACGGCCACGCAACAAAACGGCAGTTGCGCCGCCAGTGCCGCTTCTGCTGCCGCTACGGCATTAGCCGCTACAACAGTATGCGCCACCATAACCGGATCGTATACTGCTGCTGCCACATCTGTTTCGGGTACGCTGGCATCTTCTTTCACCGGTAAAGTGAGGTTGTATATCGATGGTGTTAAACTTGATTCGGTGAGTGTTACCAGCGCCACTACCTGGACCATAAGCGGCTTAAATGCTACTTACTCAAATACGATTTATCCGGGCGGAGTATTAACTGTAACTACTCAGGCCACCGGTGCGGCTGAAAAAACTGATTGCAGTTCGAGCGTAACCGTTAGTTGCGCCCTGCCAACCACACCGGTTATTTCGCCTACTTCGTCAACCATTCAGACCGGACAATCTGTTACATTCAGTATAACCAGTACCCAATCGGGCATTGTTTATTCGGTAACCGATGCCAGCAGCACCACAACCAATTATGCGGTTTCAAAATGGGGAACCGGCAGCGGTTTATCGTTACCTACCAATACCTTTAATACAACAGGAACCTATAATGTGCTGGTGAGTGCGATTTCGGTATCGGGTGCAGGTTGTTCAACCACGGCGGCTGCGTCAATTGTTGTAAACAGCGCTTTGCCGATTACCCTGTCGTATTTTACCGGTCGCTATGCAAACAACCGCTCGCAATTGGAATGGGAAACGCTTACCGAAGAGAACGTTGATTATTTTGCTGTTGAACGCAGTAACGATGGGCGGCAGTTTACACAAATTGGTACAGTAAAAGCTACCGGTAACAGTTTCGGCGCCGTGAAATACGCTTATAACGATAATACGCCATTGAACGGCACAGCCTGGTACCGTTTACGAACAGTAGATAACGACCTGAAGGCCGAATACAGCAATGTTATCCGTTTAACCAATACTACTCAAAGCGTGCTGGTATTGTCGGTAACTCCCAATCCGTTCGAAAGCAATATGCGTATGCAGGTATATTCGAACAAAACGATGCCTGTTTCCATTCGCCTTACCGATATAAACGGCCGCGAGTTATACAAAACCAATAAAGTATTTTCAACCGGTAATAATAATATTTCCCTGAACCCGCCGGCTTCACTGGCAACAGGCATGTACATATTGCAGGTGATCAGCGGCAGCGAAGTGATATGGAAACAGAAGGTGCAGAAGTTGAAGTAAGATGTATGATGAACCGGACTGAAGAATTACTATGTAGCTGATGTTGCGTCGCACACTTGTACTTAAACAATTCTATTCAACTAATAAAAAAGAGCCGTTGGGGCTCTTTTTTATTTGGAGTTTAAGAGAGGATGGCGCAAGCTCAATATTTCCTGTTGCTTATTTTAGCGAGTACGTTATACCTGCCTGTACAACGCGGTTATATCCGTCTCTGCTAAAATAATTAACGATACCCATTCTGGTAACTGTTTGATCGAATAAACCTGTTACGCCAAATACATAACGGGCTTCTATCTTTAGCTTATCTGTAATGGCAAAGGCGACTCCTGCATCGGCGTCAACACTAAATCTGTGATCTACATACTTTGTTACATTACTTGTGTAGCCATTTGAATGTGCTTTAGCCGATATCAGGTATCCGGCTTCGGGACCTATCATAACAGCTAACTTTTTAATGGGCCTGTAGCCGATCATCAGGGGAACAGACAGATAGCTGAATCGTACAGTTCCTGATGAAGTATATCCTGTATAACGACATCCGCGTAATGAATACAATAGTTCGGGCTGAAAAAAGAATTTACCTAATGTGGCGTTGGCCATGAAGCCGCCGTAATAGCTTGTAACCGGTTTGGTGTCATTGCCAGGTTTGAAAACATCGTACCCGGATGAGCTTTGATAAGTAACGTCAGAAATGCCGGTTCCCACTTTTATTCCATAATCAATGTGGAATTGTGCCAATGAAGTGGTGCTGATAAACAAACTTAAAATAACAAAAGCAAAAAATAATTTCATGTTTCAGGGCTATTTAAATAGTAAACAAATCCATTGCATTGTTACAATGGGTCTCATCACTTTTGCCCTGAGCCTTGTTTCGTGTATCCTGGTTTTTGTGCCTTATCAATTAATTCTGTACGTTATTCCAGCCTGTAAAACACGGTTGCGTCCTGTATTGGTGGTTTCTACATTGTTCCCGTTATTATCAACATAGGCAACGCGGTATAAACCGGTCATTCCTATAACAACACGGGCTTCTATTGCCAGTTCGGGAGTGAGCGATAGAGCGGCGCCTGCCGTGGCATCAACACTAAACCGGTTATTTACATTACGCGCATATAGCACATTGTTATTATCCGGATGTGATCTGGCAGATAGCAGGTATCCCGGTTCGGGCCCTACCAATACCGACAGGTTTTTAGCGGGCTTATAGCCTGCGAGCAGGGGTACCGACAAATAACCATAGCTGATATTGGTGCTGTTAGTATTGCCAAAAGCACCGGCATTCAACCGGTAGCCCCGTAATGAATACAATAATTCAGGTTGAAAAAAGAATTGATTTTGGGTTTCGATGTGCACCAGTAAACCGCCATACCATACAACCCGACCCGGGAAGTTGTTTTCATATTTAGGCTTAAGGGTCGCAAATCCGCCTCCTGCCTTAATTGCTGTATATACCTGTGCACTAAGGTTGTTGCCTGTAAGCAGGATTATTAAAAGCAGGTAATGTAAATATTTCATGCAAAGCAGTAGTTTAACAGTTATTCAATTACTGTTTCCCTGCTCCCCGGTTTTATGTCTCCGTCACCCTAAATGGGTGCCTATGCCTGTTAACTTGTCAACTTATCAACTTGTTAACGTTTAACTATCCCTCAAAAATAAGCGAAAACACGATCATTCTTGAGTTCAGCTTATCAATGGCGCTGGAGAATTTAAGATTGGGGTCGCGCGAGTGTATATTGGAGAGGCCGTTGCTGACCTTGATCTCGGGCGATAAAATGAATACCGGAAAATAGAAATTGAATCCGATGCCGGCTTCTACCCCAAAATCGTATTTGGTCAATTTTACCAGGTCTTCGGCTTTGCGGGCTGTTGAATTGGACGCCAGGTCGTACTCGAACTTGGCGCCGCCAAACATGTATACCCTGAAATTGCCGATACGGTCTGACCTGAATTTGATATGAACCGGTACGCCCAGCAAAATCGACTCAACCCGTTTTGTCATAACGGACTGCTCATTTTTGCTGCCATCGGGATATTTTAAATGGTAGGTGAGATTTTTATACGCGAATAACAACTGTGGGAAGATGGCCCGTATTTCGAACCGGGGCGAAATGCGCAAGGTGTGCATACCTGCCAAACCGAAACCTCCGGTATTTTCAGGTTCAACTACCATTACACTATCGTTTTGCAAAAACACAGGGTGCTGGCTCACCTGAAAGCGGGAATTATTATAAATTAGCCCAATACCGAGATAGTATTTTTTACTATCGTGGTCTGGTAAATTTAACTCATCCCGTAATTGTGCGTTTACCTGTTGAGCCGCCATCATAAGCATTAGCCCTGCCGCCCATCCTGTTAACTGGCTTTTTTTCTGCCGCAATAAATTGTACATATTCCTAAACTCAGCCGTTTTAGTGTGGTATTAGAAAACCCAACTTGTTGTAAAATATGTAGAAATGTTTCGCCTTCGGGAAATGCTTTTACTGATTGATTTAAATACTGATACGCGTCTTTGTTTTTTGAAAGCCATTGTCCGGCGCGCGGAGCAATGAGATTCATATACAGGTTATATAAATTTTTGAATCCCGTTTTGCGGGGTTTCGAAAATTCAAGGATCACTACTTTACCACCGGGTTTTAATACACGAAACATTTCAGACAACCCTTTTTCGAGATTTTCGAAGTTTCGCACACCAAAAGCTACGGTGATAGCATCAAACGTTTCGTTTGGAAAGTTTATTGCCTCGCTATCGCCCTTTAACAATTCTATTTGCTTATCAGGCAATATTTTATCAACTTTCTGCTGCCCTAATTTTAACATTCCCTCCGAAATATCTATGCCAATGATTTTTTCGGGTTTCAGGTATTTGTACGTCATGATAGCTACGTCGGCGGTGCCGGTAGCTACATCGAGCACTTTGCGCGGCTTCAGCTCTTTCAGCTCGGAAATGGCGCGTTTTCGCCAGTACATATCAATACCACCCGATAAAAAGCGGTTGAGGAAATCGTACCTGAAGGCAATCTGGTCGAACATGGCCGCTACCTGCTGCTTTTTGCTCAGCTCCGAATCATTGAATGGTACTATGGTATCGTGAGAATATTTTGACATGGGAGGGCAAAGATAATGCAGTTTATAGTTTGAGGTTTGTAGTTTGTTGTTCCCGGCTGTTGATTTACGATCGACTTCTGTTGCGTCGCACACTTCAGGGTTCTGTTTGCTAATCAACTATTTAAGTTCAAGAGGCTCAAAATTAGGAGAGGTCTATAAAATGCGGCAGCAACCACAAACTATAAACTACAAACCACAAACTAAATTATCTTGCAGCCTATGATCATTCAATCTGCCTCCTATCTTATCAGCAGCCCTGATTACACCAAATGCCCAAAGGCCGACCGGCCCGAATATGCTTTTATTGGCCGAAGCAATGTGGGTAAATCGTCGCTGATCAATATGTTGTGCGATAATCAAAAGCTGGCCAAAACCTCAGCTTCGCCCGGAAAAACCCAGTTAATCAATCATTTTGATATAAAAAGTCTTCCCCCGGTAACGGCCGGAGCTGCCAGAAAGGGGGAGGTAATAGCCTGGTACCTGGTAGATTTACCGGGATATGGCTTTGCCAAAGTTTCGCAAACGCAGCGTAAACAGTGGGAAAAGATGATCGAAAACTACCTGCGCAACCGCGAAAATCTGATAACTGTATTTATACTCATCGATAGCCGCCATGAACCGCAAAAGCTTGACCTTGATTTTGTGGATCAGCTGGGCGAATGGCAAATTCCCTTTTGCCTGGTGTTTACCAAGGCCGATAAAGAAACTCAGAAAGAAGTGAGCAAAAATGTAAAGGCTTTTTTAGACGCCATGCGAAAAACCTGGCAGTTTTTACCGCAGCATTTTGTTACCAGTGTTATGAAAAAAATGGGTAGGAATAAGATATTGCAGTTTATTGAGGGGTGCAATGAAGAATTTTCGAATCAGAGCTAAGCATCTTCTTTGTCTATTGACTACTGGTCCTGAGCGAAGCCGAAGGGTTGACTACTGCCTTGTATGGGGGAGACAATCCCCTGAGCTGTGGTACGGCCACAACTGCGCATTAAAAAACCCTCCGTTTTATTCGAGAGGGTTTAATCAGTTAACCACCTTATTTGCACAACTGCTGCTGGCGAAGGCTTCGGGTTTGGCTTTAAAGGCAAACCCCATTCCCAGAATGTAGCCCATGGCTTCTTTAAGGGCATCATTGCTTTTGAAATGCGGATTGGTGTTTATGTCCGCATGAACCTCCATGTCAACATTATACGTTGTAAAAAGGTGACAGAGGTCGTAGGCAATTTCAATGCTTTTGGCCACTTCTACCAGCATGCGTTCTTTGATGCTGTATTGTTTCCTTGTTTTTTCGTTGTGAATGAACATAAATCCACCATGTCCTTCACGAAGGAAAACAATTACAGTTGCAAATTCTGTTTCAGCTCCCTTTACCTGCGAATCGGTGCCTATGCAAACTTTAAGGTGATAGCCTTTTTCAGTTTCGCGTTTGATCGCATTTTCAACGGCATCGAGGATTGGCAAGTCAATCGGGTCGCCATTAAATTTTCTCCATATCATCATAGTGAAACGGGTTTTTCGAATTTACCGAAAAACCCGTTTTTCACCAAATCATATGATTATTATTGTTTTATTAATTTCCAGGTTTGGCCTGTTTTAGCATCAATTATTCTCAATAATAACAAACCTTTTTGAGCGGTATTTGTTACATCGATGCTGTTGGTGCCGGCCACCAGTTTTCCGTATTGCAGCATGCGGCCTGTTGCATCCATCAGTTGAAAGCTGCATTCTTTTTCGCTGTTTACAACGATGTTGTTAACTATTATGCTGTTTATTACTTTGATAGGAGCGTTATCATCGCCCTGTTCGCGTAAAGTAATGATGTTGGAATAGAACGATTTTTCATCGCCGGCTGTAATCACCCTGATGCGATAGTAAACCGGGTTGCTGTTTAACGGCTTCCAGCTAAAATTCTTACTGGCGGCATTGGTTGATGTTAAAGCCTCAAAGTTCACACCGTCTTTCGACTCCTGTATTTCGATCAGTTTTACATCTTCGTCGCTTTCGTAAATCCAGCTAAGGTTGTGAACGCCTGCATTTACCCTGCCCGATAAAGTTAAACGGCGTATGGGCAGTGTAGATATGGGCGCAGCAGCGATTGAATAGTATCCCATGCTTTTATCTGCCAGGTAAGCGTTTGATATTCCTTCAACAACCACATAATAGGTGCCACTGTTAAGGTTGCTGTCTACGGTGGCGCTTAATAAATCGGCCGGATTGTATCGCCCGATAGTATCTGATTTATAGTCGAGTAAACTTAATTTAATGTCGAGGTTGGCGCCCGAATTGTTGGTGCCTACGTTGTCGGGTACGGCGCTCAGGTGTACATAGGTAGGCGATGAAAGAGTAAATTGGAAAACGTCTTTATCGTTTGCTGTATTAATTAAACCGGTGGTTGAAAAGCCGGTAGTAGTAAACCCAACAGAAGTTGCAGTAGCACTTGTATTGCCAACATCGTCTGTACGGTATCCAAAGTTATTGGCAGAGCCGGAAATAATGCTCAGGTCATCCTGGTACGTGCTGCAGCCAATGGTGCTGGTGCCGTAGTGCCAGGTGGTAAGATTTTTATAATAGCCAACGCCCATGATCGGCGCCCAGCCTGTTTCGCCTGAGCCGTTTCCGGGGTTGTATTCTGTTTTGGTGCATGTGTTTGTGTAATAGCTTTGGTGTTGCAGGCCCAGTGTATGGCCGCCTTCGTGCGAAATTGCTTCAGCAACTTTTTTGGCACTGTAACCTAACAGGCCGCTGAATACCCAGCCCGGAGTATCATCGCCCCAGGTAAAAGAACCTACAAATGATACTCCACCGGCTGCACCGTACCATTGATACGTAGGGGTAACAATAATACGCATACGCTGGCGCGCGGGGGCTGCCTTATAAACGGTAGAATCGGTGGTAATGTTTACATTGAATATGCGGTAGTCTTCTGATACGCGGTTAAATATTTCAGTGATAGCATCGGTGGTTAAACCTGAGGGTTGCGCATCAATAGCTCCGCTCCAGTTCCAGGAGGTGCCTGTTACATATTGTCCGTCAAAATCCAGGTATAATGTTGCCCTGGCCGACGGATAGCTGTTGAGCAACGGAACCTGGGCAGAAATGCCTGTTGCTACAGATAATCCGAATAGTACGGATAGAATGGTTTTCATGGACAGATCAGGATTTGAGGGTGGTTAATTAAAATAGTGTTTTCAAAGAGTATCAGATCATTCAGTCATAAAAAGGTTACGGGCTTGCTTTACCAGAAAGTATTTGTTGTTTTCTTCGGTTAGCACCAATACTTCATCCGACTGCGGATTGATAATTCTTCCTACAAGTTTTTGAGTATTATCAGCATTGGTAATAACCGACAATGTAAACAGAGCTCCTGGAAAATTGGTTGAGCGAATATTCATGCTCACCACACCTGCAGAGCGCTGTATTTTATCGGTTACTTGTCCGGCAAATTCAAAATTGCCAAGCGGCAGGGAAATATTTTCTGATTTACGAAAGGCAGAAAGCTTCTGCAGTAATAAGCTATTGCATTCAAGCTTTTCAGGAAGCTGAGCGAGTGTTAAAGCCTTTTGAACCGGCTTTTGGGTTACGGGTTGTAGCTGGGCGTTTATTGACTGGAATGCGAAAATGCATACCACTAAGAGCCCTGCAGTGCATAGGTTTTTCATTGTACTGGATTTAGTTTTTCAGGTTTCGGATTAATAAGGGTACGGGTCTTAGAGGCGTACCTCGTTAAACTGTTTCATTAACGTCGATACAAAAATAAAACGAAAATGAGGTGCTGTTATTTTGTCGTTGTGAATAATTCACTTTTTGTCAGTGAAATATATAAAGATTACTAAGGGTATTTACTATGGCACTTAGTATTGTCCGGTGCTAAGCAGCACTAAAGTACAGGCTTCCAATGGCTGGATGCCGTTTTTTTGGGCCAGATGATACAGTTCATCGTTTTCGGCGCCGGGGTTGAAAATGATCCGTTTAGGTTGAAGTGATAGTATATAATCGTAGTATTCCTTCTGATTGTTTGAGTTTATGTATAAAGTAATTGTATCAACTGATTGCATGGGTTTTTTTTCAGTAGAAATATCAACATCGAGCACTTTTCCCTTCCTTCGGCCAATGGCTTCAACATCATGCTGATGTTTGCGTAAACTGTTGATCGCAAGAAAACTATAACGCGCCGGATTTTCTGACGCACCCAGTACCAATGTTTTTTTACCTGTTTCCATATGTTATACAAAACAACATTACTGCCGAAAAGGTTTAATAATGTGTACTACGAATACTTTATACAATCAATATGTTAATAAAACTACAATCCAAATGTAAATAATATATTGACCGTTAAAATCTTTCGCATCGTGTTTTGATAACATGAAGAATGTTGTTTTGAATGTCTTTCATAATGTTTTAGAATAAATGATATTTCCTGCGCGGAACCTTTTTAACTATATCTGTAAGCGCTTCTTCAATTTTGTTGTAGGTAAATGTGAATCCTGTTTGCAATAATTTTTCGGGATATACCCACCGGCTTTTCAGCATCAGCTCGGTTTCGGAACCAATGAGGGCAGCACCTGCTTCGAGCATGGCCGTGAAAGCAGGTGCGCCAACTTTATGACCTGCAAAGCGTCGCAATGTTTTCATAAAAAAATCATTGGTAACTGCGTTGGGCGCAACGCAATTGTATACGCCTTCCATTTCTTTGCGATCATAACACCATTCTACAATGCGGCAAAGATCTTCCTCATGAATCCAGCTATACATCTGACGGCCGTTGCCCTGGCGCCCACCCAATCCGAATTTCAGCAGGTTAAAATAGGGTACCATTACGCCACCGCTTCCGAGCGTTATGGCTGTGCGTAATGCAATTTTGCGCGTGAACGGCGTTCTTTGTTCAAAAAAAGTGAGCTCCCATTGCCTGCATACGTTCACTGAAAAATCTTTGTCGATGTTTTGATAGCGGTTTGAATTTTTTCCAAATCGAATGCCCGTGATCCATTTTTTGCAATGGTACCGTACACGGTCAAAAAATGAATAAGGCATGTTATCACATTTCCATTCGCTTATTATGCCTGTTGATTCGCCGTTCGGTTTATTGATTTCGTGGTGGTAAATAGTAGCTGAGGATGCATTGATCCACAATTTGGGTGGAATGGTTGTGTGGCTGATGGCTTCGCCAATGATCTGTGTTGCTTTTGTGCGGCTGTTGATGATTTCCTGTTTGTTTTTTTCATTATACCGGCAGTTCACCGATTTGCCGCAAAGGTTAATTACAATATCTGCTCCTTCCAACTCCTGTGCCCAATGCTTTTCGATGTGCTGGCCATCCCATCGCCAATAGGTAATGTTATATCCATCGGCTGATTTTACTAAATGATCACTGTATTTGTTATTAGGTGCGTATACTGATTGGCGACTGAGAATGATAACATGATTATTCTTCCCGAAATAACGGGCCATAGCCTGACCGATAAAGCCGGTGCCGCCTGCTATGATTATTTTTTTGTGTTTCATGATGAAGGGTTTTGAATGAAACGGATCATATAAAAACGGGCGTAAACAGATACGTGCAAAAAGCAATGGCGCACAACAGATTTATTAATATGATAAACCGGTACCGGTGCAGAATATTCGCATAATCCATACGGCGAAAAAATTCCATGATAACAACAATGGCCAGTAAAGCCAGGTATATCAGGTGTATCGAATTGCCTGTTTTAATATATGAATCGGTGATCAGCAGCGGAATCAGTAACAGCGTTGTTATCAGCGCCAGCATGTTTATTTGCCCCAGGTAATCAAAGGCAGTATGTTTTGGTAAGCATACAGCCACCGTGCAATGAACGCCCACCAATATAAACTGTAGCAGTAACAACTGTTTTACCGAAAGCGAATAAGCAGGGATTTGTGATAACAGGTTATGATGCAGGGGAAACAGCAATATGGTATTGGTCAATAAAAATACCGCCATAAATAAAATGCGATAGAAACCATTGAATGAAGGCGAGCAGTCGATTTTTGCCGGCGAACTTTTGGCTGCTACTATTACTTTCCGGTTGTATGAAATGAAGCTGTACATTTTTTTCAGCAGCCAGTTAACCGGTTTATATTGGCCAATGGTTTTGATAACCGGAAACCGTTTACCCAGTATTTCAAGCAGGGCATCGATGCCATACCATACCTGTTTGGTTTGCGGATCGAACAATGGAATTTCATTTTTACTGCGCTGCCAGTTAATGGCGTGCAGTAATTCGGGAGTGGCATTAGAAAATGGTTTGCGTCCTTCGGCAGTTAGCAGACCGGTTTTAACAAAGGCGCCCGTATAGGCCACACAAAGCGGACAGGCATCATCGTATACCAGTATCTTGTCTGTGTTTTCCATATTTTCAGAAATAATTGAAATAATCGGGTTAAATAAAAACCGGCGTACCGGTTGAATATTGAAGTCGGATGTCGGATGTCAGAAGGTCCAAAAGTTTACATCCTCCTAACTTGTTTTATCTTCCTGCTACTGAACCCTTGTTCCTTGTGCCTTGAATCTTGTGTCTTTACTTAAACATTTTCATTAGATTACCTAAGAACCAATTCTCATCGGCTTTCACCAATACATCTAACATTTTATCGGCCTGGTTCCCAAAACGACGAATGCCGTTGATGGTTTCGGTGAATTGTTTAATGTTCTTATCTTTTTTATCGCCTTCTATATCTTCAAGCTGATCTAATAATTTCAGCATAGGGTCGAGCTCTCTTTTTTTACGCTCTTTTACAATCTGCGTGGCCACTTTCCAGATATCTTTTTCGGCCGAAAAAAATTCTTTGCGCTCACCGGGTTTCAATATGCGATCTACCAGGCCCCAGTCGATCAGATCACGAATATTCATGTTAACGTTTCCGCGGCTGATTTCCAGTTTTTCCATGATATCATCCTGACTCAGCGGATCGGCACTGATGAGCAACAGGGCATGTATTTGCGCCATGGTGCGGTTAATGCCCCAATAGGTTCCGAATGCACCCCACGATGCAATGAATTGCTGCTGCGCTTCTTCGAGTTTCATATTTTTTGTCTGGTTCTACTCAAAGATACAGTCTGTTTCTGAATTTTCAAAACTTTTTGAAAATTAATAGAAGTTTGAATTCTTCATCGCCAGGGCTTTCATACAAAAAAGCCCATTCAACATGCAGTTGAATAGGCTGGATATATTTCAGGAGCTGAAATTTATTTTTTAGCTATACGATAAACAATAGGTTGTTTTTTATATGCCATAACATAACGGCCATTTTGTATTGCAGGAGCCCATTTGGGTGTTTTTTTCATGGCGTTAATGGCTGCTTCCTTTAATTCTTCAGGGCCGCTGATTGCCTGTATGTCGCATACTGTTCCATCTTTGCAAACTATAAACTGAAGAATTACAGTTCCCTGAATATTGTTTTTGATAGCATTTGCAGGATAGATCAGGTTTCGCTGCAGGAATGTTCTCCATGCATTAACGCCTCCCGGAAATTCAGCTTCTATTTCTACTTTAAATATGCAGCCCACGATATCTTCGGTTGTATCTGCTATAACGCTATCTGAAACGATTACCTGTTTTATCGTAGTGTCGGTTTGCGCATAGCTGCTGAACATACAAAGGACCAGGATGGCTGCAGATAAAAGTATTTTCATGCTCTTAAAAGTTAAGCATTAAAATTTTTTTGCCTAAATCAGATGCAAAGCAGCCCGTATTCCATATAATGTATCGTAGAAATTTTTTTAATTCCTGTTCGGCCAGTTGTCGGTTTGATTAGCATTGCCGGCAGGCCTTGGGGGTAACTGAAAAACGATGGGCTGAATTTTATACGACTTTACCGGTTTGCCACCCTGAGTAGCAGGAATCCAGTTGGGTGTTTTTCTGAATGCATCTACAGCTGTTTTTCGAAGTTCGGCCGGTCCTGCAATGGCTTTCACATTACAAACCGTTCCATCGGTACAAACAACAAATTTAACTACTACCGCTCCCTGAATGTCGTTGTTTTTTGCATCTGAAGGATAATACAGATGCTTTTGCAGGTAAAGCTGCCACTTTTCTATGCCACCTGGGAATGCAGCTTCAACTGCTACTTTCGAAAATATGGTATCGGTATTAGCGGTTTTAACCGTATCGCCTTTGGTTGAAATAAGAACCGGATTGTTGTTTGAATCGGTTTGGGCATAGGTTGTAAACATGCCGCAAAACAATACAGCGGCGGATAAAAGTTTTTTCATGTTATTTATTAAAGGGTTGGTTAACTATTCGTTTATTGTAGCCTGAATCCAATGGGTTGTGCCTTATATGATTTTATATTTTTGCCATTTTGCACCGCCGGTACCCACAAATGTGAATTTTTGATAACCCGCAGGGCTTCATCATCTAATGACAACTCAACTGATTTAAGAATAGTAAAATCATTGGTTTGTCCATCTGTATTTACTTCAAATCCCACTGTTACCAATCCTTCTTTATTAATATTTATAGCTCGTTTGGGATAGGTCAGATTCCGGTTCAGATATTTTTGCCAGGCGGGAGCGCCGCCCGGATATTCCGATTCTTTATCATCAATTTGTTTTTCATTCTCTGCTACTTCTTTCCAGATTTCATTTACTGATACTAATGCACCCTTATTATATTCTTTTATTATAATAACCTTATATTTCTCATTGTAAATGTACCAGGTACCATCCTGTTTTCCATTTGAATAATAACCACTGGAATCAAGCCGCCCCACGCTGTCGTAGTATGCAAATTTTCCATGCATTATTGAGCCTTCTTTATCTTTGAATGATTCGCTTTTTATGAGTGGCCCATAGGTGTTATAGGAATCCCACCGGAAACAGGTGTCATTTATTTTTGTTTCTCTGGCTATGAATTTTGCCTTTTTGATGGTAGTACCCTTCCAGTTTTCATCGAGCGCATAAAAATTTTCTTTTGAATTTGTTTGACTATATAGGATGGAACTACTAAGCAGCAGCAATGAGAAAAGTGCTGTTAAACGATACATATTTTGGGTTTTTGGTTGAGAACGCCAAAATATAAATTAATTGCGATAAGCAAAAGATGATTTGAGCGAGGAGGGCGTTTTTAACTTAAATGCAGTGCCGTAACAGGCTATTGGCTAAGCCAAAAAACGTATTACCGGTGCTGAAGCGCCCAGCCATTGGCGGTGCTTCCGGCGTTCAGGTGCCAGGCAGTTTGTGCCATTTAATTTCGCGGACAGCTTAACTTTTGGCCTAAACGATTTTTGGTAAATTTTGGTCCAACTCCCCGTGGGCAATCGAGTCTTTTGTCTAACCGGGTTTGTGTGTTTTTCCTGGCGCGTATTACAAGCGCTATATAGCCGCCGCCGTTTTGCATTTTGTTTTTGGCAAAGATGTTGGCCCAGTTGTGAAACCCTATCAGCAACGGCCCTGCTTTAAAAGCGCCACCTACCCAAAACTGGTTTTTGGTGTTGAACTGCACCGGAAGATATAAACCCCAGCGTTTGGTTTCCCAGCGGGGCGTGAGGGTAAGCATATTTAATTCGGTAACCCGCCACTGGCTGCCGCTTAATGATGAAAGGTTTAACGACAGATTGCCGTTTATATAGAATGCATCGAACAAATAATGATCAACATTCAACACGGCGCGCGTTGGATTTATAACATGAAAGATGCCTGCCGGTTGTTGTATATTTTGTACCACCCCCTGCAGATTGTCGTTGAAGTTTTGCAGTTTTTCAACATGTAAAAAGCGTTCATCTAATACGCTGTCGGTAATGTTATTCTGAAACCCGCTGATGACGCGACTGTTTTTGCCATACTTGTATTGGTTAAAGCCAATATCGAGTATCGATACACCAATCTTCCAGTCGTAATCGTAATAGCTGTCATCATCTGTATCAAAAACCGAAGCCGTTTGTGCAGGTTTTATCAGGTATTCAGCCCCAATATCAAATGAAAAACCGCCTCTTGTATTGGAAATAAATTTGTTCAGGTTTTCGCCGGTGCTGTTTTGCTTTTGCCATAAGTCATAGTTATATGAATAACCGTATTCGGCAAAAACGTCCTGCATTGTATACACATAGGTGTTCCCATGCAGCGTTTGCGCAGCGCTTCCGTTTTGCAGCGTGGTATAAGCGCCTGATATGCCACGTGAAACTTTTGCGGTAATACCGGCGTTCAAGCGGCTATCGGTGCGGTCCCATATAGTTTGTGCCCAGGTAACAAATGCTTCTGCCCAGCTACTGTGTGTGAAATCGCCATATAATTTTCTGTTGTAATTGCCCAGATCAAAAAAATCGCCGGTTGTTTTTAATGTATCGATAAAATTATACGGACCGGTGCTTAGCTGAGCATACCCCCGCAGATTAATACCAAAGCCCAATGCCTGTTTACGGTTGATGGCAATGCGGCCGTTTAACAGATTAATATTAAAATCGGCATAGGCGTACCGCCGGTAATCGCCTTCGTCGAAACTGTATTGTGATTTTTTGGGCGAACTGATCAGCGAGTAATTATGTACCGTTACACCATTGGTAGCATTTTTGGCCTGAACCGAAAAGATGTCGATATCCCAGCTGTAAGGTGTGTTTACAATAGAGGCAGGGTTGTTACCAATGCCCAAACTGCCGGCATAGTTTGAACCCTGTATGCCATAATAGTTTTGCGCAAAGGAGATCTGAAATAAAAATATACCAGGCAAGGCCCATAGCAACCTGTTAACCCGTTTATGCGCATCGGATGAATTTACTGAATAAAAGAGCCTTGTAAAAAAATCACCGGATGCGCCTTTTTTAAAATGGCTTTCCATGTGTTTGTTGTATTAAAAAAGACACAAACTTTGGAAAAGGTTTTACCGTTTTTATGAGTAGGTTGGATAAGAAGTTGCTGCCAAAAAAACTTTGCAACAATCGCCCTGCCTGTAACCGCCTGCCGAAATGTTTTTCCCATTGCTGGGTATATTGAATTTCCATTTCGTACCGGTTGATCTTTTGCTGTAAAAAAGAATTGATTTCTTCAAATGCCAGCTTACTGCTGTGCAAAGCCATACTCATACCATTACCGCAAAGCGGAGCTATAAGACCGGCGGTGTCGCCAATCATCAATACGTGATTTTCGACCTGCGTTTTTTTATTGAACGAAATGCGGGAAATAGTAAGCGGTTCTGTATACAGTATTTCTGCGGTGGAAAAAATCTTCTCGAGAAAAGGATTTTTCATAAGAATATTTCTTTCCATACTGCTAATATCATTCCTGTTGTTTCGCAAATTGGCAGCAGTTGTTAAGTAGCAAAGGCAATATTTATTTTCCTCAATTTGGGAAATTCCACAATATCCATTCTCGAAATTGTGGAGGGCGATGAGGTCGGCCGGATGGTGGGTGCGGATATGATATTTTACTGCTATGTAGTGGTTGAGCTTGTTGGGTTTTACTTTGGTGAATTGCCGTTTCCATTTAACATCGAGGTTACCACGTTTGCCATAGGCGCCGGCGGCTACGGATACTTCGGTTTCGCCTTTTGTGGTAAAAATCAGGAATGCATTATTGCGGTATACTACATTCATTACTTTGCAATCTTCAAACAGGTCAACACCTTCCTGACGGGCAATATTGGCCAGTAAATGATCAAGTGTATACCGGCTGATGCCAAAACCGCCTAACGACAAAGGCGATTCAATATAATTTCCGTTTGGTGTGGTAATGAGCACCCGGTTGATGATAGGTAATTGCATGTCGCTGAGCGGAAGGCCCAGGTCCTGCAAAAAGTTCCAGCTTTCGAAGCTGATGTATTCACCGCAAACTTTGTGAAACGGATATTTTTCTCTTTCGAACAGAACGGTTTTATAACCTGCACGCACGCTTTGAATGGCAAGTCCCAGTCCTGCCAGGCCTCCACCTATGATGGCTATATCATATTTGGGTTGAAGGTTCAAAATTTATTTCGTGAATGGTGAATGGTCAATAGTGAATAGTTCCCGATATTTCAATTACCCCAACTGATTACAAGTACTCCTCAATTTCCAACATCTTACTTCAGACTTCTGACTTCAGACCTCCGACTTCGGTTTTCTTCCAAACGATCAACCAGCGGAAAGCCCATTTCCATTCGATTGAAAAGTTACCGATTCCGGCGATATTGAAAAATTGCATCCATTCATTTTTAGTAAAACCGCGTGCAACAGATAACGGAGCGTCATGTTTCACCAGGTAACTGTTCGAAAAAAGCCGGGTAAGCACTTTAATTGAATAATATGCGGCGCGATGCCGGTGCAGATCGTTGATAAAGAAACCGAGCCGCGCATTTTCCTGCATCCATTGCAGTTGCTTTACCATTTCCCGGTCGGAAAAATGATGACAAAACAATGACGAAAAAATGATATCAGGTTGTTTCTCCAGTTTAACTTCTTTATAGTCCGACGTTATTAACTGTGTATTCTGCGGCAACCGTTTTTTGGCAACTTCAATACAAAACGGATTAATATCGACTCCTATAAAGCTGGCTACAATATTTTTTTTACTGCACCACTTTTGAATGGCAGCCAGGTTATCGCCACCGCCGCAGCCGATTTCGCAAATGACAACCGGTTTTGGTGATTTGATGAGCGATTGTATTCCTGATAATGTTATGGCGTGTCCTCCCAGCCAGGTATTAATAAAATTCAATTCCTGCATATTTCTTTTGATGTCTTCAAATGGAATATCAGGCTGATCCAATAATTCGGGCTGGTATGATCTATGGCGAAAATTCACCATTGTAATATAGGATTTTCTACCGTTTTAATAATAGGGATAAGATGGTTGTTCAATTTTAACATTTCTGCAGTGCAAATGGGAGTCACCTTTCGGCCGATGCAACAAAGGTTTCCATAGTTAAACCGGGACCAAAGGCAGCGCAGAATATGTTTTCTTTCTTATTGTGGTTGTAAAGGAGCGAAGCGCTTATTTTTTTCAAAATAAAAAGAATGGTGGGCGACGACATATTTCCATAATTCTTTAATATGTCGTACGAGGCATTCAGTTCACCATCGTTAAATGACAGTGTTTTGTAAACGGCTTCAAGAATTTTTTTACCTCCGGGATGAATGCACCAGTGTGAAATATCTTCTTTTGTTAAACCAGTTTGGGCAAGGGCTCTGGCGGTAAACATCGTAAAATCTTCTTCAAGCAGGTCGGGTATATAACTGCTGAGCGTCATTAAAAAACCGGTTGAAGAAAGTTCCCAGGCCATGTCTTTTTTGCCTTTGGGAATTACTTCAGAGTAAAAGCTGTTCAGGTGAAGGCCTTTCATAGGATGTTCGTCGGCGGTAATAACCGCTGCTGCGCTGCCGTCGCCAAATAACAGGCTCGATGCAATATTGTCGATGCTTGGCTCGCGCTGAAAATGAAGGGTGCACAACTCGGTACAAACTACCAGTACCTTTGCCTGTTTGTTGGTTTGGCAAATGACATCGGCTGTTTTCAGGGCATGAATGGCGGCATAGCAACCCATGAAATTAATAGAGCTGCGCCAGGTGTGCCTTGGTAAATCGAGTAATTCCATTATCTGTAAATCGAGGCCCGGTGCGCTCATGCCCGTACAGCTGACCGTAATTAAATGGGTAATATCCGATTCCTGTATTTTTCCATCGAGGCAATCGCGAATGGCATTCACCGATAAGGGGGCTGCAAATTTCTGGTACCAGACCATTCGTTGTTCCAGCGAAGGAAATGGCTCCAGGTTTTCGGTATGCGGATAAAATTTCCATTCATTGACGGAGCGACTGTAGTCGGGAATAACAGAATAACGGCTATCAATACTGCTTTGGTGGTATAAAAAGCGCAGCCGTCGTTTGTCGGCTTCAGTATACGAATAAATTAGCTGCATGAATTGCAGTATATCCTGTTGCCGGTGTTTGAACGCCGGCACTGCTGTACCAATGGCAATAATTTTACTCAAATCCCCTCCAGATTAATAAGGCCAGAAAAGCAAGGTTTGTACAGATAGACGCCAGTATATTCATACGCATGGTATTGGCAAAACTGGCATAACGTACATCTTTCCAAACCAAACCGGCCCAGCTAAAAAAATATACGAGAATAGGAAGCATCATAGTTGCTAAGGCCAGAAACTTTTTTTGTTCACCACGCGAAAAGAACATCCAGGCCAACACACCCATGGCCAGTGAATACACAACAGCAGTAAAAATGAACGTACCGCGATAGCCCAGCAGGGCACTGATGGTAACAACACCATCTTTTTTATCGGCCTCGTGCTGGTAAATTTGCGTAAGCGGGTAAAAACCTCCGATTAGCAGCCCTGAGGCTATTATACCAGCGGCAGGCACCTGTAGCGTTTTATTGATGCTGCTTCCGTGATACACCATAAAAAAAGTTACGGCACCCTGAAATATAATTACTGTAAGATAGCCGGCAACAGGGTACTTTTTTAACCGGATGCCCCTGTAACTATATGCCCGTGATGCAGCTATATACGCGATAATGCAAAATGTAAACCAGTAGCTGATGAACAGGCTTAATAAAACGGCTGCCGTATCCATGATAAGGCTTATTACAAACAACTGGCGGGTAGGGGGCAGGGGAGCTTTTACACCGCCGATGGGGGTTTCGTCGCGGTCCATAAATGAATTATAGCCGTTGCTTGCAGGATAAACCAGAAAATGCAGAATGAAAAATATCAATACCGTGTGTGCGATATTGATAGCAGGCACCTGGCTCAGTGCAAATAAAAATACCGGTAACAAAAAAAGTGAAAAATGAAACCGGAGCAATTGTATGGTGGATCGTTGTAACATAATACAGTCACGCCGTGTGGCGTGACTGTTTAAAGATAGCATTTAAATTGTTACATTGTTAGATGGCTTGATTGTTGGATTGTTGATTTATAATCCTGTTGATTATTGTTGATCTGCGTGATTTGCGAGAACCAAACCATCAAACAATCAAGCCATCGAACCATCATCTGAACTACTATCTGCTACGGGGGCAGATGCTTCTTCTATATTTTTCTTATTACCAAGGTAAGAGGGGAGGTCCATACCGGCCATGTCGAAAATATCTTTTAACGGTGGTACTGCCTTGTACAAGCCCGATACAAAATTGGCGGTTGAGTTTTTTCCGGAACCGTTTTGTCCGTTTTCCCAAACCGTAATTTTATCGATCTTAATGTTTTTGATAGCGTCTGTTTGCATTTTCACCAGTTCGGGCAGTTTGTCGGAAATAAGCAGCAGTACAGCGTCTTTAGGATTGTTGCCGGCTGCTTTTACGATTCTGTCTAAACCTTCGGCCTGTTTAGTGAGTATTTCGTACATACCCCGTGCTTCGGCTTCGAGTTTGGCGTAAATGGCATCGGCCTCTCCTTTTGCTTTTTCACGAATTTTTTCAGCTTCGGCCTGTGCTTCAATAATGGCTTTTTGTTTTTGAATTTCGGCCGTTACCACAATGTTGGCGTTTTGCGAAGCGCGTTCCCTATCGGCTCTCGCTGCTTCGGCTTTTTGTTCGGCCAGATAAGCTTCTTCCAGTGCTTTAGCGGCCTGAACTTTTTCTGCAGCCATAGCTCTTTTCAAAGCCTCGGCTTCCCTTTCTCTTCGTGAGGCTTCTGAATCGGCTATTTGAATTTTGGCCATGTTTTCACCCTGTACGGCTACCGAATTGGCTTCGGCCGATTTAATACGGGTATCTCTTTCTGCTTCTATTTTACCAATTTGTTCATCTCTTTTGGCCCCGGCGATCAATACTTCTTTATCTTTTGTAGCTACGGCAATCTGCGAATCACGGTCGCGTTGTGTTTCGGCTATTTCCACGTCGCGCTCTTTTTCAGTTTGCTTCATGCTAACATCACGCTCTCTTTCGGCGATGGCTTTACCTATAGCACCCACTTTTTCCTGCTCGGCAACGCTTTTCTTAGCCTCGTTAATGGCTTTGGCCGATGCTTCTTTGCCGAGCGCTTCAATGTAGCCGCTTTCGTCTTTAATATCCGTTACGTTAACATTGATCATTTTTAAGCCGATCTTGTTCAACTCTGCTTCAACGTTAGAAGCGATATTGGCCAGAAATTTATCGCGGTTGTTGTTGATCTCTTCAATATCCATCATGGCCACCACCAGTCGCATCTGGCCAAGTATGATGTCTTTGGCAAGATCATGTATTTGTGGTTGCTGCAAGCCCAAAAGCCGCTCCGCGGCATTTTGCATAACACCCTGTTCGGTTGAAATACCAACCGTAAACCGCGATGGTACATTCATCCGGATGTTTTGTTTACTCAGCGCATTGGTTAGGTTTACCTCAATGGAAATGGGTGTAAGATCAAGAAATGAATAGTCCTGAATAATAGGCCAGATAAAGGCAGCGCCGCCATGTATACATTTGGCGCTCAGGTTGCCTTCAGTGCCGTCTGTTGACCGGCCAACTTTACCGTATACCACCAGTATGCGGTCGCTCGGACATCTTTTGTACCGCCTGAACATAGATATCAGTAAAATGAACAAAAAAAGCACCGAGCCTGCAATCACCAGTAAAAGATAATTCATCATAACGTTCGTTTAAGGTTAAAGTAGGATAGATATATATTAATAAAGTGTGTTTTCGGCGATTGTTACCAGCAGTATTCTGTCGTTTACAATATTTTTTACCCTGATGAGCTTACCGGTAGGGATATCTGTTTCATCGTCGGTCATGGCCGATAATTCGTGCAGGGTACCCTGTACCTTGATATGTACCTTGCCAAGGCCCGACCGTTTGGCGGGAATAAACAGGTAGGTGGTACCTGTTTGATTGATGGCGTTTTTTGTTTGCATTATGCCATTATATTTCAGGCGGCTGAGATACTTTAATAATATGACCATTAAAACTACTATAGCGGATCCGCTTATAAGGCCCAATAAAATGGCTGATGTTTTGCTTAAACCGCCGCTTACTGCTCCCAGGGCTACCCAGCCGAACATCGTAAAAAAGGCGATCATATTCTTAATAGTGAAAAACTGGTATCCAATGCCGTTATCATGGTTTACATAGGCATCAGCATGGCCCGAAGCATGGTCTGCATCGCCGCTTACCAGCGAAATAATAGTTTGAAGCAAAAAAAGGAAAGAAAACAAAACGGCAATCGTCCATAAAATTTTTTCAAAGGATTGCAGTTCCTGCCACCAGGAACTAATGCTGAGTAGCATGGTTGAAGGGTTTAATTGTGAAAGTATGTCAAAAAAAAACGGGTTAGTATGCCGGCCTGGTATGGCCGCTGATCATTTGTTTCTATAGTACATAGGTAGAAATTAAAGCAAAAACATTACAGGTAAAACAGGCGTTTTAATATTAAATTAACACTGGCGTGAGGTCGCTGAAAAATTATCCGCGATAATCCATTCGTTTTCTGATTTCTGCCGCTGCTTCGGCGCCGGCCCATTTATTACAAAGAAATAAGCCGAGATCGAGTGAAGAGGCAACTGCACCCGCCGTAATAATATTTCCGTCTTCAACGATGCGGTCGGTAACTACTTCGCGACAATAATTCTTTAGCGTTTCATATTCAAGGAAATGCGTAGTCGCTTTTTTGT
Source organism: Niastella sp. sgz303648 (assembly GCF_059587045.1). Taxonomy (NCBI): domain Bacteria; kingdom Pseudomonadati; phylum Bacteroidota; class Chitinophagia; order Chitinophagales; family Chitinophagaceae; genus Niastella; species Niastella sp. sgz303648. The sequence goes on along the minus strand of NZ_JCAPSW010000007.1, from coordinate 190,693 downwards.
CTTTTAAAAAACCGGCAGCACCCAACAGTAAACTTCCGGTACATATGGAAATTTTAAATGCGTTATTTGAAGTCGTGCGCAGCCAAACAATAAAATCGTGGTCGTGTTGCAATGTTCTGGTGCCTATACCTCCGGGAACAATGATAGCGTCATAATTTTCCAGGGTGCCACCGATTTTGGTTGGTAGCATGGGTAAGCCATAGTTGTCGGCAATGGGTGAAGAAAGTGCACAGATATCCCATTCCAGATCGGGTAGATAACCTCTGCTTTTTAGCCGGCTTACCGAATCGTATACTCCAATAAAATCGAGCCAGGTAATATTATTGAAAAGTATGTAGGCTAATTTCATCTTAAAAAATTGTTTGATTGTTCCATCGAACCATTAAGTTACTGTATTTGCAGCTTTCTGCTGGTAATTCGCCTGTGATATTATATTAATTTGGCAGGCATGAAAAGGCTTTTTATTATTTCGTTGTTGCTTGTGTTTACAATAACCGCAACTGCTCAGATTAAACCGTTTCGTTTTGTTCATATCAGCGACACGCATATCGGATCGCCCAATGGTTCGGCCGAAGAAGACCTGCGGCGAACCGTTCAGGATATCAATCAACTGAATGATGTGGCGTTTGTAATTATTACCGGCGATATCACCGAACTGGGAACAGATGCGCAACTGATGCTTGCCAAACAAATACTGGATAGCTTAAAAGTTAAATATTATATCATTCCCGGTAACCACGATACAGGGTGGAGCGAAAGCGGCGGGGTACATTTTACAACCATCTTCGGATATGATAAATTTCAGTTCGATTTCAATGGTATCCGTTTTATAGGCTGTGCATCGGGGCCTTATGTTCGCATGAGCGATGGACATATTCCACGTAATGCCATTGTTTGGTTAGACAGCCTGTTGCAAAAAACGCCTAAGCAGCAGCCTGTAATATTTTGCAATCATTATCCGGTTGATAATAGTTTGGATAACTGGTACGAGGTTACCAACCGGTTAAAGCGTGTTAACACGCTGATGATTATGTGCGGACACGGCCATGTAAATAAAGCTTTCAGTTTTGAGGACATCCCGGGTGTAATGGGCCGTTCGAACCTGCGGGCTAAAGCCGCGGTGGGAGGGTATAATCTCGTAGATGTTTACAGCGATTCGATTGTTTACACCGAAAAACTTCCGGGTGTTGCAGCGACGGCTTCGTGGACAACCGTTAAAGTACTATCTCATCAATATGATACTTTAAAACAGTTCGATCGTCCTTCTTATGCTATCAATAAGCAGTACAACCATGTAAAAGCAAAATGGGTGTTTTCGGCGGATGCCAATGTAATTTCTACGCCGGCCGTTTCAAATAACCTCGTTGTTTTTGGCAACCAGAACGGAGAAGTAATGGCCCTGTCGCTGAAAGATGGTAAAAAGAAATGGACGTATAAAACGGGTGGCGCTGTGTTCTCTTCTCCTGCCGTTCAAAAAGGGAAAGTGGTATTGGGCTCCGGCGACGGTTATGTGTATTGTTTAGATATATTGACCGGACGTATAAACTGGAAAACAAAAACCGGCGCTTCGGTGCTGGGTTCGCCGGTAATTGCCGGCGACACGGTGTTTATTGGTGGTAGTGATCATAATTTTATGGCGCTGAGTGTAACAAATGGTGACGTGTTTTGGAAATTCGGCGGTTTGCAGGGACCTGTGGTAAGCACACCATTGCTTTATGGCAATACAGTGATCTTCGGCGCCTGGGATAAAAACTTATATGCCGTGAACAAAACTAATGGCTCGCTGCTGTGGCAGTGGGACCCCGGTTTTTCAGTCATAAACTTTTCGCCGGCCGCGTGCATACCGGTAGCGCATGATGGTGTTGTATATGTGGTTTGTCCGAACCGTACGCTTTATGCAATCGATGCTTTATCGGGTACTACGCTATGGCAGAATGCTGAAACGAGAGTTCGCGAATCGATCGGCATTGCAGAAAACGGGCAATATGTTTATGGAAAAACCATGCAGGATACGGTGGTGGCTTATGCTACAAGCCATAGCGCCCAGCGGCCAGCCTGGGTAATGAATGCCGGTTTTGGCTACGAGCATGTGCCTTCGATGCTGATCGAAAAACAGGGCCAGGTATTTTTCGGCACCCGTAACGGAGTCGTATATGCTATTGATCCGGCTCAGCAAAAGATCAGCTGGGCATATAAGATTGATAACTCTATGGTAAATACAGTAAGGGTATTAAGCAACAAGCAGGTAGTGGCAAGCACTATGGATGGGAAGGTGGTGATGCTTCAGGTGTTGTGATACTTCTACCTAAAAAAAATCCCGCCATTACAGCGGGATTTAATATTATAATGACTTATCAAATTCATCTTTAAACCAGCATTCTCAACGGTTCTTCCAGTAAACCCTGCAGGGTTTGTAAGAAGGCAGCGCCGGTAGCGCCATCTACAACGCGGTGATCGCAGGTTAAGGTAACTTTCATAATGTTACCAACTTTAATTTGCCCGTCTTTTACAATGGGGATCTGGTTAATAGCGCCTATGGCCAGTATACACGCATCGGGCGGGTTGATAATGGCAGTAAACTCTTCTATACCAAACATACCGAGGTTCGAAATGGTGAAAGTGCTGCCTTCCCAATCGCTCGGTTGTAATTTTTTGTCTTTTGCTTTTTTAGCGAAGTCTTTTACTTCACCGGCGATCTGTGATAATGATTTCAGATCGGCAAAACGTACAACGGGCACCAGCAAACCCTCTTCAACCGCTACGGCTACGCCGATGTTTACATGATGGTTGATGCGAATTTTATCGCCCAGCCAGCTGCTGTTTACTTTGGGATGTTGTTTCAACGCAAGCGCACAGGCTTTTAACACCATGTCGTTGAACGAAATCTTAATGGGAGAAATATCATTTAATTTGGCTCTGCTTTCTACCGCTTTGTCCATGTTGATTTCCATGGTGAGGTAAAATTCAGGAGCGCTGAATTTTATTTCAGACAATCTTCTGGCGATTGTCTTACGCATTTGTGATACCGGTACTTCTTCAAAGCTAACCTGACCGGCAACCTGGGTAGCGGGTGCGGTAGTTTTGCCGGGAGCGGCGGTAGTAGTTGCAGCGGCGGCAGCAGGAACGTAATTGTCAACGTCTCTCTTTATAATACGTCCGCCATCGCCAGAGCCCGGAACTTTTGAAATATCGATGCCTTTGTCTGAAGCTAATTTTTTGGCGAGCGGCGAAGCTTTTACCCGGCCGTTTTCGGTTGAACCGGCATGGGTTTCAGTTTCGGTTTGTGCGGCAGCAACCGGTTGAGCGGTTTGAGCTTCCTGTGTTTTCGCCTGTGGTGCAGCGGCACCGGCAGATGAAGCACCGCCTTTGGATGCGGCAACAATTTTTTCTACATCCACTTTCTTTTCATCGCCAATGATGCACAGCAGGGCATTCACCGGAACTTTGTCGCCTTTTTGCGCACCTATATATAATAATTTACCTTCTTTATAGCTTTCCAGCTCCATAGTAGCCTTATCGGTTTCCACATCGGCCAGCAAATCGCCTTTTTTCACTGTATCGCCAACCTTTTTGTGCCAGGCAGCAATAACGCCTTCTGTCATGGTATCGCTCAACCGGGGCATCAGAATAACTTCCTGCATATTAGCCAGATCGAGCGATTCGCCGGTAGGAGCAGGAGCTTTTGCCTCGGTTTTTGCCGGTTCGGCCGCAGGTGCAGGTGTTTTGGAAGGAGCGGCCGAAGCGGCTGTTTTTTGACTTCCACCTGAAATAAGAGAGCTGATATCTTCGCCAGGGTTGCCTATAATTGCCAGCAGGTCGTTTACCTGTAGTTTTCCCCCTTTTTCGGTACCAATGTGAAGAAGGGTGCCATCTTTATAACTTTCCAGTTCCATGGTAGCTTTATCGGTTTCTACCTCAGCCAGTAAGTCGCCTTTCTTTACTTTGTCGCCTACCTTTTTATGCCAGGCCGCTATCACGCCTTCTGTCATGGTATCGCTCAGGCGGGGCATTAAGATCACTTCAGCCATAATTATTTCTTATTTGATATTTCTGATTTTTTCGATTTGAGGTGTCGAAATTACAGCAAAATGAGGAATTGGAAAATTTATGCATTGAGACTGTTTTCTCAGGGGCATTGCCGGCATTTCCGGCATATTTTGATACATCTCGCTTCGGGAGGGGCTGTCGTGGTCATTTTATATTAATTTTTAATGGTAAATGACGCCATCTTTTTGAATTGTTCGAATATTTCGCTTTTTTTCGGGAACCTAATTGAAAAATTTTTATGCCACCCCCTGTATCGATTTTCCAATCTCGCCCGGCAATGTTCCGGCCGCAGATACGGCCCCGTCGTCTGCAGCATTTAAAAAAGAAGTGTTGAAAGTTATGGGATCGGTAGTACTGTTTAATAATCCAGCCCCAGCTTCAGCTTGTTTTTCAATTCATTTACCAGCGGGTACTGCTCCACAATTTTCTGGTACTGCTCTTTAGTATTCAGCGGGCGTTCAATAGGCACCTGCGATACCGGGTTGTCGCTTACAACAATGGTAAACATCAGGGCGCGGTTATTGAATAGCGTTTGTAAATATTCTGATAATCCGCGCCGTTCCCCTTCAATGAATTTTTGTTCGAGATTGTTATTGGTAGTGATCTCGAATACGCCTTCGTTTAGGATAGCTAACCTCGCCATGTCGAAACTCTGTGCAGCGGGGTTTTTATTATCTTTTAATTTTTGAGAGAAGTTTTTCCAATGTTCTTCCAGCTTTTCGTACGATAGCGGTATAATGGGATTGGCTGTACCCGCTTGTTTATTGGCAAATTTCTGTCGTATCGATTCAAGAGTGCCCAGTTTGGAAGTTTTGCCTGCACCAGCAGTATTTGTTTGCTGGTTAGGAGTAGGGGAGCCGGTTGATGTGCCGGTATTTTGACCTCCCTGTTGCTGCGCTAATAAATAGGCCTGCTCTTCTTCTTCAGGGCTGATGTAGCTGTCATCATACGATGATTCAATGATCAGTTTTGCTTCAGTATTTGCTTTTGGAGCAACAGTTTCCGGCTTCTGATTTGCCTGTGTAGCGGGAAGGTTTCCTGCTTCGGTTTTCTGACTTCCCACATCAGACTTCCGATTTCCGGCTTCCGCCTTCTGTTCAACTATACCCAGTTTTCTGAAAGCTACCGGCTGTGCTGAATCAACTACTTTTTTTTTACCGGTTCCATCGCCCGAAACGGTTAGTTCAAGCGCCTGTTGCAGATAGGTTAATTTAATAATCGCCAGTTCGGTATGCAGTCTTTTGTTGCGTGCTCCTTTGAAATTAATTTCTGCTTCGTTCAATATGTTCAGCGCGCTGATCAGATAGGATACCGGTATTTTTTTGGCAGTAGAAATGTATTTGTCTTTAAAACTTTCCACTACTTCGAGCAAACCTGCCACTTTTTCATCTTTACAAACCAGCAGGTTCCTGATAAATTCTGCATAACCATTGATCACCAGGTCGCCTTCAAAACCTTTACGGTCTATGTCATCATACAACAGCATGGCGCCGGCGAGGTCCTGTTGCTGCATGCAGTCCATCAGTTTAAAATAATAATCGGCATCCAGAATGTTCAAATGTTCCAGCGTATTCTGATAGGTAACCGTACCGCTGGTAAAGCTTACGATTTTATCAAGAATACTCAATGCATCGCGCATACAGCCTTCGCTTTTGCGGGCAATAACCTGCAGAGCAGGTTTTTCGGCATTGATTTCTTCCTTTTCACAAATGCCTTGCAGGTGATCTACCGTATCGTTGCTGGTGATGCGTTTGAAATCGAATATCTGACACCGGCTGAGGATAGTCGGCAGAATTTTATGCTTTTCGGTAGTGGCCAATATAAATATGGCGTAGGAGGGCGGCTCTTCGAGCGTTTTCAAAAATGCATTGAAGGCCGAAGAACTGAGCATGTGCACCTCGTCGATAATATACACTTTATATTTTCCGGCCTGCGGGGCGAAGCGAACCTGCTCAACCAGGGAGCGGATGTCATCGACAGAATTGTTACTGGCCGCGTCGAGTTCATGAATATTCAGCGAAATACCATCATTAAAAGCCACGCATGATGAACACTGGTTACAGGCTTCCCCATCGGGCGTTGGACTTTCGCAGTTGATGGTTTTTGCCAAAATACGGGCACAGGTGGTTTTACCCACACCACGCGGACCGCAAAACAAAAAGGCATGCGCCAACTGGCGGTTTTTGATGGCATTTTTGAGCGTAGTGGTAATATGGCCCTGCCCCACAACCGTATCAAATAGTTGCGGGCGATATTTTCGTGCTGAAACTATAAACTTCTCCATGGTATGCAGCAAATGTAAGGAATGGCGATAATGTGAAAATGTGCAAATTTGAAAATGTGCAAATGTGTCCCGCCGAAGGCGGGATGCAAAGCAAAATGTTTTTGGGTGAAGCCTGAATGAAACACCTTACCCCCTCCATGCTTCGCCACTTAAGCTCCGGTGCAGGCCCTAAAGTGTAGGCGGCGCGTAGTCGCGAGGCCTCAGTCAGGCGCGCCATCCAGGCCAAAGTTGCAGATTTGGTAGTTTGGCGTGTAGTCGCAAGGCTTCAGCCAGGCGAGGACAGCAACCCTTGCTTCCTCTTTCTCTCCCTGCATTTTGGTCCCAATCGGCGCAAACGCAGAAATCTTTTTAAAAAAAGGCTGCAGAAAGTTTGGAAACTTAACGGTGTTAAGTATATTTGTGTTGTTAACTTATTTACTATGGGCATACCGGAAAGAAAGGAAAAGCAAAAGCTCGAGATCAGGAAGGCGATCCTGGAAGCATCGATGAAACTGTTTGTGGAACAGGGGTTTGAGAATGTTTCGATCCGTAAAATTGCCGATTTAATTGAATACAGCCCCACTACCGTATACCTGTATTTTAAAGACAAGAATGAAATCCTGTACAACCTGCACGAAATAGGCTTTCAGAAAATGGCTGAATATACGGCCGACCTGTGGACAATAAATAATCCGCTCGTTCGTCTGCATAAAATGGGGGAGTACTACATCAAATTTGGCCTCGAAAATCCGGCATTCTATGATCTTATGTTCATTTTGCAGGCCCCTATGGAAGCGCTGGCAGGTATGGTAAACTGCGAATGGAAAAATGGTGAAGACACATTGGGCCGGCTGAAAGGCACACTGCAGGAATGTATGGACAAGAACCTCATTGTAAAAGGTGACGTCGATGCTATGGCAATGCCTATCTGGGGTATGGTGCATGGTATGGTATCACTCGCCATTCGTAACCGGTTCGAAAAAGTAGTAACGCACGATCAGATAGTTCCTATGATGAATAAGGGGTTGACCTGGTTCCTGAATGTATTGGATGCTTCCGGCAGGAAGGAGTAGCCAATTTTTTTTGCCTCCGTACTTAACACTGTTAATAATATTTACATTATAAAATTAAACGGATTGACTTATGAAACGAAGTCTGTCGGTCCCGATTGCTATCGGGATTGTAGGGATCCTTGCTGCCTGTTCCACGGCCAATGCACAGCCTGTGCTGGACAGTTATATTAAAAAAGGGCTATCAACCAACCTTGCCCTTCAACAAAAGAATTTCGACCTGCAGAGGGCCCAGATCGATTTGCAAAGAGCAAAAACTTTATTCTATCCGCAGGCCGGTATCGCTTCGCAATACACGCTGGCCAATGGTGGTCGTAAGCAGGACCTGCCCATCGGCGATATGCTGAACGGCGTATACTCAACCCTGAACCAGTTAACCGGTCAGAGTAAATTTCCACAGATCGAAAATCAAACCATCAATTTCCTGCCCAATAATTTTCACGATACACGCGTGGAAGTTTCTATGCCCATTGTGAATGCCGATATATATTATAACCGCGCCATTAAAAAAGAACTGATACAAACGCAACAGGCCGAAATTGATATTTACAAACGCGAGTTGGTTAAGAACATCAAAGAAGCCTATTACCAGTATTTGCAGGCCGGTAAGGCGGTTGCTATTTATACCAATGCAATGGCGCTGGCAGGTGAAAATTTGCGGGTAAGCGAAAAGCTGATGCAAAATTCAATGGGCACCAAAGAATCGGTTTTACGTGCAAGGGCGCAGGTTAGCCAGGTGAAATCTTCGTTTATAGCAGCAGGTAACCAGCAGCAAAATGCACTTGCCTTTTTTAATTTTTTACTCAATGAGTCGCTGGATGCACCGGTTACCTCCGATACTACTGTGTTTGAGCAGATGAATACTTCTATTAATCCCGCTTTGGAAGTGCCCGTTCGTCGCGAGGAACTGGCCAAATTGCAAAGCGCGCAAAAGGTAGTAACAACCGGTATCAAAATGAATCGCTCGTACATCGTTCCCAAACTCAATGCATTTTATAACATCGGTTTTCAGGGTTTTGGCTTTCACTTCAACAGCGATCAGTTTTACCAGTTAGGTGGGTTGCAACTGAAATGGGACCTATTTAAAGCCAACGATAATAAATATAAAATTAAGCAGTCGCAATTAGATCTGCAGGCGCTCGAAACACAGTATAAAGATGTAGAACAGCAGTTAAGTCTGCAGGTGCGCACCGCATTGAATAATTACAGGTCGGCCATACAAACCCTGCAGGCGAATGCCGATGAAGTGCAAAGCACGCAGGAAACGTATCGTTTTGCCGAACGCCGTTTTCGCGAAGGCCAGGCGCTGCAGATTGAATTGATCGATGCGCGCACGCAATTAACCAATTCGCAACTGAATTACTCGCTGGCTCAACTGGCCGTATTAACCCGCGCCGCCGAATTAGAACGTGTTACTGCTTCCTATACTTTTTAAAATTTTTGTTATGAGCAAGATATTCTTCCCCCTTACCTTTTTAACAGGTTTATCAATAGCAATCATAATAACCGCATGCAATGGCCGGTCGCAAACCGCCGATATTAAAGATGAAGCCATTGCCGTGAAAGTGCAATCCGTTACCACCGCCAGCTACGCCCCGGTATTAAAATATTCAGGCAGCATGGCCTCTACCGCCGAAGCCCGCCTGTCGTTTAAAATTGGCGGCATCATTTCAAAGATATATGTAAAAGAAGGCGATGCCGTAGTGAAAGGACAACTGCTGGCAACGCTCGATCTTACCGAAATCAATGCCCAGGTGCAACAGGCTTCGCAGGGTGTTGAAAAAGTACAACGTGATGAAAAAAGAATAAAAAACCTGTATAACGATACCGTAGCAACGTTGGAGCAGGTGCAAAATGCCACCACCCAATTACAGGTGGCTGAGGAAAGTTTGCGTATAGCCCGGTTTAACCAGCAGTACGCTCAGATACGCGCCACAGAAAACGGCACTATTCTAAAGAAATTAATGAATGAAGGAGAGATGGCTGCTTCGGGCGCTCCTGTATTTATGTTTAGCGGAACCGCAGGGAACGATTGGGTGATACGATTTGGCGTATCTGATAAAGATTGGGCTATTTTGAAAAAAGGCGATAAGGCCCGTGTTGAATTAGATGCATATCCCAATAAAACATTTACCGGAATTATAACCGAAATAGCGCAGGGTGCCGATGCAGCCAGCGGTACCTACGAAATAGAAGTAAAAGTATTGCCCAATGGCGCCCGCTTTGCCAACGGTTTGTTTTCAACCGTTCATTTACAGCCCACGGCTCAACAAACTGTAACGCTTGTTCCGATTGAAGCAGTTACCGAAGCAAATGATAAAACAGGTTATGTATACACCGTAAATGCCGATGGCAAATCCCTTACCAAAAACAAAGTAGCCATCGCTTTTCTCGAAAATAACCAGGCTGCTGTTATCAGCGGATTAGATAGTGTGCAGGAGGTAATAACCCAGGGCGTAGGTTATCTAACGGAAAGATCAGTAGTAAAAATCATTAAATAACTGATGTGATGGTTCGATGGTTAAATGGTTTGATTGTTGGGCATACGTTGTTCGGAGAGCCCGCGAATTAGTAACCTGTTGATCATTCAGGCACCAAACCATCGAACAATTAAACCATCAAACAATCAGCTCATCTGCTCCATTTTCAAATTTTCAAATTGGCTCATTTTCAAATTAAGGTGTTATGAAGATAACCGACTTCTCAGTAAAAAACTATCAGTTCACGCTCATCGTATTCGTGATGCTGATAGCCATTGGCATAAACTCCTTATTAAATATGCCGCGCGGTGAGGATCCCGACTTTCAGGCCCCGCAATTTAATGTGGTGGTGGTATATCCCGGTACCAGCCCCAAAGACATGGAAGAACTGGTGGCCGATCCCATAGAAAAAAGAATGAATGAACTCGACGATATCAAACGCATCGTAAGCCGCATCGACGACGGACTGGCGGTAATACGCGTTGAGTTTAAATATGAAACCGATCCCGATAAAAAATATCAGGATGTTGTGCGTGAAATGGATGCCCTCCGCAACAAATTACCACAGGATATACTGAATATCGATATTCAAAAATTCTCTCCTTCGGATGTAAATATTCTACAGATCGGTTTGTTAAGTGAAACAGCGCCGTATAAAGACCTTGAAGAATGGAGTAAAAAATTAAAAGAGCGGTTGGAGAAGGTTAAAAGCTTAAAGAATGTCGACAACTGGGCTTTCCCGCAGCAACAGGTACGCGTATCACTGCAGATCGAAAAACTGGCGCAATATAATATTCCGCTCAATAAAGTGCTGGGAGCCATTCAAAGCGAAAATGTAAACATTCCCGGCGGCAGCATCGAAATGGGTGAAAAGAAATTCAATATCAAAACAAGCGGCAATTATAAAAACATCGATGAAATAAAAAATACTATTGTAAGCAATGTAAACGGCAAACTGGTGTATGTAAAAGATGTAGCCGATGTTGAATTTAATTATGAAGAACAAACGTACATGGCGCGTTTAAATGGTAAACGCGGGGTGTTTGTAACGGCCAGCCGCAAAATGGGCACCAATATTTTTGCGGTTGAAAAAGAAGTAAAACCGGTGCTGCAGCAATTTCAAAAAGAGCTGCCAAAGAATATTGTATATGAACAAAGCTTCGATAATGCACACAGCGTTCGCACCCGGCTTGGCGGCTTTGCCCGTGATTTCGGCATAGCCATTTTTCTGGTATTGTTAACGCTGCTGCCATTAGGCGTTCGTGCTTCTATTGTGGTAATGATATCAATTCCTTTATCGCTGGCCATAGGGTTGTTTTTGCTGGATATGTTCGGCATCACCATCAACCAGCTGAGCATTGTAGGTATGGTGGTAGCACTTGGCTTGCTGGTCGACGATAGCATTGTGGTGGTTGAAAATATCGAACGTTATCTGCGTATGGGCTATACCCGTGTAGAGGCCGCTATGGCCGCTACCAAACAAATAGGGCTGGCGGTAATTGGCTGTACCATTACCCTGATCTTTGCTTTTTTACCGCTGATGTTTTTGCCCGAAGGCGCCGGTGATTTTATTCGCAGCTTACCGGCAGCGGTAGTAACTACGGTACTGGCCTCGTTATTTGTATCGCTTACCATTGTTCCGTTTTTATCGAGCCGTATTTTAAGCAACCACGAAAATCCCGAAGGCAATCTGTTTATGCGTGGGTTAAAAAAGTTCATCGGAGGGTCGTATCGCCGGTTGCTGCACAGCGCTATTGCACGGCCTGTGACAACGTTGCTGATTGCGCTGGCGATTTTTGCAGGCTCGGTAGCCCTGGTACCAGTGGTAGGGTTCAGCGTTTTTCCGGCTTCTGAAAAACCAATGTTCTTAATAAATATCGAAACACCGTTGGGTACCAGTTTGTCGGCAACCGATCGCGTGGCGCGCTATGTTGAAAAAGAGATCAGCAACATTCCCAATCTAAAGAACTATGCAACCAATATAGGCCGTGGTAATCCGCGCATTTATTACAACGTAGTGCCGCAAAATGATGTAAGCAATTACGCACAGTTGTTTGTACAGTTAAATGAAACACCGCCTGCCGAAAAACGAAAACTGATCGACAGGTTACGTACCAGATTCAAAGATTATCCCAATGCAAAAATTGAGGTAAAAGATTTTGAGCAGGGCCCGCCGGTTGAAGCACCTGTTGCCATACGTTTGTTCAGCGAAGATTTGGATACATTGCGCAGCCTCGCTTTCAGGGTAGAAGCCCTGTTGAAAAAAACACCGGGGACCATTTATGTAAACAACGAGCTCACTACCTTAAAAACCGATCTGCGCGTAAAAGTAAATAAAGAAAAAGCCGGTTTGCTGGGTGTACCTGTTCATGAAATTGACCGTACAGTGCGGTTGGCCATTGCCGGATTAAACATCGGCACTTTTCGTAAAGAAAACGGCGATGAATATAATATTTCGGTAACCCTTCCCCGTGAAGAACGGCAAACTTTCGATGCTTTTGGAAAAGTATATGTAAGCAGTGTTACCGGCGCATCGGTTCCGTTGAACCAGGTGGCCGATATCCGGTTCGAAACATCGCCGGTTACTATTAAACACTACGATAAAGACCGATTTACGGTGGCTACCGCATATGTTCAGAGCGGATATAATACCGGTAAAGTAACCGAAGGATTGCTGAAGCAATTAGACACCATGCATTTTCCACCCAATTCGCATTATGTGGCAGCGGGCGAAGTAGAGGCCAGTCAGGAAAGCTTTGGCGGTTTGGGCACCATTGTATTAATAACCATTTTTGGCATACTGGGCGTGCTGATCCTTGAGTTCAAAACATTCCGCGGAACATTAATTGTGTTGTCGGTTATACCATTGGGTATTATCGGGGCGGTGCTGATGTTACTGGCAACCGGTAATACATTTTCGTTTGTTGCAGTAATTGGTTTGATAGCACTTATTGGAATTGAAGTAAAAAATTCTATTTTGCTGGTTGATTATACCGATCAGCTGCGCAAACAGGGGATGAGTATTGATAAAGCCATTCAGGAAGCCGGCGAAACCCGCTTTGTGCCGATTATTTTAACAACATTAACTGCCATCGGAGGATTGCTGCCATTGGTATTAGAAAATAACCCATTGTATTCACCACTTGCCCTGGTGATCATCGGCGGGTTGATCAGTTCAACCCTGTTAACACGGGTGGTAACACCGGTGTTGTATAAATTGCTTGCACCGAAGATTAAAGAATAATGCATATCGAATGTTGAATATTGAAGTGCATTTATTTCGACATTCAACATTTGATATTCGATATTTAATAAAATTAAACATAGAACTTAAAACTTATAACTTACAACTTTATGAGTGTTCATACCATTTTTGGCGCTGGTGGGGCAGTAGCCGATCAACTGTTACCGGTTTTATTGAAAAATCAGGAAAAAGTAAGGCTGGTATCACGACAGGCAAAACCTGTTACCGGTGTAGAAACCGTATCGGCCGATGCTACCGATTACCAGCAAACATTACAGGCCATTAAAGGATCGGCTGTGGTGTATTTGTTAATAGGCTTACCTTATGATGTGCGCATTTGGCGCGTACAGTGGCCGGTTATCATGACGAATGTGATCAATGCCTGTAAAGAAACCGGCGCCAGGCTTGTTTTTTTCGATAACGTATACATGTACGGTAAAGTAAACGGCGTGATGACGGAAGAAACTCCGTTTAACCCGGTTAGTGAAAAAGGAAAAATAAGAGCAGCGATCGCCAATCAATTATTACAGGAAACAAAAACCGGCAACCTGAAAGCATTGATTGCCCGTGCGGCAGATTTTTACGGACCCATTGGTTTTAAAACCAGCGTACCCAATTTGCTGGTAATTCAAAATCTGTTAAAAGGAAAAAAAGCGCAATGGTTAGGTAGTGCCGATCAGCCGCATTCAATTACCTATGTGCCCGATGCAGCACAGGCATTGTACCTGCTGGCAAAGAGGGAAGATGCATTTGGCCAAACCTGGCATTTGCCAACGGCAGACAATCCGTTAACCGGACGCCAGTTTGCGCAACAGGCCGCTGCTGCCATGCAAAAACCCAATGGGGTTACTGTTGTTCCCGGTTGGATGCTGTCATTAGTCGGATTATTTAACAGAGTAATGAAAGAGCTGGTTGAAATGAATTATCAGAACGAATACCCATACCTGTTCGATTCATCCAAGTTCAACAAAGCCTTTGGTTTTACGCCCACGTCGTATGCCGAGGGAATAAAGGATACGGTAAAATGGGCAGTGGACCAGGAGGGAAGTAAGAAATAGGAAGTAAGAAATAAAGTAATAATGAAAAGACGTGGTACTAACCGGGCCACGTCTTTTTTTTATTTATAATTTTTCTAACTGTTTGCAGGGTTGATGGATTGTATATACTTTTAACATAATTGTACAACCATACTGTATGAGATTACTTTTTATCCTTGGTTTGATATTGTTTCATCAAATCGCTGTTGGTCAGAATATTGATTATACCATTCCCGCCGGTTTTGAAAATGAAATTAGTAAACAGGATTACAAAAAGCTGGTAGACCTTGCTGTTGTTCAGGTTTCAAAACGATATAAGATCGACTTTGTAAAAGATGGTACTATTCAGCTGAAAGAGGGTCAGGACCTGGGTGCGTTTAATTTGGATAACCTTATTATGAAATGTAAGGCAGAACCTGATATATCACAATGGAGTAAAGTGGTACAGGAGCATTTCAATAACATGTTTATCGCTATAGATGAACATAAGAAAATTGATCCGAATAATTTTGAAACGATATCCAAATATTTAAGCCTGCGTATTTATTCCGAATCGTTTGCGAAACAAAAGAACCTCGATGATTGCTTTTACAGGATCGATCTTGAAGGAACATATACTGTGCTGATGCTCGATTTGCCGGGTATGTTTACTGCAGTATCCAAATCGATGTTCAGTACCTGGAAAAAAGATACTGCTACAGTTTTTTCAATTGCCAGGAATAACCTCAATCAACACCAGATACAAAAGGTGAGTAAAACTTTTGACTCAGATGGGCAAAAGATTGAAGTCATTTTATTAGGGGATAATGAAGATTATGCTGCAAGCGTTGCACTTGACCTTGATCATAATGCGAGTGACGTAGTAGGTGAATGGGGCTCGGTAGTTGCCATGCCCACCAAAGGTTTTGTAAGTGTTTGCAGAGTAACAAAAGAGCAACCACTTAATTTTGTGAAATACATTCAGAATATAAAGTCGACTATAGACAACTTTTATACGACTCTACCACAACCTGTTTCTAACCAGTTTTTCTGGTATTATAAAGGTACATTTACCCGAATTAATGTAACGGAGGAAGATGGCCACATAAATGTTGTTGCTCCGGCAGGGTTGACTGCATTAATGACTAAAAAACTATAAGAAAACTTAACTGATCATCGGATGCGGCTTAAATTCTCTCGTTCTGTCGAACAAATACCGGTAGGTGGTTAGCACCCTGCTTCTAAACGTATCGCCCAGGCCGGCGGCTACATTCAGCATTTTGGGGTTGAAGTCGCCGATCCATTGCATTTCATATTCTGTATACGGCGTTTGCCATTGTATAACCCTGCCCGATTCAACGATCATATAGGCATCAATACCCTTCCCCTGAAACTCGGGCACCACGCCAAATACCAGCCCCGTACATTTTTTACAGGGCTTTGTTTTTTTGATCCACAGGAATTTTAGTTTATGGTACCAGTTGAACTGACCGTTCAGGTATTTAAACCATTGGTTCAGGTCGGGCAGGTTGATGAACATGGCAATGGGCTGATCTTTATGATAGGTAAACCATATGATGCGCTCATCCATCACCGGTTTCATTTTTTTGAACATGAGCAATACCTGGTCTTTCTTCAGTTCTTTTACGCCACCATGACCGGCCCAGGCCTTGTTGTATACAATGGTAAAATCGTTTGCGAATTTTTCGAGCTTCTTTTTATCGATGGGTATTGCTTTGTAATCGGGATTGCTGTAATGAGCATGCCGCTCGAACAGTTTATCGCTAAGCTTCTTTTTGGGGTTTAGTCCAAAACAGATCTGGTTAAAAAAAGGACGAAATCCATAGTGTTCAAAAAGTGAGTTGTAATAAGGCGGATTGTAGTTCATGCAATAGAGCGGTTCCTGAAATCCTTCGGTAACCAGCCCCCACCAGCGATCGCGCTCGCCAAAGTTAATAGGGCCGTCCATGGCTTCCATGCCACGCTGTAGCAGCCAGTGTTTGGCCACGTCAAACAACATGTCGGCAGCCTGCTGGTCGTTGATGCAATCGAAAAAACCGATACCACCCACAGGAAACGCATCTCCCTTATTCCGGTATTTTTTATTTACAAATGCGGCAATGCGGCCAATGCATTTTCCTTCGGCATCGTGCAATACCCAACGGGTACATTCGCCATGCCGGAATGCTTTGTTTCTGGCCGGATTGAATACCTCATTCACGTCCTTATCGAGCGGACGTATATAGTTAGGGTTCAACTTATTCAGTTCAACATTAACCCTAATGAACTCATTGGCAATGGCAGCATTAGTAACTTCGGCTAATTGCATGTTCGGATAAAAGGGAATCGCAAAATCCATATTCAAAATACAAATAAAACGAAAAAGCAGTTATGGCGAGTGCTTTAAACGGTTGGGCAGGTATTTTAGTCTTATTCAATGGATTAATAAGGTTGCTAACATTATGGCATAACCCGGTGTTCAATAATTAATGCTCGTTTTGGAGTAAAAAAAGGAGCCGGCTAACCCTTTTTAGCCGGCTGCGGACATAAATGGTAAGCACATTATTTCTTATATATAGTTACGTAAGATGCCGGGGTTTGGTTTGCTGTGATGGAGGTCAAAAGTCTGAAGTCGAAGGTCGGAAGTCGGAAGTAAGATGAGTCTGTTCACCAGCGCGCAGCATAATTCCGCCTGCAAACAAAATCTTTCCACCTGCAAACTGTATGATTTTGCATACAAAAAGACTCCGCTGATTTATAATCATACCATTTTTCAGCTGATTTTCAGTAAAATATATGTGATTTGAGTTTTTTTATTCAAAAATTCACAATTTTTATATGAGAAATTTGAATACTTATATGAGTCTTTTATTTTTCTAATTAAAAATTGTTATTTCTTATATGATGAATTTATATTTCCTATTAAGAAATTTGTTTTTTTCAATCAGATAATTATTATTCCTATCAGCAATTAATAATTCCTATATAAGAGTTGTACCATCCTATATAAGAAAAAGCAATTCCTTTTAAGTAAATGATGTAGTTGGATGAAAATAGCATCATTTTGTATGAGAAACTCCATTTTGCAGGTGCGTTTTGTTGTCGGGAAGCCTGTTACCCCGCATCTATAAAAAATCTCCCGCATTCAAATTGCCAAATTTATCACCGTTCCCTTACCTTTGCAGCCGAAAATGAAAATGCTGCTTTAAAACGTAAATAAATCGTTGAAAATCAAAGCAGTTTATTAAAACGCTCACGCAAAATCAAACTATTATATGCCAAATGTTGGTAAGATCAAGCAGATCATCGGTGCTGTAGTAGACGTGCAGTTTGAAGGAAAACTCCCCGAAATTTATAACGCACTGGAACTTAAACGTCAAAATGGTGAAGTGCTGGTGCTTGAAGCACAGCAACACCTCGGTGAAGACAGCGTTCGCTGTATTGCCATGGACGGTACCGAAGGTCTGGTGAGGGGTATGGTAGTAACAGATACCGGCGCTGCGATCGCCATGCCAACCGGTGAAGCTATCAAAGGTCGTTTGTTTAATGTAACCGGCGATCCTATCGATGGATTACCTGCTGTTCCTAAAACCAATGGCCGTCCTATTCACAGCAAACCGCCGGCATTTGAAAACCTGAGCACTTCTGCCGAAGTATTATTTACCGGTATTAAAGTAATTGACCTGATTGAACCTTATTCAAAAGGGGGTAAAATCGGTTTATTCGGTGGTGCAGGGGTAGGTAAAACCGTATTGATCCAGGAATTGATCAACAATATCGCCAAAGCGTATGCAGGTGTATCAGTGTTTGCCGGTGTGGGTGAAAGAACCCGCGAAGGAAACGACCTGATGCGTGAAATGATCGAAGCCGGCATTATGAAATACGGCGAAGAGTTTAAACATAGCATGGAAAATGGCGGTTGGGATTTGAGTAAAGTGAATATGAAAGAGCTGAGCGATTCAAAAGCCACCTTCGTATTCGGACAGATGAACGAACCCCCCGGAGCCCGCGCCCGTGTGGCCCTGAGCGGTTTGACTATTGCAGAATACTATCGTGATGGCGACGGACAAGGTAAAGGTCGCGATATCCTTTTCTTCGTAGATAATATCTTCCGTTTCACACAAGCCGGTTCTGAAGTATCGGCTCTGTTGGGACGTATGCCTTCTGCGGTGGGTTACCAGCCAACACTGGCTACCGAAATGGGTATCATGCAGGAGCGTATCACTTCTACCAAAAACGGTTCTATTACATCAGTACAGGCGGTGTATGTACCAGCGGATGACTTAACTGACCCTGCTCCGGCTACTACCTTCGCCCACCTGGATGCTACTACCGTATTAAGCCGTAAGATTGCCGACTTAGGTATCTATCCTGCGGTTGACCCGCTCGATTCTACCAGCCGTATTCTTACGCCGCGAATTGTGGGAGATGCCCATTACAATTGCGCTAACCGTGTAAAACTGATCTTACAGCGTTATAAAGAATTGCAGGATATCATCGCCATCCTTGGTATGGATGAGTTGAGTGAAGAAGATAAACAAACCGTATTCCGTGCACGTAAAGTACAGCGCTTCCTTTCGCAACCTTTCCACGTGGCTGAGCAGTTTACCGGTTTGAAAGGGGTACTGGTTCCCATCGAAGAAACCATCCGCGGCTTTAACATGATCATGGATGGTGAAGTAGATGAATATCCCGAAGCAGCCTTCAACCTCGTTGGTACTATCGATGACGCCATCGAAAAAGGTAAGAAGCTGTTGGCACAGGCACAAGGATAATTAACCAATTACCTAATGTGCTAATGTGCTAATGAAAATAATACAAAGTGTATTCAATTAGCAAATTAGCATATTGGCAAATTAGCACATTATGAATTTAGAGATTTTAACTCCTGAAAAAAAGCTGTTTAGCGGCGAGGTATTCGGTGTACAACTGCCGGGCATAACCGGTTTGTTTGAGGTGCTTGATAAACATGCTCCGCTGGTAAGTGCGCTGAAATCGGGTCGTGTAAAAGTGTTAAAAGATAAAAGCAACCACCTGGCGTTTTTCGATATTCAGAGTGGTTTTGTAGAAGTGCTTAATAACAAAACTACCGTACTGGTAGAAGGCGCCAAAGCTGCCGAATAAATTAAATTCAGCTTTTTTAAAGTATATATCCCTCCGGTGTAGCCGGGGGGATTTTTTTATTCCTTCGCTTCGCTCAGAGATGTCACAGAGGTTGATGCGCCCGCCCTCGCTTCGCGAGAAAATTTGTCGTATTGATCGTTCGCCGCAGGCGAACAATACAATCAGAGGCAATCGCGTGCTGCGTGAAGCGAAGCACAAAAAAAATCTCCCCGCTCAGGAGGAGATTTGACTGTTGAAATATACTGTGAATCAGGCATTCGTTTTTTGAATAATGGCGGGCGGCGTATTGGCCATGATCCAGAAATCGTACAGCAGGTCGCTCTTATCGGCATAATCATTATCAAGCGAAATACGCTCCTCGGCCGACATAACATTCCTGCCTCTTTTCTGTATCTGCCATAAACCTGTTATACCAGCAGGGGCCATAAAGCGTTTGGCCCACTCATCGGTAGTTAACCGCGCCGCTTCGTACAATGGCAAAGGACGGTTACCCACCAGCGACATATCACCTAACAACACGTTGAACAATTGCGGTAATTCGTCTAAACTGGTTTTGCGCAAAAATAAACCTGTTCGGGTTATGCGCGGATCGTTATGGAACTTATGAAATACCGCTTCCTGTTGTGGATTGGTATATTGATTTAGATGTGCCAGCTCATTCAGCTTTTCATCTTCACCTGGCGCCATGGTCCTGAATTTATAAAAATCAAAGATCCTGTAGCCGCGCCCGGCGCGTTTTGAAACATACAGCACCGGTCCACCGGTTTCGGCCTTTATTGCCAGCGCAATCAGCAACATTAGCGGACCAAATACGATCAGCAGCAATAAAGACAAAACCAGATCGAGCCCTCTCTTAAAAAACGACCTGACAGTTGGAAAAACAGGGAACGACCGTTCTACCTTGCATGTAGCCGGTTGATGCACCCATTGCTGTTTTACTTTTTTCAAAAAGTTTACTTTCTGCAGCAGGGCAGGGGCAGTAAACTCATTCAAAAAAATCAGCTCATCAATAAATGTATACTGTTTATACGCCGTTAATTCCTTTGCCGGCAATCCGGTTGCTTCAACAATAAATGGCACATCGGCCAGTATTTGATGTTCGCTCAAAAAGCGATGCAACGCTACCAGATTGTCGATCCCAAGGGCTGCTTCGGCAACGATCATATCAGGGATGGTTACATCTTCTTTTTTCTTCAGTAAACGCTTTAAAGTATAAATGGCACTTTCGGTTGAAGCGCTCGTATAACCGAATTCAAAAAAATCTTTCAGCTTTTCGATATATAATTTGTGAGCGCCAACATAAAAGAACTGCAGTTTTTTATTGGCAGCAGAAGGTGCTTCAGCCATCGGAAGGCTGAAACGCTTGTATGTTTTTAATAATTTTTCGGTTGGTAAAATTGTCACATCCATAACACGTCATTTTGGTGATTGTTTCCGGTAGGGTAATTAACCGGCTTTCTTCATTTTGAAACCGATGCCGCTGCACCCTTGTTAATTATCCTGTGAACGGTTTCATGCAATTCAATCGGATTAAATGGCTTGGTAAAATAATCGGCAATGCCATATTTCAAACATTTGGCAGCTGTCGTATTCTTATCAAGTGACGATAATACTATTAAGGGAATATCCCGGTAAATAGCGCTCGAAGTAAATTCTGCGATCAGTTCCCAATCCTGCATATCGGATAACTGCGGGTCGGCGATAATTACATCGGGCAAATTCTTTTTCGATAGCCAGAACATGGCCGAACAGGCATCAGGTGCCGTAACTACCTGATAGTCTTTTCCCAGCAACGTATGCAATAAAAACCTGATAGCCTTGCTGTCCTCTACTGCGAGTATACTTCTCTTCATGGGCGAATACTTTAAATCCTCAAACCATATGTTTTTTATGGCATATGGGTAACCGGTTTACACAGGAGGGATTGGGAATACATATCCGGGAGCTATGGCAGCCCGGAATACAATGGTAAATCGTACCAGAAACGGCTTTACAGGATTGTTAGATTAACTACATTAATCGTTAACCAGGTTGTGGGGAATTTCTAAGGATTTGTGGTGATGATAAGCTACAAATTGATAATCCTTAACGACTTTTCAAGGGATATGTGAGATAAAAATAGTAACAAAAGCCAATAAATCAAATACCCACCAGTACGCATCCATTGCATGTTTTTTATTGATGCAGTATAACCTGTTCTTTAAGTGTTGATTATGCCAAAGTTTTGTTAAAGCAGGTTTTATCCACATCTTTCGCTGTTATAACGTTGATCATATCACGCTGATTAATAAACAGTCAGACCCATCGAAATGTTTGAATTTCGAAAACCTTTATAGTTTAATTTAAAAAGATAGGATTTCAATTTGTCATCTATTTTTGGCGCCTGAAGCCGGGTAGCGACTTCTGACATCAGACTTCTGACATCAGACTTTCGACTTCCGATTTCAGGCTTCGGCAACTATTCAAAATGTAAAGTGTTTAGCTAATAAGATATATTCTTTCATTTATATGCAACCAGTAGCAACCAGAGGAACACTAACAACTGCACTTATTGAACAATTCAAACAAATTATTGGAAACGATTATGTGTTGATCGATGAGGAATCGTTGAACAGGTATGGCCACGACGAAACCGAGCATTTATTGTATCCGCCGCAGGTAGTGTTGCGCCCGCGAACTACCCCGGAGGTCAGCGCCATTATGAAAATCTGTAACCAGCAGCATATTCCCGTTACGCCCCGCGGCGCGGGAACCGGTTTAAGCGGCGGCGCGCTGCCTCATTTAGGCGGTGTGCTTATTTCAACCGACCGCATGAATACCATTTTATCTATTGATGAAAGAAACGGCCAGGTTACTACCGAACCGGGTGTTATTACCGAGGTATTACAAAATGCAGTAAAGGAAAAAGGATTGTTTTATCCGCCCGATCCCAGCAGCCGCGGATCGTGTTTTATCGGCGGAAACATTGCTGCCAACAGCGGCGGGCCAAAAGCAGTTAAGTACGGTGTGGTAAAAGATTATGTGCTGAACCTCGAAGTGGTTTTGCCAACCGGCGACGTTATTTGGACGGGCGCCAATGTATTAAATAATTCCACCGGGTATAATCTAACGCAACTGGTAGTGGGCAGCGAAGGAACCTTAGGCATTGTAACAAAAATTGTTTTGAAACTGATCCCATTGCCCAAATACGATCTGCTGATGCTGGTTCCTTTTGCATCGCTTGAAAAAGCCGGCGAAGCAGTTAGTGCCATTTTTCAGGCAGGCTTTACGCCGAGCGCACTTGAGCTGGTTGAAATTGATGCGCTGAAAATTGTAAGTCGTTTTGTTGATAGTTCCATAGTGCCGGTACACGATAATACCGAAGCACATTTAATTATTGAGGTAGATGGCAACCATATGGATACACTGATGACTGAAATGGAATCTATTAGTAACATCTTAACACAATTTGAAGCCGGTGAAGCGTATTTTGCAGACGATGCCCAACAAAAAGCCGAACTATGGAAACTGCGCCGCCGGGTGGCAGAGGCAGTGAAAATTGCAGGCTATACTATAGAAGAAGATACCGTTGTGCCCAGGGCCGAATTGCCGGCATTGATACGAGGTGTAAAACAACTGGGAAAACAATTTAATTTTGAGGCAGTGTGCTATGGTCATGCAGGCGATGGTAATTTGCATATTCGCATAAAAAAAGAAGGCGTTGCCAATAGCCTCGATGATGCAGATGTGGTAGCAGGAATTCGCGCTTTATTTAAACTGGTGCATCAATTAGGCGGTACCATCAGCGGCGAACATGGCATAGGGTTGATTCAAAAAGGATATATGGATATTGTTTTTAATGAAACGCAACTGCAACTGATGCGTGGAATTAAAAAGATATTCGATCCCAATAATATTTTAAACGCAGGTAAAATCTTTGACTAATACACAATTTGAAAATTTGAAAATGTGCAAATTTGAAAATACTTCACAACAGCAAAGTATGTTACTTCCTTCGGGAGCCTCATTTTCAAATCTTCAAATTGGCTAATTTTCAAATTAATTTGCTATGAAAAAATATCTATTTGCTGCCTGTTTATTTGCTTGTCTTGGTTCTATAGCCCTTGCGCAGGACGAGGAACCTCCTGTTAAAAAAGGTTTCGACAGAGATAAGCTTTTTATCGGCGGTAACTTTGGTTTAGGCTTTGGTAGTTGGTCTACTCTTGTAAATGTATCTCCGCAAATAGGCTATCGTTTTAACAAGTATCTGGCCGCAGGAACGGGTGTTAATTTTATTTATTCAAGTTACAAATACAGCAGGTACAGCCAGGGCGACGAGAAACAAACCTATGGTGTAGCCGGATTAAATGTTTTCGGCCGGGTATATCCTATTGAATTTATTCTGGTGCAGTTACAACCCGAGGCCAATTATGTATGGGGCAAATACAAATTTTTTGATGGAACTACCGTTAAAATGGATAGTAAAATTGTTCCTTCTTTATTGGGTGGTGTAGGTGGCGCACTTCCTATGGGGCGCGGCGCTTTTATTATAATGGTGCAGTACGATCTGTTGCAAAATACCAACAGCCCTTATGGCAACAGGGCGTTTTACAATTTTGGATACAACATCGGGTTTTAATTTGATAATGTGATAATTTGCTGATGTGCTAATTGGCTGATGCGCCAATGTTTTCAATTAGCAAATTATCACATTAGCTAATCAGCAAATTTTGTATTATCCGATCTTATTAAATATCTCAACCGGTGAGTTGCAGAAAATGATGCGTTCATCGAGCTCTTCGTACAGGAAATCTTCTTTCTTTAATTGTTGTAGATGAAGCCGCAGGTGATTATAAAAACCTTCGGTATTCAGCACGTATATTTTTTTATCGTGAATTTTAAGCTGGTTCCAGGTGAGCATTTCAAACAATTCATCGAGGGTGCCAAAACCGCCGGGCAATACAATGGCGGCATCGCACATTTCATACATCATTTTTTTGCGGGTATGCATATCGGGCACAACAAACAGCTCGGTTAATCCTGTATGCTGATGTTCCCATTCGGTAAGTATTTTGGGAATTACACCCATAACAGTGCCGCCGTTGGCCAGCACCGCATCGGCAATAGCGCCCATTAACCCTACTTTACCACCGCCGTAAACCAGGCGTAAATTCAACACGGCAATCAGTTTGCCGAGTTCTGCTGCATGACGCATAAATAAAGGGTTCTGTCCTGTTTTGGAACCGCAAAAAACAACCACCGATTCTAACTTCATACCTGCTGTTTTAAATAACCAATATAATGTTTAAAAAAAGTGCCCTTATGGCTCTAAGATAAAAGGATTATCAGCAATTGTAAAACACAATTTTGCTATCTTCATTCCACTTAGGCCGAAAGTCAAATTAGTCAGAAAGTCCGCAAGTCCGAAAGTCCGAAAGAATTTTCCCTTTTTGTGAATTACTTTCCGTCTTCCGGACTTTCGGACTTCATTAATTATCTTCATTATGTCTGCATCCCTGTTGTTTTCATTTGTTATCGGGTATTTTATTCTGTTGCTGGCTGTTGCCTGGGTTACTTCACGCAACTCGAACAATGATTCGTTTTTTATTGGTAACCGCAGCTCTAACTGGATGCTGGTGGCTTTTGGTATGGTGGGTACATCGCTGAGCGGAGTAACTTTTGTTTCGGTACCGGGCACAGTAGGTGATTTTGCGGGTAATGTACATAAGGGTTTTGCTTATTTTCAGGTAGTGATCGGATATTTCTTTGGCTATCTCGTTGTGGCGTTTGTATTGCTGCCGTTGTATTATCGCATGAACCTTACTTCTATTTACAATTACCTGCAAAAGCGGTTTGGGACCATAGCTTATAAAACAGGGGCATTGTTTTTTATCATTTCGCGTACAGTAGGCGCTACCGCCCGTTTATACCTCGTAATATTTGTATTGCAGGAATTTATTTTAAAAAGCTTTGGTGTTCCTTTTGTTGTTACCGCTTTTATTATTCTGCTGATGATATTGTTATATACGTTCGAAGGCGGCGTAAAAACAATTGTGTATACCGATACTTTACAAACAACTTTAATGTTAGTGGGGCTTATTGTTTCGGTAGTGTATATTCTTCAAAACCTGCATTTATCAGTAGGCGGTGCCATGAAAACCCTTACACAGCAGGGATACACCGAAATTTTTAATACCAATGTAAAAAGCGGCGGATTTTTTCTGAAGCAGATCATCGGCGGTGCATTCATAACCATTTCGATGTTTGGACTTGACCAGGAAATGATGCAGAAAAACATCAGTGTAAAAACGCTGAAAGATTCTCAAAAGAACATGATCACCTTTAACCTCGTGAGCGCGGGCGTAAATTTTTTGTTTTTGTTGCTGGGTGGTTTGTTGTATCTGTATGCTTTGAATCATGGCGCCGACTATGCACAGGTAACCAACCCCGATGGAAGCACCAAATGGCAATTACTGGCAGATAATAAAAATATTATGGGTGATGCCATTTTCCCCACCATGGCCCTGCAGTTAATGCCCCAGGCGATATCGATCATATTTATTATTGCACTGATAAGCGCCCTGTTTCCAAGTGCCGATGGTGCGCTTACTGCCCTGACTTCTTCTTTTTGTATCGATATGCTGGGTTTAAAGAGACGTGAAGACCTTTCAGAAGCGCAGCGAAAAAAGATCAGGCTAACGGTGCATTTGACTTTTGCCATAATATTCCTTATTTGCATTATGATCTTTTATGCTATTGGCAGCCGGTCTATTATCGATAAAATTCTTACCCTTGCCGGTTACACGTACGGTCCGCTGTTGGGGTTATTTGCCTTTGGAATTTTAAGCAAACGCACACTGCCGCAAACACCGTTAATTACCATTATTTGTGTGGCTGCACCGGTGATCTGTTATTTTATCAGTCAGCATTCCAAACAATGGTTTAACGGATTTGAAATTGGCATTGAGCTGCTGATCATAAACGGACTGCTTACCTATCTTGGTTTATTAAGCATTTCAAAAAAACAGGTAGCTGCACAATAGGTACAATTATTTATTTGAGTGCCGCACGGCCTTCACACAATAAGGCAGTGCGGCACTTATTGTTTAACCGGTAATGAAAATTTCAACCGGTTCATTTGCTAAAGCTTTGTAAAAAAATAATTGAGCGATAAACTAAAAGTTACTTTCCCTCGTTTAATAGTCTCAAATGCCATTACCGTTGTGCAGTAAACGAAATTGAAGGCACAAGGTACAAGGCACAAGAAATAATCAAGAATAGTTATTACTCATATAACTGAAAAAGCTGGAGTGTTTAGTCTGAGGTCGGGAGGCCATTTTGAAGGTGAATGGATTTTCTGACTCCCGACTGATGACTACACAATAGCAGTTCTAAGTTTTAAGTAATAAGTTCTAAGTGCCCGCCGGTTTGCAGTCTGTTCTTACTTCCTTCTTAACTACTGGCTATTGCCTACTGCCCACTGCCTTCATTCCCATGGGCTGATCACTGGTTCCCTACTCGCATATAATCCCGATCTTTACAAAAAAACAACGCATTGGAAATCATTGATCCACAGGCCGAGGCCTATGCGGCACAATTTACATCGGCCGAGGAAGTATTGTTACAGGAAATAGCCGCTTCAACACAGGCTGTGCATCCGCATGCGCATATGTTAAGCGGCCATGTTCAGGGAAAATTTCTGGAAATGATCAGCAGCCTTATGCAGCCGCGCCGCATTCTCGAGATCGGTACATTTACCGGTTACAGCGCCCTGTGCCTTGCTAAAGGGTTGTTAAATGACGGAAAATTACATACAATTGAGCTTAGGGAACAGGATGTAACCCTTGCCCGGGCAAATTTCAGTAGGTCAAATGCCGCGGGAAAGATAATTTTGCATGAGGGAAACGCGTTAAACATTATCCCTCAGTTACAGGAAACATGGGATATTGTATTTATTGATGCCGACAAGGTGAATTATATAAATTACTACCAGTTGGTGTTGCCAATGGTACGGCCGGGCGGAGTGATATTGGCAGATAACGTGTTGTTTCATGGGCAGGTGCTACAACAACCGGTAACCGGGAAAAATGCAAAGGCCATACAGGCCTTCAATG
This sequence comes from Niastella sp. sgz303648, assembly GCF_059587045.1. Lineage (NCBI taxonomy): Bacteria > Pseudomonadati > Bacteroidota > Chitinophagia > Chitinophagales > Chitinophagaceae > Niastella > Niastella sp. sgz303648. Next base: position 163,356 of record NZ_JCAPSW010000007.1, on the reverse strand, counting down.
AATACATACAGCAGGATGGAAGCGTTGACAAAGTACTGCTTACCATTCGCGATGGTTTACTAATGATTCGAAAAAAATAAAAAAAGAATGCCGTTGAAACGACTACTGGTTGTACTATCGTTACTCGCCGTGAAGGGAGTGTGGGCACAGAATAGCAGCGACGTAATTGATTACATTAACACGTACAAAGAGCTGGCCATTCGCGAAATGCAGCGTAGCGGCGTGCCTGCATCCATCACCCTGGCCCAGGGCATTCATGAAACCATGGCCGGAAAAAGCGACCTGGTGCTTAAATCGAATAATCATTTCGGTATTAAATGCCGGGCCGAGTGGACGGGCGAAAAAGTATACCACGATGATGACGCCCGCGGTGAATGTTTCAGAAGCTATCCTACTGCGGCCGAGTCCTATGCCGATCACTCAGATTTCTTAAAAAAAGGCCAACGCTACGCCTTTTTGTTTCAGATAGATCCTGCCAACTACAGCGAATGGGCATATGGTTTAAGAAAAGCAGGTTATGCTACCAACATAAAATATTCGCAGATACTGATTAAATACATCGAAGATTACAACCTGCAGCAATACACGCTCATTGCCATGGGCAAATTGTCGCCGAAAGATGAAGTACTGGCCGGCAACGGCAAGCCGCTTACTATCAGCAATGGCGTTGCCATTCGCGATATTAGCGTTCCGGCTGTTGCAAAACCTGCCGTAAATTATCCCACCGACGAATTTAAGATCAACGAAACCCGGGTAATGTTCGCCAAAGCAGGTACTTCGTTTTTGGCCATTGCCGAACAATACGATGTTAAGTTGAAGCACCTGCTCGATTTTAATGACCTCGACGATGAAGGCGACGGCGTGTTGAAACAGGATCAGCTGATCTTTTTACAACGCAAGCGCAAAACAGGAGCGGCAGAGTTTCATGAAGTACAACCCGGCGAATCGCTATACGACATTGCACAGGCAGAAGCCATCCGCCTCGAAAGCCTGATCGGTTATAACCACCTGCAGGACCAGCCGGTACCTGCCGTTGGCGAAAAGCTGTATTTGCAAACCAAAGCGCCGGCAAGGCCCCGCCTGGCCGAAGAAGTAGTGAATACAGCGCCCAAACCGGTGGTTGCACCCACTGACCAGCTCACTGCCGCCAACTCTTCGGCAGTAACCGCCAGTTTACACATTGTTCGTGATAAAGAAACTTTGTATAGTATTGCCAAAAAATACAGTATTACTGTTGATCAACTGAGAGAATGGAATAAATTAGCAGGGAATGAACTGAAGACAGGACAGGAACTGGTTATATTCAAAAACTGACTTATGGGCGATATTCGCGTACACGACAAACAATTCGAACCATATCTTAATGCCGAAACGATTGCTGCCAGAATTAAAGAAATTGCCGGAAAACTGAACCGCGATTATTCCGGCCGCAAGCCATTGTTCATCGCTATTTTGAATGGCTCCTTCATGTTTGCATCCGATCTTTTTAAGGAGCTTGCCATCGATGCAGAGATCTGTTTCATAAAGCTGGCTTCTTATAAAGGAACCAAATCAACCGGTCATGTTATTACTGCCATTGGCCTCGACATGGACCTGTTTGGCCGGGAAGTAGTTATTGTAGAAGATATTGTAGATACCGGAAAAACATTGAGCGAATTTCTTCCACAGTTAAAGCACCAGCAACCTTCATCATTAAAAATTGTAGCACTGCTGCACAAACCGGAAGCAACGGTTTTTCCCATTACCATTGATTACCTTGGATTTTCAATTCCGAATAAGTTTGTTGTGGGTTATGGCCTGGATTATGACGGACTGGGTAGAAACATTCCGGAAATTTATAAGCTGATTGAGTAGTAGTTGATGAGCTAACAAGTTAACCTGTTAACTGGTTAACCTGTTAACTCGTTAACTTGCATCAACATATTGAAAACTGCTTTCGCCATATTATTTGCATTCCTGTTATTCGTATCCGCACGGGGACAGTATTATTTGCGGGGGGAAATCAGGGACGAAAAGAATAATCTTCTGTCGAATGCCCGTATTTTGCTGCATTCAACAGGGTATGTTTATTACTCCGGCAGCAGCGGCTCCTTTGGCATAATGACCACCAAAAAAATTGATTCAGTTACCGTTTCGCTCGAAGGATACCAGTCGCTTTCGATAAAAATAGAAACTGCCAGATACCACTCCCTTATTTTAAAAACTTTATTCACCACAGCCAATACACAAAAGAACCGGCTGCTGAGCTTTACCCGGAACTTAAAACCCGAAGATCGCCGCAACTGGACGGTTGGCACCGAAACTTACAATTCGTTACTGGAAAATGATTTTGTGCAGGCGCAGAAATATCCCGAAACAGGTTTTGCCATCAATACCGATAAAGCCTCTTACAGCAACGTGCGCCGCTTTTTGAATATGAGCACTACCATTCCGCCCGATGCGGTTCGCACCGAAGAGCTGTTGAACTATTTTAGTTTTGGATATGTTGAACCGCCACGCGACAGTGTATTCGGATTTCAGTCGTACATATCAGAATGCCCCTGGAATAAACAAAACCAGTTACTGGCTTTAAATATCTCTGCCCGCAAGCTCGATCCTGAAAAAATTCCGCCAAGCAATCTCGTGTTCCTGATTGATATTTCAGGGTCGATGGACATGCCCAATCGGCTGCCCCTGCTGAAATCGGCTTTTACATTGCTGGTAAATAACCTGCGCGATAAGGATACCATTTCGATAGTCGTATACGGCAGCACCATTGGCATTTGGCTGCCACCAATATCGGGAAAAGAAAAAGAGAAGATCCGCAAGTCGATCGAAGAGCTGTATCCCGGAGGAAGCACACCCGGTGAATCGGGGATCAGAACAGCATACACCCTTGCCAAAAATCAGTTTATCAAAGGCGGCAATAACCGCGTGATACTGGCTACCGACGGCGACTTTAATGTTGGCCAAACAACCGACGATGAACTGGAAAAGCTGATCATCCAGCATCAGCAGTCGGGCATTTATTTAACCTGCCTGGGTGTTGGCATGGGCAATTATAAAGATTCGAAGCTGGAAGTGCTGGCAAAAAAAGGGAACGGCAATTTTGCCTATCTCGATAATGAACGCGAAGCTGAAAAGGTATTGGTTAAAGAACTTACCCAAACATTATACAGCGTAGCCGACAACGCTTTTTTGAATATAGAATTCAACCCGGCGCTGGTAAAACAATACCGGCTGATTGGGTTTGATAATAAAATGAAGGCGCTGGTTGATTCGGTAAACGAGCTCGATGGGGGCGAAGTAGGGTCGGGTCATTCGGTGATAGCGCTGTTTGAAATTGATCCTGTATATCCTGCTGCCGGTATTATAACCGATAAGGGCAGCCTCGCCAATGTTGCGGTGCATTACAAATTGCCTAATGATACCCTGCATCGTAGTACCTTATATCATTGTGCGTATTCGGTTACTGAATTTAATAAACTACCCGCCACATACCGTTTTGCTGCTTCGGTAGCTATGTTTGCCGCTCTGATCAAAAATTCGAAGTATGCCCGCAGTTACGGCTTTACAGATGTAATACGCCTGGCCACGGATTCGGCCGACCCGCAGGATGCCATTCAACATGAGTTTATAACGATGATTGAGAAGGCGAAGAAAATTTACCCGAAAGAAAGGAAACGACGAAAACAAATTTGAAAATTAGTTAATTTGAAAATTTGAAAATGAAAGCAGAAAGCTGAACGCAAAATGCTTAACGCTGAACGCCAAACGCCGAACGTGGAATGCTAAACGCTAATACAGAAAGCCGATGAGCGGCAAAAAACAAAACGCAAAACGAAGCGTTTTGCGTTTTGTTTTTTGCGTTATGCGTTATGCATTAAGCGTTATGCGTTAAGCCTTCAGCGTTAAGCGTTTTGCATTAAGAAAACATTTCCCGCACTTTATCGAAAAAGCTTTTATCTGATTTTTCGGGTTGTGGTTTAAAGTTGGGCGAATCGTTCATTTTATCCAGCATGGCTTTTTCTTCGGCAGTTAAATTCTGCGGCGTCCATACATTTACGTAAATCAGCTGATCGCCTTTTTCGTAGGAGTTTACGCCGGGGAAACCTTTGCCTTTCAGACGGAATATTTTACCGCTTTGAGTGCCAGGTGGTATTTTAATTTTTGCACGACCGTCGATAGTAGGTACTTCTACATTGGTGCCAAAACAGGCATCGGGGAAAGTGATGTGTAATTCGTAAGCCACATTCAATCCATCGCGGTGCAGTTCTTTATGTTGTTCTTCTTCAATTAAAACAATCAGGTCGCCGGGAGGGCCTCCGCGTTCGCCGGCATTACCGCGGCCACTCAGGCTAAGCTGCATGCCTTCGCCCACACCGGCCGGAATATCTAACGTAACTGTCTCTTCGCCATACATTCTTCCTTCGCCTTTACAGGTGCCGCATTTGGCGGTTACCACCGATCCTTCACCATTACAGGTAGGGCAGGTAGTAACAGTTTGCATTTGTCCCAGGAAAGTATTGGTAACACGTCGAACCTGTCCGCTGCCACCGCAGGTGCCACAGGTTTGCACACTGCCTTTATCTTTCGCACCGCTGCCATGGCAGGTGTTGCAGGGCACATGTTTTTTTACTTTTATTTGCTTGGAAACACCTTTTGCGATCTCTTCATAGGTGAGTTTTATTTTAATGCGCAGGTTGCTGCCGCGGGTACCGCGCATACGCTGACCGCCACCTCTTCTTCCACCACCGCCAAAAAAGCTTCCGAAAATATCGTCGCCGAAAATATCTCCGAACTGACTGAAGATATCTTCCATATTGCCATTACCACCACCAAATCCACGGCCATTGCCTTGCACGCCCGCATGTCCAAATCGATCGTATTGTGCACGCTTATCGGCATCGCTTAATACTTCATATGCTTCGGCCGCCTCTTTAAATTTTTCTTCGGCGGCTTTATCACCCGGGTTACGGTCGGGGTGAAACTGCATGGCTACTTTGCGATAGGCCTTCTTTATTTCGTCTGCCGACGCTCCCTTCGCTACACCTAATACTTCGTAATAATCTCTTTTAGACATCGTATTAATTTGAAAATTTGAAAATGTGCCAATTTGAAAATGTAAAAAGCACAATTTCTGATAACTACTCTTGTATTTTTGCAAATTTGAAAATGAATCAGGCCTGTTGTTATGCGGGGTGTTAAACCGCGGCAACCATTTTCAAATTTTCAAATTTGCTAATTGGTTCATTTACCTACTACCACTTTGGCAAATCTGATAATCTTATCATTCATCATATATCCTTTCTGCACTTCGTCAATAACCTTTCCTTTCATTTCTTCGGTGGGAGCCGGTATTTCGGTAATGGCCTCATGCTGGTCGGGATTAAAATCGGTGCCGATCGTTTGCATCGGTTTTACGCCCTTGCTTTGCAAGGTGCTTCTTAATTTATTAAATACCAGCTGAATGCCTTCCTTAATGGCGTTTACATCGTTACTGGTTTGCAATTGTTTTTCGGCCCTGTCGGCGTCGTCGACCACTTCGAGCAAAGAAGTGATCACTTCCTTACCGGCTGTTTGAATCATTTCAATTCTTTCGCGGGCTGTACGTTTTCTAAAGTTTTCAAACTCAGCCACATGGCGCAGGTATTTGTCTTTCAGCTCCTCAACTTCCGATTTCAGCTTTTCTACTTCATCCTCACACGCAACGGGTTCTTTAAGATGAGAGCTGCCGCTGATGCTTTCGTCGGTATTAATATCTATCGGGCTATTGGTACCGTTTTCACGGTTAACGGTGTTTTTTTCATTATCTGCCATAACTATCGCTTACGTTTTTTATTCTTTTTCATTAACTGAAATATTGGCGTATTTGCCGGCTGACCATACGTCAATCCGGTCAGTTTTTACGTCTGACTTTCTGCCACCCGAACGGTCGCTTCAAAAATAAGTGGTTTTCACGGCTAAAGCCTATATATGTCAATTATTTTGCCAGTGCGGCCGGTAAGCCAAATTGTCTTATTTACAGCCGGTTAACTGAGAAAAGTACAGCTTTTATCCCTCGCGAATGACCGCCGCGAAACTGCCAGGGAAACTACAAAGATGCTAATTTTTAGTGGGAAGAGGCTGACCAGTTGATAAGTTAACAAGTTGATTAGTTGACCAGTTAACCCATTGATAAATTGATAAGTTAACCGTTGATTAGATGACAAGTTGAAAAGTTGACCAGTTAACTTGTTAACCTGTTAACTGATTAACTTTTCAACTAACAGCTAACTCTATGAATATTTACCAATTAATAGCATTATTTCTACCGGTTGCTGCATTTGCCATGGCTTTCTCTAAAAGAAATAAATTGAGAGTAAGTTCTTAGAAACAGATAGCAAGCATATTCATATACGTTACGTTATAATGTAAAGAATATTAATTTTCAACAGTTAACATTGTGTAGCCTGCTGAAAGCGCTTTTCTGCGGGCGTAGCGACCGTTATATTATTAAATTCTTAATATAACGATGTACCATATGTGAAAAATTATTTTATCGGGCCTGATTTTATCATTAAATTTAGAAGCATCTTTTTCACAACCAAACAATACACATAAACCATTATTTTATGTCCTCAAAGCTAACTGTTAGGTTGTGGCTGGCCATTCTATTGCTATTACTACCTGCCACAACGATTCTTGCCCAACAAAAATCTGTTACAGGAAAAGTCACCGATTCAAACAATCAACCTGTTGTTGGAGCAACCGTAACTGTAAAAGGTTCAAATGTAGCGGCGCAAACCAATGCCGATGGTTTTTTTACAATTTCAGTTCCAAATGCATCTGCTGTTTTAGTATTCACTTCAATTGGCTACGAGCCAAAAGAATTACCGGTTGGTACAAACGCCAACTTAACCGTATCACTGAAAACAACAACATCAAGTTTAAATGAAGTAGTTATCACCGGCTACACTGCACAGCGAAAGAAAGACATTACCGGAGCCGTTGCAGTGGTAGAGGTAGATAACATGCGACAAATTCCCACCGGTACACCCGAAAAGGCCCTGCAGGGTCAGGCTTCGGGGGTAACCATCGTTACATCCGGCGCACCGGGTGGCAACAGCAACATTCGAATTCGTGGTATTACTTCTGTTGGGTCAACCGATCCGCTGGTGATCATCGATGGCACACAAGGAAGTATGCACGATCTGAATGTGAACGACATTGAGTCGATTCAGGTGTTAAAAGATGCAGGCGCCGCAGCCATTTATGGTGTTCGCGGTTCAAATGGTGTGGTAATTATTACTACCAAAAGAGGCAGGTCGGGCAAACCCAAAATAAGTTATGATTCTTATGTGGGCACACAACGGCCTTTAAAAGATGGTTTTAACATTGCCAACACCCAGGAAACAGCCAATGCCATTCAGCAGAGTTACATAAACAATGGTCTAACGCCGGGGAACAAACAATTTGGTGCGGGCAATACACCGGTTATACCCGATTATATTACACCCACTGCAGGCAAAGAAGGCGACGCCAATACCAATCCTGCTACCTATGCCTTGTACACCAACCAGATCACCAAAGCCAATAAGCAGGGAACAGACTGGTTTCACGAAATATTTAAACCGGCATTGATTACAAGTCATAATTTGTCGGTATCGTCGGGCAACGACCGTTCAACATTTTATTTTTCAGTGGGCTATTTTAATCAGCAGGGCACGCTCATCGAAACCTATCTGAAAAGATATTCGGCCCGTATTAATACAACATTTAATTTAAACAATAAGATACGTATAGGCGAAAATGCCTATTTCTTTTACCGCAAAAACCCAGGCATTCCCGGTGATAACCAAAACGAGGGAAATGCCATTTCATTCAGCTATCGCGAAAGTCCCATCATTCCGGTTTACGACATCAAAGGCAACTTTGCAGGTACCGGATCACAGAATCTTGGTAACTCCGAAAATCCGGTTGCCAATCTGAGACGTATTCATAATAATTGGGGTAACGATTACCAGATGAACGGAAACGTTTTTGGCGAAGTAGATGTGTTGAAACATTTTACCGCATGCACCAGCTTTGGAGGCTTTGTAGATAATGATAACTGGGCGCAATTTGATTATACGCAATATGAAAATGCCGAAAACAATAAAAATCCCAATGCCTTTACTGAATACTATATGCGTAATAATAGCTGGACATGGACGAATACATTAACGTATAGCAACATTTTCGGCGATCATACTATAAAGGTATTAGTTGGTACCGAAGCTATCAGCAACTACCAGCGTGGCATATACGGAACCAGGACCAACTACCCGATTACCACTGCAGGCAACCTTACTGTTGACCCTAATTTATGGACGCTTTTATTCGGTTCACCCGGTGGCCAGATAAATGGTAACCTCAATGTAAACAACGGCGTTACCATCGACAAAAACAATCCCGCAACACCTGTGCAAAGCACATTGTACTCGCAGTTTGGCCGCGTTGATTATAACTATGCCGATAAATATTTGGTGGCAGGTACCCTTCGCCGCGATGGCTCATCGGTATTTTCAGATAATAAACGCTGGGGTATATTCCCATCTGTTACAGCCGGCTGGCGGTTATCGCGCGAAACATTCATGAATGATTTCAGATGGTTAAACGACCTGAAGCTGCGGGCTGGCTGGGGTAAATTAGGTTCTATCAGCAACATCAGACCTACCAACGCCTTTAACCTGTTTCAACAATTGGCGCCCAACTCGTTTTACGATTTAAATGGCTCGAATAACAGTTCAGTTGCCGGTATTTATTCCAGCCAGCTGGGGAACGTAGAAACTACCTGGGAAGAAGATATTGTAACCAATATCGGTGTAGATGCAACGGTTCTGAATAACCGGCTTACCTTTTCAATTGAATGGTACAAAAAGGCAATCAGTGGTTTGCTTTTCGACCCAACACCAGCTGCTACACTTGGTGGTGCGCGGCCTGCTTTTCAGAATTCGGGAAATATCCAGAATACCGGTGTAGATATTTCTGCTACCTATAATGGCGATATTTCAGATGTTAAATTTGGTGCTACGGCTACTTTCACTTCTTATAATAATAAGGTAAAAACTTTACCACCAGGTGTAAAGTATTTCAACAGGGAAAGTACCGGTTCAACCCGTATTGGTGCATTTTCGCGGCTTCAGGCCGGTCAGGCCCTTGGTGCCTTTTATGGATATAAAGTGGTGGGCTTATTCCAGAGCGATGACGATGTAAATAAATCACCCAAACAGGATGCTGCCGCACCCGGCAGGTTCAAGTATGCAGATGTAAATGGAGATGGGAAGATCAGTGACAGCGACAGAGTATTCTTTGGTAATCCCAACCCCAAATTTACGCTTGGCTTAAACCTCGAAGCCAGTTATAAAAACTTCGATTTCTCTGCCTTCTTTTATGCTTCCGTAGGAAATGATGTTATCAACTACGTGCGTTACTGGACCGATTTTCCACAGGTGTTTGATGGCGCTGTAAGCAGAGATGCTGTTTATAATTCATGGACACCCGCTAACCCCAATGCCAAAGTGCCGCGACTTGAACGAACAGCTAATTTCAGCAATACCACCGAGTTTAACTCATATTACCTCGAAAACGGTTCATTTCTGCGATGCAAATCAATGGTGCTCGGTTACTCTCTTCCATCGGCCCGGCTGAAAAAATTTGGTATTGACCGGTTCAGACTGTACATACAAGCTGCCAACCTGTTTACCATTACAAAGTACACAGGGCTCGATCCTGAGTTAACCGGTTCTAATCTGAAAGACAATACCAACTTCGGTATCGACTTCGGGAACTATCCTGCAAATCAGAAAAACTTTTTGGTGGGCGTAAACCTTTCTTTCTAACACTGTAATGAATGCTATTATGAAAAAGATTTCTTTAACATATAAATGGATCATGGCCTGTTGCCTTGCAACACTGCTATTGGTATTTGCCTGCGGTAAAGGATTTCTCGATAAAAAACCGCTGGGAGCTTATAATCCCGATCAGCTGGTTAATCAGTTAGGTATTGAAGGATTGTTGGTTGGCGCTTATCATATGGTAAGCGGCCAGGGTGGGGCTGCCGACAACAGCTGGGGCTCTGCCGCTTCGAACTGGGTATTTGGCAGCGTAGCTGCCGATGATTCGTACAAAGGATCAACGCCTTCTGACCAGGGCGATATTGTGCCTATTGAAACATGGGCATACAATACCAGCAATCCCTATTTCAACCAAAAATGGCTGGCCGTGTATGATGGCGCACAAAGAGCTAATGATGTATTGCGCTTTCTGGCAAAAGATACAACCATAACTGCCGACAGAAGAAAAGTAATGAGTGCCGAAGCACGTTTTTTAAGAGGTCATTTTCACTTTGAAGCAAAAAAAATGTGGAACAACGTGCCTTATGTTGATGAAACCATAACGATAGTTAATAATAATGGAAATGTGCCTAATGTAGATGGTTCGGGTAATTTTATTGATATATGGCCGAAAATTGAAGCCGATTTTCAATATGCCATCGACAATTTACCCGATGTACAACCGCAAAAGGGAAGGGCCAATAAATCGGCGGCCATTGCCTACCTGGCCAAAGCCTATATGTTTGAACACAAATATGCACAGGCCAAAGCCATGCTCGATAAAATAATTCCGGCTGCCTATGGCGGTACCGGAAACGGACAAACAGCAGGCGGTCTCACCTACAAACTGGTGAATTTTGAAGACAATTTTAACGCCGCTACCGATAACAGCGCCGAATCGGTATTCGCCTATCAGGCTTCAGTAAACGATGGATCAGGCACCAATGGTAATTATGGCGATAACCTGAATTTTCCCAATAGCGCCGGCCCGGGCGGTTGCTGCGGTTTTAATAACCCATCAATATCTCTGGCAAATGCCTACAAAACAGGAGCCGATGGATTACCCTTGTTCGATACCTATAATACAGCGCCTAATGTAAGCGACCCCACCACACCCTATACAGGAACGTTAGATCCCCGTCTTGACTGGACGATGGGACGCCCCGGCATTCCTTATTTCGACTGGGGTCCAACACCTGTAAATACCTGGATCCGCGACCCGGGTACCGATGGGTATTTCAGCCCCAAGAAAAATGTGTATGCCAAATCGCAGCAGAATGTTCTTTCTTCGTCTGAAACCAGTTTTTGGGGGCCAACGCAAATGAGTGCCAATAATGTAAACCTCATTCGTTTTGCCGATGTATTGTTGTGGGCGGCAGAATGTGAAATTGAAGTGGGCAGCGTTGAAAAAGCGCGTGAATATGTTAATTATGTTCGTAACCGCGCGGCAGATGCCACTGGCTGGGTGTATAAGAATGCCGAATATGATGCAAACCTCGGAAAATACAAATCAACTACTACGGCGGCCGATAACTACCTTATAAAGCCATACCCTGCGGGTGCATTTAACGATAAGACCTTTGCCCGCAAAGCAATTATGTTTGAAAGAAGACTGGAGCTGGCTATGGAAGGTCAACGGTTTTTTGATCTGGCACGTTGGGACAATAATACGGGAACCATCATGGCGCCTGCAATGAATGCCTATGCAGCCGCCGAAAAAACAAGGCCTACTATTTTTGCCGTTAACCAGTCGGCTACGTTTACTCCAAAAAAGAACGAGTATTACCCCATTCCGCAAACGCAGATCGATATTGAAAATTCAACCGGGCCAATTAACCTGAAGCAGAACACCGGGTATTGATGATACCCTGCTTAATAATTGTACTTAAGAGTTTCTAAATAGCCGTGCCGCGGTCCTGAGCGAAGTCGAAGGAAAACCGTGGCACGGCTTTGTTAAATAATAAACCTTTAGCTTGTTCGCATGAATTGTAGCATTAAATTATTACCGGCTTTTGCCTTATTGCTTTGCCTGTTACAGGGTTGTAATAATAACCCAACCTTATTTCAGTTTGTTTCTTCGTCACACTCGGGCATTCACTTTAATAATACCATTATTGAAAATGACTCCATTAACCCGCTCGATATGACCAATATTTATAACGGCGGGGGAGTGGGCATCGGCGATTTTAATAAAGACGGGTTGCAGGATATTTATTTCACCGGCAACCTCGTGCCTAATAAATTATACCTCAACAAAGGCGATTTTACCTTTAACGATGTAACGCAGCAGGCTGGTGTAACAGGCGAAGGGCGTTGGTGCCGTGGCGTTACAGTAACCGATATCAACAACGATGGGTGGCCCGATCTGTATGTATGCGCCACTATGCTGAAAGAGGCGGCTAAACGGCAAAATTTATTGTATGTAAATCAGGGAGTAAATAAAAACGGCATTCCTGAGTTTAAAGAAATGGCAGCCGAATACGGATTAAACGATACCACCTATAGCACTATGGCCTCTTTTTTTGATTATGATAACGACGGCGATCTTGATATGTACCTTGTGGTAAACGAAATCAGGGATAAAGACAATCCTTCGGTATTTCGTCCGAAAATAACCGATGGGTCGCACTTTAGTACAGGACGACTGTTTCGTAACGATTATAATTCATCTCTTAAACATCCTGTATTTACCAACGTAACCAAACAGGCCGGTGTAACCATCGAAGGCTATGGCCATGCTGTTTCCATTGCCGATTTTAATAAAGATGGTTGGAAAGATATTTTTGTTACCAATGATTTTTTGTCGAACGACCTGTTGTACATCAATAACCACGATGGAACATTTACCGATAAAGCTGCTGCTTATTTTAAGCATACATCTGCCAACGGTATGGGGCAGGATGTAATGGATATCAACAACGATGGTTTGGCCGATGTGGTAGAACTGGATATGAACCCCGAAGACAACTATCGTAAAAAAATGATGATGGGCGCCAACAGCTACCTTATTTACCAGAACTCAGATTATTATCATTATCAGTACCAGTATGTGCGTAATACCCTTCAATTAAATCTGGGTCCGCGTGTATTGGCAAAGGATTCCATTGGCGATCCTGTATTTGCCGATATCGGGTTTTATTCGGGTATTGCCGAAACCGACTGGAGCTGGGCGCCGCTGGTGCAGGATTTTGATAACGACGGCTTGCGCGATATTTTAATAACCAATGGCTACCCGAAAGATGTAACCGATCATGATTTTATCGCCTTTCGGCGGCAAACGGGCAATGTAGCCAGCAAGCAATATACCCTAAGCCAGATACCACAGGTTAAAATTCATAATTACGCCTACCGGAATAATGGCAATCTTACATTCGATAATGCCACTACCGAATGGGGTTTAACAACGCCTTCTTTTTCGAACGGCGCTGCTTATGTCGACCTCGATAACGACGGTGATCTTGATTTTGTGGTGAATAATATCAACGACGAAGCCATGCTGTATAAAAACACGCTTCGCGAAAAGCAAAATGAAAACGCACACTATTTACGCATTCAGTTAAAGGGCGATACCCTGAACCGCAACGGCATTGGCGCCTTTATAGAATTGTATTATCAGGGGCATCAGCAGGTGTATGAGCAAATGCCGGTGCGTGGTTATTTATCATCTGTTCAGGCCGATGCCCAATTTGGACTGGGCAGCTGTACACAGGTTGATTCTATTTGCATTAAATGGCCCGATGGCAACATGCAGGTATTGCAACAGGTAAAAACCGATCAGCTGATTACTGCCGAATATGCAAAGGCTGCTATACCTTATACCTGGCAGCAACCGGTTTATGCCGCCAATACTTTATTTACCGATGTTACTGCGGCTACCGGTATACAATACACCCAGCAGGAAAATGATTTTATCGACTTTAATATTCAAAAACTGTTGCCGCATAAATTTTCAGAGTATGGTCCCGCGCTGGCAGTGGGCGATATAGATGGCAATGGATTAGATGACCTCGTATGCGGCGGATCGGCCGGTTACAGCACCATGTTGTTTTTACAAACTGCCTCAGGGAAATTCACGTCGAAACAATTAACCCGCACACCCGGGCGTATCAATGAACAAACCAAACCGGGCGATAACATGGGCATTGTGTTGTTTGATGCCGATGGCGATAAAGACAATGATATTTTTATAGCCGGCGGTGGCTATGAACAGGTGCCTGACGATGCCGCCTATGCTGATAAATTATATATAAATGATGGCCGGGGTAATTTTGCGATCGACTCCCTGGCAATACCAAAAAACTATACCAGTAAATCGTGCGTTCGCGCAGTTGATTTTGACAAGGATGGCGACCTTGATCTGTTTATAGCCGGCAGGGTACAACCGGGGCGTTATCCCGAACCGGTATCATGCTTTTTGTACCGCAACGATTCAAAACCCGGTAAAATACAGTTTACCGATGTTACCGGTTCAATGGCACCTGCATTGAATAAAGTGGGATTGATAAGTGATGCGTTATTTACCGACTTTGACAATGATGGCTGGCCCGATCTGATGCTTGCCGGTGAATGGATGCCCCTGACTTTTTTTAAAAATACCAATGGTAAGTTTACCAATATCACCCAACAAACGGGCATGGGCGATAAATACGGCTGGTGGACGAGTATTGTTCCCGGTGATTTTGATAACGACGGAGATATAGATTATATAGCGGGCAACCTGGGTCTTAACTCGTTTTATCGCGCCAGTGATCAATATCCTGTACACATGTATGCAAAGGATTTTGATAACAATGGTGTGTATGATGCGGTGCCTACCTTATATCTTCCGGCTTCTTCCGAAAATCCGCTGCGGAGCGAATACATAGCCGAAGTGCGCGATGACGTGGTAAAACAAATTGTAAGCTTCAAAGCCAAATACCCCAATTATAAACGCTATGCAGCCGCACCATTTGATCAGATGTTTACAAAGGAAGAAATGAAAAATGCGCTGGTGGTAAAAGCAAACTGGTTTTCTCATTGCTATATTAAAAACCTGGGCAATGGCCGGTTTGCTATGCAGCCGTTACCCGTGCAGGCGCAATTTTCGTGTTTGAACGGAATGCTTGCCGAAGATTTCAATGCCGATGGCAATCTGGATGTGTTGATTAACGGAAATGATTACGGTACTGAGGTATCGGTTGGCCGCTACGACGGCTGCAACGGCCTTTTATTACTGGGCGATGGCAAAGGCGGGTTTACACCCGCATCGATGTTGCAAAGCGGCATTTTTATTCCCGGCAATGGCAAATCGCTGGTGAAATTGCAAAGCGCTATATCCGGCGGTTGTTTGCTGGCGGCTGCACAGAACAGGGGGCCGTTAAAAATATTTGCCCTTAAAAAACAGGAACATTGCATGCCGGTGAACTACAATGATGTACGGGTAGCGTTAAAATATAAAAACGGAAAAACGCAGGTACGTGAAATCAATTACGGGTCTTCCTTTCTGTCGCAATCCGGCAGGTTCGTAATGTTGGATGAAAATGTAGTTGATGTTGAGATTACGGATAACACTAATAACAGGCGAAAGATCGCTTTATAGATTGTTTGATGGTTTGATTGTTAGGCTGCCTGAATTTAGTAATATTTACAAAAATCAACGGTTCAGCTATCAAACAATCAAACCATCAAACAATCAATCCGTAAATGTATATTTGCGCGAATGATACAGGTACATCTTAAAAAGAAGATCAGTCAGCGCGTAGCCAATGGCCATCCCTGGATTTTTGCCAATGAAGTAAATGAGGCGCCCGATTCGTTACAGCCGGGTGAGATTGTAGAAGTATATACCCACGATAAAAAATTTATAGGTAAGGGATATGTGAATCCCCGCTCTCAAATATTGGTTCGTTTATTAACGCGCAAAAAAGAAGATGTAATAAACGAAGATTTTTTTTATAACCGTTTGCTCGAAGCCTGGAAGTATCGTCAGCAACTGGGGTATGTAGAGAATTGTCGCCTTATTTTTGGGGAAGCCGATTATTTGCCGCAGTTAATTATCGACAAATTCAACGACTACTTTGTTATACAAACACTGGCGCTTGGTATGGATGTTTGGAAACCTGCCATTGTAGCTGCACTGGAAAAAATATTTCAACCCAAAGGTATCTATGAACGAAACGACGTACCGGTGCGTGAACTGGAAGGATTGCCGCAGCAAAAGGGCTTTTTGAGTGCCCCGTTCGACACAAAGATCACCATACAGGAAAACGGGCTGAAATTTTATGTTGATATAGAAAACGGGCAGAAGACCGGTTATTTTCTCGATCAGCAGGATAATCGCCGGGCCATTCAGCATATTGTAAAAGGAGCCGATGTATTGGGCGCCTTTACCTATACCGGTACATTTGAAATTCATGCAGCGCATTACGGAGCGCGTTCGGTACTGGGGCTCGATATTTCTGAAAACGCCGTTACGCAGGCCAATCGCAACGCAGCGCTTAACGGGTACGAAAAAATTGTGCGGTTCGAATGCATGAATGCATTTGATGTGTTGAAAGTGTGGGCGCGCGAAGGCAAACAATACGATGTGGTAATGCTCGATCCGCCATCATTTACCAAAACAAGAGATAATATTCAAAAGGCCATTACGGGCTATAAAGAAATTAATTTACGCGGGATGAAGCTGGTAAAACCCGGTGGTTTTTTGGTTACATCAAGCTGCACCAACCTGGTTCAACCCGATTTATTTTTACAGATCATTCAACTGGCGGCAAAAGATGCCCGCAGAAAAATAAGGCAGGTAACTTTTCAAACCCAATCTTCCGATCACCCGATCGTTTGGGAGTGGGAGAATACACACTATCTGAAATTCTTAATAGTGCAGGTGCTGTAGGCATTTGGGGATTTAGAAATTTTTTGATTTTGCGATTTATTAAATCCAGAAATCTCTAAATCACAAAATCAAAAAAATAATGTAAAGCTTTGATTGTGGATTTTTGAAAAAGAGGATTTGGGATTTCAAATCCAAAAATCTCAAAATCTCTAAATCAAAAAATTACTTCGATACCTGGAATTTACCGGAGTCAACTACTTTGCCGGTTTTGTCTTTAAGCTGGAAGATATAAATACCGCGATAGAAATCGTTAAGGTTAACGATTGTTTTGGGAGAAACATTGGCTATTTCCTGCACCTTTTTACCAATGAAATTAAATATCTGCAGGTTGTATGATTTATCGTATCCCTGTTGAAAATCGAATGTTATAATGGAGGTGGCGGGGTTAGGATAGAACTTTACGATTTTAGACGCAGGTTCTTCTCCGGGGCCTGACGCCCGGCCCTGGCTTTTTGCCTGAATGCACAATAAAAGGATGATGGATAATGCGTAAAAAATCTTCATGTATGATGATATTTTACAGTTCCCGCTCAAGATATTTCCTTTTAGTCAAAATTACAACTCGTTTATCAATAAACTTCGTTTTTATAGGGGATTTCGCTTACAAATTTTACTCACAATACAATATTTAACCATTTTTTAATTGATAATAATCAATTGATTGTAGTCAATGTTGATTGTATTGCTTCGAAATCAGGCATGTCACCCGCATTATTCTGAACGGCGGCATATTGAACAATTCCCTCCCGGTCGATCACAAACGAAGCCCTTTTTGATACCCCTTTCATATTATAACTAAATTCATCATATAAAGCGCCGTAGGCTTTTGATACGTCTTTATTGAAATCGCTCAGTAACGGAAAATTCAGTCCCTGTTCTTCTTTGAATTTGGCAAGTGTGTACAACGAGTCAACGCTGATGCCTAACACCTGCGCATCGATATTATTAAACAGGGTAATATGATCGCGCACATAGCAAAGTTCCTTGGTGCAAACACTGGTAAAAGCCAGCGGAAAAAACAACAGCACCACTTTTTTGCCTTTATAGTCGTGCAGGCTCACATTATTTTTTGCCGAATCGAATAAGGTAAAGTCAGGGGCAGGTGATCCTTTTGTAAGGACAATGGTTTCTGAAATCATAATGCTAAATATGCTAATGTGATAATTTGCTGATTAGCTAATGTGCTAATGGTTCAATACAATAACAAATGTACCGCATACCGTCAATATTCATTTTCAAATTTTCAAATTGACTAATTTTCAAATTGGTCAATTCGTGGCGAGTGAGAGTATATTTTTCTGCAACTCGATATACCGTTTATAAAACCTTCGCAGCGGTTCATATTGAGGATCACGGAACGACATGTCGGCGAGGCCACTACCAACAGTAACATATTGTATAAGCATGTCGTGATCGAAGAAGAATACCTCGCCATGCCTGATCTCATCTTCGTAATAACTGAGAAAGTCTGTTTCGTACAACTCCATGCAAATCAACCTGCCTCTGTTCATGTAGTAGGTTTCGGTGTATTCGAGCGAATCGATGCGATAGCGCACTTCAAATACAATGATATTATTGTTATGCACGGTATAATACCAGGTTTCTTTCAGCGGTTCATCTTTACGAAGAATTTTGTTGAGATAGAACGTGCGCTGCGATTTAAGCGACAGGCTATCCGTTTCGTGAATAACCTGGTCGATATTCGATCGCCAGTCATATCGGTTTTGAGTAAACGCACCTGAGGAAATGATCAGGGCAACAATGGAAAGAAACATTGATTGAGCCAGTCCGTTTGGTTGGTTGGGACGGCAGTAGGTCAATATCGCTGCCAGGATTCTCATGTTTATTAAATTTAAGATTTTATCAGCGAATTAAAAATAGCCGGGCTGTAAAAAATACCGAATGTGAAAAATTTCACGGGGCTGGAAAAAATCTTCAAATACAAGCTGCTTCAAAAACAGGAATCTGGTTCTCAGGAGGAAGGATTACAATGCTGCAATGTTGACCTACCTATAAATTAAGTGCATCCGAAGACTTGTTTTGTACCGGTGCCGGCACAAAAAAATTATTTTTTACCACGGGTCTGATCCGGATCATCATTAAATGCCGGGCAATTCCCGAAGTAAGTTTAATACAGGGCGGGCAAGCCTTTTACATATATGGTATTAAACCCGTTTATGGCAAATACCGGCGCCCTTGCAAGCCATCAGCGTTTTGGTTATTAATGTAAGTCAGTAATCACGTAGTGGTTTATGGTTATCGGGAGGTAAGAACAACAACAATGATCTGCATTTATTGCTCGTAAACCAATGCAATATTTGTTCCGTCTTTAACTTTTATCAGATGGTTTTGTATTTTTTTATTTGCGCAACCATCCTGTTTTTACATATTCGTAAAAGTCAGATGCTGAGTTGCCTGAATATATAATTTGAGCCTGTTAAAACTTCGGACATAACATCTTGTATTCGCTGCTGTTATCGCGATGTAAAAAGCCGATGTAAGAAAGCGATAACTCAAATCCGCCCTGACCCATGCTGGCGGTCTTTAACTGCGAAACGTTTACATCATAACTTATGGCGGCTGCTACATGTCCCCATTCAATTTTAGCAACAGGTACCAGCGCATCTTTCCAGCGTAACATTAAACCACCGCTGAGCGTGTATAAAGGGTTGTCGACATCGCCGCCAATCTTATACGAATATAAAACGCCGCCAATCGTTTCCTGATAGCTTCCCTGTTCCGAATGATCGGCCTGCAGGGTAATGGCGCTAAAATCGTCAACATGCCATTTAATACCCACCGAGCCAACATATTTCGCATGCAGTTCAATGCCGGCATTGCGATAAAATGAATTTTTAGGCCGGTTCAAATGATGATAAGCGCCGCCGATAAATAAACTATTGCTTTGGTCTACGCCGAAGGTGGTGTTAAAGCTCATGCCAACGCTGGCATCCCAGGTAGTGAAGTTGGGCGTTAAAAAGGTTTCGCCGGTTGGCAGTGATCCGTTGTATGAACCTCCGTTAAATTGATTATCAGTAGTGACTTTTGAAATGTCGATACTTTTATGGATCAAACCACCCATAAAGCCGAGCGACAGGTACATGGTTTTTTCGTTGCTCAGCGATTTGTGATAATTCAATGCAGGTAAAATATGCGTGGTGGTAAGACCAACCGTTCCTGCTTTGTCGAACACTGCCTGAATACCGGTGGTCATAAAATCGTTTCCGGTACCCATCGGCATTTTATATTCTGCGTTCAGCGAACCTGTGCGGTAGGCATTGGTAATGCTATTCCATTGATCGCGGTAAACGCCCTGTATGCGATAATCGCCGGTATAAATGCCGGCCAGTGAGGGATTACGTAACAGGGGCGCTTCGAAGAATTGCGAAAAATGAATATCCTGCCCTTTGGTATGCAACAGGCTAAGCAGCAATATAAAGCCGGCAATCAATCGTTTATAACTACGGCCGGTGATCATGGTTGCGTGGTTTTAAAGTTATCGTACAAGCGCCACATTTCCTTTAACGGGAACAATGGCGGCATTTTCGCACACAAATTCAATTATATAAACATATACATCGGGGCTGGCCGGTTTGCCTTTGTAGGTGCCGTCCCAGCCGCCGGTGGGCGTACGGTCGTTTGCCACAAAATTCATTTTTTCATAAACCAGCTCGCCCCAGCGATTAAAGATGCGCATACTGTTCACCCGGGCAAGCCCTACACCCCGTGGCGCAAACACATCGTTCACACCATCGCCATTGGGTGAAAAAGTGTTCGGTATAAAATAGTTCAATCCGTTACAAACAACCGTAACTGTTATATCCCTGTTATTGGTGCATCCATATTTATCCTGCACCCGAATGTTGTAGGTTGTTGTGAATTTCGGATTGGCATATGGATTCGGACAATCAATACAGCTCAGGTTTTTGGCCGGTTTCCACGTATAGCTGGTTATATCGGGCCCATAGGTTACAGGTAATGTAACGCCTGTGCTTACCGGTATTACCGGGTTGGTGGTAATGGTAATAGACGGTATTGGCGGAACAAACAAGTTTGTACTGGTGGAATCTGTACAACCAAGTGCATTGGTGGCCTGCAGGTAAACCGGATAAGTGCCGGCTGTAGGAAAATTAAGCGAAACATCCTGGGTCGACAGAAAAGTATTGTTTCCAAAACTCCATTTCCAGGTAATGGCCGTATCCGGTACTGCCAGCACGCCCTTCAGATTTAGCGCCTCGTTCAAACAACCTATACTATCACCGGTAATGGAGGGGTCGGGCGTGCGGTACACCTTTACGCTGTCGGTGACTGTTTTTGTACAGCCGGTTTGTGTTGTTACTGTTTGCGAAACGAGGAATGTTCCCGGTTGCTGGAAATAGTGAATAGGATCAACATCAGAAGACGTTGACGACCCATCGCCAAAATCCCATGTTCGGGTTACCACCGGGTCGTTACCTATAGTATAATTCGTAAAATAAACTATACCCGAATCGCAGAACTTTTTCCGGTCTAACGAAAAGAACGGATCGGCGCCGATTACTTTAATAACCTTGCTGCCGCCTACCCAGGTCTGACAGCCAACGTTATCTTTTAGCAGCACAGCAGGATAGTAAAATGCCGGCGAGTTATAAAAATGCTGAAAGTTGGTTGCCATGGAAGAATCCATTGCGCCATCGCCGAAGCTAAAGGTGAATTTTAAATCGGGAGGTGTTGTAATAGAAAAATCTACCAGTAATTCATTGCAGGCATCCGTTGGACTATAAGTGAGGTTGGTAACTCCACCAGGATTATATACATGCACCATTTTCGAGGTAGAATCGATGCAACCACCATAACCGGTTAAGTACAGTTTTGCGGTAAAATCGCCGTATGAATTATAAAAATGCGTTGGATTTAAAAGTGTTGAAGAAGCACCATCGCCAAAATCCCATTCAAAAGATTCATAATTGCTGCCGCGGAAAGTGAAATTCGTTTCCAATGGCGGACAAATGGAACTGGTATCCATAATGTCAAATGCGGGTACGGGTTTTATAGTGGTGATATAGGTGTTTCGGGTAACAGAATCTGAACAACCGCTTCGATCGGTAATTACCAGCTTTACATTATAGGTTGCATTGTTACCGCCATAGCTGTATACAGGGTTTTGCTGATTACTTGTATTGCCATCGCCGAAGTACCATACCCAGTCAACGACTTTACCTTCCGATGAATCCTGGAAATGTACCGAAGAGCTG
Source organism: Niastella sp. sgz303648 (assembly GCF_059587045.1). NCBI lineage: Bacteria > Pseudomonadati > Bacteroidota > Chitinophagia > Chitinophagales > Chitinophagaceae > Niastella > Niastella sp. sgz303648. The sequence goes on along the minus strand of NZ_JCAPSW010000007.1, from coordinate 141,415 downwards.
GGGCAAATAGTAGTATAATCTGAATTGAACCAGGCTTTGGGTCTTGAAATAAACACCGTATCAGGATTTTTCCAGGTGTCTGTACAGCCCATTGCATCTGTTACGGTTAGCCTTACAAGGTACTCGCCTGTATCTTTATAAATATGGGTAAATGGCGGGCTGGTAAAAGTTTTTACCTGCAGATCGCCAAAATTGAATTTCCATGTTTGAATACTGCCGGCTGGTGTGGAAGCATCATTAAATACAATTGACGTGTTGTCACAACCGCCTAATGTAGCAGCCGTAAAACGCGCAACTGGCCCAACCACGGTAGTTGCCGCCGGATCATCTTTTACATCAACACAGCCATTAACATCGGTAATCCTGAGCGTAATGCGATGTGGCCCGTTGGTGGAAAACAGGGGTGAATAAGTTTGTCCGCCGGTGGTATACCCTCCGCCATCAATCGACCATTCATACTTCGAAACATGCTGATATGGATTGGATGACGTTATTAGCACAACAGTGTTTCTGCAAACAGGGGAGGCAACAGAATAATCAGCCTTCTCCTGAATTAGTAATACGGTATCATAAAACACATCGGAACACGAACCGTTTGTAACAGTTAATTTTGTTATATAGGTGCCTAAAGATGGGAACGTGAATACGGTGTCTTTTTGGTGCGATGTGCCAACTAAAGGATTGCCAAATTCCCATAAATACGAAACGGGGCCATAAGAAGGATCTGTTTCAGATTGATTGGTAAAGCTAACCTGCAGACTGCCGCAGGTGACCGTATGCATTGCTTTGGCAATAGCTGGTTTTATATGTACAATCTGGCCGGCGCTTATAAACGGACAGCGGTTGTTATAGGCAGTTAGCTTCACTACAAAAGTTCCGGTATCTCCAAATTTGTGGTCAGGGTTTTGGGCTTGCGATGATCCGCCATCGCCAAAATTCCACGACCATTCATCAGCGGGCGGGGGTGTAAGATCGGTAAAATGAATGGCATCTGAGGCGCACACGTCTGTAGCCGACATGCTGAAATTGGTAGCAGGTGGCGTACCGGTTTTAACCGCACCATTTACTATTTCCGTTGCTGTGCATCCTCCGTTTGTTGTAATGGTAAGCTTTACATCATATGTACCTGTATTGTTGTATACATGTGTTGGATTTGCGCCGGTGCCGGTAGCGCCATCGCCAAAATCCCAGGCATAGGAAGCTATGCCATCAACCGTACTGTCTTTAACGCCGGGTTTAAATGAATACGGCACGCAGCCGCCCGCAGGCACGTTGGTGATTTTTACCGTGGGTGTCACAATCTGCACAACTGCCGGTTTGGTGATCTTTCCCGGGCACCCTGCATTATCCGTAAACGTTATTGTTACATCAAATGTTCCGGCCGAATTATATGTATGGCTTACCGAAGAGCCGCTGCCCGTGCCGCCATCGCCAAAATCCCACTGCCAGTTTACAATCGGGGCCGGTGAAGCATCACTGAAGTTTACCACCAGGGGCGGTTTACAGCCCGAAGCATTCGAAGCTGTAAAGTCCACATTCGGGCTTGGCCGTACATAAATGTTTTTTGTGGCAGAATCAATACAGCCCGAATACGCGTTGTATAATTTTACCACATAGCTGCCGGGGGTTGGATATTTCGTAGAGTCGCTGGTGGCTATCGATTTCTGGCCATTGCCAAAATCCCATACTGTTTTTTGCGGGGTTATCGAATTGTTTGTAAACCACACTGTAGAATTCTGGCAAACCGTATCGGGGGCCTTAATACTGGTAACCGGACCGTTTAAATTAAGTGGTTTGGTTATCGTTCCCGAACAACCGAAATCGCTGGTGGCCGTAAGGGTAACATTAAAAGTGCCGTTTGCGTTATAGGTTGTTGTGGGGTTTATTTGGTTTGAGGTGGTTCCATTACCCAAATCCCATTGGTAGGTCATGTTACCGGGGCCTGAAGACAGGTTGGTAAAGCTAATATCGTAAGGAGCACGGCAGGTGGGCGCCTGGCTGTTGTCGAATTCGGGTTTTACGCCGGATACAATTCTTATATATCTGCCAATACTGGCAGTGCTTTTACAACCTGTACTGCTGGTAACTGTAAGGGTAACCGAATAAAATCCAACCGTTGAGTAGGTTTTTTGGGGATTTTGAGCAGTAGAAGTGGTACCATCGCCAAAGTCCCATAACCACGAAACAATGCTTCCCGCAGCGGAAGTGCTTTTATCGGTGAACTGGATGTTTACGGGTACACACCCCATAGTTATATTAGCCGAAAAGGCAGCCGTGGGTGAGGGGAAAACAGTAATGTAATTGGTTTTTGTAATGCCATTGGTGCCATCGGCATTGCGTACAACCAGTTTAACCGTATAAGTGCCGGGGGTAGAATAGTTAACTACCGGGTTTTGAACATTGCCAAGGGTCCCATTTCCAAAATCCCAGTTCCAGAATTTGGGATCGCCTGTTGTTAAATCCCTGAAACTTACGGTTAATGGCGCGCAGCCCGAGGTTTGGTTGGCCGTAAATTCAGGCACCATTGTTTGTGAATATGTTTGGGATGCCAATAGCAATATTACTGGTACAAAAAACCATTTGCAGGCAAGCATTCGTTTTTTAACCTTGTTGAAGCAGTCACTTTCCCATTTGCTTTCACAAGGTGATACTTTCAGGTTACTCAAGTGCAATTAATGTTTTATGGTTTACAGGTTGCACGCCCACTCCTCACGCACGGAATTAGTGTTATGCAAACCTTATTCCGGGGTAAATTATATTTGTTTAAAAGCACATAACTTACCTGTTAAGATCATGCATAACATGTTGATCAGGTCTTAACCAGCTGTTGGGCAATGCGTTAATTGGTTTCGGATACCTGGACCGCAGATGCATTACATAAGATATTAAGGTCGGATGGAGGTTGGTTATAAAGTTGCGTTATGATCAGGGAAGAGGCGTTACAACTTTGTAACCGTACGTGTTACTTTATAATTACGAAAGAACTAAAAGCGTCGTTGGGATATTGTGATTTCTGTTTGTTATTTTTTACGCAGGTACAACGTATTGGTTCCCGATGCGGTGGTCATTTCGGCTTTCACAAAGTCATAGTCACTGTCTTTTATTTTCCACGTACCATTCAGCTTTTTAATCGGGTCTTCGGCCGAAGGAAAGTTGGAAGTAATGGTATAGTCAGAAATACTTCCCGACCAGGTACCATTGGTGCTGGTGGTATTTATGGTACCCGTTACGGTACCGTTTTCATAAAACTGGAAGGTGTAGTTTAGAAACTGACTTGAAATATTATTGGATCCCTCAATATACTGCTCCACTATCCAAACGCCATTGGTAATAGCGTCCATCAGCATGTCCTGTGCTTTCTTTTCAAGAGCTTTTTTGCACGACATGCCAATAACAAGGGTAAAAAACCCCATAACGATCAGAGGTAAGCTTCTTTTCATAATCAGGCCACGGCTTGGTTTCAGATATTAAAATTTATAAATATCTCTGTATTTACCAAGTAAATAAGTAATAAAATATTCAATATTCAGGGTTTCTGCGCATACTTCTTTACAAAGCTGCTCGCTGGTAAAGCGGCGACCTTTGATATGTACCTGATTACGCAGCCATTGCAGTAAATCGCCGGTATTTCCCTGCTCAATTTGCCGGTTAAGCGACGGAATCGCCTGATTTGCAAAAGAATAAAACTGGGCGGCATAAAAACTGCCCAGGCTGTAAGTAGGGAAATAACCAAAGCTTCCATGGCTCCAGTGCACATCCTGCAGGCAACCCTGTTTATCGTTAGGCACTTTTACCCCTAAAAACCGGTTATAATGGTCGTTCCAGTAAACCGGTATATCGTTTACGGGCATTGCGCCTTCTATCAACGACTTTTCAAGCTCATATCGTATCATGATATGAAAATGATAGGTTAATTCATCGGCCTCGGTACGTATAAGCGAGGGTTGTACTTTATTAATGCCTTTGTAAAACTGATCTGCTGATACGTTGCCCAGTTGCTGTGGAAAATACTGCTGCAGCACCGGCAGCCAGCGTTCACAAAAGGCAAGGCTGCGGCCAACATGGTTTTCCCATAAGCGCGACTGCGATTCATGAATAGTATAGGATGCCGGCTCGCCAAGGGGCAATCCGTATTCACTAAGCGGTAGCCCTTGTTCATACAGGGCATGGCCTGCTTCGTGAATGCAACTCCAAACCATATTGCTCAGGTCGTTTTCGTCGATTCGGGTAGTTATACGCACATCCTGGCTGTTGAAGTTAACGGTGAACGGATGTTCCGAAATATCCTGGCGGCCCGCCTGCATATCGTATCCCAGTTCTTTCACAACCTGCAAACCAAACTGCCATTGTTTATCCTTATCGAAGTGTTGGTGCAAAAAGCTGTCATCGACAGGTGGCTGCTGTTGTATTTTATCAAGAATGTCCTTTAACGGTTTTTTTATTGAATTGAACACGCCATCGAGCAATTGAACGGTAGCGCCTTTATCGTGATCGTCGAGCAAAGCATTGTACGGATGATGTTCATAACCCAGCATATCGGCTTCCTGCTTTTTCAGTTCGATCAGGCGTGCCAGGTCTTTGGCGAAAATTGAAAAATCGTTTGCTTTACGGGCTTCTATCCAGCTGTGAAAACTTTTGTTCACTGCTTCGGCCATAGTTCGAACAAAGGAAGAAGGGAACTTTTTTTGTTTCGAATAGTCTTGCCAGGTAAGCTCTACATTTCTTTTTTCTTCGGCTGTTAATTGATTCCCGCCGAGCAGTTCCTGCAACTGTGCTCCCAGCTTTTCATCGGTGAAATGGCGATGGGCTATTTCAGACAGGGTGGCAATTTGCTGACCGCGTATAGGCGCTCCCTTGGGGGGCAGATAAGTTTCCTGGTCCCATTGCAACAGGGCCGCTGCATATCGCAAATCGGCAATAGTATTCATAGCTGTTACATATTCACTATATAATGATTTTGCAGCTGTATTTGTCATGCCTGAGGGTTTTGTTGTAATAACAGGAGGCGAAATTCGGTCAAAAGAGGCAAACGGGCAAAAGTGCGATACGCCGGAGTATTATAGCTGGCCTGTTTAAACCCGCCTTAACCCGCAAAACACAAAATTCTGTATCGTATTAAACGGTGTAGTATGATCGTGATAGATGCACTTTATTTTTTCAAATGCCGGTTCGAAGCGTTTGGCAAGCGTTACATCGGAATATTGTGTAACGGGAAGACCGCTGCATTTTGTGGGGCCTTGTTCAGAAAATGTTCCTATTACCATATATCCATTGGGGCTTACCGCTGATGCAGCTACATTAATATATTGATCAATTTTTTCGGGTTCGGTTAAAAAATGAAACGCCGCTCTGTCGTACCAGAAATCGAACAATACAGGTGGTTGAAAGCTGGTAACATCGCTCACTATCCAGTTTATTGCCGAAGCTTTTTCGCCCATGCGGGTTTTTGCTTTTTCAATAGCATGTTCCGAGATGTCAAGCACCCAAATATTTTTATATCCTTTTTCGAGCAAAACTTCTGCCAGGCGGCTGTCGCCTCCGCCAATATCAATAATATGGGCGGTATGCGGCAACTGAAATAAGTTTAAAAACTGAATAGCTGTTTCAGGATATAATTGATACCAGCTTACTTCCTGCTCGTTTTTTGTTCGATACACATGTTCCCAATGCTCTTTCAATGATAGATACATAGTAATTTCTTTTCACAAAAGCAGTCATAAAGTTAAATACTACATTACCCAAAAACCGTGACCAAAATCACGCATTGGTTTTTATTATAACACCGGAAATATTATTGCATGTAACCGGTTCTTTATCTATCTTTTATGCATACCGTTAGAAGGTGGTGCAGTAATCATTGAAAGTTGTTTATAAAACTATCAACACCTTGTGAAAAACTCAATTGTTGATTATTTCACAGGCATGTTACTTTCGCTGTCGGGTCTTACAAATAATTTGTTGCGGTGCCGGCTGATGATCATACCATTTAGCAGGCTTAAAAGGGAACCGTGTGCAAATCACGGGCTGACGGGCAACTGTAAGTTGGGTGAATGGCTCCTACTACTCCCCATTCACATAGCTGATTCTTCAAAACCACTGTGGCGCCTTGGCGCCATGGGAAGGTGTTCAGCAATTCAACAAGCCAGGAGACCTGCCGTTTCAGGTATGTTTGGAACCTTCCCGATAAGGTACAGGCAATTGATTGATGCTTCAGCTTTATTTTAACGCGAGGTATTGGAGTTACTGTCTGTTGTTGTACCGCATTATTAACCTTGAAATCAGTATATTATTATGCAGTACGAAGACGAAGTGTTGCTTAGAGAAAACAAAGACCGGTTTGTTATTCTGCCTATCAAATATCCGCAAATATGGGAAACGTATAAAAAGCATGAAGCAAGCTTTTGGACTGCCGAAGAAATTGATTTAAGCGGCGACCTGAAAGACTGGGCCGGCCTTAATGATGGGGAGCGTCATTTTATATCGCACGTACTGGCATTTTTCGCAGCAAGTGATGGCATCGTAAATGAAAACCTTGCAGTGAACTTTATGAGCGAAGTGCAATTGCCCGAAGCCCGTTGCTTTTATGGTTTTCAGATCATGATGGAAAACATCCATTCCGAAACGTATGCATTGCTGATAGATACCTATATAAAAGATCCGAACGAAAAAGATCGCCTGTTTCATGCCATTGATACAGTGCCCGCTGTTAAGAAAAAAGCCGAATGGGCGCTTCGCTGGATCGAGCAGGGAAATTTTGCCGAACGCCTTGTTGCATTTGCAGCTGTGGAAGGCATCTTTTTCAGCGGCAGCTTTTGCTCAATTTTCTGGTTAAAGAAAAGAGGACTGATGCCGGGACTTACTTTCAGCAATGAACTTATTAGTCGTGATGAAGGGTTGCATTGTGAGTTCGCCTGTTTATTGTACAGCATGTTGAAAAATCAATTAACGCAGGAACAGGTGTATATGATCATTGGTGATGCCGTGCGCATTGAAAAGGAATTTATTACCGAAGCGCTGCCGGTTGATTTAATTGGTATGAACTCTCGGCTGATGCAACAGTACATTGAATTTGTGGCCGACAGATGGCTGAGCGAATTAGGTTATCCCAAAATGTTCAATGCAGTTAACCCATTCGATTTTATGGAAATGATTTCGCTGCAGGGAAAAACCAACTTCTTCGAAAAACGTGTGGGCGATTACCGCAAAGCCGGTGTAAATACAACCAAAGAATCGCAACAGTTTTCGCTCGATGAAGACTTTTAAAATTATTGCTGATTTTGGGATTTAGGGATTTTGTGATTTATTAGAAAGTCACAGTTAAAGAAATCCCGAGCTCTCAAAATCTATAAATCAGAAATTTTTTAGATTATGTTCGTAATTAAAAGAAATGGCAAGAAGGAAACTGTAAAGTTCGACAAAATCACGGCACGTGTTCAAAAACTATCGTATGGATTAAGTTCGCTGGTAGATGTAATTGAAGTAACTAAGAAAGTTATCGAAGGTATTTATGATGGTGTTACTACTACCGAGCTCGATAACCTGGCTGCAGAAACAGCGGCCTCTTTAACCACCAAGCATCCTGATTATGCGTTGCTCGCTTCGCGCATTGCTGTAAGCAACCTGCATAAGAATACCATAAAATCATTTTCGGCCACCATGCGTAAACTGCATCAGTATACTGATTCAGCTACAGGCCGTAAAATGCCGTTGCTGGCCGACGATGTAATGGACATCATTGAAGCCAATGCCGAACTGCTGGATAGCTCAATTATTTATGACCGCGATTTCGGGTTCGACTATTTTGGTTTTAAAACACTCGAAAAGTCGTACCTGCTGCGCATCGATGGCAAAGTATCTGAACGCCCCCAGCATATGTACATGCGCGTGGCAATTGGCATTCATAAAGAAGATGTTGAAAGCGCCATTAAAACCTATCATTTAATGAGTGAGCGCTGGTTTACACATGCCACCCCCACATTATTTAATGCAGGTACGCCAAAACCACAGATGTCGTCGTGCTTTTTGCTGACCATGAAAGACGACAGCATCGATGGTATTTACGATACGCTGAAACAAACCGCAAAAATTTCACAAAGCGCGGGTGGTATTGGTTTATCTATCCACAATGTACGTGCAACAGGTAGTTATATCGGCGGCACCAATGGCACCAGCAATGGTATTATTCCCATGCTGAAAGTGTTTAACGATACAGCCCGTTATGTTGACCAGGGCGGTGGCAAACGCAAAGGCGCCTTTGCTATTTACCTTGAACCCTGGCATGCCGATATCATAGAGTTTCTTGACCTGCGTAAAAATCATGGTAAAGAAGAAATGCGCGCAAGGGATCTGTTCTATGCCTTATGGATATCGGATTTATTCATGAAGCGGGTTGAGGAAAATGGCAACTGGAGTTTGTTTTGCCCCAACGAAGCACCTGGTTTAGCAGAGTGTTTTGGTAAGGAGTTTGAAAAATTATACGAACAATACGAAGCCGAAGGCCGCGCCCGCAAAACCATCAAAGCGCAGGAGTTGTGGTTTGCTATTCTTGAAGCGCAGATCGAAACCGGTACGCCGTACATGTTGTATAAAGATGCTGCCAATAGTAAAAGCAATCAGCAAAACCTGGGAACTATTAAAAGCAGCAACCTGTGTACCGAAATTCTGGAATACACCAGTGCCGATGAGGTAGCTGTTTGTAACCTGGCTTCACTGGCCCTGCCGCGTTTTGTGAATGAAAACAAATTCGACTTCGATAAATTATATGAAGTTACTTACCAGGTAACACGCAATCTGAACCGTATTATCGATAACAATTATTATCCGATAGAAGAAGCAAAGCGCTCGAATTTACGTCACCGCCCTATTGGATTAGGTGTTCAGGGACTGGCCGATGTATTTATCTTATTGCGTTTGCCTTTTGAAAGCGACCTGGCGAAGATGTTGAATCAAAACATTTTCGAAACCATTTACTTTGCCGGCATGACGGCCAGTAAAGACATGGCTAAAGAACAGGGCGCTTATGAAACCTTTGCCGGTTCACCATTGTCGAAAGGGCAGTTCCAGTTCGATTTGTGGAATGTGCAGCCTTCGAACCGCCACGACTGGGATACACTAAGAGCTGAAGTTATGCAGCATGGCGTTCGTAATTCGCTGCTGGTAGCGCCTATGCCTACCGCTTCTACTTCACAGATATTGGGCAACAATGAATGTTTTGAACCTTACACTTCAAACATTTATGTGCGCAGGGTATTAAGCGGCGAGTTCATTATCGTAAACAAACACCTGCTGAAAGATCTGGTGCAACTGAATTTGTGGAACGATACCATGAAGAACAAGATCATTGCAGCGAACGGGTCGATTCAACATATAGAAGAAATTCCGGCCGATATCAAAGCGTTGTACAAAACCGTTTGGGAAATAAAACAACGTACATTAATTGATATGGCTGCCGATCGCGGCGCCTATATTTGTCAGTCGCAATCATTGAACTTATTTGTTGATAGTCCTACCGTAGCCAAATTAACTTCCATGCACTTCTATTCCTGGAAGAAAGGATTAAAAACCGGTATGTATTATTTACGTACACAGGCTGCTTCGCAGGCGGTTCAGTTTACAGTTGAAAAGCAGGGCAGTCGCCAGATGGAACCTGTGGTTCCCAAATCGGCCGAAGCAGTTGAGAGCGAATTGCTCAACGGCGGAACCTGTAGCATGGAAGATGGTTGTGTTACCTGCTCAGCGTAAGCAATATCGAATATCAAATAATAAATGTCGAATGTTGAAGTGTAAAAGACTTCGATATTCGACATTTTACATTCTATATTCATTATTTCCTATCTTCGCCTTTCAGTTCTTTACTTTAACACTTTGTTTTCAGGTTAATCCCGTTGTACCAACGTGGATTATTAAAAAGGAACCGTGTGCAATTCACGGGCTGTCGCGCAACTGTAATTCCCGACTCACAGAGTGGGGAGAAGCCAGATACTTGCCTGCAAATTAAGACGAATGCTTTCGCGGTTTGAAGCAGCAGTCAGGAACAGTATATCACCCCATTCATCACTGTTTCTCTCTAACACTTTATCACGAAAGCATACTCATTAAACGTAAAGACATTAATACTATTCATTAATGTTTAATTAAATGTTTATGCGTATGCTAACACACACTCCTGGGTTCCCCCGTATTGGGGCGCAACGCCAGTTAAAGAAAGCCTGTGAGCAATATTGGGCAGGCAACACAACCAGAAGCGAATTATTTCTTGCCGCAAAAAAGATCAGGGAAGAAAACTGGTTATTACAAAAGCAATCGGGTATTGATTTAATACCCTGTAACGACTTCAGCTTTTACGATCAGGTGCTCGATATGTCGTTATTGCTGGGCGCTGTGCCTGCAAGGTACACACCGGTGGTAACTGATGTTAAAGACAATGCTGAAATCGACCTGTGTTTTGCCATGGCAAGGGGTTATCAGCAACATGGGCTCGATATAACGGCCATGGAGATGACAAAATGGTTCGATACCAATTATCATTACATCGTTCCTGAGTTCACGGCCGGTCAGCAATTCAGGATATTATCCGATAAACTGTTTCATGAATTCAATGAATGCCGGCGTGTAACAGGCATTTTACCCAAACCGGTATTGATAGGGCCTGTATCTTATTTATTATTGGGTAAAGAAAAACAAACCGGAGAATCTTCTGATAAGCCATTCGATAGAATTGATCTCATAAAACAACTGTTGCCCGTTTATATAAAGGTTTTAAAGCGGCTCGAAGAAGCAGGCGCCATTTGGGTACAGCTCGATGAGCCGTTTCTGGTAACCGACCTTACACCCAAACAGCAACAGGCTTTTCAATATGCCTATCAGGAAATCAGAAAGCAAACGAACCTCAAGATTCTGTTAGCTACTTATTTTGAAGGGCTGCAGGAGAATACCAGCGTAGCTGTTAATCTTCCCGTTTGCGCATTGCATCTTGACCTGGTGCGCGCGCCGCAGCAGCTTGATGACGTATTACAGGTTATTCCTCCTAAATTATCTTTATCGTTAGGCGTTGTGGATGGCCGTAATATCTGGAAGAACGATTACAAAAGATCAATAGCGCTGATCGAAAAAGCAGTTGCTGCTATCGGCAGGGAAAGGGTTATGCTGTCGTCGTCGTGTTCATTGCTGCATACACCTGTTGATCTCGATGGCGAAAATGTTATAGATGCCGAAATCAAAAGCTGGATGGCATTTGCCAAACAAAAGCTGATTGAAATAAACGAACTGAACCAGATCGCTGAAGGCAATGGCGAATTGCTTGCTATTAATCAACAGGTTATTGCCGGTCGCCAAAACTCAACACGCATTCATAAACAGGCCGTAAAACAACGGGTGACTGCTATTAAAGAGGCTGATGCAAAACGTACCAGCGAATTTGGCCTTCGGCAAAAAATACAACACAAACGCTTTCAGTTGCCGATGTTCCCAACAACAACCATCGGTTCATTTCCGCAAACCGATGTAATACGCCAGTTAAGAGCCAAACTGAAAAAAGGAGAGCTTACCACGCAGCAATATGAAGCGGCCATTGAAAACGCCACCATAGATGCCATTCGCATTCAGGAACAGATTGGGTTGGATGTACTGGTGCATGGTGAGTTTGAGCGCAATGATATGGTTGAATATTTTGGTGAGCAGCTCGATGGGTTTTTGTTCACCCAAAACGGATGGGTGCAAAGCTATGGCAGCCGTTGTGTAAAACCGCCCATCATAGGAGGCGATGTAAGCCGCCCGCACGATATGACGGTAAGGTGGAGCCGCTTTGCACAATCGCAAACCAGCCGCTTAATGAAGGGTATGCTTACGGGTCCGGTAACTATTTTGCAATGGTCGTTTGTGCGCGACGATCAGCCGAGGTGGCAAACCGCTTTTCAGATTGCGCTGGCTATTCGCGATGAAGTGGTGTCGTTGGAACAGGCAGGCATTCAGATCATACAGATCGACGAACCCGCCATTCGCGAGGGATTGCCTCTGCGCAAAAAAGATGGCCCCGCTTATCTTGATTGGGCGGTGAAAGCATTTCGCCTGGCAGCCAGCGGCGTGCACGACGAAACGCAGGTACATACCCATATGTGTTATAGCGAGTTTAACGACATAATGGAGCATATTGCAAAAATGGATGCAGATGTGATCACCATCGAAACCAGCCGCTCGCAAATGGAATTGCTCGAAGCGTTTGCACGGTTTAAATACCCCAACGAAATAGGTCCCGGTGTATATGATATTCATTCGCCCCGCGTGCCGTCTGTTGAAGAAATGAGCTATCTGTTGCAGAAAGCCGCTACGCTGCTGCCTGCAGAAAACATATGGGTAAATCCTGATTGTGGATTAAAAACCCGTCGCTGGCCCGAAACAATGGCTGCATTAAAGAATATGGTACAGGCTGCCCAAAAAGCAAGGGAGGGTGTGAAGGAAACACAGGCTATTTAGTAATCTCAAAAATAGTTACCGGTTGCCGGTTACCAGTTCCCGGCAACTGGCATCCGGTAACCTGTAACATTATTTCTATTATGACTATTGAACAAAAAATACAACAATCCGAAACAAGAATATTCAAGGCTGTTTTTCCCAATACAACCAATCATTACGATACCTTATTTGGCGGCACCGCCATGGCTTTGATGGATGAAGTGGCTTTTATTGCCGCCACCCGCTTTGCCCGGAAACGAATGGTTACTGTTTCATCAGATAAAATTGATTTTACACGGCCTATTCCCGCCGGCACTATCATTGAGCTGATCGGTAAAGTGGTGCATACCGGTAAAACAAGTGTAAAGGTGCTGGTTGAAATATATATTGAAGAAATGTATTCTTTTGTTCGGGAAAAAGCCATCAGCGGCACATTTACCCTGGTGGCGATTGATGACAATAAGCGGCCGGTTGATATATTATAAGTGCTGAAAACGCAAAAAACAGGAGATCCGCCTTTCTTTAACAATTCATGTACAAAAATTTATCAATTTTAAGCTGCGAAAGCCATTAATTTGTTAAAAGTTATATTGCCGACATGAATTGCACCCAAATGTTTCGCTTCCTGTTTGCCTTGTTATTAATGATTACCGGAGTAAAGGCCGGCCATGCACAGCAAATCGACTCTATGTTAAACCTGTACGGAGAAAAATATCCGCAGGAAAAAATATATGTTCAGTTCGATAAGCCAGCCTATAATACCGGCGAAACCATCTGGTTCAAATCTTATTTGTTTGCGGGTATTATACCTTCACTCATCAGTAAAAACTTTTATGCCGAACTGCTCGATCCTTCGGGCAAAGTAATTCAGCAAAAGTTGCTTCCCATTTATGAGGCTTCGTCTGCAGGTTCTTTCGATCTGCCGGCCAATCTTCCGTATCCAACAATAATCTTTCGCGCCTATACCACCTGGATGCTGAACTTCGATACCACTTTCCTGTTCAGCAAAACCATTCGCATATTAAATAAATCAGCCGCTGCCACTGCAGATGCTGCTACAACTTCGAAAGGTACCGGGGCAAAACCTGCTACCCAGGGTGCTGCTGCTGCCACTACTGCCACTACAGTTAACCTTCGCTTTTTTCCTGAAGGTGGCGACCTGGTAACCGGGCTCGAATCGCAGGTGGCCGTAAAGGTTACCGATGCTTACGGGTTACCGGTTTCGGCTGTAGGAACCATCAAAGATGCAGGCGGTGCGGCTGTTGCAACTTTCGGTACGGTGCACGATGGCATGGGCCGGTTTGCTATTGAACCGCAGCCCGGCAAAACATATTATGCCGAATGGCAGGATGAAAAAAAGCAAACGCATAAAACGCCCTTGCCTGCAGCAAAGGCAGTTGGTGTGGTGATGCAATGCGCTCCTTCGGGCAGCCGTCAGGCTTTTATTATAAAAAGGCCGATGGATGCGCAGGACAATTTAAAAACACTGTACCTGCTGGGCTATTTCAATCAGCAGGTGGTTTATAAGGCCCGGCTCAATATGCGTGAAAGTTTTATGGTAAGCGGATCAATACCGCTCGAAGGCATTCCTACAGGCATGTTGCAAATGACCCTGTTCGATGCAGACTGGAAGCCGCTGGCCGAGCGCATTACCTTTGTAAACAAGGAAGATTATTTCTTTGCTACCCGTCTGGTGCCGGCTATAAAAAATACCGAAAGACGAGGTAAAAATGTGGTGGTCATCGATGTGCCCGATACTTTGAAATCGAACCTGAGTATTGCCATCACCGACGCCGGATTAAGCAAAACAGATCCTGATGCCGATAATATTGTTTCGCATTTGTTATTGAGCGGCGATCTCAGAGGCTATATTCATAACCCCTATTATTATTTTACCGGAAACGATGATACGGTGCGGTCGCACCTCGACCTGGTAATGCTTACTAACGGCTGGCGCCGTTTTAAATGGGAAGATCTGGCTGCCGGTAAGCTGCCGCAGATTAAATTTCCGCGCGACAATTATTTATCGCTTAGTGCTACTTTAACCGGTTTATTACCCAGCCAGGTGCCGAGAAATACACAGATGAACGTTTTTTTGGAATCCAAAGATTCGTCGCGACAGATGTTTTTTCTGGGTATGGATTCAACCGGTAAGTTTAAGCAGGATGGACTTGTTTTCTTCGATACGGTAAAAGTGTTCTATCAGTTTAATAACAATAAAACGCTGAGTACACGCGCCGTTGTTAATTTCAGCAATGGTACCTGGAAGGGGAGTGGTGCTGTTAAACCCGATTCGGCCTGGCGTATACCCATGCCATTAGATACCAGTTTGTTGAACAGGGGCCGTTATTTTGCTTCGGAGGCCGAACGTATAAAACCCGAGCTCGAGAAAAAAGTAAAAGTGCTGGAAACCGTTACCGTTAAGGCAAAGCAAAAGAGCAAGCAGCAGCAAATGGATGAAAGGTACACCAGTGGCTTTTTTGCAGGAGGCGATGCCACTTCATTCGATTTAACCGACGACGTATCGGCATTAGGGGCGCTCAATATTTTCAGTTACCTGCAGGGGCGTGTAGCCGGATTGCAGATCACTACCGGCGGTGGCGGCACGCAGATGCAGTGGCGTGGATCAACACCATCGTTGTTTTTGAATGAAATGCCGGTTGATGTAACCGCCATTGAAAATATACCGGTTTCGGATATCGCTTATGTAAAGGTCTTCCGTCCGCCCTTCTTTGGCGCAACCGGTGGCGGCGCCGGCGGGGCCATTGCCATCTACACCAAAAAAGGCGGTGATCAAAAATCAACCTCAACTGAAGGCGGTCTCGAAAAAGGCAGGCTCACCGGTTATTCGGCACCTAAAGAGTTTTATGCTCCCGACTATAGCAAGGAATCGGCATTAAACGATGTACCTGATATTCGCAGCACGCTGTTTTGGGCGCCTTATATATTGACCGATAAAAACAACCATAAAATAACGATAACGTTTTATAATAACGATGTATCGAAGCGACTGCGCATTGTACTCGAAGGCATGAATGAAGATGGTCAGTTAACGAGGGTTGAAAAGCTTGTTGAGTAGCTGTATCCTATATAGCCCTGTCCTTTAGGGCATGAACGGAAAAAAATATATCCCGGCTGAGAACAGTCGGGATTGTTGTATGTATGAAACGTTAAGAAGAAAATTTATTTTTTGCCAAAGCCATTCAACCGGTTCATCAGTTCTTTTTTGAATAAAGAAGTATTGAGCTGGTTCAGGTTGTGTAATTCCATTTCAGATTGCTGGCGCACTTTGTTGATGTTGGTATCGAGTTGCTGCAGCTCGTGCAGCAAAATGGCATAGTAATGTTGAATATCTTCCAGTTGAATTTTTTCCTGTACCTCTTTATGCGATTGTTGCTGCAGGTGCATCGAAATAGAAATGGAATCGGTTGTTTCTGCCGCCTGGTTGCCGGTCATGTTCATCTCCTGCGTGCGGCTACGGAAGTATAGGCTGAAAACCTGTTCCTGTATCTTCTCAAGATTATTAGAAACAGATTGCTGGTTCGAACAGATCCAGTTACTAAGGTTCCTTATACGATTATCGATTATTTTCGATCGTCTTTTTACCGATTCCAGAATCCTCTGGTAAAAAATGAAATGAATTATCTGACTTACAATCAGAACTATTACCAGATAGATCATATGCAGCTGATTTTAATTGAGCCGGAACCTTTACACCAATTGTGATCCTGCTACACCCGAACCGGCAAACTTGTGTGAAATCTCAGATATCGTACTTATAAAATCTTTGATGATATGGGCATCCTGCGCCTGATTGCTTCGCAGATTTAAGCTTGTACTTTCGCCCCAGCAATACACATCCACATCATAGGTTGTTACGCGTAAAACGAAGAACCCGGCTGATTGTCCCTCCTGTACCACATTGCTGTGCATCATTTCGAGAGGAAACATAATGGGCATACCGTTTACAATTACGTACTTGCCAATTTTAAGCTGCTTCGTCTTCATAAGATTAAAATTGTAAAATGATAAAAAAAGCGGTGGTAGATACCACCACTTTAAACCCTCAAAACCTGCCTTATGATACACCAGGATGTATCAGGCTTTTTTTTCCAGGATAGAACATTGAATATAAAGTGGGCTTCAAACGACATTGAATTAGGGGTTCCACAGACACCGATTTAGGGATATTTCATTTGTATTGGAATATCTAAGGTATCAGATGCAACCTAATTGCGACGTACCCAGAAATAAATAAGATATAAGGACTTTCAGCGATCATTAGGATTATTGAACATCAGTTTTTAGTCGAAGATTGGATTTTAGGCAATTGATGTTCATCTGTGATGTAAAGTTGGTAACGAAAAAATGAAATCAAAAGAAAACAGGGAGGACAACAAGTGGATGTACCACTTAATGGCAGGTGACCAGAAGGTGACTAAAATCTCTATTAGCAGATAATGAGAAACGTTATGCAGTAGTGAATTAGATAATATTAATGAAACAGTATGATGTTGTTATAGTATCGCAAAAATGATACCACACTAAGTTTATTGAATAAATATAATTATTCAGTATATATCCCGGATATATAACCGCAAATTATGATAAGTTCAGCACTCAAAGATTACTATTGAAATAAATATGTTCCGATGATTTTATACATCAGCATGGCAATGTGCGATGGTTTGCCTGACGATCTGTAGCTTCTTTAAAAGTCAATACAACATTTTATGCTGCTACGATGCAGCAAATGATTGAAGGGGATTATACAGGCTTTAAAGTTGATTTGGGAGAAAGAAAAAAAGAAAATAGGATATTGGGTTTGGTCAGAAGTCAGATGTAAGAAGTATGAAGTAAGAAGACGTTGACAAGTTAACAGGTTGACAAAGTCCATAAGTTAAAAAGAACAGAACGCTTTGCCGATTCATCCCGCCCTGGCGGGACCGTTTCACGATTAACCATTGACCATTGACCATCCACTATTCACTATTGCCTACTGCCTGTTCACCGCGCAGATTATGCAGATAAAAACTCAGGCTTTCTTCTTCGTTCAGATTTAATTTTTTCTTTAAGCGATAGCGGGCCTTTTTAACACTTTCGGGTTCAACAGAGAATATACCGGCAATTTCTTTGTTGCTTAATCCTGAAAGAATGAAACATATCAGCCGCACTTCATTGGATGTAAGATCGGGGTGCTTTTTAATGATGTGATCAACGTAGTGCGAGTGTAACAGGTTAAAGTTTTTAATAAACTCCGACCAATGATCTGTTTCGGTAAGATTGCTTTTAATTTCTTTGGCGATCCTTTTGTATTCGTTGTTGTCGCTCGACTTTAGCTTTTCCTGCAACTGTAGCAGGTAATCGGTTTTGTTGGCCAGCATCACCGTAGTGGTGGTAACCTGGGCCTGCAACTGCCTTGCTTCTTCTTTTGCTTTTTCAATGATCTCGAGCGCTTCCTGTGCGGCCAGCTCTTTTTTTTCTTCGACCATTTTATTGGCCATCTGCATTGCTTTCTGCTTCTCCGTTTCTACCATGCGGCGTGCTTCCAAAAAAGCAGCTTCCTTTTCCTGCTGAATGCGGGCTTTCATTTTACGGTACCTGTAATGCAGTATTATACTCAACGAAGTCATGATGAGTAACAGCAATACAATAGCAGCCTGCCACATGGCAATTTCCGAAAAGTGAAAGGGGTGCAAATGTGGTTTTTGCGCGCACGACAAAAACAGCACGGTTACGGGCAATACATAAATAACACAAAAGGGGTTCACGATCCTTTTCATGGGATTTAGGGAATTTTGCTTAGGGTTAAGATTGCACAAAATACTGTTTCAATTGCGAAATAACAGAAAAGTAGCCTTTGTACACTTATTTGATACCATAATGTTGATAAAAGACTACCATATGTCTACCCCCATTGTTTTGGTAATATGCATCTGTTTTATAAATGCTATAAGTATAAACAATATGAATAACAGAACTTTAAAATAAATTATAAATATGTATTCGGCTGAAAGCCGCCACAGGCAACATTTTTTCCACAATTGATGAATGGTTTGTTAAATAACCATTACATGAAAAAATAAACTTATTTCAAACGGTTTTTGAAATAGGTTATGCATCCGGGTTACAATAAAAAAGAATATGATATTTTGTATATATGGGCGGTTAGTTCTTTAAAATAGTAACTGTTTTGCTGGCGTCATGTCCTTTAATGGCCGTAGAATCGGGTGGAGGTTGAGGAAGTTTATAATTGTAGGTAACTACAAATTTTGAATACAGCTTCATCATGGGATTGCGGAAGTGCATGGCATCGCCTTCCTGAGGTTGAATCAATCCATCGACAATAAGCGTGTCGTTGTTCTGCGGTTCTATCTCTATGTTGATATTATAAGCCAGTTTGGGATTAGGCTTTTTTAATTCAAGGTCATAAAACGAATGATTGTCGTATGTGAGGTACAGGGTAATGGCCGACCACTGCTTGTTCATGGTATCCTGCGCCACCCCATCCAACACCTGTTTAAGCGGGGTTGAATCAGATTGCATCCAAACACTGTCGAGATACATCACCTCTTTGGGGTCATTTGCCAGGTAAACCTTCATCTTTTTGATGATGGAATCGGGTGTGTTTTTAAACGCAATGGTATCGGAACCGGCTGGTTTGGGTTTGCGCTTCGATAAAAAGTACATACCGGTACCAACAAGTATTGTAATTAAAAGGATGATCCAGGTTGCCCGCATAAGGTTCAGTTGATTGTCGTAAAAGATATTAAAGTAAGAAATACTTGCAATTAATATGCCTTATTGGCACCAGTATTTTTTTGTGAATGCCCAAAAAACCATTGTTTTCAATTATTTAACCTTGCATCCTTTGCTGACAGGTTAACATTTCAGTCGCATCTTCTCTTTTTTGAATGCCATTTGTTAGGACTACTTATCAATATGAGTGGCCTGAAAGATCTGCCTTAGTTCTACTATAATAGGGTCATATTAGGTTCATCTTAGGATCATTACAGGCTTTTGACCCTAAAATAACCCTAAGAATACCCTAAGATGACCCTGGGATGTTACTTCTTTGAAACATACCTTACAGTCAGTAAACCATCAAACCATCTAACCATTGAGCCATCAAAAAACTATCTTTGGCATCAATCGTTTTGCGTTATGAAAATTGCCGAAATCATTGCCTTGCTTGAATCAATAGCACACCCTTCGTTACAGGAACAATATGATAATGCCGGTTTATTGACCGGAGATCCCGGCTGGACCTGCACCGGCGCCCTTTGCACGCTCGATGCTACCTCAGCAATAATAAACGAAGCCATCAGCCGGGGCTGCAACCTCGTGATAGCCCATCACCCTATTATTTTCGGCGGTTTAAAAAAGATCAACGGTAAGAATTATGTAGAAAAGACAGTAATAACGGCTATTAAAAATGATATCGCTATATACGCCATCCATACCAACCTCGATAATGTAATTGCCGGAGTAAATGGTATGATGGCCGATAAACTGGGATTGATCAACCGCAAAATACTGGCCCCCAAAGAAGGGACCCTAAAAAAGCTGTACACTTTTGTACCCGTTGAACAGGCCGAACAGGTGCGCGCAGCCCTGTTTGCCGCAGGCGGCGGGCAAATAGGCAACTATAATGAATGCAGTTTTGGGGTTGAAGGCGCCGGTACCTTTAAAGGCGATGAAGGCACCAATCCGTTTGTTGGCCGGCCGGGGGAACGCCATTATGAAAAGGAACTGAAGATAGAAGTAATTTTTCCTGCTTACCTGCAGGCGGCCATGGTGCGGGCTTTGCTGGCTGCCCATCCTTACGAAGAGGTAGCCTATGATGTGGTTGGTTTGACCAATACACATCCCGGCATTGGCTCAGGACTTATTGGCGAATTGCCGGATGCTGTACCCGAAACCAGCTTTATGGCTCAGTTGAAACAGGCCTTTAACCTGGCGGTGATCAGGCATACGGCTTTTACGGGGCGACCGGTTAAAAAGGTGGCCGTAAGCGGGGGCGCCGGTAGTTTTCTGGTTTCCAAAGCGTTAGCAGCCGGGGCCGACATCTATATTACGGCCGACATGAAATACCACGAATTCTTTGACGCCAACGACCGCCTGGTTATTGCCGATATAGGCCATTTCGAAAGCGAGCAATTTACCATAGATTTACTGGCTGGCATTTTGCAGCAAAAATTCCCTACCTTTGCCGTCCTTAAAACAGCTATAAAAACCAATCCGGTTCATTATTTTATTTGATTTTGTTGAAGTGGATTCCGAACGCAGAAGGGAGTGACACAACAAAAGAAACATCAGGGTACTGCAGCCGGCAATCAACTTCAAACCATAAACAACAAATTATAAACTCATTTATGGCTAACGTAAAAGAATATTCTGTAGAAGAAAAGTTATACGCTCTCGTTTCATTGCAAAAGATTGAATCGAAGATTGATGAAATTCAGATTCTGAAAGGTGAGTTGCCAATGGAAGTAAGCGATCTCGAGGATGAGATTACAGGTTTGCATTCGCGCCAGGTTCGTATCGAGGAAGAGATCAACGGTATACAGGAATTTATTAATCAGAAGAAGAATATCATTAAGGAAGCTGAAGCGCTGATTAAAAAATACGAAAAGCAAAGCGAGAATGTAAAAAACAGCCGTGAGTTTGAAGCTATCAATAAAGAAATTGAGATGCAACAGCTCGAAATAAAACTGGCTGAAAAACATATTCGCGATGCCAATGAAGAAATTGCCGAAAAGGTAGTGGTGCTCGACAAAGCGAAAAAGAACATTGCCACCAAAGAAGGTGTTTTGAATACCAAAAAAGGCGAGCTCGAAAAGATCATCGCTACTACCGAAAAAGAAGAAAAACATTTCAATAAACAGTCTTCTGAAGCCCGTGAAAAGGTCGATGAGCGCCTGCTGCATTCATACGACCGCATTCGCAAAAACTATCGCAATGGTTTAGGTGTGGTACCGGTTGAGCGCGATGCCTGCGGTGGTTGCTTCAACGCTATTCCTCCTCAACGCCAGAGCGAGATCCGTCAGCGCAAAAAGATCATTGTTTGCGAAAACTGCGGACGTATTTTGGTTGACCGCGATTTGTTTGATACTGTAGAAGTGAAGTGAGTCAATAGGCAATAAGCAATTGGCAATAGGCAATTGGCAAATAAGATATTTAAAGGTGTTCAGCAATGAACGCCTTTTTTATTGAGGATGCACCCGAAGGATATCGATTGCCGGCGCCATCAAAAACAGGTTGCCACAGATTTTGTGGCAAAATTGTCTTCATCCCGCCGAAGGCGGGTAGTTGTAATCAGTGGCAAAGTTGTTAGCCCGGGGTGGAAGGTTGGCATCTGTGACATATCTTGCACATATGGAGCGCTTGTTGCGTTTAATCATTGCTTTTTGTTTGCTACCCGCCTTTTCGTTGGCGCAAAAGGTGTTTGATTTTAACGACCGGTGCAGGCAGGCTTATCACGAGATCGTTCAATTGAAATTAGCGGCTGGTCAGCAATTGCTTAATGTTGAAAAAACACAGAACCCCAACAACCTGATCCCCTGCTTTCTTGAGAATTATATCGATTTTTTTACCCTGTTCTTTAACGAAGATCCTGCAGAATATAAAAAGCGGTTGCCCAACCGCGAAAAACGGCTCGATCTGCTGTCACAGGGCCCTTCAGATTCCCCTTTTCAGTTATTTACCCGTTCGGTTATACATTTTCAATGGGCGGCAGTACGCGTAAAATTCGGGAACAACTGGGATGCCGGCTGGGAGTTTCGCCGTTCGTTTTTACAGATAAAAGAAAATCTTTCGTCCTTCCCCGATTTTTCGCCTAACCTGTTATATGCCGGCGCCATGCAGGTAGCCGCCGGTACCATCCCCGACGGATACAAATGGCTGAGCAATTTGCTGGGCATTAACGGCAGCATAAAAAAAGGCATGGTACGGATGAATAACTTTTTTCAACGCACCGATGAATGGTCGGTTTTGTTTCGCGACGAAGCCATATTTTATTACTGCTACCTGAAGTTTTATATCGAAAACGATAAACCCGGTGTTTTTCAGTTCATCGAAAAGCAACAACTCGATGTGGTGAATCATCACCTGTTTGCCTTTCTGGCCGCCAACCTAAATTTAAATAATCAGCAGGCCGAAAAAACCGAACAAATTATAACAGGGTTAAATACCGACCCCGGTTATCTGGCAATGCCCGTGTGGGATATGGAAATGGGTTATGCAAAGCTGCACCATCTCGATGCCACTGCGAATATTTACCTGGAGCGTTTTCTGGCATCGTTTAAGGGCAAATTTTATGTAAAGGAAATATTACAAAAGTTAAGCTGGTATTATTATCTGCAGGGCGATGATGCAAAGGCCAATATGTACCGGCAGAAAATTTTGCAAAGCGGCAGTACCGATGCCGAGGCCGATAAACAGGCACAACAGGAGGCTTTAGGCAATAAATGGCCGAATAAATTATTATTACAGGCACGGTTGTTAAACGATGGCGGCTACTACCGCCAGGCGCTGGCCCTTTTGCATGGTAAAAACACCAATAATTTTTCGCTGATCGAAGATAAGCTGGAGTTTGCCTACCGCGCCGGGCGGCTGTACGACGATGTAGGGAACGATAGTGTGGCTATTGTATTTTACAAACAGGCCATTGTTTTCGGTGAACATCGCAAAGAGCATTATGCGGCCCGCGCCGCCTTACAAACCGGTTTTATATTCGAGCAACGCGGCGATAAAGCAACCGCCATACAATGGTTTCAGCGATGTATTGATATGAAAGATCATGATTTTAAAAATTCGTTAGATCAAAGAGCCAAGGCGGGCATCGCCCGGTGTAAAAATGAATAAATTTTGGTTACCGGTTTCCAGTTACCGGTAACCGGGAACTGGTAACTGGCAACAAAACAATGGGGAAAATCCCCTAATAATAAATCCACAATCCCGATTATATTTGTCGGGTTCAAAACAGTAATGTGCTTAAAAAACTTTTCATACAGAACTACGCCATTATCGACGAGATAGAAATCGACTTCTCGCAAAAGCTGAATATTATTACCGGTGAAACCGGTGCGGGTAAATCAATTCTGATGGGTGCATTATCGCTTATACTCGGCGATCGCGTAGATACCGCAGTATTGCTGAACCGCGATAAAAAATGTTACGTAGAAGGAATTTTTGTTATAGAAGAAAAAAAGGCGGTAAAAGCATTTTTGCGCGAACAGGACCTCGATGTGGATGAAGAACTGGTAATTCGTCGCGAAATTGGCAGTAATGGCAAATCAAGGGCATTTGTAAACGATACACCGGTAAACCTTGAGCAGTTACGTCAACTGAGCTCCATGCTGGTTGACCTGCACCGGCAGTTCGATACGTTGGAACTGGGCCAAAGCGATTTTCAGCGCCAGGTGCTCGATGCACTGGCGGGTCATGCAGATGTACTGCAACAATACCAGGGGCTATATTCGCAATGGCAGCAGGCACAACATGAGCTAACTGCTTTGCAGCAACAAAAAGAACAGTTCACCAAAGAATACGATTATAATAAATTCCTGTTCGGCGAATTGAACGAGGCGGCCCTGAAAGAAAACGAACTGGAAGAAGCGGATGCAACTTTAAAATTGCTCAGCAATACCGAAGGCATTAAAACAGCTTTAAGTAAAGTGTCGTATGAGTTAAGCGAAGGCGAATCGCCCGTTGTGCAGCAGTTAAAAACCCTGTACAACCAGCTGGGGCCTTATAGCGATCATCACCCTGCATTGCCTGCTTTATTACAGCGATTGTTATCGGCGCAAATTGAGTTGCAGGATATAGCCGATGAAGTGGAGCATATAAATAACCAGGTACAGTACGACCCGCAAAAAATTGAACAGCTGAATGAACGCGTATCAGTAGGGTACAAACTGTTAAAAAAGCATGGTGTGCATACCACTGCCGAACTGCTGGCAATAAAAAATAGTCTTGAAGAAAAATTACAGGCTGTTTTGAATATCGATGAAGCTATTCAAAGCAAAGAAAAAGGGGTACAGCAGTTATTGCAAAAAGCCACTGACCTGGCGGGTAAGTTATCGGCCAACCGCACCAAACAGGTAAAACCCCTGCAGGATAAAGTAAACAAATTATTAAACCAGGTAGGCATGCCCAATGCCCGCGTGCAGGTTGATATAAAGCCGTTGGCATCATTGAATGTATACGGACAGGATGCTATTGAATTTTTATTCGATGCCAACAAAAGCAACCGGTTCGAGCCCATTCGCAAAGTGGCATCGGGCGGTGAATTAAGCCGGTTGATGCTTTGTATTAAATCGCTGGTAGCGCAATCGCTCGATTTGCCTACTATGATCTTCGATGAAATAGACACCGGTATTTCGGGCGAGGCCGCCAAACAGGTTGGAATTATCATGAAAGATCTGGCCCGCAAACGGCAGGTGTTCAGTATAACCCATCAGCCGCAGATCGCCGGAAAGGCAGATGCCCATTACTTTGTGTACAAAGAGGTTAAAGGCAACGCCATAAAAACGAATATCAAACTGCTGTCGCAGGATGAACGTATAACCGCTATTGCCAAAATGCTCAGTGGCGAAAAGCCAACAGCCGCCGCATTGGAAAATGCAAGGGAAATGGTGATGAATTAAAGTCGTGAAACGTGAAACGTAAAAAGTGCGCTAAGGATGGATGAAACTATGGCAAAAACGCAATCCTGTAAATTTTAGCTGTTGCCAACTGCCAGCTGCCAACTTGTTATTGCCGTTTGCCGTTTCACGTTTGCCGATTCATCCTGCCTTAGCGGGGACCGATAGCCAACTACCCACTGCCAATTGCCTATTGTCCATTGCCTGTTGCCTTTTTGCCTATTGCTTATTGCCTATTGCCTTTTTGCCCATTGCTGCTATGTTCCCAAATATTCAAATAATATTTTACCTCATTTTGGCTATGATCCCCGCCTGGATCATAAGCCGGTATTTAATGAAATGGATACAGCCGCGGCGATCATTTAAATACTTTCTATTGTATCTGCTGGCCTTACTGGCAATGATGTTTTTGTACACATTCATAATAAGCTGGGTGTTGTTGAAATATGTTTTGCCTGTTAAATAATCTTATTTTTACCGGTTAAAATCCTTATTATGAAAAAAGCAGTCACCCGGTTTATTTGCTTTATGCTATTGGTGTTGTTGGGTATTGAGGGGTATAGTCAAACCAAGCCAGCTCCTAAAGCAAAATCGCCTGCTCCCAAAACAATCACCACAACCACGGCCCCGGCCGAACCAACTCCCGCTATACCGCCATTACCTGAAATAGATACTACAGCTGCACCCGATGATGATTTAACCAAAGAAATTAAATCGATGCTGAATGTTTCAGGCGCCATGAAGGCGAGTGTGGAAACGATGAAGTATATGATCGAAATGCAGAAGAAAAATCCTTCGCAGACCTTGCCGGGTGAGTTTTATGACCGTTTTTTGCAATCTATTGAAAGTGGCCGGATAGGCAGGTTGCTCGAGAATGCCATTGTTAAAGTGTACCGTGAAAAATTTACACTGCAGGAGATGAAGGAGGTGACCGCATTTTATGCTTCGGCTACAGGGAAGAAGATGGCATCAGAGCAATTAGCTATATCAAATGATTCGCGGGTAGCCGGTGAAAAGATCGGCGGATTCATAGCCTTGCAAATTGTGGGTGATATGATGAAGGAGGGAAAAATGAAATAAGGCATAAAAATATTACCGCTAAAAAGGCCGGATTAATAAAGAACGTAATACTTTTAAACCTTTAAAAAACTGATATCTGTTATGGCATACAACCTGCTTAAAGGAAAAAAAGGGATCATATTTGGTGCTTTGGATGAAAAATCAATTGCGTGGAGAACCGCATTGCGTTGTCATGAAGAAGGCGCTCAACTGGTTTTAACCAATGCGCCCGTGGCTTTGCGTATGGGTACCATCAATCAACTGGCCGAAGCGGTGAATGCACCGGTAATAGGAGCCGATGTAACCAATATGGACGACCTGAAGAAATTATTCGAAGAGTCGATGAAGCATTTTGGCGGAGGAATTGATTTTGTGCTGCACTCCATTGGTATGAGTTTAAACTTACGTAAGAACAAGCATTATACCGAAATAGATTATGGGTTTAACCAAAAAACACTCGACATAAGTGCTATGTCGCTGCACCGCGTATTGCGTACTGCCTGGGAAATGGATGCAATGAACGAATGGGGTAGCGTAGTAGGTTTGACTTATATAGCCGCACAGCGTGTGTTTCCTGATTATAACGAGATGGCAGATGCGAAAGCATTGCTCGAAGGTGTTGCGCGTAACTTTGGTTATCACTATGGTATAAAGAAAAAAGTTCGTATCAATACCATTTCGCAATCGCCCACCAAAACCACGGCAGGCGGCGGTGTGAAAGGGTTCGATGGCTTTATTTCCTATGCCGAAAAAATGAGTCCGCTCGGAAATGCTTCGGCCGATCAATGCGCTGATTATTGTGTTACCCTGTTCAGCGATTTAACCAAAATGGTAACCATGCAAAACCTGTTTCACGATGGTGGTTTTTCATTCACCGGTGTTACACAGGCAGTCATTGAACAAATGGAGAAATAAATACCGAGGTTAGAAGTCTGAAGTCAGATGTCTAACTATAATACGAATGGTGGGTTACTTTCTAAAAAGTGGCTCACCATTCGTACTTTGGATGAAGTATATAGCCGGAGATTTGAATCCAGATGTTCTACTGACTTCCGACCCTGACTTCAAAAGAAAAAAAACCGCCCACTGTAACAGTGAACGGTTTGAATTATTTTAACCATGAGCGTTAATACTCATCTTCATTAAAGAAGAAATCGTCCTGGCTTGGATAATCCGGCCAGATGTCTTCTATTCCTTCATAGATTTCTCCTTCATCTTCCAGTTCCTGAAGATTTTCTACCACTTCAATGGGTGCACCGCTACGTATAGCGTAGTCAATTAACTCATCTTTGGTGGCAGGCCACGGTGCATCTTCTAAATAGGATGCAAGTTCTAATGTCCAAAACATGTGTTTAGCCTGTTTAAAGTTTTAAATCCGCGAACAGTTCTGATTTCAGGGTCGGAGAAATTGTACCGGTAAGTGTTTTTTCCTGTCCCCTTTTACCCCTCAATTTTTCGCAAAAGTAACCCTCCTAATGAAAAAACCAAATCTATCTTTAAAAGATAATGGAAGGTTTTCATAAAAAGTTACCGAAAATGAGTGCTATGAACGCGAAGCCAATGGTTTGTAGTATCTTGACGACCGTTTTAGTAATTCACCACGCATGTTAACAGCCACCAATATTCACAAATATTACGGTCAGTTATGGGTTTTAAAGGGGGTTGACCTCGAAATAAAACAGGGCGAAATTGCCAGTATCGTAGGCCCGTCGGGATCGGGGAAAAGCACTTTATTGCACATTCTGGGTACGCTCGACGCGCCCGATAAAGGCGAGGTGGTTGTAGGCGATCAGCGGATCAATTTTTTGAACGAAAGGCAAATGGCGGCTTTTCGTAACCGGCATGTTGGCTTTGTTTTTCAGTTCCACCACCTGTTGCCCGAATTTACGGCCCTTGAAAATGTATGTATACCCGGCTGGATGGCCGGCCGCCGTAAAAAAGAGGTGATGGACAATGCTTTATCGTTATTACAAATGCTGGGCCTTGAAAAAAGAATTGAAAATAAACCCAATGCGTTATCGGGTGGCGAACAACAACGGGTAGCCGTAGCCCGGGCCCTCATAAATCGCCCCGCCATAATTTTTGCCGATGAGCCTACCGGTAACCTCGACTCGGCCAATGCCCGTGAACTGCATCAGCTGTTTTTTACCCTGCGCCAGCAATTCAATCAAACCTTTTTAATTGTAACCCACAATGAGGAACTGGCTCAAATGAGCGACAGAATTTTACATATGAAAGATGGGAAGATAGTTTAATATGCTAATTTGATAATTAGATAATGTGCTAATGCTGGAACTGGTATGCCTTTCATTAGCAAATTAGCACATTGGCTAATTAGCTAATTATATTCTTGGTTTCCACGGAATTTCCTCAATATTCATCTGATAACCGGTATAACGGGCAAGAACAAACAAATAATCACTCAGCCGGTTCAGGTATTTTATAATGATTTGCTCCACCTCTTCATGCTCCTGTTCGAGCCGTACACAACAACGTTCGGCACGGCGGCAAACACAACGGGTTATGTGTAATTGCGACAGTATGGGGTGACCGCCGGGTAAAATAAAACTTTTCATGGGTGCAATGGATTCGTTCATGCGGTCCATTTCCTTTTCAAGCAGGGTAACATCCTCTTCTTTCAGATCGGGTATGCGCAGTTTGGGTTCTTTAACGGGGTCACAGGCAAGTGAAGCATTCATGGTGAACAGGCGGTCCTGAATTTCCTGTAATAGCTTTTGAGCGGTTTCATCGGTAAGCAAATCTTTACATAAACCGATCCAGGAACTTAATTCGTCTACAGTACCGTAAGCCTCGATGCGTAAACTCGATTTGGGAACTTTTGTTCCGCCGATCAGTGAGGTAGAACCTTTGTCACCGGTTTTGGTATATATTTTTTGTGCCATTTGTTCGTGAATAGTGAATGGTCAATGGTGAATCTTTAATCCGTGCCACGGTTCCCTGTGCGATGTAAACGAACCGTGGCACGGCAATACAGTAACCGTTTTAAACAGTGACCAACAGTTCCGAACGCTGCTTATCGCTTTCAATCAGTCCGTCGCGCAAACGTACTATTCGGTTGGCATAATGGGCAATGTCTTCTTCATGGGTTACCAGCACCACCGTATTACCAGCTGCCTGTATTTCGCTGAATATGTCCATGATCTCTTTCGAGGTTTTGGTATCGAGGTTACCTGTAGGCTCATCGGCCAGTATTATTGATGGATTATTGACCAATGCACGGGCAATGGCTACACGCTGACATTGACCGCCCGACAGCTCATTGGGTTTATGATGACTTCTTTCTTCGAGTCCTACTTTTTTTATCACTTCCATTGCCATTTCGGTACGCTGTTTACGCGAGGTGCCGGCATATACCAGCGGCAGGGCCACGTTTTCGAGAGCGGTAAGCCGGGGCAGCAGGTTGAACTGCTGAAATACAAACCCTATTTCTTTATTGCGTACATCGGCCAGGTCGTCGTCGGGCATTTTGCTTACATCTTTTCCATTCAAAACATACCGGCCCGCTGAAGGCGAATCGAGGCAACCCAGAATGTTCATGAGGGTACTTTTTCCCGAGCCCGAAGGTCCCATCAGGGCCACATACTCATTTTTTAAGATGTCAAGGTCAATTCCTTTCAGTACCTGCAATGGCTCTTTACCCATAAAGTAACTCTTGCGGATCCCTTCGAGATGAATCATTGAATTCATAGAAAAAGTTTATTCCTGTTTTTTAATCACTTTGGGTACTTTAAAAAATACGCCATCGGTATCAGGGGCATTTTTCAGCGCTTCCTCGCGGGTAACAGAACCCTGTACCACATCTTCGCGCAACACATTCACGGCATCTGTCATATGTAACAGCGGTTCAACCCCTTCGGTATTTAATTCATTCAGTTTGTCGACAAAATGAATCATTCGTTGCAGGTCTTTCTTAATTATTTCTTTTTCCTGATCATTAAACTGCAGGCGGGCCAGGTTGGCCAGGTTCTGAACCAATGCGTCATTTACTTCCATGTGAACAAAAATAATGAAAAACACCAGTTCCCGGTTCCCGGTTTCAGGCAACCGGCAATTGGGAGCTGGTAACCGGTAACTGGTAAGCGGTAGCTAGTAACCGGAATCTGGTAACAGGTATCCGGTAACTGGTAACCGGCAACTGGTAACCGGTAACCGGCAAAAGACAATGGGTAATTGGTAAAGAACTTTTTAGGGCTTTAACAGTTTGAATATCTTTTCGGGAGTTTGCCTATAAAGAACTACAAACCGCAAACCATAAACTACAAACTCTTCTTATCTTCGCCGTCCTTATGCAAAGTGCTAACAAAGAGATAGTCATGGGCGGCATTCGTCCCACCGGTTTTTTACACCTGGGCAATTATTTTGGGGCGTTGCGCAATTTCGTGCGGATGCAGGACGAGTATATCTGCTTTTTTATGCTGGCCGACCTGCACTCGTTAACCACCCATCCTGATACAAAAGAGTTGAAGGCCAATGTGCTTCGTGTACTATCAGAACATATAGCCTGCGGTCTTGATCCCGAAAAGGTGGCATTGTTCTGTCAAAGCCATGTGTACGAAACATCCGAGCTATATCTTTTCCTGAACATGCTGGCCTATGTAGGAGAGCTGGAAAGAACCGCCTCCTTCAAAGATAAAATAAGGCTGCAGCCGCAAAACGTAAATGCCGGTTTGCTTACCTATCCGGTACTGCAGGCTGCTGATATTTTATTACACCGTGCCAAACTGGTTCCGGTAGGTAAAGACCAGGAGCAGCACCTTGAAATGTCGCGTCAGTTTGCAAACCGATTCAATCACCGCTATGGCGAAGTATTTCCCGAACCGGTTGCCTTTAATTTTGGCAGCGAACTGGTAAAAGTGCCCAGCCTCGATGGCGCCGGTAAAATGAGCAAAAGCGAAAATCAATACGCTACATTATACCTCAGTGACCCCGATGACCTGATCCGTAAAAAGGTAATGAAGGCGCTTACCGATCAGGGGCCTTCAGCACCCAATACTCCCAAACCCGATTACATCGAGAACCTGTTTTTGCTGATGAAGCTGGTAAGTGCGCCGGATGTGGTGAAAAAATTTGAAGAGGATTATAACAATTGTACTATCAGGTACGGCGATATGAAAAAACAGCTGGCCGAGGATATGGTACGCTTTATTGCCCCCATTCGTGAAAAAACAGAAGCGATTCAGCAGGATACGGCATACCTTAAAAAAGTGATGATACAGGGGGCCGAAAAAGCACGTGCCAGCGCCCAGGCTACACTTACCATAGTTCGCCAGGCAATGGGTTTGAATTATTATTAAAAAACGGGGTAGAACCGGTTGAATACCGGAAAGAATTAATATCTTAAATTTTTCATTCCATTCCCCTTCAACAAGGGCGTGGGTCAGGGATATAGAACTCTACAATAATGGCAAAACTTAAGAAACCGAAGCATATTGCTGTAGCGGGTAATATCGGCGCTGGAAAAACTACGCTTACAGAGCTGCTCAGCAAACATTATCGCTGGATACCCCAGTTCGAAGATGTTGATCATAATCCATACCTCTTCGACTTTTATGAAGATATGCCGCGGTGGAGCTTCAACCTGCAGATTTATTTTTTAAACAGCCGCCTGCGACAACTGAACGATATTCATCGTGGTACTGAAACCGTAATACAGGACAGAACCATTTATGAAGATGCTTATATATTCGCGCCCAACCTGCACGAAATGGGACTGATGAGCAAACGCGATTTTGATAACTATTTCATGTTCTTTGAAACGCTTAAAACCATGGTGCAGCCGCCCGACATGCTCATATACCTGAAAGCATCGGTACCCACCCTGGTGGCGCAAATTCAAAAACGCGGACGCGAGTATGAAGAGAATATCCGCCTCGATTACCTGAAACGCCTCAACGATTTTTATAATAAATGGATCGATGGCTATAAAGAAGGCAACCTGCTGGTAATAGATATCGATAAAAATAAATTCCCCGAAAACGAAGAGCACCTTGGTGACATCATTCGCAAGATAGATTCGCAGTTATATGGACTGTTTTAAATTTTAAGCAGGCTGTATTTATTGCGCACGGTAATTGGCATAATCTTCCAAAGCTTTCATGTCACCGGCAATCTTTTTTAGCCATTCATCCTGCTTTGGTTTATTGCGCGAATAATCTGTTTCCTGATCGTATTGGGTTTGCACCTGGCGGTGCTCCTTCATTACATTTTCATACAACAGGTTTAAATCGGTACTGGCTGTTTTGGCATTGAAATGATAGCCCTTCATTACCTTATTTAATTTTCGCGCATAAATTTCAGCCAAATCAAAATGCCCCTGTTCGTGTGTGAGCACATCGCTGTTTTTTATACGAACCCATGAACGGTTTTTATCGAAGTTGCATTTGATGGTATATTTAAAGCCATTATCATCGTAGCCGAATTCAATATTTATATTACTGCTGGTAAGCGCGGCATTGGAAGAATTGGGATCGGGGTTGCCTTTAAAATCATCCCAGATAAGTTTTCGCGAAACGCTCCACGGAATCAGGTTGTTCGTTTGTGTAACGGTGATAAATAGTAGTACAAAACAAAAAATGGCTTTACTCATATGCGAAATTCCCCCTTTCTGGTTTTTAGTGGCGAATGCAGGGAATGGTATCAGCAACAACAGCAACTTACTATAATTCGGCTGAAAGATTTTCCTAAAATTTAGAAAAAGGGTGTAAAAATAAAAGGTTGTCCCGTACTCTGAGACAACCCTTTCTATGGCAAAGTAATCGTTGAGACCTAAAGCTTTTAAAAAAAGTGAACTAATATCACTAAAATAATTGAGAATAAATCAAAAAACAGCAATTATATTTTTGGCCCGGCTGCCAGCACTTCTGCCGATACACCCGAGGCATATTTTTCAAAATTGGTTATGAACTGCTTAGCCAGATTTTCACAGGCCTTGTCATACGCTGCTTTATCGGCCCAGGTATTTCGCGGATTTAAAATGCTATCCGGCACACCGGGGCAGCTTACAGGAACTGCTATACCAAAAACGGGATGCGCTTCAAATTGAACCTCGTTGAGGTCGCCTTCCAGTGCAGCGCTGATCATAGCGCGGGTATACGCCAGTTTCATACGGCTGCCGGTTCCATAGCCGCCACCCGTCCAGCCGGTATTTACCAGCCATACTTTTACGTTATGCTTTTTAAGTTTATCGCCCAGCATAGCGGCATATTGTCCGGGGTGAAGGGGCAAAAAGGGAGCACCGAAACAGGCGCTGAAGGTTGATTTGGGTTCTGTAACTCCGGCTTCGGTTCCGGCCACCTTGGCCGTATAGCCCGAAATAAACTGGTACATGGCCTGCTCAGGAGTTAATTTTGAAACCGGTGGCAATACACCCGAAGCATCACAGGTTAAAAAGAAAATGTTTTCCGGTATACCACCCATTGACGGTTCAACCGCATTGCCGATGTAATGTAAAGGGTACGATACACGTGTATTTTCTGTAACTGCTTTGCTGGCAAAATCAATAACGTTGGTGCCATCATGAAATAGGGTATTTTCAACCAATGCACCGGGTCTGATAGCCTGATAAATCGCCGGTTCTTTTTCAGGGCTCAGGTCGATGCACTTGGCATAACAACCGCCTTCAAAATTAAAAACACCCTGTTCATTCCAGCCATGCTCATCATCGCCAATCAGTTTACGATTGGGGTCGGCGCTTAAGGTGGTTTTGCCGGTTCCGCTTAAACCAAAGAATAAAGCTGTATCGCCATTGCGGCCCAGGTTGGCCGAACAGTGCATGCTCAGTACGCCTTTGTCGTGCGGCAAAATATAATTCAGTATCGAAAAGATGCCTTTTTTAATTTCACCGGTATAGCCGCTTCCTGCAATTAAAATGGTGCGGTGTTTAAAACTTATTACTGCTGCATTGTGTTGGCGGATGCCACATTCCTTTGCATCTAACTTTAAACCGGGCGCTGCAAGTATATGCCAGTCGGGCCTGAAATTTTCCAGTTCCTCTTCTTCCGGCCGTAAAAACATATTATAGGCAAACAGGTTGCTCCAGGGGTTGTCGTTAATTACGCGTATGTTTAAGCGATAGCGCGGTTCGGCGCAGGCATAAGAATCGCGCATCCATAGTTCAGGTTGGGCGTTCAGATGGTCAACAATTTTACGATGAATGCAGTGATAATATTTTTCTTCAATGGGAATATTAAACTCATTCCAGTGAATTGAGTTTTCTGTGATCTCATCTTTTACAATGAACTTATCTTTTGGACTACGACCTGTAAATTCTCCGGTTTTTATTACCAGTGCACCGGTATTGTTCAGTACACCCTGGTTTAATCGCAATGTATCATTTACCAGTTCTTCGGGCAGTAACTGATAATGTAACGTGTTGTTCAATTGAAGCCCCAGCTCCTCAAGCATTTTGGTTGGAATCGCAATAGTAGATACTGACATACAAGCGTTCGTTTGTTTTAGACGTCAAAGATATAATTAAAATTTGTCTAACCCAACGGGTGCCAGCGCTCCATTATTGAACGTATTTCAAAAAATATGTGGAATTATTTAAAAATATCTAACTAACATATGTTAGGGTAAAAGGCGATTGATCGCTGTTCAATTTTTTATGAATGCCGCCTAAAACCGGTATTTATTTGTTAATTGATCCTAATCCATTTTATTAGCATAGATGCGGAAATTTGACCCCAAACCCATTGGCTAAGCCCTTTATTGGTTTTAATTGCCTATTGCCCATTGCCTATTGCCTATTGTTCATATTTTTACGGGATCATATTCAATGTATTATAAACCTCGAACATGAAATATCATTTGCTCAACGCCCAGATTTTTATACAGAACCGGAAGCGTTTTATTGCCAGAATGGAAAAAAACTCGATCGCCATTTTCAACAGCAACGACGAGTTGCCAACCAATGGCGATGCCCTTCACCGGTTTAAACAAAACTCAGATCTGTATTGGCTATCGGGCATTGATCAGGAAGATACTATGGTGATCCTTTTTCCCGATAACCCCGATCCCAAATACCGCGAAATACTGGTATTGGTTCGTCCTAATGAAATGAAAGAAAAATGGGATGGGAAAAGATTGCGTGCCGAAGAAGCCAAAAAAATTTCAGGTATTCAATCCGTGGTATGGTTAGACAGCATCGATGCGCCGCTGCAGGGCTGGATACATCTTGCAGATACAATATACCTGAACACCAATGAAAATGATCGCAAATCGAATTATGTTCCGGTGCGCGATTACCGCTATGTTGAGGCCATGAAACAGCGTTACCCGCTGCACCAGTATAAACGAAGCGCCCGCATTATGAAAGACCTTCGTGCCATAAAAACGCCGCAGGAAGTAGAAGTAATGCAGCAGGCAATAGATATTACCCACAATACGTTTGTTCGTTTGCTTAAATTCATTAAGCCCGGTGTAATGGAATATGAAATTGAGGCTGAAATATGGCATTCGTTTTTGTCGCAACGGGCAACCGGACCAGCTTATTCAAGCATCATAGCCAGCGGCGATCGCGCCCGCATTCTGCACTATGTGTTCAACAATGATGAATGTAAAGATGGTGAACTGGTGCTCATGGATTTTGGAGCAGAATATGGCGGATATTGCGCCGATTTAACACGCACGGTGCCGGTAAGTGGAAAATTCACGAAGCGTCAGAGAGAAGTGTACAATGGCTGCCTTCGCCTGCACGATTATGCGAAAAGTATTCTGAAGCCTGGCATCAGCATTCTTGATTATACCGATAAAGTAGGGGAGGAAGCCACTAAAGTATTTGTAAAACTGGGACTGCTGAACCAGCAGGATGTAAAGAACGAGGATAAAGATAACCGGGCATATCGCAGGTATTTGTATCATGGCATTTCGCATCATCTTGGTATCGATGTGCACGATCTGGGCACGCGTAACGAACCCATTAAACCGGGTATGGTGTTTACCGTAGAGCCGGGCATTTATATCGAAGAAGAACAAATGGGCATACGTATCGAAAACAACGTATGGATCACCAAAACCGGTAACAAAGATCTGATGGCAAAAATTCCCATCAAACCCGAAGAAATAGAAGCGATAATGAAGAAGTAGTATTCCAATTAGCTAATGTGCTAATTTGAAAATTTGAAAATGCAAATACCTTTATGTTAGAATAGATGGGTTTTATAATTTTCAAATTCTCAAATCCTCAAATTTTCAAATTAAATTATGAAACATATTCCGAACCTGTTCACTCTTATAAACTTATTCTTCGGTTGCATTGCTATTATTTATATACTTCAAAACGGAATTATTATAGTAAGTGATGATTCGGGACAAATGCTTGAAATTCCCGAAAAAATATGGCTGGGTTCATTATTTATAGGCCTGGCTGCTGTAGTTGATTTTTTAGATGGATTTGTTGCCCGCCTGTTCAAGGCTACATCGGCGTTGGGCAAACAACTCGATTCGCTGGCCGACCTGGTAAGTTTTGGCGTTGCACCCGGTTTAATTGTTTACCAGTTTTTGCGGTTGAGCTATTCTGCCGAGCCCAATGGTATCGAAGTGCCTCTTTTATGGCTTTTGCCTGCATTGATAATTCCCTGCGCTGCGGCTTACCGCCTCGGACGGTTTAACCTCGATGATTCGCAGCAATATGGTTTTAAAGGCGTACCAACGCCTGCCGCCGGTTTGTTGATAGCCTCGTTTCCCCTTATATACTGGTATTCAAACAGTGAGAATGCGTTTAAACTAATGCATAACAAATGGATGTGGTATGCGATTATCACATTGATAAGCTACCTGATGGTAAGCACACTGCCGCTGATGGCGTTGAAATTCAAAAATTTTTCGGTAAAAAGCAATCTGCCCAAACTTATTTTGCTGCTGGCAGCAATAATAGCAGGTATATTATTAAAATGGCTGGCTGTTCCGGTTGTGTTTATTATCTACATCATCTTATCTTTGGCCTTCAAAAATAAAACCACATGACCTATACAGTTCAGGTGAAGGTAATGCCATTAAAAGAATTACTCGATCCGCAGGGAAAAGCCGTAATGGGAGGATTGCAAAACCTTGGTTTAGGCAATATTCAGGATGTACGCATTGGTAAAAATATAACCCTTCAGGTAGAAGCCGGCTCACCCGATCAGGCAAAAGCAATTGCCGAAGAAGCTTCAAAAAAATTACTCGCCAATCCGGTGATGGAATATTTCGAAATCTCGATTAATTAATGTGTTAATTGGATAATTAGCTAATGTGCTAATATAATGCCTGCAGTTTGCGGCTTGCTTAAGCAGGTAAAATAGGGAAATGTTCTGTAGGTAGCAGCTCTTGTTAACATAAATAAAATGTTATGCAAAAAGAACTGTTTGAGCAAAATCCCATTTTAAAGCTTTCTTTTGACTTTTCATTGATGATAATAGATTATTGTGAAAAACTGCAGGTCAATAGAAAGTTTGTAATTGCCAACCAGATGTTAAGGTCTGGAACTTCTATTGGTGCAAATGCCATAGAAGCGCAAAATGCAGAAAGCAAAGCTGATTTTATTCATAAAATGAAAATCGCAGCAAAGGAAGCCGATGAAACGCAGTACTGGCTTATGTTGTGTGATTATGCACAAAATTATCCTGAGAGCAAAGAATTAATGAAGAAACTTGAAGAAATCCAAAAGGTGCTGACAAAGATTTTGTGTACTGCAAAAAACATCAACAAATTCTCACATTAGCATATTAGCACATTATCAAATTAGCACATTCGCATTATGCTTTATTTAGTTCCCACGCCAATAGGCAATTTGCAGGATATTACACTGAGGGCACTGGAGGTGCTAAAGAACGTTGATCTGATATTGGCCGAAGATACTCGTACGAGTAGTAAGTTATTAAATCACTATAGCATTAATCGTCCGCTTTCGGCTTATCATCAGCATAATGAGCACCAGGTGCTGCAACATCTCATAAATCAGTTGCTCGAAGGCAAAAACATAGCCGTTATATCTGATGCCGGCACGCCCGGCATTTCAGATGCTGCCTTTTTATTGGTACGCGAATGTGTTAAAACGGGTGTAAAGGTTGAGTGTTTGCCGGGCGCAACTGCTTTTGTGCCTGCTCTTGTAAACAGCGGTTTACCCATGACCCGGTTTGTGTTTGAAGGATTCCTGCCGTTAAAAAAGGGGCGGCAAACCCTGTTGAAAAAGCTGGCCGAAGAAGACCGCACAATGATATTTTATGAATCGCCTCACCGGCTGGTAAAAACGCTACAGGAATTTATACAATATTTCGGTGCCGACCGGTTGTGCAGCGTTAGCCGCGAATTGACCAAGATGTTTGAAGAAAATGCCCATGGCACCCTGCAACAACTTGTTGAACATTTTCAGCAAAAAGAAGTAAAAGGAGAAATTGTATTGGTAGTTGGAGGTAAGGAATGAAATCAGAAGTATGAACTGTGAAGCGAGGAACTGAAGTCCGAAATCGGCTATCGGAAGTCAGAAGAACCCGGTAATTATATCATTACTATTGATTATATCCGCCTTCCGGTTTCACTCATCGGACTTCAGACATCGGACCTCAGATTTCAGATTTTATGTTTTTCTTTTCATAACCCGGTTTGAAATTTGCACTTTAACTCAAACTCTAAATCAATTTTAGGTATGAAAAAAATACTTTATTACTGTCTGGCTTTTGCATTTGTTTTAACAATATATAATCCAGCTGACGCTCAGGTACGTAAGGTGCCTGCAGAAGTAACCGAAACCTTTCGGAAAAAATATCCCATGGCCACCAATATTGAATGGCGCGACAGGTTAAGCGGTTTTACTGCTTCCTTCGATTTAGACAATACTCACTACGAGGCCAAATTCACCAATAAAGGTCTTTGGCAGGGTACCGAAAATAAAATAGCAGAAGCTGATATACCTGCTGCTGTAAAAGATGGCTTCGATAAAAGTAAATATGCCGCCGAATGGAACATAAAAGAGGTATATAAAATAATTTCACACGAAGAAAAAATTACCTATCGCCTGCAAATTCAAAAAAACGATATTCAAAAAAAGAACCTGTTATATAGCAACGAAGGCAGGTTGATAAAAGATAATATCACGTTGTAATAGCCGTGAAGCGGCAAACGACAAACGTGAAACGAAAGAAATCCCCGGTAGTCATGCAGCACTACCGGGGATTTTTATGTGAAGTATTTTATAAGAACCCTTCCTTACTTTCCTTTTTTGCCTAAATGAATTTGTAAGCCTATTCCAAAATTGAAATCATTCGATTTGGTGGTATTTTCAGGACTTTGGAACAAGGGCGTGCTGTAAGTGGCTGTATTTTTTAACCAGGTATAGCGATAGTTAACAAAGTATTGCAATGCTATATGTTCGTTTAAAAAATGAGAATACCCTATGCCGCCACCAGCGTTCCAGCCAGAGGTTTTATATTTGGCATTACCGGTAATATCATTGGCACCATAATGAGATTCAACTTTTCCCTTGCCGGGCATGGTGTTTATTCCCCCAAAAATATTTATCCATGGCATACCTTTTGACCCCGGGTTACCAAAATATTTTCTTATTTCAGGATCGAACGACAAAGGGAAATAATGGGCTTTGATTATTGCTGACGCCCCCAATTGCGGGTCATAAGATTGATCTCCTTTACTGTGGGTGTATCCTATGCCAATGGTGCCGCCTATAGCAAGATTGTCTTTTATAAAGTAAAGAGCTGTAGGTCCCGCTTCAATCGATAACTTCTTCGTTTCATTGGTTGTAAAATAGCCGCCGTTATATTTATCTTTCGAATCGTTTTTCCCCCAGCCTGCGCTGCCAATATTTACCCCCACCAGCCAGTGACCTTTTTGTGTTTGCGAATACGTGAGCTGTGCCAGTGATAAATAGAAAATAATGCTAATGAAATGTTTCATTGAAAATGGTTTTTGGTTAATGAGCGAAAATAGAATGCTGCTTGTTAAAATCAAATGAATTTGATCGGAAAAGAATAGCCTTTGATAAAAAGGCATGCTGTTATTGATCGTATACACCACTTATGTATGAAACAAAATGGTCATTTTTGATTTTTTGCTACCTTCCGTGCCGGAATTAATTCATAAAAAAACTCATGAATGATGCGTAAAAAGTTTTATGCGCTGGTATTAGCAGTTTTTTCCGTGGTGGCATTGTGCGCGCAACCCGACAGGTGGCAGCAACACGTGAAGTATACAATGGACATTTCGATGAACGTTACCACTAACCGTTTTACGGGTAAACAACGGTTAGAATACACCAATAATTCACCCGATACCCTCAAAAAAGTATTTTATCATTTATACTGGAACGCCTTTCAGCCTAACAGTATGATGGATAACCGCAGCCGGGTATTGGGCCAGAAAGTGATCAACGACCGGCAGGACTGGGACCCGCGTGTGCGCGACCGCATTTCGCATTTGAAAGAAGATGAGATCGGTTACCAGAAAGTACTTACACTTAAAATGAATGGCGTACCCCAAAAATATATTGTACGCGAAACCATTTTGGAAGTGCCGCTTACCCAACCCATTTTGCCCAAAGCAAAAGTGGTTTTTGATATGGACTTTGAAGCGCAGGTACCCCTGCAGGTTCGCCGCAGCGGTCGCGATAACCCCAAAACCGGCGTACGTTTTTCAATGAGCCAGTGGTATCCCAAACTGTGCGAGTACGATTACGAGGGCTGGCATCCTACACCCTATGTTGCCCGTGAATTTTATGGTGTTTGGGGCGATTATGAAGTGAATATCACCATCGACAAAAAATATATGATCGGCGGAACGGGGTATTTGCAAAATGCCAGTCAGATAGGCTTTGGCTACGAAGACCCCGGCACCAAAGTAGTACAGCCGGCCGGTTCAACACTTACCTGGCACTTTGTAGCCCCCAATGTACATGACTTTATGTGGGCTGCTGATCCCCATTATGTGCATCTTACCCGCAACATTGCCAATGGCCCCCTCATACACGTTATTTATAACCGCGATACCGCGCTGTTAAAACAACAGTATGATGAATTGCCCGAAAACGATAAAAAAAGTTACAATTATAGTGTAGCGACATATATTCAGAACTTCGACGATCAGTGGAAGCGGATTGCCGATGCAGCGGTTATTGTATTACCTTTTATTGAAAAGAAGTTCGGCGCTTATCCGTATAAACAATATACGTTTATCCATGGCGGTGATGGCGGTATGGAATACCCCATGAGCACGCTCATTGTTGGGCCCAGTGTAAGCACCGCTTTTCATGAATGGATGCACAGCTGGTACCAGATGATGCTGGGCACCAATGAATCGGAATATGCCTGGATGGATGAAGGTTTCACCAGTTATGCCGCATCACTGGTTACCAATTATTATTTAACGGTTTCCAATACTACGCTGCCACAGCAGAACACGGCCGGTACAGGGCCCCGTAAAAAAGTACTGGTTGATTCGCTGGCCGGCAGCCATAGTTATTTAGGTAGAACCAATCCGCACGACGATGCCTATGATAATTATTTTGGCCTGGTGGCCAGCAGGCTCGAGGAGCCATTAACCACCCATGCCGATCACTTTGAAACCAATTTCGCGTACAGCATTGCTTCTTATTCAAAAGGAGAAGTGTTTCTTGAACAACTCGGTTATATTGTTGGCGCTCAGGTTCGTGATAAAATTTTGATGGAATATTATAACCAGTGGCGCTTTAAACATCCAAACGTAAACGACTTTATACGCGTAGCCGAAAAGCAAAGCGATATAAAGTTAGACTGGTACCGCGAGTATTTTGTGAATACGACCAAAACCATTGATTATGGTATCGACAGTTTGTGGGAAGATGGCGGTAAAACAAAGATCAGAGTGAAAAGGATCGGCAATATGCCCATGCCTGTGGATGTACTGATACAGTTCAAAGATGGAAGCAAACTGATGGCCTATGTGCCCATGTACCTGATGTTTGGCGAAAAACCTGTTGAAGACGCTTCAATTCCGCGCAACGTATATGAACCCTGGAAGTGGACGCATCCGCAATATACCTTTGAGATCAACAGAAGAATAACCGAACTGAAAGTGATCGAAATCGATCCTTCGATGCGAATGGCCGATGTAGACAGAAAGAATAATAAGCTGGATATACCCTGGTAGACCGAAAGTCGGAAAGTCCGGAAGTCCGAAAGAAAAAATACGCCTTAGCGAAAATCTTTCCGACTTCCGGTCTAACAAAAGAAAAGCCGTTCAGTTAAGAACGGCTTTCGAGGAAATAAGGTTATTGAGTAATACAAGCACAGGGAAGGTAAAATGGCACAAAGTATTTGATTTGACAACCAGCTGCAAAACTATGCCCGTACCGCAGTTAAAACAATACTACTTTATGGGTAATTTTGCTCATACGTTGCCCTCCGGAATGTGCGGTATAAGGTTATTTAAGGTTTAACGACCAAAGAACTTATTAATCGCTTCTACGCGATTATTTACATGCAACTTTTCGTAAATATGGTAAACGTGTTTGCGTACAGTTTCCTGACTAATGAACAGGCTGGCGGCAATTTCTTTATACAGCATACCTTTTGCCAGCAATTCAAGTATTTCTTTTTCGCGGTTCGATAAAACACTCAGCGAATTTTCGGCGGCTTCGGCGGCGCCTGTTTTAAATTGAAAAGCAGCCACTACTTTACGGGCGATCTGACTGCTCATGGGGGCACCGCCTTCCTGCAATTCTCTGATAGCTTCGAGTAATTTATGAGGGGCTGTTTTTTTAAGAATGTATCCGCTGGCGCCGGCACTTAAGGCTTCAAATATCTTTTCATCATCTTCATACACCGTGCACATCATGAAAAGTATTTCGGGATAATCGGCTTTCAGATGGCGAACCACATCAATACCGCTTTCACCTTCACCCAGATTAATATCCATCAGCACAACATTCGGTTTTAAGTCCGGGATTTTCAGCATCGCTTCCTCTGCCGTTCCACAACTACCCAGTAACCGGTACCCCTCCGACATCGTAACGATCTGTTCCAGTGCAGACCGAATATCTTTTGTATCATCTACAATACATACGGTAATATCCATCATGGCACAAAGTTCAGACTTTTGCCCGAAAGGAAAATACCACTTTGAGGTAGTTTTACCCACACTAAGTAAAAAACAGGGATTGCAATTGCCGGGTGCTAAATGTATAGCAACAGGACGGCAATCGTGAATCGGCAATCGTGAAACTCAACAGGGCTACAGGTTGTAAATGCCTTATTAAACTTGAAAGCAGACAATTACAATAAAAGCAATGTCTCAGCCACATCGTTGCCGATTGCCGATTGCCGTTTCACGATTAAACACTCACATACAGCAGAAACTTATCTTTAAAATACTCCCGGTCGAAGATGTGGTGTATTTCCATAATTCTCGGACGGCAACCGCTTTCAGAAATTTCGGTGTGCAAATCACCACCTTTCAGGCATATAAGACCCGGTGGCTGATTATTTATGGCAGATGATTTTTTCAGCAATGGTTTCGACCACTTCCACAGATCTTTCAAGGGTGCAACTGCACGCGAAACCACAAAGTCGAAACGGCGGTCTTTGATGTCTTCTATGCGGC
Source organism: Niastella sp. sgz303648 (assembly GCF_059587045.1). NCBI lineage: Bacteria > Pseudomonadati > Bacteroidota > Chitinophagia > Chitinophagales > Chitinophagaceae > Niastella > Niastella sp. sgz303648. The sequence goes on along the minus strand of NZ_JCAPSW010000007.1, from coordinate 97,670 downwards.
TATGACGGGTAGATACATTCTTCAACCCAATGGCTTCGGCAACTGCATTCACCACTTTTATTTTTTTACCAATGCTGTCTACAAGATGAAACTGCACATTGGGAAAAAAGATCGCAAGCGGTATGCCCGGAAAACCGCCACCGGTGCCCAGGTCAACAATTGATGAACCATCGGCAAATTCAAAAGCCGCTGCTATGCTCAATGAGTGCAGTATATGCTTTTCGAATAAACCTTCAAGGTCTTTACGCGATATAACATTTATCTTACTGTTCCATTCATTGTACAATTCGTCCAGTGCAGCGAATTGATTGAGTTGAACAGGTGTAAAATCACTGAAATACTTTGTAATCAGTTCCAGTTTTTGTTCGGCTTTCTCCATATTGAAGGAGCAAAGATGAAGTAATGTATGAACATCCAGATATCTAAAATCCACCACCAGAAAAATAAATCTTTTTCATTCAACCTTTTCATGGCGTTGTAATAGATAACAGCCTGCCAAATAAAGCGCAGGCCAAACACGCCTAATGTAATACGCCAGTCGAAGAAAAACATGCATAAAACAAAAAGCGGGTATAATAAAAAATGAGAAGTAGAATATAAACCGAGTAAAAATTTATGAACGGGTTTATAAAATTTACCGGTGCTGTAATGGCGGTTCTTTTGCCTGATCCAGTCCTTGAACCTTTTTTTGGGTTCCGATAAAGTGAAGGCTTCGGGATCGAGCACCACATTTACATTTGTTTTGGTAGCCACCTGGTTTATGAACAGATCGTCATCGCCGCTGGCTACATGGTTGATAGAAGAAAACCCTTTTGTGCGAAAGAACAATTCGCGTTTGTACGATAGGTTTCTGCCAACGCCCATATACGGTAAACCGGCAAGGGCAAACGACATGTATTGCATGGCAGAGTGAAAGGTTTCGAAGCGGATCAGTTTGTTCAGTATGCCCGGCTTTTTGCTGTAAGCGCCATATCCCAAAACGATCTCAATGCCGTCGTAGTAGGCATCCTGCATTTTCTGAAGCCAGAATTCTGATGCCGGAACGCAATCGGCATCGGTAAGCAATAATATTTCGTGTTTGGCTTCTTTAATTCCTATTGATAAAGGATATTTTTTACCGGGTATGCCTAATGCTTCCTGCTCAAGGTTGATGGCCTGCAGGTTTTTAAATGTTTTTTTGAATTCATCGAGCAGGTAACGGGTTTCGTCCTGGCTGTTGTGATTCACCACAATCAACTCGTGAGTGGTAGGATATGTTTGCACCAATACACCGGGCAAATATTTGGTAAGATTGTTTGCTTCATCGCGCGCACAAACGATAATGCTCACCGGGTGTGTTTGTGATTTAGCCTTTGGTACCGGCTTAAAAAATGCCACACGCTTAAAGAACACCACATAGTAAATAATCTGGATAAGCGTAACCAGACAAAAAGCCGCAAACAAAATCAATGGCCACCAGGCAATAAAAAACTTCGATATATCACCCATAAGGGAAACTAATTTAGGCACGGTGCGTGAAAGGTTTTGCACGAAAATAGGAAAAGCTCCCGGCTTTTCCTTCTTAATTGCATACCCAAAAATCGTGCAAACACTGTTTAGTACTGCAAAAGAATGGATTTAAACGGGCGGCTGCAGAAATTACGTGCACAATTACTTAAAATCACGTAGAAAAAAGTTGACTGTGAGCAGTTCGCAGTTTCAGGTTGCAGATTTCATGTTGCAGGGTACTGCAACTTAGAACTTAGATCTTAAAACTTAGAACTTATAACTAAGCTATCTTTGCAGGCTAATTTTTTTACAACCATGGCGGCATTGCAATTTTCTTTACATACTACCGATAACCAGTCAAAAGCAAGGGCAGGACATATTGTTACCGATCATGGTGAAATACCTACGCCCATTTTTATGCCGGTGGGTACGGTTGGCAGTGTAAAGGCGGTTTCGCAGCAACAATTGAAAGAAGAAGTCAATGCGCAAATTATTTTAGGCAATACCTATCATTTGTACCTGAGGCCGGGAATCGACGTATTGCAAAAAGCCGGTGGGTTACACCGGTTCAAGGGGTGGGACAGACCGATATTAACCGACAGCGGCGGTTACCAGGTTTTTTCACTGGCCGGTACCCGCAAGATCACTGAAGAGGGCGTGTTGTTTCAGTCGCATATCGATGGCTCGCGTCATTTGTTTACCCCCGAAACCGTAATGGATATTCAACGGGCCATTGGCGCCGATATCATTATGGCGTTTGACGAATGTCCGCCTTACCCCAGCGATTATACCTATGCCGAAAAATCGATGCACCTTACACACCGCTGGCTCGACCGGTGCTTTGAACAATTCAATAAAACGCCCGATAAATACGGATATACCCAAAACCTGTTTCCCATTGTGCAGGGCAGCACCTATACCGACTTACGTAAGGCAAGTTGTGAATATATATCATCGAAAAACGCCACCGGCAATGCCATAGGTGGTTTAAGCGTAGGAGAGCCCGACAATATGCTGTACGATTTGTGCGGACTTTGCTGCGATCACCTGCCGGTTCATAAACCCCGGTACCTGATGGGGGTGGGCACTCCCTGGAATATATTGGAGTGCATTGCCCTCGGTGTAGATATGTTCGACTGCGTAATGCCTACCCGCAATGGCCGTAATGCCATGTTGTTTACATCGCAGGGGGTAATTAATATTGATAACAAAAAATGGGAGAACGATTTTTCACCTATTGATGATGGCATCGACTGCCATATAAGTAATTTTTATAACAAAGCGTATTTGCGCCATCTTGTAAAATCAAAAGAAATACTGGGGCTTACCATTGCCAGCGTGCACAACCTCGCTTTTTATCTTTGGCTCGTTCGGCAGGCCCGCAAACATATTTTAGAAGGCAATTTTGTAAGCTGGAAAAATGAAATGGTGCCTTTGCTGCAAACGAGGCTGTAAGGCATCCGCCTTCTCCGCCGGTTGGCGGATTCGGCGAGCAGGCAAGAGATTCAAGGCAGGGTTTAAACGGTAGGACAATTACTATAACGACCTTATAGCAGAGTTATAGGGAAGTTATAGAGGACTTATAGGGAACTTATAGGAATGTTACTCCCAGGATACTCCCAAGCTACTCCTCTGTAACTCCCTGCCTGGTCTATATCTTTCCCATAGGCCACCCTTACATGCCACCAAACTCCTAAACTTTTTTACTTTAGACCCTGGTAACTAAGAACTCAGAACATCGAACTCAGAACTTAAATCTAAATTAAGTTTAACTAAGAACTAAGAACATAGAACCTGGAACTGGCCATTTTCGACTACATTTGCCCCGCCGTACAATGAGGTGCGAAGCATGTTTAAAATAATCGACAGGTACATATTAAAAAAGTTCATCTCTACTACCGTTTTTATGGTATTGATCTTTTCGGTAATTGCCGTGGCGATCGATACCAGCGAAAAAGCCGATGACTTTGTAAAATCCGGTTTGTCGTCCTGGCAAATTGTAACCCAGTATTATATAGGATTTGTTCCATTCATTATATCCATGATCTTTCCACTGATGGTATTCATTGCGGTAATTTTCTTTACCTCAAAAATGGCGGGCAAAAGCGAACTGGTGGCTATTCTGGCCGGCGGTGTGCGGTTCAACCGTATGCTGAGGCCGTATATAGCAGGCGCTTTTTTACTGGGCGGCATTTTTTGGATAGCTACCCAGTACCTGATTCCCAAAGCCAATGTGGTACGCGGAAATTTTCAGGCTACCTATATTGATAGTAAAAGCTCGTACGAGCAGGGCGAATATTCAAAACGCACCAGAAATTATTATTTCAGAGTAGATGCCAATACGTTTGCCGGCATGCGTAACTATGATACCGTATCCAAATCGGCCAATGATTTTTATATGAACAGGCTGGTTGGCACCAAAATGATTTATAACCTGCGTGCCGATTTCCTGCGCTGGGATACCGCCACAAAAAAATGGAAACTGCAGAATGCTATTGAAAGAAAGATAGACGGTATTCACGAATCTTCGCGCATTATACCCGAAATGGTGGTGCACCTGAATTTAAAACCCAATGAAATCAGGTTCGATAAATACCTGAAAGATAAAATGACAACACCCGAACTGGTGCGATACATCAGGGGTGAAGAATCGCGTGGCTCAGAAGGATTGAATGATTATAAAGTAGAACGGTACCGAAGAGACGCTACACCTGTTTCGGTTTTTATTCTTACCATTATCGGCGCTGTGGTGGCATCGCGTAAAACCCGTGGAGGAAGCGGATTGCATCTGGCTGTGGGTATAATTACGGCTGCATTTTTTGTGGTGATGGATAAGTTTTCACTTACGTTTTCAACCAAAGGTAGTTTCCCGCCCCTGCTTGCGGCCTGGATGCCCAATATCATTTTTTCAGTAGTGGCAATATGGCTGTATCGCATTGCACCCAAGTAATGATATATATTAAAAATATATTAATATAGTTAATCAGGTGTTGTTTGTGTGAAAACTAATTATCGCTGAATTAATTTTGCTCTTTTGGGTGGGTTTGTTATAACTTTAGCACAACTTTTCCCTTCATTATTACATATTTACAAATAATTATACTGCATCATGGGAATTCTTAAAGATAGGTTTAAGGTAAAAGCAGAAGCATCGGCAGCCGAGATAAAGGATCTTTTAAAGCAGCATGGTACTAAAAAAATAGGTGAGGTTCAGTTATCTCAGGTATACCAGGGTATGCGCGGAATAACCGGACTTGTTTCTGAAACTTCATTACTCGATTCAAAAGAAGGCATACGTTTTCGCGGATATTCGATACCTGAATTACAAAAACAATTGCCAAAAGTACCCGGCGGCACTGAGCCTTTACCCGAAGGTCTTTTTTACCTGATGCTGATAGGTGAATTGCCCGATGAAGAAGCCGTATCCTACATAACTGCTTCGTGGCAGCGCCGGTCGCATGTACCTAACCATGTGTTCGATGCTATTTCGGCCCTGCCTGTTACTGCGCACCCGATGACCATGTTTGTAACCGGTATCATGGCGCTGCAAACCGAAAGCAATTTTGCCCGCCGTTATGCCGACGGTATGAATAAAAAAGATTACTGGGAGGCCGTATTCGACGATTCAATGGACCTGCTGGCGCGTTTACCTCGTGTGGCCGCCTATATTTATCGCCGCAAATACCGCAACGATCAGCATATTCAACCCAATGGTTTATTAGACTGGTCGGGCAACATGGCGCATATGCTGGGTTTTGAAGATGACAGCTTTAAAGAACTGATGCGGTTATACATGACCATTCACGCCGATCACGAAGGCGGAAATGTATCGGCACACACTACCCATCTTGTTGGTTCTGCATTAAGCGATCCCTACCTCAGCCTTGCTGCAGGTATGAACGGATTGGCCGGTCCGTTGCATGGCCTGGCTAACCAGGAAGTGGTGAAATGGATCACCGAAATGCAAACCGAATTAAAAACAGAAGTTCCTACCAAACAACAAATAGAAACATACGTTCGCAAAACCCTGAGCGAAGGCAAAGTGGTACCGGGTTACGGACATGCGGTTTTGCGTAAAACCGATCCCCGTTTCAGCGCTCAGATGGATTTTGCCAAACGTCATTTTCCCGATGATCCGCTGGTGCAAATTGTATGGAATGTATATGATGTAGTACCGCCCATTTTGGAATCGCTCGGAAAAGTAAAAAATCCATGGCCCAATGTCGATGCCCATAGCGGCGCCCTGCTGGTGCATTACGGATTGGTGGAATATGAGTTTTATACCGTGTTATTCGGTGTAAGCCGCGCCCTCGGTGTATTGGCCAGTTTGATCTGGGACCGCGCTTTAGGATTCCCCCTCGAACGTCCGAAATCGGTAACCACCGAACTGGTGAAAGCGTGGCTCGATGGTAAAGATGAGATTTGGGGAGATTAGAAAACTGAAGTCAGAAGTCTGAAGTCAGAAGAACCCGATTCTACATGCAGATTTGCGTTTGCAAAATTCAAAATATAAAGAGAACCCTGCCGTCACCGGCAGGGTTTTTTATTTGCCGTATAAAGTTTCAACAAAAAGAGAACCTGTTTGTTAGTATATTTGATGTTATAACATTAACTATTCCAAAAACTTTATTTTATGGCAACCTGGGCACTCGATACAGTACACTCTGAAGTAACTTTTAAAGTAAAACACCTTGTCATTTCATCGGTAACCGGAAAATTTAAAACATTTGAAGGAACCGTTGAATCAGATAAAGAAGATTTTACCGATGCTCGCATCAATTTTTCGGCCGATGTGAACAGCATAGATACAGGCAATGAGCAACGCGATGGCCATCTGAAATCACCCGATTTTTTTGATGCGGCCAATCATTCCAAAATCACTTTTGTTTCTACTGGCGTTACCAAAAAGGGGAGCGACTATCTTATTCAGGGCGATTTAACCTTACATGGTACTACCAAACCGGTTGAAATGCATGCTGAATTTGGAGGCATTCAAAAAGATTTTTACGGCAACACCGTAGCAGGTTTTGAGATCAGCGGAAAGATCAACCGCAAAGATTATGGTTTACACTGGAGCGCCGTAACAGAAACCGGTGGCGTTGTGGTAAGCGATGAAGTAAGGCTGGCAGTGAATGCTGAGCTGCTTAAAAAAGGATAATAAGAAAAACAGCCAGGTTATAATGATCCGGCTGTTTTATTTCAACTAAAACGGCCCTTTCCAGCTTTTTGGAAAGGGCCGCTTTAATTTTTATTGAGCGTATTCTTACTGAATGATCAGTTTACCACTGGCTTGTATGCCTTTGCTGTTTTGTATGCTGTAAAAATAAATACCGCTTGCCGAAACAGGCAGCGTTACAGTTTGTATGCCGGTTGCCAATACCTGGCTATACACTTGTTTTCCGGTGGCATCTTTTATTCTTAATACATTTTTATTTTCGGCACAAACCACCTGAATGCTTTGACCTTTTTGAACAACGTTCGGGTACAAGGTCGTTGTAGTGGATTTTTCGGTCTGCAGCAGAACGATTTCGGAGTAATACACCGAATCTTTATTGGTTACCTTAATACGGTAGTAATTATTTCCATCCCGGGGCGAATCGTGTTTGAAAGCAAAGGAAGGATTACAGCCATCCCAGCCTGTTGCTTTACCGATGCTGTTGAAATCGATACCGTTACTGCTTCTTTCTATATCGAATGATGTCCATCTGCGTAAGCAGTCGAATACCCAGTTCAGTATATTGGCCCTTCCTTGTCTGTGACCGTTAAAGTTTTGCACTGTTAACGGAGTAATTTTGTTGCTTGTTGTTACGGTCAGGCCTCCGAAACCGGTTACATCAAAACTTACTTCCCACCGGCCGGCAGCCGCATTCCACACGATATTGCTGTCTGCAGGATCAATGATGGTTACATCACCGTTGTAACTACAGGGCAGTCCGCTTCCATTGCTGCTGGTGCCATCGTATTTAGCTATCAATAAGTGGGCCTTGCCTGCACTATCTGTTGGGTTGGCCGGCAGGTTCAGCAAACTGAGTAAATCGGTATTGTAGGCGGTGAACTCAGCCTGCGTAAAGAACAGGGTAACCCGGCCGGTAGCTGATGAAGCATTGCTTGCGGGCGTAATCTGGTAATGCCTTGTAACAAAAGGAGCGCCGCAATCATGAGGAACTTTATTCTCTATCCATACATTAGCTGCAACAGAACCACTCACTGCACTGGCGCCTGCAGGTGTTAGCTGCGCAATCAATTTACAACTGCTGTCAATGAGCAGATTAGTGGTAGCGATATCTCTGGTAGTTGCGGTTTTTGTTGTGGCCAGATTACCGGTCAATTGCGCGTTGCTGTATACGACAGATCGTATTTTGTAATCAAAACCGGGGTTTGTCCACGAAACGCCATTGGCCGAAACAAGCGAGCGGTTGTCGACACTGGTAGCTTCGCGGCGCAGGCTCCAGTTGGCCGAAGAAGCCGTATCGCGATAAACTACTACAAAATAATCAGCGCTGTCGGTAACAGGAATATTCAGCGCACTGAGGTCAACATAATTCCATGAGTAAGCGGCAACAGCAGTGTCGGGCAAATGAACGGTTCCCAGTAAGGCGCCCGGTACACCGGCGCTATCAGTCCGCACTTCCATAACCAATGCAGTTTTGGTGACAGAGGTATGATAATAAGCGCCGGCCATGCTGCCACTGATGTCGGGCGTAAAACGTACTGCAACACGGGTAGTGGTAAACGTTACCCCTGCATCTTCTGAAGTAATATTCGAAGCATCATATTGATAGGTTTTGCGGTCAACCGGCGAACAATTGAATGTTGAGCCGGCGGCTTTGTAAACATCCAGCCGGCCGTATCCCCAGATAGTATTAGGTGTAGCGCCGGGAGCCTCGGTAATAACATCTTTTGTTGCGGTCGAAAACAGGGCGCTGCGTAATTGTGAAACTGTTGCTGAAGGATTTGTTTGTAACAAAAGCGCCACGGCGCCTGTAACCACCGGCGCCGACATACTGGTACCCTGGTTTTTTCGATACTTTCCCGGTATAATTATATCCGATGCAGTTGCCGTGCTACCCGAGGCAAACACTGAAATTACATGTTGGCCAACAGCTGCGATCTCAGGTTTCAGCACTCCATCTCTGCGTGGACCATGAGAGCTGAAGGTGGCAATATTGTCCATTCTTGCCGTGGTGCCATAAAACGCGCCGGGGTATGCGTACGAATACCAGGATGGTCTGCCTACAAAAGCAGCCACGGTAATAGCCGAAGCAGCATTTCCCGGCGAACCCACCAGGTAATCGCTGTTACCATTCACTACTGCCGTATTGGCGAAAACAGTATTGCGATAATAAAGCCATCCGTGAAGGGTAAGCGAATTGGTGGTATTGTTGGCGACGGAAAGCGTCCAGGTGCCGGCCGGACTGCTTGTATTGGAACCCAATCTGGCAACATATACATCAATATATCTGTCGCCATTACCTGCATCAATCTGGTTGAATACATAAGCATAGAAATTGTTGCTCAGTAAAAGTCCCGAAGAAGTTTGTCCTGCAATGGCCGTTACCGAACCGCCGCCCGATGGCGCTGAAATAGTAGCGGTAACATTACTGCTGTCGTTTACATAAATACGGTATTCAAAAACATCTGTGCCCGTAGTACCTGCCGGAACGGCGAACGAAACCGTACCGGAATCGTTGCCTGACAGCAACAACTGTTTGTGGATATTGGTGCCATTATCGTTGCCTGCTGAAATAACTACTGCCCGTCCCGCTGCAGAAGATGTAAAATTATCAACCGCTACTTCATAATCTCTGGTGCCGTCGTGCGGGCCAAACTGACCACCCAGGCTCATGTTCAATACAATGGGTTTGCCAAGCGCAGTAGCCAGGTTTTTTAAATAAGTCATAGCGTTGATGATATTGGTGCTCGAAAATGAACCGTTGCCGCCTTTTACTACAACGATGTCTGCTTCGGGAGCCATGCCGGTGTATTTGCGGGTTGAAAGAGCTGATCCGTTACCGGCGGCAGTGCCGGCCACGTGTGATCCATGCCCTTCGATATCGATTTCCCGAACGTAACCTGCAGGGCTTCCGTCTAACTCATCATTGATTTGCGCCTGCGTGTATTCAACGCCGTAACCCATGCCGGCGGGTGATACCTCTCCGGCAACCGGTGTAATGGTTTGATCCCAGATTCGCAGGATGCGACTTTTGGTGGTGTCGGTTGGGTCGCGAAAGTCGGGATGCTTCCAATCGATACCCGTATCGAAAATGGCTACCAATACACCTTTGCCTTTGTAAACGGTGTTGTTCAGCTTGCCCTGATGCAGCAGTGAAGCACCGGTGCCGGCTACGGCAATGTCGTTGTGCAGCTCGTCCATCACCGGGGCCGCTATGTAATTAACAGTCGGCAATTTTGACAACTGCTTTATTTGTTCGGGCGTGGCCCAGGCGGTTACAAAATGAGGCAGAACCGAGTTCACCAGCACTCCGTTATTGCGAAGGGCTGTTACATCGGTTGTGTAAACGATACAGTCGTAACGCTCTTCAGGCTGGCCGGGTGCTACCAGCACTTTGGTGGGTGCTGCCTTAAAAGCAGAAGAAAAACTTTGTGGCAATTGCCGCGCGTTAGGTGTTGCCTTTGCTATTACAAATTTGAACACGGGATCGATCTTGTCTTCCGGCGTACGATTTTGCGCATATCCGAATGCGTAAACAAGCGTAATAACAAAAAGAAGGATTGCTTTTTTGGGAAAAACTGTTGTGCAAAAGAAATTCACAACAGGTAAAGAAACCCGATGGGTAAATTTTCTCATGTCGTATAGGTTAAAGTTTTGATGTGATAGGAAAAGCAGAAAGAAAATTAAAGAAAACTTTGGTCGAAACGTCGAAGAATTTGGTATGTATTTTATTTGTTATTCGTTTAGTCTTTATCCCTTTTAATGAATTACACCGTTCGTTTACGCATTCCCTCCGGATATTCGTTTCTGTTACGCGGCGCATACAATTACGGTGACTGTATGAACGGCAATGGTTTATTTTACATAAAAATCAGGACCCTGAAAAAGGCAACTGTTAACTCACTATGTCATCTTTAAAGTTTCTGTTATTGCTTTCTGCAATAGCAATAAGTATAGCCGCCTGTAAAAAACATGATTCGTCATCATCAGCCATCCTTCACCCACAGGTAATTACCCGGGCTGTTACCGATGTGAGCTCCACCGCAGCTACCGGTGGCGGCATCATTCAGGACAATGGAGGAAGCGCCATAACAGCCAGCGGTATCTGCTGGAGCAGCACCAATACACAGCCCGTTATTACCGATAATATTATTCCCTCTACTGCAACCGAAGGCGGCTTTACCGTAAGCATAACCAACCTGAGCCCTAATACTACTTACTATGTGCGGGCATATGCTACCAACAGCGTGGGTACAGCCTATGGCACTGTAGCTGGTTTTCATACAAGCACCGTCAATGCTGCACCTGAAGCAAGAAATATTACCCTGTTTGGTACCATGAAAGTTGCAGAACCTATTGTGGCCCGGTATACCTATTTTGATGCAGAAAACAATATAGAAAATGGCACCGGTTTTCAGTGGTATGTGGCCAATGATGCCAACGGTGCAGGCGCTACAGCGATCACGAATGCAAACGACGGCAACTTTACCATCAGAACCGTTGATCAAAACAAATATTTGCAGATAGGTATTACGCCCCGCGCAGCTTCAGGCACAACAAGTGGAATTGAAACGAAGTCGATCTGGATTGGTCCCATAGGCGCTCCGGAACCGACAACTGTTACATTTAACTACAACGGACAACAGGTGACGTATGGGATTATAACCAGCATCCTTACCCACCGCAAATGGCTCGACCGCAACCTGGGCGCTCCGAATGCACCCACCAGTACCGATGACTGGCAAAACAAGGGCGATCTATTTCAATGGGGACGTAAGGCTGACGGGCATCAACTGATCACCAGGGGCGCCACAACTCCCACGACTACGGCAGTAAACGGCACTACTACAAACCTTGCAACTACTGAAAATACGGGTCATTCACTGTTTATTATTACCTCCTCCGTTCCTTTTGACTGGATCAATCCGCAGAATGCCGATTTGTGGAAACAATCCGGTGGCGCCAATAACGTATGTCCCACCGGATGGCATGTTCCAACAAAAACAGAATGGGAGGCGGAACAATTAACAACTGTTCAGGAAGCTTATAATAAGCTGAAATTACTAAACGGTGGCTTCCGGAATTTTAATGATGGATCTATTTCGGCCACAAACATTTCGGGATATTACTGGACATCTACAGTGCTGACCGGCGCAACCAATGCGGTCTATTCATTTCATATTGGTACTGCATTCAATGCTGGCTTTACGGCATCAGATATACCCGCAAACGGTGAATCTGTTCGTTGCATAAAGGATTAACGTAAGCCTGCTTAAGGCGACCCATTTTAACTGTCATAGAGAGCCGAAACAAATAGCGCCACCTGCGTCAGTTCATTTACCGGCAAATCGTAACTTCGAAATGGCAGTATGCCAAACGCAAACACAATGCAAGGGAGATCACTAATTCAGCCTTATCGCACGCTAACAGAAAGAGATAATCCAGGTAATATATACAGGGATATTATCTTTTTTATTACAGTGATCCCGGTTATTAACGCATTTAATTACTACCTCACCTATACCAATATTTCGTTCAGTAGCCATACACTATTGACTTTTTTAATTGATACGCTGGAGGGCTATGCGGCCTGGTGGGTTATTCGTACCATTATAGTATATCTCGATCGAAAATTGCCCTACGCACCCAACCCAATAAAACGAATAGGGATACAAATTGTTCTGACTACCGTCGCAGCACTTAGCCTGATCATTATAGCTACCGAAAGTATTAATGCAGCAGCAAAGGATACGCCGGTGCCCGCCAGCTTTTATCGTTTCGACATTTTCATTTTTCTGATCTGGTCACTTGTGATCAACGGCATTTACGTTGGGTTGTATTATTATGTACAGTTCAAGGCATCAGAAAACCTGCGCTGGCAGGAAAAGCAGGTAAGGCAGGAAGGATTTATGGTGAAGAAAGGCAAACAGCATTTGAATGTTCTGTTTGCTGATATTGCCGGCATTTATTTTGAAGGGGATTATGCAATGCTGATAACTGTTGAAGGCAAAAAACATGTGCTGGATGAATCGCTGGATGCTGCCGAAAAACAATTGCCACTGGAATTATTTTTCAGGCTTAGCCGAAAATATATTATGAGTCGTAATATGATCTCCGGATTTGAGCGTGCTGAGCATTCCAAATTAAACATTTTACTAGCCGAATCGCCCCATTTTCCCCGCACCATCACCATGAGCCGGCTGAAGGCGCCTGCCTTTAAAGCCTGGTTTCATCAGGTATAACCCTGCCATTCATATTCAGTTCTCTTTCTACTTCAACACGTTCCTGTTTTTTCCTTTGCATTTCAACCGGCAAAGGGCTACAGTTGACCGCCTTTGCCGGCAGGTTTTTCGATTTTACCTGCCTTCTACCGTTTTTTTGTATGAAAAGAAAGAAACCAAAAGTCAGATCATCTTTCATATGAAATTAATATTACTGCTGTTAGCTTTTGCACCTGTTTGTTCTTTATATGCACAACGTATTTCCGGGAAAATTGCTGATGAAAAGCAACATCCGTTAAAATCGGCAACGGTGCTATTGTTAAATCAGAAAGACTCTGTCCTCGTTAAATCAGCCCTGAGTGACAATGAAGGTTATTTCGGTTTTGATGATGTGAAAGAAGGTAAATATATAGTGCTAATTACCATGCGCGGATATAAGAAACTTACTGTAAAAGCTGAAGTTGCCGGTAAGGATGTGCAAATGCATGTGATCACGTTGGTACCCCATGCTACTGTTTTAGATGATGTAACGGTAACAGGTGTAAAACCCTTTCTTGAACAAAAAACAGATAAACTGGTGGTGAATATCGAGGGCAGCGGTACTGCCGCCGGCTCAACAGCTTTTGACGTTTTACAAAAAATACCCGGTGTGCTGGTGATCAATGATAAACTATCAGTAGTTGGAAAAGGCACGCCGGCTATCATGATCGACGGCAGGTTGTCGCAGTATACCGATATAATGCAGGTTTTACGCGAAATGAGTGCAGCCGATATCGAAAAAATAGAATTGATTACCAACCCTAATGCAAAGTATGATGCTACGGGCGGCGCCCTCATAAATATCATATTAAAACGAAATGCCAATCCTGGAACGAATGGCAGTCTTAATTTAATTGCAGCAACGGGTTTGTATAATGGAACCAGGGCGCATACCGACAGGAATTTTTATCGTCATGGCGAGGGCATTTCGATCAATCACCGGCAGGGCAAATTAAATGTTTTTGCAGGATATAATTTTTTGCACAGGAACCAGTTTGAGTACAATGAATTTGACCGTTTGATCAGTTCCTACCGGTTTTTCCAATCTAATTATTCTCCCGGCTATCTAAACAGCCATGCTTACCGGGCCGGCGCTGACTATTATGCGGATAAGAAAAATACCTTCGGCGTTATGATAAGAGGGTTTTCAAGGAACGGGTTAAGTGAAGCGCAAAACAATACCTGGCAATCGGATGCTGTTACAGCGCAGCCAATAAGCAGTTTTCAAACCTTTAATAATACGCGTACCAAAAGAATCAATACGTCGGTAAACGCCAACTGGAAGCATAGCTTTGATTCTTTGGGAAAAGAATTAAATATCGATGTTGATTATTCGGAATTTACGTTCAAAAATACAAGCGATATTATTAACCGGTTATCCAACGGTACCGAATATCCCAGCCTGCAAATCATCGATAACCCGGTACAGCTGCTGGTGCTTAAAACCGATTATATGCGGCCAATTGGAAAGAATTCCAAATTGGAGGCGGGGGTTAAATCGGGGATAGCAACTATTAATAACGATCTCATCTTTACACAAAATGGCATCCCCGATAAAAACCGGAGCACCAACTTTAAATACAGCGAAAACATTAATGCCGCCTATGCATCTTTTCAGTATAAGTTTAATAAATGGGAACTGCAGGGCGGTTTACGAACGGAACAAACGATTGCAATTGGTAAAATGCAAGGGCAGCTTATACTGGATAGAAATTACTGGCAATTTTTCCCCTCAGTTTTCGTAACAAGAAAGTTGGGTAAAAAGCTATCCGGCATTTTACAATACAGCAAACGGGTAAACAGGCCAGGCTATCAGCAGCAAAATCCCTTTATTCAATACCTTGATTCACTCACTTATTCAAAAGGAAACCCCTTGCTAAAACCTGAAACTGCCGATCAGTATAAATTTTCTGTTGCGTATAAAAATCAGCCGTTCTTTTCTATCAGCTATAATAAAAAACACGATGTTATTTTTGATAATGCCCCCAACCAGATCGGAAATCTTACTTATACAACACCCGAAAACCTGGCTTCCTATGAAAATATTGCCGTAGAATTGGATTTTCCCATTGAATTGGGAAGAAAAATAACCGGGTATGGTGGCAACCAGGCCGTGTATAACCACTACAAAGCAAGCTACCTGGGAGCAAGGTATGACCGGGAAAAATGGAACTGGCTTGCATACTGGCAGGTAGCTTATAAACCCAAACCTTTATGGAATTTTGAGATTTCAGGGTATTATACCACGCAGTTGCTGAACGAATTTATTATTATCAATAATATGGGAAGCCTGAACCTTGCCGCCCAAAAGTTTTTATGGGATAAAAAGGGTAAGTTAAGCCTCAATTTCAGCGATATACTTTTTGGAGAACGAACCAGGGGTAGTGTTATTTACGAGGAGATCAATGTGCATTTTCGCCAGTGGTCCGAAACAAAAAATATACGTTTAACATTCAACTATACCTTCGGCAACCAGAAATTAAAGGCGGCCCGTACCCGGCAAACCGCTTCGGATGAAGAAACACAGCGCGTTAAAATGCAATAATGACCTTTGTTTGGGAAGTGGAGTCGAACGGACGACCTTCCCCACATTCATTGTCGGGGCGCTCTAAGCCAACAGAGCTAAATCCAATAAAAAAGGCCCACATTGCTGCAGGCCTTTAAAGCTTGTGGAGAATATCGGAGTCGAACCGACGACCTCTTGCATGCCATGCAAGCGCTGATTCTTTGAATTTGTGTCTTAACTGAAAGAATATCAAACACATGCTTTGGGGCAATGCCTATATAATTCTCTGTTTTCAACCTATGTAACCCATAATGAAACCCAAAATATTGTTACTGGCCCGGGGGAGCGAAAAAGAATCAGCAAGTTAAAATTCTATCATAAACTTAAGAACTTTCTTTTGGTATTCCTTTTTATCTAAAAGAACCATTCTTGGTATGATTGATTGCGCTGCTTCTTGTATTACCTCTAAGGTAAGGTCAAAACTTTTTGCTTCCAATGTAAGTTTATTCAGGTCTAACCTTGTCATGTTAATGGATTCACCTATCCCTCTTCTAAATTGGGCAGTTTCCATGTATAACATCATAAAGATGAATAGGCAAATGTCCCCCTGTGAAAAATGGACAACCCACTCCCGGTCCCTTTTCTGAAACAGACGGTCTGCTTTATTGCCCGGGTCAATTTTTTGTGAAGTCCTTACCCTGTCTTCATACATAGCTTCAAATAAATCACCCCAAGTCGCTTGAGGATGTACGGCAGCCAGTTTAATAAAATACTTTGAATAAAATTTAGCAGCGCTACCGGGCGAACCAGGTCCATTCTTAAGTAGCCATTTTTCAAATCCCATACTTTACCTTATTAATTGATTACAATTTGTGCATTTGCTCCGTATTGGCCATTATCAGAAGCTATCAACTGCCCGTTCTGATAAATATTGGCAGTAACCGTAGCTCCTGAATTATCAGGTATCGCACTAATCAATAATCCGGCTTGCTTGCCATGAGTAATTGTAAAAGAATACTTCCATCCATCTGGTTTGTGGTTTACAAACTTTAATGCCTGATTGCCACCTGAATAGTCGAAGTAATCGCCGCTCCACAGGCCAGACCTAATTCTTACCTCATATGTAACAGTATCATTACCCGAACCTGATTTTTTACAGGAAAAGGTTGCAAATGACAACAGCAATATTGCGAAATAGAAATAATACTTTGTTTTCATCATGTTGATAGAATTTAGCGGTTAATAAGAGAGATACATAAATGGAACAGTTCAATCTTCGTTTTGTACTAATTGAAAAGCAAAAAAAGGCCAGTTGTTGATGTTGGTCAATCCTTGGCCTTGCCTTACTCATCTTATTTCAGCAGTTTTATTGCCTTGGTCTGATGAGCCTATACCATCGTTTAAACCAATACCGCTGATATTTATCCCTCCATTTCGAATGAAGGTCTATGAGCTTCATTGGCCCATCTTTCGGCCATAATGAGCTGATAGTATCGAGTTGTTCAAACATTAGCTCAATCTCAGCGCTGGTATACAGGTTTTGCCCATATCCGCAACTCAGGAAATAATCTTTTGCACTGATTTTAGCTTCATCGTTGTTTGCGAAACCTTCATGCCCGAGATTGCAAGCGAATTGAAATAGCACTTTTTGAGGTGGCACCTGTAGCAACCGGCAAAGCATTATAAACTGAGTTGGCATTATCATGTTAAATTCCTGATGCCGGGAATAAAGCTTGTTTCTGCTTTTATTCATTTTTTGGGTTTTAAACAAGGGGTTATAGAGGGTTTAACAGCAATGCTGAAAGATGTTTTGTTACTACCGGTGAACAGTGTTACTACCGCCCATCAAAACATCTGAGGCATTTGATGAAGCCAACAGTGTTACTTCAGTTTGGCTTTGTACCAAAGCTGATCACTGGCGGCAGGCTTAATTATCTGCCCGAATTAATCAAAGGGTTACGGTGGTATTTTGTAAATCAGCGAACAGCAGACCGTGGCTATAATCAATTGTTGATGGTAGGGTACTGGTGGCCTGCTGCACCGCTGCATGCCATTGGGGACGTAAATGCTGAGATTTGCATATTACTCATGGCCTTGTGTGCCCGCAAAATGCAAAGGAGGCATTTACAGACCGCGTAAGGCCAAAATAAAGCCTTTAACAGCTGTATAGCCTTGTGTGATAGCCAGGCTGTTGAAGGCCACTAAAAAATAAGTCCACAATGGTCGCCGGGGCAGCACATAAAAAAGGAGGAACCCCGCCAGATGCCATAACAGAGCCATTGCGCGAAGGCATGGCAGATGAAATGCGGGGTGGAGTGGTGCAAAGCGAAGGGTTGAAAAATGGTGCCAGTTTTGCATGGCTCTTGCGCGATGGTAAAACTGGAAACATTTTTACTTCAGGGCGCTTTGACGCCACACCGCTTTACCGGATTCCTGTTGGGCTTTGCATTGCAAGTAAAGTTGTAGTCTGATGTTTGGCTCTATTCAACTGCCGAACTGGTTCCCTAAGGGAAGGATAAATGTGCAAGTTCTTGACAGTAATCAAGCTGTGTGAGCAGGTATTCTCAGCATTTCATTGTAGATTTGATTTTGCATGGGAAACTTACATGAAATAACAATCGGTCTTCTTACCAATGCTATCTCGGCATTGGGAGGTTTCCTGTTTGCTTGGCTTATAGAGTACATAAAAAAAAGCTCCTGCATAAGTGTTTATTTTTTCCAATTTAAGTGCCCGCACCTATAAAAAACTTTATTTTCTTGGATGGCGGGATATACCAGCACTCAATTTTCTGAGTATGGCGGATGGGGAGGTGTACTACTTTCTCATTTGCATATAAACCGGTGTCCACTTTTTAACGTACCGGGTTTAATGCCATTATATTTACTATATAACCGGCCATATAGCAAAGCGTACATAATTCATTAAAACAACATGTAACGGGTGGCTGCCTCTGACATATATATAAAGCAAAAGTGGCATTGCTGCCACTCCTGCCTTTTATCTATCACAATGTTATTCATCTTTCCGCATTCCGCAATCCGCAACCTTCGTATATTTTCCTTGTCCAATTCGAAGAAGTAGCCCTTTTGCCACCCATGCTGTTAGCCAACCCTCAACAGCACGCCTTTTAGGCGCTCCTTCACCGGTAGTTAGTATGGCGATGGCTTCATTAGTCTCAAATTCATCCGGAAGCTTCTTGACAAACTCCTCTCTATGATTTTGAATCCTTTTTCCACCCCCAGGGAACTGGGAGATCAACTCAATACTGTTCTCCAATGAACGGGCGGATAAATCCATTGCCAATTCAAAATCTTCCCGCCTACATTCTATAATATCCGCCTCGTTTTTTTCCTCATACTTTCGGAGAGCGGTTAATATCATGCCAATTTTAAATACCATTAAGCCATGCCTTCTGATTAACCCGATATTGCTTGGGTCACCAAATGCAGCTGCTTCTGAATGATGCCCTTCAAATACCTCATGGTGAATTTTCCACTGTTCGGTGCTCAACTTCATCTCGAATGGAGTCTTTGAAATATACTCATAAAATTCAAAGTATTCATCGGCCTGCTTTTCGAAGAAATCGCTCAGGTTGTTGCACCCATGACAAGGACTAACATCTCTCCATTTGCTATTGCCTGTTAGCAAGTGAACCAAAAAGCGACTATACAGGCCATCTTCAACGTTATTAATCAGCTTTTTTATCTGGTCCATTGTTCCCGACAAGGCCATTGCCAGTTTCGGGCAACTTACCTCAAAATACTCATTGTCCCTCCGTCTGCTTATGCTCACAGCCTCATTCTGAAAAACCTTACGTAGAATATCCGAAAAATTCCCCCACTCATTGCTGTTAGCAATGGTCAAGGTATCTATCTCAGATTCTATCAGGATAGATGGGCGATCTTCTTTCTGATTATCTGCAAGATGCTTGATTAACTTACTGCCCGAACAGTTTGCTGGTATTAACACCACCTGAAACGGCGGCAACGGTGGTGGTTCATTGCCGGTTTTTCTCAACTGCTTTACCGTTCTTTCATACTCCTGTTTAGCCTTTTTAGATGCATCAAAGATTGTTTCATGTATCTTTTTAACCAGCAGCTTTGAATATAGCATAACTGATTTTCCAGATGCCGGAGGGGCAATCACAAATAAAAACAGGTTGGGATAGACCCTTTTTTGGTCGTATACGCCGCTTACTTTCGTTAGTAAGCCACTGGTAACGGTAATAGTGCTTAATGCAAATAGAACCTGTTCCTCTTCTGTTTTGAATTGCTCCGTTCCTTTACGTAATAATTCCGGCAGTGCGGAAATGCGGAAGTGCGGTTCATTGCCTTCCTGTTTTTGTGAAGTATCGGCTATTGCCATAACTTACTTTTTAAAATATTTTAAAAAATTGTTATTGCCACATCCAAGTGGCACTTTCCACTCACATCACATCCCTTTCACAATTTTTACCAATACTTAAATAGCTTAGTTTATCGCAATCAACCCAGAACACGTTCTGTACAGGTTGGAGCCGGATTTGTATTACCGGCAGTAGATAATTTTTAGTATAACAACCCTTTAAATCGGATTGTTGAAACAAAACTAAATAACTTTTCAAAATAAAATCAGGGTACGGATTAAAAGCAATCAGGAACGCCCCAACGCATTTAACTAAAAACGCCCGTTTACATGGCGTTTCATGAGATAAGAGCCAAAATATATTTTTTATTACAATATGTTTGGTAGCTTCTCATGCAACCTGGCCGGTGTAAGCTCCCAAATCGCTCATAATATTATCGACATTTGTAGCGGTGCCGGTTTATAGCTCCTGTTGATTTTCGTGTATTCGGCTGCCTTAAAAGCACCTGACCTTCATCTGCCCCCTGGGAGCCTGTGCAAAAACATTGCTTGAGCAAAGCCAAATCAGAGCTTTGATTTCCAGCTTACATCAACCCGTGATCTGCAAAGGAGTAATAGTCATGTTTCGCAATTATGATGTGATCGAGAACTATAATATCAAGCACCCTACCGGCCTGTGATATTTTTCTTGTTAAATCTTCGTCTGCCCTGCTTGGGCATAAATCGCCGGAGGGGTGGTTATGCGCCAATATGATTGAAGATGCATTAGTTTTAAGTGCAGCCGCAAATATTAATTTGGGGTCGGCTACTACGCCTGTTACACCCCCTAATGACAAATTATAAATTCCTAATACATGATGCGCCCGGTTTAACAGAAGCACCTTAAATTGTTCTTGCAATTCGAGTTTGTTTTTATCCCACGTCTTTAAAAGAAAATTATATGTATCGGTAACTCCTTCCATCTTCAGCCTGTCAGATGGTTTTACTTTTGTTTTATATACAAGCTCTATTTCTGTAGCGATTAATAGTTTCTGTTTCATATACAAATAGGGTATTTACTCTTGTTAATAAAATCAGTTTCTGTTCGTCATAAAAAAATGAACCCCACCGGTAGAGAACCAGCAGGGTTTTACACACAACAACAACAATACTACATCGTTGATATAAATTTTTAGTATTGCGCTTCACACCATTTTGTTGGCAGCCTAAATCACTCTTCCAATATTTCAGCATCAGTCAATCCGGTTGCTTTCCTGATAACCTGCAATGCTGCTGCTTTGGTGAGATTATCACTGTTCTTTTGAATGTATCGGGCAATACTAAATTCGGTACATCCTAATACATCCATTAATAAACGTCGGATAGCCGGTGTATTAATGGCCTTTAATGCCTTTTGGCTAAGTTTCATAATGGATAAGTTTTAGTTATAGTTTTTGAATTACAGCCTTTACCGTGTATATAGCTTCAATTGCTTCCCACTCTCTAACAATGGGCGGGTACTTTACCTGATCAGAATTGCCGGATAGTAGTTGAATGCTGTTTTCATTTTCACCAGCGTATACTTTTCGAACGATGCCTACACCATTCTTATCAACTATGTAATAATACCCTGACCAGTTTAAAAGCCTCGGGTTTGATAAACCGGAAACGGCAACAAGTGCTCCGTGTTTGAATGTCGGCAGCATACTATCTTCTGTTATCTCAATCACCTTGTCAACCCGGCCTAAAAGAAGGGATAAACCATCGGTGATTAATCTGCGTTCCTGATAAACCGGGGCATAACCTGCATCTTCAGGAGATGTACCATTCAATACCTCATCCAGGTAATTTACCAACCTGTTATATTGCTCCGGATTGCGGGGTATTGTTCCTGTTTTCCACTTATACATTGCATCAACAGGAAGTTTGGTTGCTATAGCTATATCTAAAATACGCATACCTGTTAGACGCATTACTTTTTTTATTTTTTCCTGAAGTGATTCCATGGCTGTTGTTTTAATGATTTTAAAAGCGAAAACATTTAAAGAATAGATCGATTATAAAGTGGGCAATTCATCGATAGCTAATTGCCATTTCCGTTAATAGAAGGAAGTTTTACAGCAGGTTTTGAAACGCTTATGTAGTTGCGTATAGTTGTTTCAATGGTGCTATGCCCCATTAGGTACGCCACATCGGTTATCGGCATTCCCTGTTGTACGGCGCGTGTGCCAAAGCTGTGCCGGGCGGCATACAAGTCTCTCTCGTCAAAACCCAGTTTTTTCAACACCGGCTTAATAATTCTCTTTTGTAGCATGCAGTCATCAATTGATAACCCGCGTGGAGAGGGGAATACAAAATCATTGGGCTGCTTATCTTTTATCTGTCTCTCCAGCAGGGAAAGCAGTTCATCGGTCAATGGCAGGTACCGTACATTCTCCATCTTGGTGCCTTTTTGGATTCGCGCAGCATGGTTTGTGCCTTTTACAGTACGGGCAAAAGCTTCAGATATTTCAACCTTTCTGTTTACAAGATCAACATGCCGTATTCGCAGCCCCACAGCTTCTGCATTACGAACGCCTGTACTAAATATAAAAGCTAAGAAAGGGTAATAATAGGAATGCTTAACACTTGATGAAGGCGGGCAGTAAACGTTTTCCTGAATAGCATGTAGAAATGCAGCGATCTCATTTGTTTCCAGTGGTTTTCTCTTGGGGTTCTTCTTCTTTCCTTTGCTGCGTTTTTTGCTTATGCTTTTTAACGGGTTTCCCTGAATCTCTCCGTAATCTAAAAGCCAGGAAAGGAACTTGTCAAGACAAGTAAGCCGCCGGTTATAGGTTGTAACAGCCCATTTTTCATTGTTGAGCATAACAGCCAATTGAGATACGGGTATGGCTGCCCATTTTTCTAATAACCGGCGTACGTATAGGTAGTCAATGGAATTGTCAACATCTACATTCCTGATGTTTTTGCCCCAGTCATTAAATTTTGGAACAAGTTGTCCAAGCAAGAGAAGCTGTTCAATTTTTTTCGTTACCGGTAGTTCAATATTATCTTTATCCGTTTGGGGCATTTGCTTACCGGGCGGTGGCTTATACTTTGCCAATGATGGGTCAAAGCTGCTTTTCATTATATCCAACTTGATCTCGGCAACCTTAACCGTTGCGTGATGTAAATTTTCAGGTAGGTAGGCGTATGGGAGGCTAAATGAATACCTTTCGCCCGCATGCCTCCATCGTATCCTGATTCTACCTCTGAAGTTCTCGATATTTATCTCGCCCCTGGGGGATTTTTTGATACCCATTTGATACCCAATTTGAAGGTGAACGGGTCATTTCTGGGTTACATGCCAGCCGGGCATGGTGTGAAGTGCATAAATGGAAAAAGCCCTGAAACTCTTATCTGTAAAGAATTTCAAGGCTTTTTAAAGCTTGTGGAGAATATCGGAGTCGAACCGACGACCTCTTGCATGCCATGCAAGCGCTCTAGCCAACTGAGCTAATTCCCCTTATTTCATTTATTGACCGGCGATCTTCCCGCACTGCTGCGGGACGCTCTAGCCAACTGAGCTAATTCCCCGTTTTCAATTTTAGGACTGCAAAGATAGCGGTCACCGGCTGATCAACAAAATAAAAATACGTGAAAAACACCCACTTTTCTATCATAAAATCTGCGTAACATAGTAAACCTGATTTTAATCTTTACCCCTCCTCGTACTCCCATTCCAATATCCACTGCCGAACAGGTACAAATTTTTACAATCTTAAAATCTGAACGTATGCGCGATGTAACAAAAACCCTCTGCTTTCGCTGGTTTCATGAAGTATGGAATCAAAACCAGGAGCAATCGATTCACGAATTGTTAACCCACGATTGTTTTGCTCATGGAATTACTTCAGAAGACGACCCAAAGGGCGTTGAAGGATTCAAAATTTTTTATAACAACTTCAAAGGACAATTTCATAATATTCATATCGACATACTGGATGTGATTTCGCAGGACGATATGGAATGCGCCCATACTGAGGTTACTGCAATACATGCCGAAACAGGCAAACAGGTGAAGTTTGCCGGCCTTTGCCTGGTGAGAATTGAAAATGGAAAAATTGCAGAAGCATGGAACCATTATGATTTTCTGAACATGTACCAGCAATTGGGGCAGGTGCTTACCCCTCTTGAAAAAGTATAAATATTCCGCATATATTTCCTGTTTGCATGTTCGCATTTGAAACCTGAAAGATTGCGTATATTGGATTTGTTAAACTACCACCAAAAACGCAATCACGTGAAAACAACCTCTTCTGCGTTTACTGTGCTTGCTGCTGCAAGTTGCTTCACTGCCTGCCTGGGCGATTTTGTAGTTACTTTTATTATAGGTTATTTTTATAAGGGGTACGACTTCATTAATCAATCTGAAAGTTATCTGGGCGTTTCTGCCAGTCCTGTTGCCATTTATATGAAAATCTGGAGTGTGGTTTTCAGTTTGTTGTTTGTTATTTATGCGTATGCGTTGAAAAGAAATATTTTCGCAAATGGCGTGTGGCAAACCTGGGTAGTTTGGCTGATCGCCATTTATGGATTGGGTGAAGGAATTGGTTCCGGCTTATTTCCCTACGACCATGATGGCCATGAACTAACCTTATCGGGTAAACTACATAGTGTATTCAGCGCCATCGGCGATGGGGCTTTGGTTGTAGTGCCGTTTATTTTATTGAAAATATTTCCCAAAAAAGTTTATCCAAAGCTGAACGGGTATATCAGGCTGGTAGCATTTAGCGGTCCGGTTATTATAATTATGTTTTTGCTGGCCAGGCAAAAAATATTGCCTGTAAAAGGACTTTGGCAGCGAATTTATCTGCTGGATTATTATTTGTTGCTGGTGAGTTTGTCGGTTTACATGGTGATCGTTCATTTTAAAGCCGAATCATCGCGGTCTCATTACATTATTTAACGCAGCAGGTAATTGTAATAAATCAAAATCGCTATCATATACCAGGTATTTGTTCTCCCATAGTGGGGTGTATTTTTCTTTAAATTCTCTCAATCCCACATAGTGCTGAAACCGTTTGATCCTGGCTGCGGCCAGCTTAATAATTTGTTCTGCCGTACTATCAGGCTGTGAAATACCCGACATAGGAACCAGCCCCAGGTTCATGTAGAGTTTTTTATGCGCTCTGGCATAATCAATAAACCTGATTATAAGCGCATCTATGGCTGCGCCGGGCGCATCAAGGGTTTTACGAATAAGGTCATACGTGCATTCATCCTCAGCATAATCGGGAATAATATTTAAAAAAGCTTTGATGTTTTGCGCTGCATCATTGAGCGTGATAATATCCTGGTGCTGCAATTCATTTTCATCAAACATACCCTGCGAAAAAATAAGTTCCTTTTTATGAAAAGTCGCCAGCCATTCGTCAGACACCTTTCTTAATTTATCAATGAAATCTTTATCATGCGGAGCGGCGTGGAAAATAGTGGTATATCCGTTTTTCTGCAGGTAGTTCAGTCCGTTTCGTAGTGATTTTTTTTCTTTTCCTTCGAGGGTAAAGTTGTTTATCTCCAGAATTGCCTCCTGACCTATCATGAGCTTTTTCTTCTTTAACTGGTTGAACCAGGGCATGCTGTTTTCATCTACCCGGTAAAAGGCAGGCTTCAAACCCATTTTCCGGCAATGACTGTCGAACTCCTGTAAAACGGCCACCTTATTTTCTTCGGCACACACCGGTTCTTCAAGCACTATAGCAAAACCGCCTGCAATGCGATATGCGATAAATGCTTCATGGATGTCAGAAAAAAAGAACAGTTTGTCTTTATAAACTTTAAAATAATCTACGGTTGAACTACCGAACTGGCTTAGTAAAAACTTTGCTCTTTCACGGTAATTTTCATTCAGTTCATGTTTGGTTAAATAAGGTTTTATCAATGTAAATAATAAAAAAGCCCAGGTAAAAAATCCTAACGCTCTTATCAGCCTGATAAATTCAATACCAAACCTCGTTACCGGATGCAGGGAGCTGTCTTCTGTTAATAAAAAGCTTTTGAAGGTATGCAAAAGTGATTGCTGCCAGGTGAAATCTACACCAAAATGCTTTTTATCGATGAAGTAAAAACTTATAAAACCCAATAAAGCAACGGCGCCGAAACTAACAATTGCTGTTTTTAAACCGGTTCGCATCCATTGATTACTGCTACGAATACGATATTGCGATACGGTTGTAATAAGAACAATAACCGTAATGGCCGAGAAAATAGCCTCTTCATAATCCAGCGCCTTTGTCAAATGGCCGATCAATGAAAATACCGACATTGCAAGCGCTATCAGCCAGGCATTGCGCAATCCCTTGAATAAAAATGCTGAAGTAACCAACAGGGCTAAACCGATAAATAGTATAAGAAGTTGGGAGGCATGAATGATCGTCAAAGGCAGGTACTCCCGCAATATTTTAGACCGGCTGTGTATCGAGGGTGTAACAACCGATATAATATTAACAATGCCGAGGCCAAAACTCAGTAACACGGGTACGGCCCTTAAAAATATTTTTCTTCCTTCCCAGCTAAAAGCTACAAAACCGCATAACAGGGGCAGCCAAAACTCAAAAACGCGATACAATATCGCTATTGATAAAGCATCTACTGAATTATATCCCGATTGTTGTAATACGTATACCATTGATAGTTCAACCGCGCCAAGTCCGCGCAGGAACGGCGATATTACCATCATGAGCACCGCAATAATGTAAACGATAGCAGCTACACCAAATGAAGCTGTTACACCCAGGGCCAGCATCGCAACGTAAATGTGAATAACTCCGGTTAATTCAACACCGAGGGAATATAATACGGCATGGCCGAATTTTTTGAAACTTACATTGGCTGCAAATAACTCGTTCAGTGTGGGTGTGAAAGAGGGGAATCTTTTATCTATCCAGTTATGTAGCGTTTTTCGGCTCCTGATCGACCGAACTGCCACAATTAGTATAGCGATTAGTAGCGCAAGCAGCAGCAATGCCAGCCAGGCGTTGCTGAAATGGCTGTTACTTACCACCGCATAGATGATAACAGGAAATCCGCCTATTAATACGGTTAATAATCCGGCAAAGCCGAATAAACCGCTTGCCTGGTGAACATGCGATTGGTTAAAGCCTTGTTTTCGTATATGCGCGGGGGACCAGGCTAAAGAACTGATGCTACCGGCCGGCAAAAAAACACTTATAAAATTCCGTTTTAAATATAAAACAATCGCATCGGTCCATTTTAAACGAAGTGAAATGGCTGCAAAACTTTGCCTGTAGATCCCTGACTGTAAAAAGATGTAAAGAAAGGTAACGGCAAAGCCGCATATCAGCCAGAAAATATTGGCCTGTTGAATTTGCGGAATGATTGCACGCAACTCTCTTCGTTCATTGCGGAAAAAAATAATGGCGAGCAGCAATATCAGCAAAGCAATTATTTCACGCCAGTGCGTTTTGGGAGAGAACGATTTCAAACCAAACCTTGATTTGGTTAAAATGCTTTTCATACAGTTAAATTAGCAATAAGTAAAGTTAAACCGTTGAACGGGTTATATGCTTCCGGTAACGAAATTTAACTTTTTTCATTCGGGGAGCGTGTAAACGGGTTGTTAATAGTGCCTGACTGATGGGTGGGGATCGCTGCTGCATGCTGCTACCGGCATATGTGCCTTCTTGTTTTAAATTTAAATTTTTACGAAATCTTCTACCACACTCATTTCTCCATCCATGATCCTGATTGTTTTACAACAGGTTTTATCTTCAATTTTTACCAGGTAAGCAATTGTATTGCGAACAGTCACTTCAACTACCAAAAAAATGCTGAAGTCATAATAATTCGATTTTACCAGGTCCCTTACATCAAACGGTAACAGGTCTTCGGTATAATAACGGATCATGCCCAGGCGGTTTCCACCCTTGTTATAGAATATTTTGGTTTGAATACCATCGCTGAAAAAATGAACCATTGAACCTCCGTTATTTAACCCAGACCATATTATTTTGGTCGCATTCTTATATGATTTGCTAAAATCTCTCTCAGCTTTTGTATTAATGCTGCTAAGAACCATCCTGGCTGCCTCTTTTTTTACGTTTAATTTTTCTGAATTGTTATTTGTGAAAAAAGTTGCAGGATTGAACTTCGTTGTGCTATTGGCGAGTTGGGTGTGTGCAGCGCTGGTTATCCACGTTAATGAAATTACTGCCAAACCGGCAATGGTTATTTTTTTCATGATTGTAAATTTTAGATTAACTTTTAGGTGTTGAATGCAGTATCAAAACTATATTAGTTCGGAGCCCATTGCCAGTGCCATTGAGCAGTTGACGATTATGCAGGGTAAGTGGTAACAAAAACGAAGCGGGGGGAGGGATAATTTGCCAATGTGTGAGATTGATCAGAAAAATTTCATCAGGGCTTCTTTTCGACTGCGGGATACGCTAACGGTACTGCCGTCACTCATAACAAGATAACCACCTTCGCCACGAATATATTTTGTTACTTCATTCAGGTTTACAATCCAGGAATGGTGCACCCTTATGAAGAAAGGAAATGGTTCCAGTTGCTCTTCCATTTCTTTTAAAGTGCGGCAGGCTGTAATCTTATTTTTATTTTTGATAAAAAAGTGAGTATAGTTGTCATCAGCTTCGCATCGCACTACCTGGTCGGCTTGAATTAACTCGAACCCTTCTGCTGTGGGAATGGCAATTTTTTGGAAGCTACTTTCTTTATGATTTGCCTGTTTCAGTAGCATTTCGAATTGTTCAGCTGAGGGAAGTTTTTTTTGCACCTGTACTTTTTGAACAGCAACAATTAATTCTTTCGGATCAATTGGTTTCAGCAGATAGTCCAACGCACTGAAGCGGATTGCTTTAATGGCATATTGATCATAACTTGTGGTGAAGATAATAGCGAACGGAATTTCGGTAAACTGTTCCAGCATTTCAAATCCATTCATGGCCGGCATTTCAATATCCAGAAATATGAGGTCGGGTTTAAGTTTTTCAATAGCTTCCAAACCTTTTTTAGCCGAACGGCATTGATCGATGATTTGCACCTGCGGACAATAATCCTTCAGCAAAAGGCTGAGTGTATCCAAACAATGTCCCTCATCGTCTATACAAATTGCTTTAATCATATAGCACAGGTATTTTCAATAGTACTTCCGTGCCGCCAGCACTTCCGTCGGCAAGTACCAGGTCTGTAATTTTTATATAATTATCCAATTGTTTTTTCTGCTGCAGCATGGCAATCCGGTCGGCCGTAATACGCATGCCCATTGACTTATACTGTGGGGCAACCTGACTTTTTAATTCTTCAGCTTTTATGCGGCCAATACCATTATCGGTGATTTTACAACATAACATATCATCCTGCCCGAACAATTCAATTTCAAGATGGCCTTTTTCTTCTTTATGCATTAATCCATGCCAGATGGCATTTTCAGTATAAGGCTGTATTATAAGCGGCGGTACTTTTAACGCAGCAACATCCAGTTCGGGGTTTGTTTTAATGTTGAATGTAAATTGCTGATCAAACCGTATAACTTCCAGTTCAAGGTATAATTGCAAGGCTTCCAGTTCGTTTTCAAGGGTAATTAATGCACTCTGTGAATTTTTCAGGATCAGCCTTATCAGTTTTGAAAATTTAATAAGATATGCAGATGCCTGTAATTTGTTGTTTTGCAGAATGAAACGATTAATGGAATTGAGCGAATTGAAAATAAAATGAGGGTTCATTTGTGCCCGTAATGCCTGCATTTCGAGTTCTGTGGCCTGTTGTTGAAATTCAGCTTTTGTTTTTTCACTTTCTAATTGTTGTAATTCGAGGTCATGTTCCAGCCGCAGTTTTTCATTTTTCCGTTTTAAAATAAGGTTTCTAAAAACAGCAACACCTATCAGGCACAAAGCAGCTATACCGGAAATAAGTATTTTTTTTTGCAGCCTGTTTTGATTTAGTTGCTGTTGTTGCAACTTTTTTTCTTTGTTTAATAAATTTATCCTTGCCAGATCTATTTCTTTTTCAGATTTTATTTTGTAAAAAGCCAGTTTTTGAGCAGATAGGTCATTATCAAGTGTATCTTTTAGGGCAATATACCTTTGCAGATAGTAAAATGCGCTGTCTTTCTTTTGTGATTGTACAAAAAGCTGATATAATAAATATTGCGCATCCCTGATGTATTGCCTGGCTCCCGTTTCATTAGCTATTTGTAAAAGTTCCCGGGCAATTTGCAGCGCCTTTTTGTGGTTTCCTGTTTCTTTATAAGCCCTGCCTAATCTTAATAATGCCCACATTTCAAGGTTACGGTTACTGGCTTTTTGAGCATTGCTTAAAGCCTTATTCAAATAAATCAGGGCTGTATCATAATTTTTCAGGGCAAGGGAAAGTTCGCCCAAATGTGAATACAGTTTATAATCGTAGGGATAATAACTTACAGCAATGTCATAATAGTGCCTGGCGGAATCGTATTTTTCCTGCAGAAAATAAACCTCACCTATAGCCTGTGTAAAATATGCCAGTTCATCAATATGTTGTGCTTGCCGGGCATAAACTGCTGCCTGCCGGTAATAATTCAGCGAGGTTGAGTAATCACCAATATTTTTATAGAGCGTAGCCCAAATATCCAGGTATCGAACGTCGTTATATTTTTTGGCGATATTAAGCCATTTTTCAGAGTATTCGAGCGACTGCTCATAATATCCTCTATGTTCCTCAACATCTGCTATATAAGCATACATATTTGCAAGGCTGAGTTCGTCGCCATTCATCATAAAGACTTCTCCTGCTTTTGTAAAAGCTTCTACAGCCGAAGAAAATTTACCCTGCGTTTCCAATGTACATCCCAGTAAAAACCAAGAGTTTCCAGGTTGTTCTTTGTTACTTGTTTTCTGCAACAATGCAATGGCTTTTTTGCAATACATTTCCATGGCGGGAAAATCATCTGCCAGTAACCAGGTTATCCAAGCCAGATTATTACA
Source organism: Niastella sp. sgz303648 (assembly GCF_059587045.1). Classification (NCBI taxonomy): domain Bacteria; kingdom Pseudomonadati; phylum Bacteroidota; class Chitinophagia; order Chitinophagales; family Chitinophagaceae; genus Niastella; species Niastella sp. sgz303648. The sequence goes on along the minus strand of NZ_JCAPSW010000007.1, from coordinate 66,934 downwards.
GGAGTTTATTATTCCATTAGTAAAGTGAATGGCTTCGGCCTCTTTTAGCGCCTGTGCGGCAAGCATTCCGGCACTATCTATTTTAACCCAAATATATCTACTGCTTAATGCGTTGAGGCAATCAACTCTTGCAGAATCTTTTAATGCAGGCAACACTTTTTTAAGACTGTCAATTCTTATTCTTTGTGCCAGGTTTTGGCGGCGAAGCAACGCATTCTGCTCCTGTATCGTTTCTTTTTGGGATATGCAAATAGAGGATAACAAAAAGCTGGCAAGCAAAAGCAATATGATTTTCGATCGGCTCATTGCTTATAAAGCTCCCATTTACAGGACGGCGTTTTGAAACAAATTGGGTATGCTGCAGTTTTGATGGGTAATTGGCAGGAATTGGTAAGTAAGGTACGACAGCTTACCTGATATTAAAACATATGGCCTTTAATTCATCTTTTTTATTATCAAATGTCAAAGTGCTGTATCCGGTATAAATCATCTTTCAAAAATGCGTCGCGGCAATTTTCTGTATCATTTCTTCGGTCAAAGGCTTTTCAAAATAGGCAACTACTCCTTTATAAGTGAAGGCTTTATTTTTATCTTCTAACCGGGAGGAGGAGGTAAGTACAACGATCTTTACATTTTTGCAAACATTCATGGTGTTGAAGCATTCCAGAAAATCAAATCCATCCATGCGGGGCATGCGAATGTCGAGAAAGATAATATCAGGACAGGTGGTTTGTTTGATCATCTCATAAGCTACCAATCCGTCGCTGGCCACTTCAATTTCTTTGGCGATATCCAGATTTTTAATAGCCAGTTCGGCCAGAAAATTGGTAGCCGCGTCGTCATCTACCAATAAAACTTTATTAAACTGGTGCATTGCTTAAATATATTTTAAATGTGGTACCCTGGTTTACTTCGCTTTCGATATAAATTTTTCCCCCATACGATTCAATGATCGAATGAATCATATGCAGCCCGATTCCCATCCCTTCAATATTCGTGTGAAATCGCTGAAACAGCCCGTATAATTTATCTTTATAGCGTTTCATGTCGATACCCATGCCCTTATCTTTTACCTGCAGCACAATAAACCTGTCTTCAATATATGAAGTAATATCAATTACAGGCGGGTGCCCATTCTGTTTATATTTGATGGCATTGGTAAGCAGGTTTTGAAAAATGCTTTTTAAATGAACAGTGGGATAAAGCACGTACCGGCAGGCCGAAAAATCGGCGGTGATAACGGCGCCGGAGGATACGATCATTTCGTATATCCGTAATTTAACTTCTTCCAGCGCCTCGGACAGATCAATTTTTTCCCGTTCAATTTTTAAGGTTTTTCTGAATGCAATGATCTCGTTCAATGCATTGATCGTTTTTTGCATTTGCCGGGCCGAATTGCTGGCCATTTCAAACAAATTTCTGTGCTCGGGTTTGATGGCGTCTTTCTGCTCCATCAGTTTCAGCATGCCATGTAAACTGGTTACAGGCGATTTCATATCGTGCGAGCTGATGTAGGCAAACTCTTCCAATTCTTTGTTCGAGTGCTCCAGCTTTCGCGAATAGTTTTTTAACGCCTGATTTGTTTCTTTAAGAAATGTGTCCATTTTTTCAATTTGCTCAAGCATGGTATTGAAGCTGTTCGACAAAATGCCTATTTCATCATTTCCTTTGTCGCGGGTGCGTAGCGAATAATTACCTGTTTCGGCAACTTCTTTTGATTTTGAAACCAGCATTAACAGCCGGTGAGTGATTGAGCGCTGTAAAAAAAACGATATAATGAGCGAGGTTATAATGCCGGCAAATACAACAATGCCGGCTACTGTAATGTAACCGCTTATAATTTTATTCAACTCGTTTAATTCGGCCCGTAATACAACAGCTCCTAAAAAATCTTTCTCCTGATTAATTTTATAGCTTACCATTAATTTTTTTTCAAAAAAGGAGGTAGTGGCGGGGTTTTTATTTTCAGCAATTAACAGCGAGTCTTTTTCGTGCTGAGGATGTACATACCGGGCAAACATTTTCCCATTTTTATCAAGTATCACTGCTTCAATGATGTCGGGTTCTTTGTTTAATTTGGAAAGAATCTGGGCAGCAGCGTCCTGGTCAAGAAATTCCAATGTAGGTACTGCATTTTGGCCAACTATGCGCGCCAGCGAAAATAATTGTCGTTGCGCTGCATCTTTAAACGTTCTGATGTCATTTACTACAAAAAAAACACAGCAAACGAGCACCACTATAAACGCAGTAGTTGTTTGAATGATGATCAGTTTGTTTTTTATGGTCGACCGGTTAAATACCAACATGGTTATTTTATAATAATGGCCAGTTTTAATAATTGTGAGCTTGCTGTTAATCCTGCCGTATTCAATGCTTTTACGTTTGCTTCAAATTTTAGCTTATTATTTAGAATAACGAAGTTGAAGGCGGTTCCCTGCTCGGCATATCCATCCTGCTCGCTAACGATCAACGTTCCCTTACTGACTATTTTAGCTAAAATAGCGTCGAGCGAAGCGGCAGCGTTTTGTGAAATAAACAAAATATGACAAAAGCTGATGTCGCCCGGTTTGGCAAACTGTTTAAGCGTTATTTTTTTATTGTCGACCGTTTCGGTTTTAACAATATCCGTAAGCGGTTCAATAATAGGGGAGGTGCCTATAATGCCAATAATAAACTCATTGTCGTTTGATCCGCTTTTCCATTCAACATACTTTGTGAAATTGTAAATGAATGCCGCTTTCAGGTTGTATTCGCTTGCTTTGTCTTTTTGCTGCTTCGGACTAAATGAACAAAAAAGCAAAACGCACAGCAGTACGGTTTTATACATATTAATGGTAAACAATTTTAGCTTTTGCCTGAATGTATTGTGATGGTAATTTTTCATTGGTTATTGCTTTCTGATAATGAATGTTTACGCACAGGCTAAGGAACGATCGGGCTTTTCTACCGCTAATGGCATAGGGTCACCATTCGAAATTAGCTCCTCCGAACACCATAAATGATGGTGAATCGGCTTTATAAAACTCCCTTGACTGGTTGTTGAAACAATTTTTACCAGCGACATTTATAGTTATTTTTTTTGTGGCTGTATACGATACCGCTGCATTCAGCATTAGTTTTCCCTTAATATCTTCAACACCCCTTTGGCCATCTTTATAGGTAAGGTTGCTGCTTTGTAACTGTGTGTGGCTGCTATAAAACCAGGGGTTAAGGCTGATGTTTAGTCTGGAACCGATTTTACGGTTTATAAATGCTCCGCCGTAACACGAAGGGGTGGCTGTATGGTTCGTTTTGGTTCCCATACCTGAATAAATATTGTAAAGGGCAGCATTATAGTTATTCGATGGAATAGGTGGCGCAACCGGCGAATTAGCGTAAATGCTGTAATCGTACAACATTGTTTTTTGCACAGTAACAAATGGTTTGAACTGCCAATTACCGGTAACGTAATTTACAGCAAGCGTACCGCCCCATTGTTTTGCATATACGGTTATATTGGTAAAGTCAAGCAGTCCGTAAAAACCAACAGGTTCGGTGTTGCTAAATGTGCCGCTTTCAAAAATGGTGTATGAAAAGTTGCTGGTTTTTGTTGTGAATAGTTCAATATCTATTTTCAGGTTTTCTTTCAACTGATTTCTGTAGCCCAGTTCCAGCATTTGCGAAGTAAGCAGCTGTATGTTTTTGTTTCCTCTTACTTCAAGCAGGTATGTTTGTGAGGCATTCAGGGGGCCGGTAAGGTTCAGGTTCGAAAACAGGTCGATGATCAATGGCGTTCTGTTGGCTTTTGAATGTACTATGCGTACCAGGTTTTTGTCGTTCAGTTTATAAGTAGCGGCCAGCTGGTACGATAAATAGTTTTTATCGGGGTAATTAAAATTATCTATCCGGCCGCCGGCAAAAATTCTGAGCCGTTGATTTAATAATTTGTAATCGGCCCGTATAGATGCAGCCCGGGTTATCGACTCGGCTCTTCCGCTCCAGAATCCTTCTTTTATTGCTGTGTTCACAAATTTGCTGTCGTCGTATACTGCCCGGCGATACATGATGCCGGGTGTAATGCTGAGATTTTTTATTTTGTTGAATTTGTATTCAAGCACGGCATCGAGGGTATTGTAGTTCCATTGCCAGATGGTTGCCCCCAATACCGGGTATTGCGTTCCGCGCTGATACGATAACTGCAGCAGGCAATTATTAATATCGCTTTTAAAATTTACATACTTTGCTTCTGATTTGGCGGTAGTTAAAACGGCGCCATAGGGATCGGCACCAAATGCTTTCTGCACTTCGGAATGCTGTGCACCAAAGGCGGCCGACAGATGTACCTTTTTCCCGGGATTGTAATCAATAAAACCGTTCACTGCATATTTGCGCATAGCCAGGTCGCGGTGTGGGTACCGCTCATTAATATTGGCGGTTCCGCGTGGATTGTTTTTTACCGCGGCTACTGAATCAAGAACGGTATATGTATTGGTAAGATCATCATAGTACGATGACTGGGTTCGGTTTCTGTTTTGAAAGTTGGCCGATATAACAGCACTTATTTTATTATTGAAATTATACCCCAGCGATGTATTGGCCACCAATGAATGATAATTGCCGTAAAATGCATTGGCAACGGCATAAGGGCCATCTTTCTGCGGTTTTCGGGTAATGATGTTAATCAGGCCCGATACGGCATTGGGTCCATACAAAGCGGCAGAGGGACCGCGCACCACTTCAATTTTTTCAACATCATTTATATCTATAGGCAGCGTTTCCCAAAAAGTGCCGCCATGTAAATAATTATATACGGGATAGTTGTCGATCATTACGAGGGTAGTGGAGCTGGTAAAAAAGATCAAACTCGAATTGGGTGGAATATTGTCGAGCCCCCGCAGGTGAATATCATAATTGCCATTGGTTTGTTCGCGAACGATAACACCAGGTATCAATCGCAATGCTTCCATGATAGAAGTACAGCCGGATCGTTTTATCTGCTCTTTTGTTACAACCGACGATGAAAGCGGCGCCTCAAAGGTTGATTCGGGCGCCTTTGTAGCCGAATAAATGGGAATATTCATCAGGCTTTCGATCGACAAATGCAGCAGTGATGAAACAGAATCTTTCTTCTGACTGTATAACTGAATGGCTATAACCTGCAGGCAACAGACAATAACAGCAATTTTTTTCATGTTACGAGATTTCTCTTCGGAGATCATTGAATAATAACCGCTGTAAAACCAGTTAACAACCGGCAACCACCGGTTGCTAACTGGTTCGGGGTATTCGTAAACTTATATACGACATTAATTGAGGTATGTAGTTGCTACCATTTGTATTTTTTCGGGCGTTAATGGTTTTTCGAAATAATCAACAACACATTTATAGGTAAATGCTTTCTTCTTGTCTTCGGGTCGCACCGAACTGGTAAGCATGATGATCTTTACATTTTTCGACAGCGTAAGATTTTTCAGTCCTTCCAGAAAATCAAAGCCATCCATGCCAGGCATTTTAATGTCGAGGAAAATAATATCTGCACAGTTCTTTTGTTTGATCATTTCGAAGGCGCTTAATCCGTTTTCGGCAATTTCAATTTCACGGGCTGCGTGCAGTTGTTCAAGTAGTTCTTTGGATAAATAATTAGCTGCTGCATCGTCATCAACCAATAATATTTTATTGATCGGAATATGCTCTACGGGAGGTTTCATACATTTTGATTTTAAGTTTATAGAACGGTAACGTTTACTGAAAACTTTATCAAAAAGCATCAGGTACGCACGTGCATGTACACGTCGCCCTTTGCCTGTTGAGCGAAAAAATTGCAGCTAATCAGATCCTATGCGAATTGGGTAAGAATAAATATCAGGAGCTTAACCGGAACGGATACGTTATAAGGTTTATCTAAGGTAAACTATTTTTTCGTAAATACATTATTTTGAATGCTTTCCCACCCACTCATTGGTAGCCTGTACCAGCATACTCGTAATATCTTTTTTGCCGGCTTTAAAACTGTGATCGGCGCCTTCGAGCTTTACCAGTTTTGCTTTTTTGAGTGATGCGCAAACCGATTCGATCATGTCCCAGGTGGCCAGCGTATCTTTTGTACCCTGTAAAAATAACATGGGCACTTTTACATCTTTTAAATGTTCGGCACGATCGGTTGATGGTTTACCGGCAGGGTGCAGGGGAAAACCATAAAAAATAATCCCTCTAGCTTTTACTTCGGGATGCGTGCTTAAATATTGTGAAGACATTCGTCCGCCGAATGATTTACCCGCAACGAACAGAGGCAGCGAAGGAAATAAGTCCTGCGCCTTACTGATGGCTGCTTCAATGGTTTGATGTGCAACGGCAGGTGTGTCGGGCCGACCTTTTTTATTTTCGGTAAAAGGAAAATTAAAGCGCAGGGTGGCAATATCGACATCTGCCAGGGCATTTGCCAGCGTTACCATAAAAGAATGGTTCATACCGGCACCCGCGCCATGGGCCAGGGTAATGATGCATTTGGGGGTGTCGGGTGCTATGAATTCGGCCGATACTTTGCCAATGGATTCAGATACCTGCAGTGATAAAGATTTGGAGCTCATGTTAATTAGGTGATAGAAACGTAAAGTTACTTAATAAAATAGTTTCTGAAATAAACAACAATGCCCCCCGAAGAATCGGGAGGCTTATACCCAACACCGGTTAAACTGCAAACACTTTCTTTATTGTTTTACAATTTTAATTTTCTTCATCTTTTCGCTGCCTGTTGACAGGTAATAAATGCCTGCCGGGTAGCCGCTGATATTCCAGGTGATGTTGTTGCTGCCATGCAACAACGATACTTTCTTTCGTTGCAGCACGTGACCCATGTCGTCGAATAAAAGGAATTCGGTGGATTGATTTTTATTACGAGAAACCGTAACTGTGAAATAGTCATGCGCAGGAACCGGATATACCTGCATTTTCTCTGATATATTTTCGTTTGTGTTTACGGGTTTAACGGCCTGTCGTGCTATCGGATTGGTAACCAGTATGGGTTGATCGTTTAAGCTGTCATCGGTTCCGAGCGTGAAGCTGCCACCCAGCTTGTCGATTCCCGTTTTTGTTACTATGTTATTAATAGTATCAATGCTGTCTCTACCCACCCTGAACCATGTGTCGGCAGAATCTTTATATATGGTAAGCATTGATTCATTGTTGCCGGCCAGTTCAGCATTTAAATAATGAAGGCGAAACGTGGCATTATACCCGGCGCCTGTGGCGATCACATTAAATACACGCTTTATGCTTTTTATGCCGTTGGGCAATGTTATTGGTGTATGTCGGCGATAGGCAATAATTAATCTGGGATTAATTGAACTGGTGATCTCAATACCCATATTGGCCGGGTTGAATGCAACGGGTGGCGAACTCAGTAACCGGGCTACCGATATGTACCCGCCATTATTGGAGGTAATGTAAGATGTTTCGCTTTCGCCTATTATATTCCCACTAACGCTTAGGTAGTGCGCATCGAGGAACATGTTGCCTGAATTCATATACACATTGTAAACACTCAGGTTCTGGCTTACCTGCACATTACCTCCCGGTTTATTGATAACCATTTTATAAAATTGAGTAGATGTGCTGCCATTAACAAAACCGGTACTGGCGCCAACGAACGAGGTAGTGCTGTTGCCGGCGGTGAAGGTTCCGTTATTGGTAAAGTCGGCATTGTTCAATACAAGTTGTGGCTCACCATTCATAACCAACCGGGCGCCGTTCGAAATATAAATTCCCTGTGCTGTAATCGCCGAAGGTAACAGCGTAATGCCTGTGTATAGTAGCCAACTCTTTGTTGTATGCATAAGTTTCATTGGTTGTAACTTATTTTGAATGGGTTTGTGATTGTTTTAATTCGTTCAACTGGTTTTGCAGTTCAATAACCTGTTTACTTAACTCCTGCACCGCTTTCACCAGCGGTACTACAAATGATTCATAGCTGAGACCATAGTGTTCCTGTTCTGTTTTGGGTTTGATGATGCCACTGAAGTTGTAATTGGATGCAATGGCTGCTTTTTCAACTTCCTGGGCAATAAAACCGCTGCGGCGCAGCATAACAGCTTCGTTATAGTTGGCCAATTGTGCATCCCTGTTAGTGGTTGCAAATGCATTTTGTGCATCAAAACGTTTTACATCGAACTGGTAAGTAACCGGGCGGAGTTGGTTAATAAACGAAAGCCCTTTTACATCTTCCAGTACATTGAATTTAAAGCGACCATCGGATGGGGTAGTGAACGGCACCTGTCCTTCAATGACCGTAACGAGTGCGTTGCCAATGCGAACTTTGTTAGATGCATTAGCATAGGCAGCATAACCTATTGCAGTAGCATTGGTAATACTATCACTAACGTTTGCCAGAGAGCCAATCGCTGTATTATTCGATCCTTTTTTGTTTCCCCATAATGTTTGACATCCTAAGCCTGTGTTCATAGATCCTGTGGCGTTATTGTTTAAAGCACCCGCTCCTACGGCTGTATTATCGTTTCCTGAAGTATTGGATACCATTGAATTTGCACCGCAGGCAGTATTGTTGTTTCCGGATGAATTAAAATTAAGGGCAGATGAGCCATTGGCAACGTTAAAGCTGCCTGTACCGCTATGATAAAGCGCTGCCATTCCGGTGGCCGTATTGTTTGACCCTGTTGTATTATCTCCCAGCGAAAGATGACCGATGGCTGTATTGGCGCCACCTGTTGTGTTGTTACTCATGGAATAACTACCCACGGCCACATTTAGAGTTCCGGTTGTGTTGTTAGACAGGGAAAAATGACCTATCGCTGTAATGAGATGTCCGGTAGTATTGGAATAACCGGCCGCATATCCCCACATAGTATTAGCATTTTCATACTCGATACGGCCCGTTTGAGTGGCGCCCACTTTAAAAATAAGCGGCTTATTTTCTATAATACCAATGAAGTTGGTGCTGTCGATTCCGCTGTTGCCATTTAACGACCAGGCGTTTGAAGAGGTTGCCAGGTTTTGCCAGGCAGAACCGGTATGGTACCAGAACGAATTGGTAGTAGTGTCGTATACCAGTAATCCTTTTGAAACACTCATCGACTGCCGTACTGAAGAACTAATGCGAGGAATGAGTATCCCTTTATTGCCCGATTTAATGTCGAGTATGGCGCTGTTGTCGGGCAATGAGCCATCGTTATTGATGGCTACGTTTTGAGAAAACGCCGATTGTATACAAAATACTAATGTCAATGCCAATGCACATGCGTGAATTTTTTTCATAAGTGATTTTTAAATTATTGGTATTAGGGAATTGATAATTTTTATTTGGCATGCAGGAACAACTGCTTTAATGCATCGAGTTGTTGTTGCAGTTTTTCGTTTTGCTCTTTCTGTGAATTGCTTTGCTCTATCAGTTTTTTCCTGAGATCGTTATTTTCTGCCTGTAACTCCTGCACCGCTTTTACCAGCGGCACCACAAACGATTCGTAGCTGAGGCCATAATGTTCCTGGGCTGTTTTGGGTTTGATGATGCCACTGAAGTTGTATCCGCATGCAATGGCTGCTTTTTCAACTTCCTGGGCAATAAAACCGCTGCGGCGCATGTCAATGGCTTCGTTATAAGAGGTCCATTGTAAGTCGTTGTTAACTGAAGTGCCTGCCTGTTGCGCATCGAACCGTTTTACATCGAACTGGTAGGTAACGGGGCGCAGTTGGGTAATGAATTCAAGTCCTTTTACATCTTCCTGTACATTAAACTTAAAACGTCCGTCGGAGGGAGTGGTGAACGGTACCTGTCCTTCAATAACGTTAATAGCGCTGTTGCCTATGCGAACTTTGTTCGAGGCAGTAATTCTGGCTCCATATCCTATAGCGGTGGCATTTACAATGTTTTCTGAATTGGGACCCGCGTTTGCTCCGATTGCAGTATTGAAATGTCCGTACATGTTGTCGCGCAGTGAGTTCGATCCAATAGCCGTATTATAAGTTCCGGAGATGTTAAGATACATTGAAGAATCCCCAAGGGCTGCATTGTAACTTCCGGCAAAGCCTGAGTACATTGACGCATGCCCGATGGCCGTGTTATGGCTGCCCGACTCGCTGTTGGCGGATAATGAAAAACTACCCATTGCCGTATTATACCTTCCTCCTGTATCCCGTGCCAGGCACTCATACCCGCAGGCTGTATTATAATTTCCGTTTATGTGCCATTCCAGCGACTGTGCTCCATTGGCTACGTTACCGCCACCTGTTTCATTATAGCGGAGGGCTTCTTTTCCGGTAGCTGTATTAGCCGATCCGGTTTTATTAAACAACAAGGAATAATACCCGGTAGCCGTATTGCCCCATCCGGTTGTATTGGTCCCAAGGGACCAGGTACCCATGGCGGTATTGTATATGCCGGTTCTAGCTGCTGAATAACCCAATGAAGTAATCGAAGAATCGAGGCCAATGATGCCCGAAAGCACGTTGTTTACTTTTATACTTAATGGCTGCCGGTCGGTAGTGCCAATAAAATTGCTGCTGTTGGTGCTGCTGTTACCGGTAAGTGACCAGGCGCCGGAACCTGCTGTAAGGTTTTGCCAGGCGGTTCCGGTATTAAACCAAAATGAGTTGGTGGTGGTATCGTATACCAGCAAACCTTTTGCAGCAACGATTGATTCCCTTACGGAAGAACCCATGCGCGGAATGAGTATTCCTTTGTTAGCTGATTTAACGTCGAGTATAGCGCTGCTGTCGGGCAATGATCCATCGGTATTGATGGCTACGCTTTGGGCAATAACGGGTGTCATATGCTGTGCCAGCGCCAATGCCAGCAGGCATGCGAAATGTTTTTTCATAAGTAAGAATTCAATTTTTATTGTTTGTGGTTAAAATGATTGAACGTTTCTTATTCGTTTGGAAGTAATACGTTGGGTGCATCGCCTGCAAACCGGTGATCATTCAGTAAACATTTGTGTCAGAACCTGCTTTGGGTATACAGCAATAAACTGCGGTTAAAAGTGTTGCGCAATAGTAGTAAAAAAGCTATACAATTCAGTGCTGTAGGCTGTTTTGGGCAGTTGCGTGTGTTGATGAATGTGCGTTATTGAAGCGCATACTAATTTGCGCCGGTACACAGGCTATAAAGTAAAAAGCAGGTCACATCAGTAAAGCTTAAACTAAATAGTAATCTTTTTATATAGGAAAAACGACCGCTAAATAAATGTTTCAAAACAAAAGGCCCCCGACTGGTCGGGAACCCCTTTTTTCATAGCTACATAAAAATCCGGAGAGTCGTAGGGATATTATTATTGTTTTATGATCTTTACCTTATTCATTTTTACCACATCCGAAACAAGAAAATAAATGCCTGGCGGGTAACTGCTGATGTCCCATGATATGCTATTGCTACCGGCCAGCAGAAACACTTTTTTGCTTTGCAGTAAATGACCCACTTCGTCGTACAAAAAGCAATTACTTTTTATTTTTCGCTCGCTGTATATCGTTAATATGCAATAATTATGAGCAGGAACCGGGAAAACCTGCATTTTGTCTGATGCTTCGCTGTAAGCTTGTATGGGTGATTCCGCTTTTCGGGCCACCGGATTGGTAACCAGTATGGGTTGATCTACTGTAAGGCTGTCGCTTCCGAGGGTGAAGCGGGTCAGTCGGTCGATCCCCGATTTTACTACTACGTTATTTATTGTATCCAAACTGTCGCGGCCGGCCAACAGATACTCACTGGTAAGGTCGGAACCTTTATAAATTGTAAGGTTCTGTTCATTGGCGCTGGCCAGTTCTGCATCAAAATAATGAATGCGGAGCGTAGCATTTAAATCGTAGTTTTTAGTGGCAAGAATACTAAAATTGCGTTGTATGCTTTGCTCTCCGTTCGGCAATGTTAGCCGTTCATGACTTCTTACAACAGTGAGTGTGCCGGGGTTAACAGCAGTAATGATGTCGATACCAATATTACCGGGATTCAATGCTACCGGCGTAAACTTTGATGTTCTCACTGCCTGCACATATCCGCCGTTATTCGAAGTAACATGCGATTGTTCACTTTCGCCGGTTATAAAAGATGACCCGCCCAGGTTCAAACTATATGTATTTAAAAGCAGGTTGCCGCCGCTCATACGAATTGAATTGGTAATAAAAACATTTTGCTGCATTTGCACATTGCCGTATTGCCGGTTAATAACCATGCGGTAAAAAGTCGGGGCATTGCTGCCGCCAATGAACCCGGCATGGGTTATATCGTTTCCTGTTAACCAAACGGTGCTGTTGCCCGCTGTAAATTTTCCGTTATTGGTAATCCCGGCATTGTTTAACACCATGTGTACACTTCCATTCATGACTACACTGGCGCCGGAGGCTGTGTACACGCCCTGCGCCGGCAAACGGGACGGCAGCAGGGCGGTAAATAAGGTTATAAAAATAATTGGTGAGTATATTATTGCATGCATTGATAAATGGTTGAAGTGAACTACTTTTTCGATTGTATTAATTGCTTTAAGGCATCTAACTGGCTTTGCAAATCGGCGAGTTTATTGTTTTGGTCTTCTACCTTTTTATTTAATTCCTGCACTGCTTTTACCAGTGGTACAACAAACGATTCGTAGCTGAGGCCGTAATGTTCCTGGTTTGTTTGGGGTTTACTGATGCCGCTGAAATTGTATCCGCACGCCATGGCGGCTTTTTCAACTTCCTGCGCAATAAAACCGCTGCGGCGCATCATAGTGGCTTCGTCATAGGTAGCCCATTGTACATCCTTGTTTGTTGAAGCATTTGTTTGTTGCGCATCGAACCGTTTAACATCAAACTGGTAGGTAACGGGGCGCAGGCGGTTAATAAAGTCAAGTCCTTTTACATCTTCCTGCACATTGAATTTAAAGCGTCCGTCGGATGGAGTGGTAAAGGGCACCTGTCCTTCAATTACGGTAACGGCGCTGTTGCCAATGCGTACTTTGTTAGATGCATTCGCAATGGCCCCTGCACCTAAAGCAGTAGCGTTGTTAAGAGTATAACCACCTACATCGGCGCCGGCGCCTATTGCGGTATTATTCGAACCTAATCCGTTCGAGTACAATGCGCGATTGCCTACAGCCGTATTATAATACCCATTGCTGTTGATAGCTAAAGAAAAGGAACCTATGGCCGTATTGTAACTTCCTGCCGTATCGCCGTACATAGCCGAAAATCCGATGGCTGTATTATGATTTCCGACGGTACTGTATAATAAAGAAGAGTTCCCATTGGCTGTATTATAACTTCCTGTTGTATTCGTATATAGCGCAGCGCGGCCGGTACCTGTATTGGCGGTACCGGTTGTATTATACAGCATGGCAAAAAAGCCGGTTGCGGTATTGCCTGAGCCTGTAGTATTTTTTACAAGTGAATAGTTACCGATCGTGGTATTGGCCATACCGGTGGTATTGGCATTGCCGGCGAAGTAACCCCAAGATACCAATTGCGAGTCGACAGGAATGTGGCCTGCAACCGTATTGCCCACCTTTACTGTAAATGGCTGGTAATCGGTAGTGCCAATAAAATTGCTGCTGTTGGTGCTACTGTTGCCATTAAGTGACCAGGCGCCTGTACCTGCTGTAAGGTTTTGCCAGGCTGTACCGTTGTAAAACCAGAACGAATTGGTGCTGGTATCGTATACCAATAATCCTTGTGAGGCGGGCATTGCCTGCCGGGTTGCAGAGCTGATGCGTGGAATGAGTATTCCTTTGTTGGCCGATTTAATGTCGAGTATGGCATTGGAATCGGGTAAAGAACCATCGGTGTTGATGGCTACGTTTTGTGCATAGGCGCGCGCAAAGAGCTGTGTTGCTACAAATGCAAGTAGCAACATACGATTTGTTTTCATACGTATTGATCCGTTTTTTACGGGGGTTAAAAAATAATATGTAAAGGGCTGTTATTGTATGTCTATTTCCCGGCGAAGCGTTCCTTTGGCTGTTGAAATATGTAACGTGTAGGAACCTTTTGCCAGGTCGCTGAAAGTAACGCGGCCTTCTTTCAGGTCGCCCTGTTCAATAATGCGACCATTGATATCGGTTAAACGGTAATTTTCACTGGCGCCATGTTGCAGCCATACGGTTACAGTGCCGCTTTCGGTAATATACCAGCTTAACATATTGCTTTGTTTATCGTATACCTTTTCGGAAGAGGCAGTTAATGCCTGAATAAGTTTTTTCATAACAGGTAATCAGATTTTTTTACAAATCATAAATGTTTAATACATGAAGGTCTGATCAATTTCCTGGATGATCTTTTTGCAGGGAGGGTTATTGCTGTTACAAAAAAGCAGAAGAGATGCGCGTTGATCTTTGTAGTTGTAGGTTCATAGTCTTTCGGTTTAGGTACAGAAATGGTTCGAAAAGGTTTTAACTGGTTGCTGATTCGGTATACAAGATAGCAGCAAATACTGATTGATCATAATTTTGCGTATGCTATTTATCAATTGTTACCACTTAGTTGTATACATGCTGATATCTTAATCTTTTTATATAGAAAAAACAACCGTGTAATAATTGTATGACAAACAGCAAACTGTCTTCCCGCGAAGACAGTTTGCCTAATGACACCGGCGTAGAACTTCATCAGAGCATTAGCCTTCGCCTGAACAGTACGGTAACATGGGTGTTAGCCGACTATGTTTACAGGACAAAAGAAAGATAATTATGTATACGGCTAATTAGCATTTAGCCTGCGGCAGCTTTTGGCTAATGAGTGGAATTGTTTGAGGCGTTAGTGGGATCAGCCAGCTATACTTTTCTTTTTATATGAAGAATTACTGTAGTGCCTGCAGGTTGTTTATACTCATCATACAGATCGATCATTTCAACCGCCTGCATTTCGGACAAGTTGTTAAATTCTTTTATACGTCGCCGGGTAATATCTACTCCTTTCGAAGTATTGGCCGGCCGTTTTGTTTTTTGCGAAGCTGCCTGTTGCCGGCCAATACCGTTATCGGTAATTTCAACAATCAGCCAGTCGTTATCGATATGCAAAACTATACGTAGCAGTTTTTCTCCTTTCTTACGACTTAAGCCATGCCATAATGCATTTTCGACGAATGGCTGCAATACCAGCGGCGGTATTCCATCTTCATTGATATCGATGTTTGCATCCCAGGAGATATGATATTTCACCGGAACATTCAATCGTAATTGTTCCAGCTGAATATATAACTCCAGTGCTTTCAACTCTTCGGCCAGTGAAATGCAGGTTTGTTCAGAATGGTTCAATACTTGTCTTAACAGGCGGCCGAATTTGCTGATATAGGTCGAAGCGCTTTCGGTTTCATTGTCCAGCACCAGCGCCTGAATCGAGTTCAGCGCATTGTAAATAAAATGCGGGTTCATTTGTAAGCGCAATGCTTTTAATTCAAGCTCACGCATTTGTTGTTTTATTTCGGCCTTTTTGCGAACCCGTTTTATGCGATACTGAAAAAGAAATCCAACTGCTAAAATGGCAAGCACTGTTACTGCCACCCGAAACCACCAGGTTTGCCACCAGGGTTTTTTAATCAAAAAAGTGAAAAGGGCTGGCTGTCCCCAGGCAGTATTCGATTTACGCGCACGTACTTTAAAATGATATTCGCCCGGTGGCAATTTTACAAATGAAACGGAATTGTTTTTTGTAACGGGGCTCCAGTTGCTGCCGGCGCCGGCTAACTGGTACGAATATTCAAGACCTGATGTGCCGCTGTAGCAGGGCGCCCTGAATGATATGCTTAGGTTATTGAGATAATGGGGTAATGTTACATAATGGGGTAGTTGCCGATAACCAAATAACGAATCGGTAAAAGCATTCCATACGGTTGGTTGCAGGTTCAGTTGTACCTCTTCAATGCTAACAGCAGGCGGCAGGTTGTTGAATTGTATCAGCCGGGGATTGAACCGGTATACGGCGTTCGGAAAATTCATCCATATATAACCGGCCGCATCTGTCATTAACCGGCTTCCCAGCCACTGGTTGCCTGTAATGCCTATTTCTTCACTTAACCGGTGTACCACAGGCTTGTTTGTAGTTGTTTTGTCGGCTTCTATAACTACAAGGCCCGAACTGGTAACCGCCCATAACCGGTTATACATGTCTGTTGTAATTGAATGAACCGCATCGTTGGGTAAACCCTGTTGCCGGGTGATACGCAATTCTTTTACAGGCACCTGGTCGTTATTCCAATGGTATCTGAAAAGGCCGCCGTTTGATGCAAGCCAGAATTTTCCCGATGATTCTGTAAAAAAACTCAACTGAGAACCCGATCCCCTGAAGCCTATGGCGGCAGAAACATCCTGCACATGGTTAGCGGTATCTATTAAATAAAACTGGTAAGCTGCATTAACCGCCAGTACTTTACCATTGCTGAATGCATGAATAGTGTGCGGTTGAATGATGTATTGGCGGGTATCGGCACTTATTAAAGGATGCAATCCCGATTCATCGCCACATAATAATGTGTCGGTATTTACATATACTTTATTATTTACATCATTGTGTGTTATGCGCAGGTAGTAATGGCATTTGCGATGGTCGATGAGCGCGCTAACGTCGTTTAAAACATAATCTTTTAAGAAGTATATTTTTTTGTCGCGCATTACCACCCAGGTATTGCCTTTGTTATCGCGGCACCACGAATCGGCTACGTTATCGCGAAAGCCGGTAATTGACTTTTGGGGCGAATAACTAACCGGTAATGCTAAAAATGTCCCGTTTTTATATTGCAGTATGCCGCTGCCAGTGCATATAATACCGGGGGTATCGGCAATAGTAAGCAGGTTTCGGATGTCGTTTATCAATGGGTTTTCAACTCCGGTAAATACGTTGTATGATACGTCGGTAACGCGTAATAGTCCATCAAGACAGGCTACCCATATGTTACCCTCACGGTCTTCGTATATGCCCGATACCAGATTAAAAGCCACTGGAATAGTGTCGGTAAAGGTTTGGGTATTGCCTTTGGATGAAACCATCAGCCCGTCTTCTTCGGTGCTTACCCAAAAGCGGTTACGCGAATCGCAGAAATAACTGCCTATATTTTTGTTGTGCAAAGCCTGCTGAAATAACGGAATGCTATCATGCTGTTGAAGCAGCAATAGTTTATCCGGCATCATACTCAGGTATACTTTATTGCGCGACTTTCTCAATGTAATAAAGTAAGGTACGTCGTGGGGATATCTGCCTTTTATGCTGAACCGGCCCTGGTTGTTTTGTGTTATCAGAAAATCGCCGTAATTGATGATGCGTCCTGTATCGGTTTCAATGATATCACGAATATGATGGTTTTCGAGGCCGGGATATAGTTTTACCTTTTCCCATTGCCGGTTCCGGAACCGGTATATTCCTTTATCGGTATAGGCACGCAACTCATTGCCCGATTCTCCTATGTAAAAAACATATAAAATGTTCAGGCTGTCATTCACCGGGTACCTGATGCATTTGCGACCCCTGATCTCAACTACTCCTCTTCGGGTACCGGCCCACATTCTTTTATGGCTGTCTTCATATATTACATCGATCCGTAAATCAGGTAGCCCCTGATCATAACCGTAATTCAAAAATTCTTTTCCGTCGAACCGGCTGAGGCCATTTATGGTACCTAGCCATAAAAAGCCCTGGCTATCCTGAAACATTCCTAAAACATAAGAATCGGCCAGGCCATCGTTTACGGTATATTTCTGAATATAAAAATGCTGGCACATGGCACGGTTGATGAAGCACCCCGCCATAAACAAAAGGATTAGGCCGCTATTTAATACCGGGCGAAAAATAAAATTACCCTTTAAACAAATTGAGAAAACTGGTTTTATTCCGTCGGGCTATTTCAACTTCATGGCCATTGCTCATGACAGCCACGCCTCCTTCACCCCGGCGATAAAATGTTATATGTTGCAGGTTGATAAGATATGACTTATGAGCGCGAAAGAAAAACTGGTTGTTCAGTAGTTCTTCATATAATTTCAGCGTGTGGCTGCTGGTGATCACCTGGCCGTTAGCCATATGTATTTCGGTATAATTACTTTGGCCCTGGCAATACACTATATCCTGGGCGTTAATAAACAATAACCCTTCGGGAGTAGGCACCGCAATTTTATTCAGGGTCTTAGGCGCAGAGTTAGTGTCTGTCAGCTGCTGAAACAACAATTTCACCTGTTCGGTAGTGGATGATTGCTGTAGTTTTATTTTTGATATGGCGCGTTGCATAGCGGTTTGCAACTCGGCAGGGTCAATAGGTTTTACAAGATAATCAATAGCGCTGTACCTGAAAGCCTTTACAGCATATTCTTCATGCGCGGTAGTAAAGATCACTTCAAAATCGGTTGCCGGCAAACGGTCAAGTATATCAAAGCCGGTAAGGTGTTGCATGCGTACATCCAGAAAAACTATTTGTGGCTGCAACAGTTGAATGCTTTCAACAGCTTCGGGTACGGTTCCCGCCTGTCCTGCAATTTGTATACCTGTAAAATAGCGGCTTAGTAATTTAACAATAACCAGCCTGCTTTGGTATTCATCGTCGGCAATAAATACGCTTATGGTTTTTTCCATTGAATAAGATTATTGATAGGTAGGTGCAAAGTAATAGGGTATTGCTGAATAAGCCGTTAAGTTTTTTAAACAGTAATTGACATGTTGATGCGGTAAAAAGTAAGGAGCCCGAATAATAAATAGTTGATTGCGGAATGTAAAGCGAGTATCTGTTTAATAATCAAGGCTGTTTCGATACGCATAAGTAATGCTGATAATATATATGCGGGCCGTTAAATAAATACGGCAATTGTGAATGGTCAATGGTGAATGGTGAATGGTCAATGGTCAATCGTATTCCGATGCAATTGGATCGAATAGTAAGTTAGTAGCATATGCCTTTCAAAACGAAGGTTTCTGCAACAGGGAAAATAAAAGGCTAAGGGCATATTGTTGTAATCGCCTTTCAAAACGAAGGCTTCTACAAACTGTAGTAAGTATATTACAATATTCCTGAGCATTTGCCGGCACCTTTCAAAACGAAGGCTTCAGCAAATTGTTTCATAATAAGGCTAAGGGGATGTTGTGCTCACCCTGCAAACGCGGGCTTCTACAACCAGGTATCCCTTTAATCATCTAACGATTGAAAGTTGCAATCATCCTTCATGGTTTGCGCAGATTGCTGCTCCATAAGGATTGTTTCAATCGCAAAAAGTTTATACAGTTTCCAGAGTATGTATCATTACGCTGTATTGTTCAATGGTTGCAGCAGCTATTTTTTCAATAATGCCGTAGCCTTTGGTATGGCTGTTGTGATCGTTGTTAATGCAGGTCCATTCATCGGCCGAAAGCCTGTACTGCTGGTTATTTATATAAGGGAACCGGTTATATAAAAATGCGGTGCGAACTGCATTTAGTTCGTTCTGTATATTTTCATTGCCGGCATCAAATCGGGCAAAATAATATGCGAGGTACCGCCTGTGTTGCTGAACGCCATTTGCATAAAAGAACGATGAAGCCTGATGGCCATGTTTTTCAAACAGCTTTGTTTCAAACTCAGCTGTTATTTCCAGTACGGCCAGCCGTTGCCGGTCGTATTGCTGTAATTCGTTTACTGTAATTTGTTTGCTTAGGATTATGTTGCCGCTGTTACCGGGTTCAAAGTAAAAGCACAGGTTATTCAGCCGGTTGTCTTTTATTAATTTTCTTACCTGGCTGCTGTTACTGATGGTGCCCGGTCTATCCAGAATAGTTACCTCACCTTGCTGTATGCGTCGGTTATTGTGTTTTTCAAATTCTCCGGTATCGGTCACTTTATAAAAAGGATGTGTAACAACAATGCCATTGGCAGGCCGGTAATGTAAAATACTTTTACTACCGGCAGCATCGTTCGGTGCGGTAACCTGTTGCAAAAGCAATGCATTGGCTGTTGTTAGCGGCAAACCGTTGCTGGTGTTTAACAAATTGAATGAAGGGTTGCCGGCCATTTTTTTAATACACAAAAACAACAGCTTATCCTGCACTTCGGCAAGCCTGAGGTATTGTTCATTTTCTTTGCAATGGGCATATGCCCTGGCTTTGAGTTCGGCACTTTTCAGGGTATCGTCGATACAGGCTACTACTTTGGTGATTATTTTACGGGGAATTTCAAAATCTTTAAACCGTATCACCTGTATCTTTTTTACCGCCGGATATTTATTTCCAAACTTATCAACAACAAGCCTGGCTATAGCCCTCAGATCGCGGTAATCCCTTACTTCTTTTTTGAACTCCTGTATTTCCTTTTCTGCTTCCTGCCTTTGTTGGGCCAGCATATTTTTATCTCTGATGGTTGCATTTTTTACCGCTTCCCATTTGGCTGCTCTTACTTCAGTAGTATAGTATCCGTTCCATCCGTCTTTTTCAAATGGCTCTTTAAATACATCGTATTGCCTGGGCCAGCAATAAAAGTTTTGCGCGGCATCATTGCATTCATAATTAAAATAATAATTTATTAAATGAATGGCGTTGCCGGTGGTTTCGTATTGTTGTACGTAATCTTTCATGGCAGCCGATCCGTGTTGCTTAAAGTGTTTTATGGCTGCATCGTAAAACAATCCCCGGGGCAGGTTGCAGGCATGGTACACTGTATTGTTTGCGTTTAAGTAGGTATCTGCCAGATTAATTATATCGTACTCTGATTCTTTTATTTTCAGAAAATGATAATCAGCATAGCTTTTTTCTTTCAGGCATTTTTCGAGCCAGCTAATTTTTTCGGCAAAGTATCCTTTGTAAAATCTGGTGAGGCTGCCATATTCCTGCAACTGTAGGTTCTGTAAAAAAGGATGTGCATTGGGCGAATCGGTTAACCGGCATGCTTTGAACAGAGAATCTAACGCATGTTTGTGTTCGGCAAAATAAGCCAAACGACTTTGCAGCAACCTGAAGGCGGTGCTGTTGGGTTTTGAAGACGGAATATTATTGCCATCCTTATCTTTCAGCGGCGGTTGCAGTAACAACATGTCTGTAGCCAGTGTTTTGGCCAGTTTGCCAACAAGTATTTTTCTGAAACTTTTTTTACCGGGCTTGATCTCTTCTTTTTCGCGCAGCTCTAACGAATGAATTGCCTGCCGGCACTCACCGATCATGGTTTGAAGGCGGCTGACTGCTTTTTCATGAGCAACAGTATCGGTTGCAGGCGCAATACCCAATAAATAGTTCAACACTTTTTCAGGGATATAAGCGGGTTTAAGGGTGTAGGTATGCAGCAGGTCCATAACCCCTTTCCACCGGTTATTATATTCCGCATTGCCTCTGGTAAGAATTTCCTGTTGTGCAGGTTTGCGTATTAAAGTACCGGCTACTGGCTGTATAGTTCCTGCTTTTATGCTGGTGAAGAAATGTTTTATACCTGCTATATGGTCGGCAATTACTTTTTCGGCGCTTATATCATGTTGAATCAGTTCATAAAAAAGCAATGCCGGTAATTCGAATACGCTTAACCAGGCAAATGGTTTTTGCGAATCGTCATTTTTGATATACCTGTTGGGATATGATTTTTGTCCGTTGGTAGATGCTGTTTGTAACGAAGGCCAGTAAGCATCTGCATGGTCCTGCCATGTAAGCGGTATAAGGTTGTTTTCGGTATGATAATGTGGCCATGCTTCTACAATATAGGGTTGCAAACAGTCAGGCTCTTTTTCATTGGCATCAATAAATAATTCTCGGTAAGCGGCCGGTCTTTTTTCTTTTTCAAAATCTTCCAGTCGTCCATAACCGGTCAATCGTTTCGTAAGCTCACGGGTTGCGGGAATGCCGGCAATTGTTTTTGGATAAATGCTGTAATAATAATAGCCGAGATCAACGCCAAATCGCATGTGTTGAAAAGCCTGGGTAATATCTAAAAAGCGCTGAGCGAAAAAAGTAAAACGGTTATTCTTTCTAACCATTTTTGTTTCAGGTACCGGATAGTTCTCTACGGTATCAACGCTTTCATTGCGTTGCGCTGTAATGAATAATTTTTGTTTATCGGGATGCAGGGTTTCAAACAATTCTTTGGGCGCCTTTGCCAGCTCGTTACACATATCGGTAAATAATGTGCTAATGCCATTGTCGATGTTGAACCGCTCAATAGGAGCCTGTAAATTATTTATACAAAATGTATCGAAAGTTGCTTTGAGCGAGCGACCGTTACCCGATTGAAAACCGTTGATCCTCTGTAGAAAGGAGTATGCCTCGCCGGTGCTTAAAAACAGACAGGTAAAAAATGCCAGTCCACAGGTGGTAAATGCCGATCTGTTTTCTTTTTTATTGAAATAAAATTTAAAGGCGGGGTTGGAGATTACTTTAAGGGGTTTTCCCTGATTATCTGTAAGAGTTCTGTCGTAGTTGGCTATATACCTTCGCAGGTGATTGCTTTCTCTTTCATCGAGGTTCAGTTTTCGCTTAACAATTCTGGTATTAATATCAAATGCATCGTTCAGCCAGTAAAAAAGTTGCTGATCAATATGAAGCTCTCCGTTACCGGTAAAATGCAAATAATGCGCACGGGCATCATGCAATACCTGTACCAGCCGTTTTAAAATAGCGGCATAGCCGGTTGCGGAGGCGCTGAGATTGCGGGGCGTTTGTGCGGGCCTTTTTTCGCCGGGCATAAACCGAAAGTGCATGCCAAACAAAAAAGGAAAGTGCTTTTCATAATATGCCATTGCCTTTTGCACTTCATCAGGCGTGGCATTTGTGTCGGTTAATATAGTGATTGCCCTTGTTCTTAACAGGTGGTGCTCGTCTTCGGTAGTTTCACTTCCCAGTTTTTTACTTAGATCGTTCAGGGTAATTGTAATATTATGTTGCGCCTGCGTTAGGTATGCTCCAAAATACCAGGGAGCATTTGTTAGGGCAAAATAATTTTTTTCTGCCAGTGACTTTACAGCCGGTAGCATAACAAAAGGGTTATTGGTTAATGAATTGACCGTATTAAACAGTACAATGAAATAACGAAATCATCAATGGAAGCACCGCAAGCTTCATAAGCAGGTTTAAAAAGGAACAAGGAATAAAAAAGAATGATACCGCTTGAGTTGCAGGGTATTGCACGGGTGTGTTTGGTTGGAAGAATTTAGGTTACCCCTGGGTGGGTAGATATTATAATTAAAATTAATGAATAGCCGTGAATTTTAATCAGAATGGCAAAATAAAATTGTAAATTTTTTTGGGGCGATGGATCAATTAAGGGCTACCCCTTAGCCTTCGCATAGCTGCGAGGTTAGTGATTACTGTAAAGTGATAAATATTCGCTTGCGGGGCGATTTAACGTACAGTGTGGGGAAATAGATTACATGTTCAGCGAAATAGTGCACATTGCCTTCGATGTAGAGCACATTGCCCTCGATGTAGATAACATGACCGGCGAAATTGATAACATTGCCCGCGAAATGGCGCACATTGCCTTCGATGTAGAGCACATTGCCATCGATGTAGATAACATGACCGGCGAAACAGATAACATTTTCTTTGAAATAGCGCGTATTTTAAAAAATGTGCTTTATTTCTTTGCGTTGTGTGTCAACTTTTAAATTTTTGTTTACAACATTGCCGGCTTGTGTGCATACTTTGAAGCCAATGTGCACTACAATGCCGGCCGTCGTTCAAACAATGCAGCTTTGCGTTCAAACAATACCGCCCGGCGTTCCTGCATTCCAATTTTTGTGCGCTACATTGATGCAAATATTTGCTACAATTTTGATTTGTGTACTACAAAGCACTTTTGTGTTTAAACAATGCTGGTTTGCATGTAAACATCCCTAACGGCAAAGTCCCGCAGGGGTGGCGGGACTTTGATTTTGAAACAACCGGTAACTTTGATGAACTATATTTTGGTATAGATAACCCCTAATTTATCAACCTCGTCGCCCGAATTACCATAAAAACCGCTAACCTTATAACCGGCAGCAGCGGTATACGTTATGGTGTTCGATGTTTGTGATCCGGCAGAAAGTGTACGGCCGGTGCTGGTTGTGATCTTTATATAAAAGATGCGGGTATGGCCATTGTATTCGCCCGAGTTTAATGTAACGGCCGAAATATATTCTCCGCTTTGCAGTGTTAACGACTTCGCTGTTCCGCCGGTACCACCATGTGTGAGCGTGGTGCCGTTTGTAAGGGTCACTCCAACATTGTCAATACGGCTGCCGCCTCTGATTGTGATCACCGAAGGAGCGCTGGTAGCGGTAAGGGTTTCCAGATCATTAAACGGGGTTCCGTGCGGACCGCCGAATAAATCACTCATTTTGAAATCGTCCTGCAACGAATAAGAAAAGTCAAGGGAAAGAGGCAAATGGTCCGACAATTGTTGTCCCTGATCATTTACAAATGAATGCACCATCTGGTAATTCGAAGGGGTAAGCTGAATGTATTTATTGCTGCGGTAAAAAATTTTGTCTACCACCTCGCAATCATTGGTTTCATTGGGAAAGTCACATGCAATGGCCGGATCGCCCAGTTTGGGAACGGAGCCATTTCTGATGAGGTTTATCCAGGGATCGGTGAGTCCGTTCACGTTTGTTAATAATCGCAGGTTATTATCTCTGGTATAGCGGGCGTTCATATCGCCCATTACTACTACAGCATTTCCTTTTGAATTGGCGGCGATATAATTTGATATCTGCAAAAAATTGTCGGCCCGTGCTGCAATAGAAGCATCGTCCGATTCGGCATTGGTATGCAGGTTATAAAAATCGATATAAACACCTTCGGCCATTCTTACCCGGCAAAATGTAAAGCCTTTGGGTGTTAATGCGTTTTCATTAATACGTGTGTTCCAGGTAATACGGCTAAAATCGGTGAACGGAAAATATGACAATGAGTTCAGTCCATCGCCAATGCCTGCACCGCCGCTCGTCGATGACCGGTAGGGGTGGGCATTACCATTGTCGTACAGGTATGCATGGTAGTTAAAGTCTTCCTGTACATGCACGATGCTCCAGGCATTGATGAGTTTTCCTATTTGTGCGCTGCTTACATCTCTTGGGGTAGTGGCGCTTGAAAGAATTTGCGGCAATCCCGCTACGTTGTAGGTAAGCACCGAAAAATTGGCGCCTGTCACCAGCCGGTTAGTGGCGCCGGCAGATGTAGTTGTAACCGGTTTGACTTCGCCGGGTTGCTGTTGCTCCTGTTGTTGTTTGGTGCAACCGCCTGTGAAAAGAGCTACTGCAAGGGATAAGATGGCACCTGCAATGCGCATTTGATTTTTTTTCATAAAGATTGTTTTGTGTCTGATTTGTTGGGTGATACATTTAGCGCGCAATGATACAAATGCAGGTGGTAGCTTTTGCCACTTAATAGTTAGTTAATGAAAAGATTACTTTAACAATGGAGTATTGTTGTACATATAGGTGTGCGCGTTGCACGGGGTATGATGCCTGAAACAATATGTATACAAAAGGCGTGAAAACAACCTCACCCCGAACCCCTCTCCTTCAGGAGAGGGGCTGGGGGTGAGTATTTGCGCCGTCGCGCTTTTACAACTATTTATGAATGAATATTATTATCTATACATTTCTTAACGCTTCAATTTCCTTAACTGCTTTTGGCAAATCTTTACCCAGCTTTTTGCTGCCGGTATCAGTGATCAGGTAATTATCTTCAATGCGTATGCCGCCAAAAGAACGGTAGTCGTTGAGCAATTCATAATTGATAAAGGAAGCGTGTTTGTTTTCGGCCTTCCAGCGATCGATCAGTTCGGGAATGATATAAACACCGGGTTCAACAGTGAGTGTAAAACCGGCTTTGAGCGCTTTGCCGAGGCGAAGTGATTTCCAACCGAATTCTTTGCTTTTTTTCAGCTGGTCGTCGTAACCAACATATTGCTCGCCGAGGTCTTCCATATCATGTACATCCAGGCCAATCATATGACCAAGACCGCATTGAAAGAACATGGTATGCGCGCCTGCGGCTACTGCTTCGGGTGCATTGCCTTTCATTAATCCAACGGCTGTTAATCCTTCAACCAGTTTAATGCTGGCCTGTGTATGCACTTCTTTAAACTGAATGCCGGGTTTCAATAACGAAGCGGCATGATCGAGCGAGCGTAACACCACTTCGTAAATGTCGCGCTGGCGGCTGGTAAACTGTTTGCCAACCGGAAAAGTTCTGGTAAGATCGCCCGCATAATGCATATGGGTTTCGGCGCCTGCATCTACCAGTACCATGTGCCCTTCATTAATAGTATTGCCATGATAATGGTTGTGTAGTGTTTGTCCGTTAATGGTCAAAATGGTGGGGTACGAAAGCCGGCCCCAGGCGCCTGCTGCAATGGCTTCGGTGTGCGCAGCCAGCTCATATTCTTTCATACCGGGGCGTGCATTTTTTATTACGGCCAGATGCATATCGGCAGTAACAGAAACGGCTTTATCCATTTCTTCCACTTCGCGGGCTTCCTTGATTTCGCGTTGTGCAACAATGGCGCGGATCAATGGTTCTGAAACAAATTGCTGCAACTGGTCAATGGGTGTGTTCAGCCATGTAGCCAGCTTTATTTTGTTCTCGGGGCGGTAAGGAGGTATTATATGTATCGGTCTTTTTGATGCGCCGGCCTTATTGAGCAGGCCTGCCAACTGAGCAAG
This sequence comes from Niastella sp. sgz303648, assembly GCF_059587045.1. NCBI lineage: Bacteria > Pseudomonadati > Bacteroidota > Chitinophagia > Chitinophagales > Chitinophagaceae > Niastella > Niastella sp. sgz303648. Next base: position 40,406 of record NZ_JCAPSW010000007.1, on the reverse strand, counting down.
GTTGCCACTATCTGTTATACCCACTGCTTCGGCCAGTTCCTGCACCTGGGGTTGAGGGCCCGTCCAGATAATATCATCGATAGAGGCGTTTTCGCCAAAAAGGATTTCTTTGTTTTCGTCAAGGTCAATCACGGCGGCCAGTCCGGGTAGGTCGATGCCTATATAATATAAAAAAGTGCTGTCCTGCCTGAAAGGAAAGCAATTATCCCTGTAGTTCATGCTGCTTTCTTCGTTGCCCAACAGCAGCACAAGGCCGGTAGAAATATTTTTCTTTAAATGTTGCCTGCGTTGCATGTATACCTGCCGGTCGAATATTTGTAATTCCATGTCATGTAGTTTAAAAAGAGGGTACAAGTTAAGGGATTTTAGCGGCGCCAGCGCCGTAGATGCAGTAGCGCTAAGAGATTAAAGGTTCTCTTTTTACTCTTATAGCTCTTAGCTAAAAAAAGAGCCATCCTGTAGAAACAAGACGGCGTTGTTGATCGTACCCTTAAAAACTATCTTTAATTCGATGACTTTACGATCGTTTGCATACACATTTCCTTTCCACTGATTGCCTTTACAAAGTACATGCCTGCAGGTATTTCGCGCATGGTGATCGTGGCTGATAAACCAGCCTGTTGTATGGTAAATGATTTTATAACTGATCCGTTTACATTCAATAGCTGACAGTTAACGGTTTTGTTTTGCCAGCTTTGCGGCAGCGATATGTGCAAATCGTTCACTACCGGGTTGGGGTAAGTATTTATTCGGGCCGATTCGTTGCTGTCTGCCATTCTAACCAGTTTTACATCAGAGTAGCTGTATTTACCGTCCTTGTCAATCATTTTCAACCGGTAGTAAATTACAGGGGCATCTGTATTTTTAATGGCATCCTGGTACAAATAGTTGTTAACTGTCTGCGACACTTCGGCCGGGAATATCAGGGCTGCCTGTTCATATGTTTCGTTATTATAGCTTCTTTCAATAATATAATGACTCACATTTTCTTCTTTAGTGGTGCTCCACGAAAGCGATACTTTATCATTCACCAGTTTGGCTGTGAAACTCAACAAATTCAGGGGTAATGTAATAGCCTGCAAATCACTGCCCCCGATATTAATGCTGAACAGGTCGTTGCCGTTCCATCCACTTGAACTCTGATAATACCCTACACGCATCGAAAAGCGGGTGGTAATCGGAGAACTGACTTTGAACATTTGCGTTGAATCGTTTTCATCAATCCCTTGTCCGCCGGCAGGACTTGAGCTGGTAGCCGTTCCTGAATACGTGGAGTCGGTTTGTGTAACAGCCACTTTGGGGGTGCTGCTTACGTATTGCCATGTGGCATTAGGTATAGTGATAGCATTGAATTCTGTTATCTGGTTGCTACCGTCGATACCCATAAATACGCTGCTGAAATTTGTAACCGGTGCAGGGTAGGTAGTACCTGCCGTTACAAAAGTAATAGTGAAAACAGCATAATGATATCCTTTACCACCCATAGAACTGAGCTGTGGTTGAAACGCCGTGGTAGAGCTTCCTGATGGAGTAGCATCTATACCGGAAACCGTAACGCCAATTAAACTATCTATTGAAACCAATGCATCTAAATGACCGCTGGCTGTTATCGATGAAAAACGGTAAACGCATCCAACCATTTGGTCGGTACCGGATACAATTGAAGGTGCATTGAAATTTAATGTTTGAGAATGTATATGGCTGCTACAGGTAAGCAAAAACGTTACGAAAGCAGCTTTCAAATAAGCAAACAAAGACAAACCGTTAGGGTACAAATGTTTCATACTTGTGGTTTAAGGGGTTAATCGAAAAAACACCACAGGCATTGGAATTATAAGGACTTTCTCAGGGGAAATTGGAATGACAGAGGAATCAGGTTGATGTTATCAACTTAACCTAAAAAAATTTTCTTTGGTTGGAGTGTGTGTTCGTAGGATTGGGCACGGTTCTGTAGGAGATTGGGAGATTGTATGAATGAAATTATTAATACAAAGATTAACATGAATTTTTAATTGTGCAAGTGTATTACGAAATTTTTTTATGGATGTTGATCGGGGATAAGTTGCCGTTAGGGTAATAAATGTTTATATGTATGGTTTTTTATATTGTTGATTTTGAATGCAATAGAATGAGTTCTTGCCCTTTTCGTGCCCCCGGCTTGCCCTCGTGGTGCCCTTTTGGTGCCCTCCGCTTGCCCTTTTGGTGCCCCCCTGTTGCCCTCGCAGTGCCCTCTTTGTGCCCTCCCGTTCGTATTTGCGTGCTATTGCCGTGCCCTTTTGTTGCCTTTTTGTTGCCCTAAGGGGGCATGGAAAGGGCAAGGCAATACGACCACAATACGACCACAACCCCACGGAAACCCAACGGAAGTGACCTGGTTACCAGTTACCAGTCTCCGGTTACCAGTTACCCAGGTACCGGAACCAGGGAACGGGTACCCGGTATCCGGTACCCGGTATCCGGGATACTGCAGGATGGATCATGACAAGCTATTCGATAAGTTTATGTTTTATTAACCAACCAACACGCTGCTGTATGATTCACCAATCATCTCTTATATATTATTGCCATTAGCTTCTTTTTTCGCACTACACTTTTTATATATCATTTAAACCATTAAAACGATAGCTATGCCACACATGCTGCGCACAACCATGCGTCGACACCGATCGCATGCATTTCCCATTGCTTTATTTTTTCTGTTGCTACCGGTTATTACCAGTGCCCAAACCAATTACTGGGTAGGTGGTGTTAGCACCGACTATTTTACAAAATATAACTGGAGCGATACCACGATCAATTATGCCCTGCTTACCTCAACCACACTGATGATCGGCACCGGTAATCCCAATGATTGCGTTCATAAGGGAGGTAATTCAGGCAATGTAAATTACCGTAGCAGCCGGTTAAACACATTAACCGGCAGCAACTTTACGGTGAATGGCGCCTTGTATACCAATAACAGCGATTCGTTAAACGGTACTGTTACCATAAATGCACCGGCCGATTTTAACGTTCGCAATATTGTATATATAGGCCGAAGCGCCGCCGCCAATGTAACTATTACCGGTGGCGCCTTATCATCAAAAAACGGCCTATACATAGCCACCGGAACCGGTGGCAACGCAACAGTGACCGTATCGGGCGGCTCATTAAATGCCGGCGCCGGCGGCAGTAATATGGACCTTAACCTGGCGAATGGCACCGGTTTAACGGGCCAATTGAATATTACCGGTGGTACCGTTCGCATTGCCCGTAATCTGAACATAGGCACGGGTGGCCGCATATTCATCAGCGGTATTGGCCTGCTGCAGATAGCAGGCGATAAAACAGCCCAGCTGAATGCACTGGTGGCCGATGGCCGGCTTAGCTGTACTGCCGGAAAAATGGTAAGCATTACTTACAACGGCACCAATACCGTAGCCGCCATTCCGCAAAACCCCAACAGCATGATGCGCGAATATTCAGATAATGTTGTACTGAACAACGGCGTTATTGAGGCTACCATTGAAAAACGAACCAGCAATATCATTTCATTAAAAGTAAACGGCGTTGAAACCATTGCTACTTCGGGTAATAAAAAATATGTGTATTACGACTTCACCACTTCCTATGGTTTTGAAACCATGTATGGTATGACACTGACCGTAGTGCAGGATACTACAGATATTGTAGAGGTGGCCTTTAAAAGACCCTATACACCTTCGTTAGGCCATGTTACCCCCTGCGATGCCGATATTCATTATGTATTGAAGAAGGGCGATAAAGGATTATACACTTATTCGGTACTGGAACATCCCGCTTCGTACCCTGCTTTTGACCTGGGGTCATGGCGACAGGTTTTATGGATTGCGCCAAAGGATGCCAACAATTATCTGTGCGAAAAAATTTATGTTGATTCAATAAAGCACTGGCAAATGCCATCGTTGTACGATTTTGCCAATGCATCTGCTACCGGAATTGCCGAAATTGTAAAACTGAACACCGGTGTGCGGGCCGGTAAATACGATGGCAAATATGAATACAGCACGCCGTTGTGGGAAGCGCCCGCCTATGGCCATGCGAGCGATGTAAATAATATCGGCACCTGGATGGTATTTGGCAGCCATGAATATTTCAGCGAAGGGCCTACCTATCACGATCTGAATGCAGCTGCCGGCATCATTCACGTTTGTATGAATGGCGTGCACTATAACACAGGAGGTATTAACGTACCGCAGGGCGAGTACTGGCGCAAAATATACGGTCCTTATCTCATGTACTTTTCTGATAAAACTACGGGCGACAGCAACTGGATTGATGCCAAAGCAAGGGCCGCTGCCGAAAAAGCACAATGGCCTTACAGCTGGCTGCATCATCCCGAATACCCGCAGGCTTCTGAAAGGGGCACCATAACGGGGACATTTATTATCAATGATCCTTTTAAACCGGCTGTAAAAGGACAAAATGCCTGGGTGGGCGTTACGCAAATAACCAACGACGAAGGGCAATGGCAGTTCGAATGCAAAACCTATCATTACTGGGTGAAAACCGATTCGGCCGGTAATTTCAGTATACCCAACATAAGACCGGGCACGTACACCTTTTTTGCTTACAGCGATGGCGAAACAGGCGATTACCAGTTGCAAAATGTGGTGGTAACCGCAGGAGCTACCACCGATCTGGGTAATCAAACATGGAATATTCCCCGCGATAAAGGCAAACTGTTTTGGGAAATAGGCGTGCCTGATCGAAAATCAGATGAATTTAAACTGGGCGATTTTGATTATTGCGAAGGATTTGTGCAGGATAAGTTCAGAGATACTTTCCCTAACCCCATTGAATACAATGTATCGGATAAGAACTGGGCGCAGAAACTTTGTTATGCGCATACCCCTTATCCTGATACAGACAGTACCCGGGCTGCGTGGAAATGGCGCATACATTTTACCTTGCCCAACACCATTCCCGCAACCGGCAATGCCACATTGACCATTGCCTATGCCAGCGCCGATCATGCCAACCAGTTTATTTATGTAAATGGGGAAAATAAATTGTTCACCAATTTCTATCCCGATATTGCCGGTGGTAATGGTTTTATCAGACAAACCAATTACACCAAGTATTCGGTAAAATCGGTGAGCATTCCCTTTAGTAAGTTAAAGGCCGGAGAAAATATCATAACGCTGGTGATGGCTTCAACCCAATCGTTCGTGAATCATTTTATGTATGATTATATAAGTTTCGAAGCCGATATTCCCAACCCGAAACCTGTGCTGCAGATCACCCAACACAACGTAAGTTGCAATGGCGGTAACGATGGCGGCATAACAGCCGGCTTTGATAATGGCACACCCCCTTACCAGATAATGCTGGATAGTACCGGAACATTTGCTACCCAATCATCGCCGTACAGCTTTAATAACCTTGTAGCCGGTAGTTATACCGTTTATGTGAAAGATTCACTGAACGAGGCCGATACGGCAATTGTAACGATCAGTGAGCCTGATGCGCTGATGTTATCGCTTACAAAAACCGATGTAACACATCATTATGGCAGCGATGGCACTATTACGGCAACTTTCAGCGGCGGCACGCCTCCCTATGCGTTAAAGCTGAATGCTGATACTGTTTATTCTGTTCAAACATCGCCTTATACATTTGTGCAGTTAACTGCCGGTAATTATATTGTATATGTAACAGACAGCAATAGTTGCCATATTTCAGATACCATAACAATATGTCAGCCGGGTAATAGCTGGCCGGGCGATAACTGGTTGTTGAGGCCGCATGTGGCGCCCAACCCATCGCATCATCAGTTTGTATTGATTATGTTGGGTGATTTTGAATACAGTTTGTTCACCTTATCGGGCAAGGCATTGCTGCAGGGCAGGGGAGCTAACATGTTGCGGTTTGGTGAAAACCTGTTACCGGGCATGTATTTGTTGCAGGTAAAAGCAAGGGGTAAAACTTATGTTGAGAAGGTGATTAAGTTATAATTCGTTACCGGTTACCAGTTACCGGATTTCCCGGGAACCCGGCAACTGGTATCAGGCAACCGGTACCAGGTAACCGGTATCAGGTAACCGGTAACAAAAAAATAAGGGCCATCCTTTTTGGACGGCCCTTATTTTTTATTGTGTAGATTTTTTATCTCACTAACTCGACTGTTTCTTTTTTAGTAATCTTTTCGCCATTCATCACTCCGGTAATTATGTAGGTATAAGTTCCGGCTTCAGCAGGAGCGCCTTTGATGGTGCCATCCCAGGTTTGGTTGACATCGTTTGTTTCAAAGATCTCTTTTCCTTTTGCATTTACAATCGAACACGCTTTAAAGATGAATGAGTTATCGAAAGGTATTTTGAAAACATCATTTTTGCCATCGCCGTTCGGTGTAAACGAAGCAGGCAGTGCTACCTTTTTAGCAACAGTTACTGTTACTGTACCGGTGCCTGCGCATCCGTTGGCGCTGCTGGCAACTACAGTGTATGTTGTAGTTTTGGCAGGTTTTGCAACGGGGTTCTGCGCAAATCCATCATTTAAACTATTTGAAGGGAACCATTGGTAGCTGCCGGCTTCTTTTGAAGTGGCTTTTAACTTTGTGGTTGCACCCTGGAATATTTTGATATTAGCGCTGGTTGCAACTGCAGGTGAGGGGCTCACATTTACTACCACATTGTTCGATGAAACCGGTGCTCCACATCCTGAGGTGCTTGTTAATACACAGCTTACTTTATCGCCGTTGTTCAAAGTTTCGGGTGCAAAGGTGGCACTATTGCCTCCCACATTAACACCGTTTACCTGCCACTGAAACGATGCATCGCTTCCTGCATTGGCTGCCTTTGCATTGAATATAGCTGCAGCGCCTGAACAAATATTGGTTGAAGCGGCAGTTATAGCTAATGAAGGGCTCATTGCAGTAGTTACTGTTAACGCTGCCTGTGCCGAGAAAGTGCTGCGGCAGGTATTGGTGGCAATACAACGGTATTTATAATTACTCATTGTTTGTGCAACCGAAGCAATGGTAAGGTTGCTCGATGCAGCACCGCTGTATCCATTTCCATCTGCAAGGTCGGTCCATTCAGTACCTGTATTTATCTGCCATTGATAGCTATCGGCATTATTGGCCGAAACCGAAAATACCGTTTTGCTGTTTTTGCAGGTGGTTTTATCAGCAGGTTGCGAATTGAACGAAGGAGCGGGTGCAGTACATGACGAAACAATTTCACGGATGGTGTTATTGTAGCTGTCTGTAATGAACACGTTGCCTGCGTTATCAGTAGCAATACCGATGGGGTACCATATCTGGGCCAGAATAGCCGGGCCGCCATCGCCTGCATAATCAGGAGCACCTGTACCGGCAATGGTAGATATAACACCTCTTGTATTTATTTTTCTGATAACGTGGTTTTGATAATCTGAAGCGTACACGTTGCCTTCATTATCAACTGCCACACCCTGTGGCGAACCGATCTGGAACTGCGCTTTGGTGGCAGGGCCGCCATCGCCGCTGTAACCTGATGTGCCGTTACCTGCAAAGGTGGTAATTACACCGGCTGAGTTAATTTTACGAATTACCGAGCACGAAGGATCTGCAACATACACATTACCAAAATTATCTGCAGCTATGCCTGAGGGTTGGGTTAGCTTGGCCAGTGTGGCTTGTCCGCCATCACCGCTGTAACCCGATCTTCCCGGTATTCCGGCAACGGTGCTGATAATTCCGGCTTTGTTTACTTTACGAACTACTTTGTTCGAGGCATCTGATATATATAAGTTACCATTGCCATCGATCGCTACGGCAACCGGGCGATACAGCTTTGCATTGGCAGCAGGTCCGCCGTCGCCGCTAAAGCCTTCTGTTCCGTTACCGGCAAAAATAGTCATGATGCCTTCCTTGGTTACTTTTTTAATCACCGAAGCGTTGTAATCGGCAATATATATATCGCCTTCCTGGTCGATGGTCATACCGGTTGGCTGGTTCAGCTGGGCCGATATGGCTGGTCCGCCGTTACCTGCATTGCCGGAAGTGCCATTACCTGCAACTGTGGTGATAGTTCCTGTGGAATTTACTTTGCGGATAACATAGTTTCGCATGTCTGCTATGTACAGGTTGCCTGAATTGTCAACAGCTACCGCTCGTGGATTATTAAACTTAGCTGAAGTAGCCTGGCCATAATCTCCCATATACCCGGGAGAGCCAATCGTTCCTGCTACAGTTGTAATTTTTTGGGAATACCCAATTGAGCAGCATCCTGCCGAAAGAATCGTACTTACTATAATCTGGTTGAGTTTCATGGGATTAACAGGATTAAATTGATAACAGTTAAGTTATATTCTCTGCGAAAAATATAAAAAGTTTACTTATTCAACAATATAATAGTATAAAATGATATCAACAGTGAATACAGAACCAGCGCTCTCGTATTTTTCCGATAGTAATCAACACAAATCACAAATACTGCGCGCGTCTGAAGATGGTTAGCAGAAGCCGGCATGCATAATCGAATGGTACTTAACTTCTGAGCCGGTATGTTATCTGCTGTTCACCTTACGGTAGGGTGTTACAACTATTATTGATACAATTTATTCGTTCCTGGCTTAAACACAGGTTCTTCACTCTTTCCCCGGTTGTGGTAAGCATTGAGAAACGGCAATATTTTTAGATTATTGTCCGAAATCAATTGTATTCGGCGAATGGGCCCGAAATGACGGGGAATAGCTCGCGCAAAGCCGCAATTAAATTTCGCGCAAAGTCGCAAATCGTATTGCGTTTCGTGTTTCTTTATAGGCTTACAATAAATTGTCAGGCAGAAATTTAAGGCCACGATGTGTCTTTCTTAGCGCCCTGGCGCCTTTGCGGGAACCCTTTGCTGCGCGAACTTAAAATAAATTTTTCTGCACAGTTCCATCATCAACTCCCAGCGGCGGCAAATTGGGCCATTCAAAGGGCGCCGTTTTTTCTTTATTGTCGGGCCTTGGTTTGGTTGAGCGTATCGTAAATACCGGGTAATAATCCAATTGTTCCGATGGCATTTCAAAATCGAGCACCGATTGAATGTCTTCATCAGTCAAATCGGGTTGCAGCCATTTCATTTCAAGGTCGTGCGGCAAAAACAGCGGCATGCGTTGCGCATTGGGCCCGCCATTGTGGATCTGGCGCATAACCGAATTGCCGGCGCGGGTGATGAGCGTAAAAGTACCTTTAACTTCCCCTGTTTCAGGATCGGGAATGGGCGAATAATAATATAAACCGGGAATACAAAACAACGGGCGGTCCTGTAATCGTACTAAATAAGGTACTTTGTTCTTCCATCCTTTTATTTCGCGGTGTTCATAAATACCCGTTACAGGAATGAGGCATCTTTTTGACCGTATCCTTCTCCAGAAGGATTTTTTATCCATGATGATTTTCTCGCTTTGCGCATTGCACATGTATTGACGACTCTGTTTTATTTTCTCCGGCGTGTTCATGTAATCGGCAATAACACCCCATTCAAAGGTTTTTAATTTATATACGCCATCTTCGAAAATAATTATAGGATATCTTCTGTAAGCCTGGGCCTGCACATGAATAGTAGTGTCGAAATCGATCGATAGCTGGGGATCGATCACCAGATCGGGCAAATAATCTGAGATCAGCTGAATATTAGAAGAAAATGATATATCGTAACACATAGTAAATAATGAATAATGAATTTCGAATGATGAATTTTGAATGCCGGGCATTGATATTCATCATTCAACATTCGATATTTTAAGCGTTTTCTATTTCGGAAAGAGGCAGTTTAATCTCATGAATCCCATACTTCAAGGTAATAAAAAGTTCACCAAACTGTACAAAAAGATCGGCCTTTACCATATCGTTACGCCCCGGCGTCCAATTCATTTTTTCGCTAATGTATGTGCGGATCTTTGCCGCAATGGCTGGCGTGGGTTTCCACGGCTGCTGTATTAAAGGACTATAAATTTTATACCCGGCAGGCTGGGTGGCGGCCACCTGCAGTTTATCGTAATGTTCCTGTTCAATAATATTGTATAAAAAGCGGTTGGGGTCGGTAGTTAGGGTGTCGTAATGGGTTTTGGCCCGGCTGTAGTCGTTGTAGTGGGTTATCAGAAAAGCTGCTTTGTTCAGCGGGTCCAGTTCGTTTTTGCCGCGCTTATAGGTTTGTCTTACAAAGAAGGTATTGCCTGCTTTGATAAGCGACTCAAGTAAGCGGGTGGTTAATAAAACAAACGGGTTGTGCATCGATTTCTTTTTTATATTTCCCGCAAAGGCAGGCGCTTTAAATATCGAATGTTGAATATTAAATGTAGAATGTTGAAATAGAAACAACTTCAACATTTGTTATTGAACATTCGGTATTCGACATTTCCTGCGCCCGGCACCCCCTAAATTCTCACCGTCAAAATATCTTCAATCCGCGTGGTATAGCAGGGCGATAATTTCAGCTGGCGCAGCTTCCAGCGGGTGCCGAAACCCTGCAGGGCAAACCGTACCGCATTTTTTCCGAATGATTTGTTTACCATATCTACCACTTTCATCAGCTTTGAATCGCGTTCCCTGTTTTCTTTATCAAAGATATTATATTGTACTTCTTCTGCCGGCACCAGGTCCATTGCCGTGCAGCCCGTTTTGCTGTAATTGTAGCCCGGCCGGTAAATGGTTTCAAATCCCTGTTGCGCATGGCGAATCAGTTCATGAGTGCTGTTGGTGGCCACCGGCAACTGAATGGTAAGCGAGCGAAAATATTGTTTGTCGGCGCTACGGTGTGCATTGGTTTGCAAAAATATCTGTATAGCTGTGGCGGCCTGTTGTTCACTGCGCAGTTTGGCGGCTACCATGGCGGTAAAGTTGGCCAGCGCTTCCATCACCTCTTTTTTTTCGTTTAGCACTTTTCCAAATCCACGCGCCACGCAAACCATTTTCTTTTTGGCAGGCATATCTTCAAATGCAATGCATGAAATGCCTTTCAGTTCCTGGTACATACGTTGCCCAACAATCGACATATTCTTCCGTATCCATTCTTCGGGAGCGCGGGTTACATCCCAGGCTGTTATAAAACCATTCCGGGTAAGTAATTTCGCATACTGGCTGCCGATGCCCCAGATATCTTTTACTTCGGTGTTTTGCAGGGCAAACTGCATTTTTTCCATGCTATCGATACAGTACACGCCCAATTGCTTATTTCTTTTTTTTATTAACCGGTTGGCTATTTTGGCAAGCGTTTTTGAGGGAGCGATGCCGATAGATACGGGTATGCCTATGTTTTGCATAACCGTATTTTTAATGGCAATGCCGTATTCGGTTAAATCATTATACCTGAAAGAGGTGAGATTTAGAAATGCTTCGTCGATCGAATACACTTCCATCTGATCGGCGAAACACGATAAGGTGTTCATTACCCGGTCGCTTAAATCGCCGTACAGGGTGTAATTCGATGAGAACACCGATACTTCATGTTGTTGCAGCGTTGGTTCAATTAGAAAAGAAGGCGCGCCCATTTCGATGCCCAGCATCTTTGCTTCATCTGACCGGGCAATTACACATCCGTCGTTATTGCTTAACACCACTACCGGCCTGTTTTGCAAATGAGGCTGAAACAGGCGTTCGCACGATGCATAAAAATTATTACAATCAACCAATGCGATCATTTTTGTCGTATTTATACTTTACAACTGTGGCCGTAACCACGCCCCACACCTGCATGTTCATTTCTTCGGTAACAGCCAATGGTTTATAGGCCGCATTTTCAGGATGTAATACCAGTGATTTACGGGTTTGCACAATGCGGCGAACGGTAAATTCGCCGTTTACTACTGCCAGTACGATCATTCCGCTAACCGGTTTAACCGACCTGTCTACAACCAGTAAAGCGCCGTGGGGTATGCATGCATTGATCATGCTATCGCCCGAAACACGGAAATAAAAGGTGGCGCTGGGATGCTGAACAAGGTATTCAGACAATTCAATAACATCCTCCTGGTAATCTTTTGCCGGAGACGGAAACCCCATAAATTATTTGTTTGATTGTATACCAAAATTACTAACATAATTAGTAACTTTGTACTAAATAAATTAGCTTATTATTTTGTTTTTGCCCTTATCCGGTTCTGTTTTTTTTGCATTTTAAAGCGTGGAAATTCGATAAAACAAAGATTCTGAGCGGGTTTGGGTAACAAATGGAAGGGGGATAATGACTATAAGATTTGTAACTAAAAAAGTTATAACTGCGACACAAAAAAGGCGATGTTATAACAAAAAAAGTACAATCTGTCCTTTGTGATTTTTCAATTCGAATTTGTTTTTTTCTTTGGAAGATGGAAAAAGATCCACGATATAAAGCTGTAAAAATACTGATTGAAGGTAAACACATAACCGAATTCAAGGAAATCTTTACCCATATACCGAAGACTATCATGGCTCACGACCTGGGCACTAACAATAACCGGATGACGAGATTAATTTCTCACGTTGATCAGTTTACGTTAGCCGAGTTGTATAAGATAAGCAGTTTACTGGATGTTGATTACAAAACGATTTTTATGCTTGCACACACACAGTATTTTGGAGTCGACAAAAGAGTTAGAAGAAAGCCGTGAAAAGCATGAACGAAGCGTATGCATGTACTGGTTATCAAAACCTGCCTTCCTTATCCTTAAAGTTAAAACTCCTCCCAGGTAAAAATGATTAGTAGCCCGGAGGGGTATGAGGGCCATCGAAAGGTGGCCCTTAATATTTCAAGTAACAAAGTTCCCGCCTCAGGGTTCAGGCACAGGGCGCAAGTTGCAGGTTGCAAGGCACAGGTTACAGGTACTTTAGAAAATGTTACCGGTTACCGGGTACCTGGGAACCGGTAACATTGTAACCTGAAACCTGTGACTTGTAACATTTAACTATGTATTGCTACTGCCAGTTGCTAACAGTTAATTGCCCCAGCTTATCCTGCCCACTTCTTAAGAATCGTAACCACATCACCGGGTTTTATGGGTTTGCTTAAATAATCGTTCATGCCGGCAGCCAGGCATTCTTCCTTGTCTTCATGCATTGCGTTTGCCGTCATGGCAATAATAACCGGTTGCCGGTTTGTATGTTGCCGGCGAATAAGGCGCGTAGCTTCGAGGCCATCCATCTCAGGCATTTGGACATCCATCAGAATTACATCATACACTTTTTCCGAAAGCCTGTTTAATACCTCCTCACCGTTTTCTGCCGTATCGTAGGAGTAGCCTAATTTACCCAATATGGCAGTGGCCAGCGCCTGGTTAAAAGGATTGTCTTCGGCAAGCAAAATTTCCAATGGGTACTGACCGGCAAATTCAATAGAAAGTGAATTGTCGGTGTTTGTTTCTTTTCCGACCATGTTATTCACCGGCGCCCTGAAGTTGCTGAGAATGTATTTGCAAAGCGTTTGCTGTTTAACAGGCTTTGTTAAAACCGAATTGAACAGATCGTTGTGTTGTTTGCAAAGATCATCGCCCACCGAGCTGAGCAGCATAATAGAAAGATTGGGTTGCCGGCTTCTTATGTTTTTAGCCAGCTCAACGCCATTCATTTCAGGCATGTGCATATCTGTTAGCACCAGGTCGAACTGTTGGTCTGCGGCCAGCATTTCCAGCGCCTGTTTGCCCGAAGCGGCAATTACCGGTTGCAGATTCCATTGTTCCAGTTGCAGTTTTAATATCTTCCTGTTGGTATCGTTGTCGTCGATGATCAGCACCCGTTTGCCCTGAATATCCTTTAGGTTGGCAATTGTGTCGCATAATGATGCCTGATTCACTGCGGTTTTGGCGTTGATGGTAAAGGCAAAAACCGATCCCTGGCCAGGTTTGCTTTCTACTTCAATATAACCGCCCATCAGTTCAATCAGCTTTTCGCAGATCACCAATCCCAAACCGGTACCGCCGTATTTGCGGGTGGTTGATGAATCGACCTGCGAAAATGCTTTGAACAGGCGTTCCAGTTTATCGGCCGGTATGCCAATGCCGGTATCGCGCACTTCAAAACCGAGTTGTACCGTATTGTTTTTATAATTCATCAGGTATACCCGTACAAACACCTCGCCGGTATGAGTGAATTTAATGGCATTGCCAACGAGGTTGATCAGTATCTGCCGAAGGCGTGTATTGTCGCCTGTTATATTTTGCGGAACGTTGTATTCGATCTGGTAAACAAGGTCAATACCGGTCAGGGCTGCTTTGGGAGCAAATAGGTCGAGCACTTCTTCAATACAGGTTCGAAGATTAAGTTCCTTTTCTTCGAGTTCCATCTTTCCTGATTCTATTTTCGAAAAATCAAGAATATCATTGATCACGGTGAGCAGGTTTTCGCCACAGGTTTGTATGGTTTCGGTATAGGACCGCTGTTCGCTGTTCAGTTGTGATTGTGCCAGCAGCGAGGCCATGCCGATAACGCCGTTCATCGGCGTGCGTATTTCGTGGCTCATGGTAGCCAGAAATATACTTTTTGCTTTATTGGCCTGTTCTGCTTCGGTACGCGCTTTTTCGGCATCTGCGCGTGCTTTTCGTTCTTCTTCTATCGACTGCGCCAGTTGCAGGGTGCGTTGTTTTACCACTTTTTCAAGGGCGATGTTTTGCTTTTCGATGCGGTGAACATGACGCCGGTATAAAAGAAATATACTACCGGATAAAATGATGCCTGTTAATGTCTTAAACCACCATGTCATCCAATACGGTGGCAGTATGGTTAATTCCAGGGTTGCGGTGCGTGTACTCCATTCTCCTTCATTATTCATGTCTTTTACTTCAAAAACATATTTGCCGGGGTCGAGGTTGGTGTAAGTGGCAGCGTGGCGGGCGCCTATGAAATTCCAGTTTTTGTCGAACCCTTTTAACCGGTATGCATATTGCTTTTCTTTACTGGTATAATTCAGGGAAGCAAAATCGAACCTGATCACCGAACTGTTCCAGGGTAAGGTAATAGTGGTTGTTTCGCTGATGGGCTTTACAAGCGGCGATTGCATGGTGCTGTCGGCAACAGGCACCTCTTTGTTAAACAACTGAAAGCCGGTTATTACCAGCGGCGGTTCAAATGGATCTTTTAATATACTATTGGGAAAAAATTCATTGAACCCGTTTACACCGCCAAAATACAGGCAGCCCGAACGGCTTTTTAATGTCGAAAGGCCTTTAAACTCGTTCGACTGCAGGCCATCAGCAACCGAAAAATTTTTACAGCTTTTGGTAATGGGATTAAAGCGACACAACCCATTGTTGGTGCTGAGCCATATATTTTGTTTATCATCACTGGTAATTCCGCATACGATATTGCCCGGTAATCCATCGCCTGTTGTATAAGCCGTAAACCGGTTGGTTTTTGTATTCAGGCAAGTTAAACCAGCATAGGTGCCTATCCATATATTACCCTGTTTATCTTCATACAAATAGTTTATATGATCATCGCTTAGGCTGTTGGTGCCTTCGGTATGCTGGTAACGGGTTATGGTACCTGTTTTTTTATCGAGCCGGTTGATGCCGCCCTCAAAAGTGCCTATCCATATATAGCCTTTACTGTCCTGCAGCAGGCTTTGAATACGATCGTTGCTGAGGCTATTGCTGTTGGTGCTGCTGTGGCGGTAATGGGTGAAGCGGCCTGTTTTTTTAGTATAACGATCTAATCCTGTACCATAGGTGCCCAGCCACATTTCCTGGTCTGCATCCTGTATAATACTACACACATTGTTGCCAGCCAAACTGTTTGGGTTGGCTGCATCGTGTTTGAAATGGGTAAATGTATTTTTTCGTTCGTTGAATAGGGAAACTCCTCCTTCGCAGGTGCCCAGCCAGATATTACGTTCGCTGTCTTCGGCCAAAGAAATCACTACATTGCTGCAAATGCTGTTAGGGTTGCCCGGCTGGTGTTTATAATGGGTGAACTCCCTGGTATGCGGGTTAAACCGGTTTACACCGCCGCCATCGGTACCTATCCATATGTTGCCGTTGGCGCTTTCGCAAAACCCAAGTACTTTATTATGACTAAGGCTATTGGGCGAACTGGTATGCCGGTAGTGAACAAAGGGGTGATAGCTTTTGGTGTATAAATTAGCACCTCCGCTGTAAGTGCCCACCCACATATTGCCCTGCCTGTCTTTATACACCGAATAAATTGAATTATTGGTAAGGCTCTGGTTGTCTATATCGTCCTGTAAATAATTGTCGAACTGTTTTGTTTGCAAATGAAGAATGCTCAATCCTCCGTTCTCTGTACCTATCCATAAATTGCCGGCATCGTCTTCGGCCAGTGAAAAAACAACATTGATTGGCAAGCTATTACTGTTGGCCGGGTTGTTTTTATAATGATGAAATGCCGCGGTCTTGGCATCAAGCATATCAAGGCCGCCGCCTCTGGTGCCGATCCACAACTGGTTACGACTGTCTTCAAAAATTGCACAAACCGAATTGTTCGATAAGGTGTTGTCAGCACCTGACTGATGAGTAAACCGCGTAAATGTTCCTGTTGTTTTGTTCAGCAGGTTTAACCCGTTGTTCAAGGTGCCTGCCCAAAGGCGTTTGCGGCTGTCTTCAAAAACAGTTACTACAAAATTATCACTTAAGCTTGCGGGGTTATTTTTATTGAAGGTGTAGTGCTTTACCTGGCTTTTGTTGGGGTTCAGCATATCTAAACCGCCGGTTTGCATGCCCATCCATAAATTGCCATTGGCATCCTGCAACAGGCAGTTGATAAAATTGTCGGCAATGGTGTTGGCGTTGGCTGCATTATGTTTATAATGAGTGAAGCTTTCTTTATTTCTGTTGAACAGGTTCAGGCCGCCTCCCCAGGTAGCGATCCAAAGGTTGCCGGCAGCATCTTCAACAATGCTTTTAATATAATTATGACTTATGCTGTTTGGGTTCGAAGGGTTGTTCTTGTATACTGTAAAGTGATAGCCGTCGTATTTGTTCAGTCCATCCTGCGTACCGAACCACATAAACCCGCGACTATCCTGTAAAATGCAGGTAACATTGCTTTGCGAAAGACCCGTGTTTGTTTCGAGGTGTTCAAACTGTATCGGTTGTTTTTGCGAAAAGGCAAAAAAACAACTGCTTTGCAATAAGATAAATAGCAAGCTACCGGTGATTTTCATAGATGGATCTCTAACTGGTTAAACCATCGGGCTTTAAACCCGGTTTTATTTTTGAACCGGTATAACGTGCCTTACAGTGCTTTGCTTATTCTCAGGTGGTGGCGTATGTATCAATTACATGATTGCAGGTAAAGTGTTACAGGATAGTTTGTATTTTTTAAAAAATGGCCTGTTGCGTAAATCGTAGCTGGTTATTGATGTATAATGAAACTACGTGCAGTTTTTTAATATAGTGCTCACTGCCCGGCAATGCAATGGTATTTTGACCCGTTTGCAATACTATGTTTTTTGAATAACTGCCTGAGCCCGATGCATCACGCATCACTACCGTTGCCTTACCGGTTTCACAGGTATTTACAATTAGCCGTGGTTTTCCCAACAGATTGTTTTCGGCCAGGTAAATGGTAGTGGTTGCCGGTTGTTCAATTATTACAGTATTGCTGTAAAAGTATTGCCCGGTGGCTGTGATCATTTTTATGCGATAGGTAGCCGTGCCTGCAGCAAAATTGATATCGGTAAATGAAAATCCGGTATTGATGCCGGTTTGCGTGGCGGCTACTGATCCTGTTTTTATAAAAGAGGCCCCTCCGGTGCTTTTTTCAATTTCAAAGGCTTCTGGCTGCGTGTTGTTCGGCGTATTCCACCATAATACTACTTTGCCATTTACCGGGGCTGCTCTCAGCGTAATACGCACCGGTGACAAAACAGCAAAACTTAAAAAGTCGGTGACGGTGTCTTTGCATCCGTTTCTGGTTTCGGTTACGATTAGCTGATAGGTGCCTCTGGTAGTATCTGTGACAGGATTTTGAACAGCTGAAGTAAAACCGTTTGGTCCGCTCCAGTTGAATAGCAATCCTTGCGACCCGCCGAATGAGGTCATATAATTACTGGCAGCTACATTGCCACCATGTAAAATAAAATGGGCCATGTCGGCCGTAGTGGAAACATAAAAAGACGCAACGGGCGGAAAGGTATCGGTGGTTACCCGTACCGTATCGGTTCTTGTTACGGGACAACCATCGGCCACCGCAGCCTGAATAATATAGGTGCCGGGCTGGTTGATCTGTGCAGTATTTGCACTGCTGCCGGTTATATTTCCATTGGTGGTGCTCCATGTATAGTAACCTGCCGTGGTGTTATTTGATACATTTATGGTGCCGGTTGTGTTGGTGCACGAAAGCGTTGGGGCCGTCAGTGAGTAATCGAGAACCGGCGGCTGCAAAAAACTAAAAGGCCCTGCAAAATCCTGCAGGTTTGAAGTGAAGGATGGGGAAGACCTTGATTTAAAAAATACCGAAGTGAAAATCGACTGGCAGGCGCCTGAGTTCAACACAGATGAATACAGCGCCGGGTCGATGCCGATGCGCGTAAGGTTCAACCCGATTTCAATAAACTGCAACGACTGGTACTGCTGTTCCCATTGGGCGCCGCTACCAATGCCATGCGAGCCCCACGGCGTAGACCAGGTAGTATCTGCTGCCGGTGTGCCCGACAAATTGGCGATGCCCGATCCAAATGCTGTAGTACCGGTTTTTGAAAGAATGGATGCATAGCCAAACGAGGCGGTAGAACCATCGAAACTGCTGCCGAAGTTAAATAGTGCAGGGGTAACTGTATTATAGGTGGTATTACTAATCCATATGCGAACTTCTACAGTAGGAACGCCCGATGAATAACTTACTGCAACGATCATGTCGCCGGTTTGTGTAATATTACCCGAAGCATCGAACAACCATTGCACATGTCCTGCATTGGGGCCACCACTGTTAAATGTGCCGGCAGTATTATTGTAGCTGATTTGATTTTTGTACAACTCTATATCAAAATACCTGGCTCCCGAAGTGCCGAGGGTGCTCACTGCTGTAAAAAACCATAGCGAATCATGTACGTTGCTGCCATTGCGCCGCATATGGGCAAATACATCTACCAGATCGGTTTTGTTGGGAATAGAAGATGCAACGCCATGCCAGTTACCGGGATCATCTCCGTTTTTATTGCCTCCTGTAAAAGTGGTTGTGTCGGTAGGGTTGGCAATATAATCTCTTGTATACACCGCATCGAGCCATATTTTTCCGCTGATGTTCGAATACAGCGGCATCGACATGCGTTTTGAAAAGCAGATATTATTATTTGCCTGCAGTAATGCTTTGTAAGTAGCCGCATTAGATGTATCTATAACATTATGGCCCGAAGCTGTAGAAGATGAAAACCAATCGTCGCTGGTAACAGTGCCGGTGGCAGGACCATATTTCAGGTACCCGGCTTTTGTATCGGCATCAACGCCAAAGAGCGCATGAAGTCCTCCGTTGTTCAGCTGTGCAATCGTTTTAAGCTGTAATACAATGAGGCATACTACTAATACATAGTACTTTTTCATTGGGTACAAGTGTTGGGTTATTCCACAGGCTTAAGATGCGTAGGTTGCCTGATTTGGATATTAGGGTTTGCTGTAAAATTAATTTACCCATGCACAGATAAAAGCTTTCTATGCCCCGAAATATTGAATATTACTGGAATATTTAGAATAGTTTAATGCTAAACACTTACGGATATGTGCAAATAGCAAATCGGCAGTAATTGTCTTACTGATATAAGTATATATATAACGGTTATCTAAATGTTTTATTGGCCTTTCTGCAAATCAATTCATAACAGATGAACAAAAAGCACTACCTGTGTATGATTTAACCGGTTATACTACGGGGTTAATTTGTTAAAATAGTTTAATGTATTGCCAATAGCGTTGTGCATTTGGGTTACAGTTATAGTAATTTGATGGTCTTTAAAGACTGCTGCCAAACTAACGATTATGAAACTAACTTGCCACGCCCCCGCGCGGTGGATGACAGTGCTTTGCTGTTTTTTATCCACCCTGTATGGCGCTTATGCACAACATGCAATAGCTCCATCTGCACTTGCTCCTCAATTTTTTCTTTCGTCTTCTTTGTCACGAGGGTTATCATTTTCCCGCGCCCCCGCTGCTTCACCCGTTGCGTATGAAATAAGGGGAACTGTTGCCGACTCTTCGGGCCCTTTGCCCGGCGTATCGGTTTCGGTTAAAAGCGCTCCGAACATTGGTACTACCACCGACCTGAACGGCAAATACATTTTATCGGTGCCCGATGAAAAAGCGGTATTGGTTTTTAGTATGGTTGGTTTCGACAACCAGGAATTTTCGGTAAAGGGCAAAGATGTGATCAATGTGCTGATGAAGCGCGCTTCCAATTCACTGAATGATGTGGTTGTGGTGGCGTATGGAAAGCAAAAGAAAAGAGATATCGTGGGCTCGGTTACAACCATCAGTCCCGAAGACCTGAAAGTGCCTTCGAGCAATCTTACTACTGCCCTGGCAGGCCGGCTGGCCGGCATCATCGCTTATCAAACAACCGGAGAGCCGGGTCAGGATAATGCCGATTTTTTTATTCGCGGCGTTACCACGTTTGGCTATAAAACCTCTCCGCTGATTTTGATCGATGGCGTTGAATATACGGCCACTGATCTGGCGCGGTTGCAGCCTGATGAAATTGCCAGTTTTTCGATTATGAAAGATGCCACCTCCAGCGCCCTGTACGGAGCGCGTGGCGCCAACGGCGTTATATTAATCACTACCAAAGAAGGAAAGCAGGGCAAAGCAAAAGTGTATGTTCGTTTCGAAAATTCTGTTTCCCGCCCCACCCAAAAGGTGCAGCTGGCCGATCCGGTTACCTACCTGAAGCTGCACCAGGAGTCGGTTTTAACCCGGAATCCGCTGGGATCGCTTCCCTATTCGCAAAGTAAGATCGACAACACCGAATTGGGTATAAATCCATATATGTTTCCTGCGGTTGACTGGATGGGGATGTTATTTAAAGATCATGCCGCCAACCGCCGGGGCAATTTTAGTGTTAGCGGGGGCGGGCAGATCGTTAACTATTTTCTGGCCGGCTCCTTTGCGCAGGACAACGGTATATTAAGGGTAGATAAACGTAATAACTTTAATAACAACATCAACCTTAAAACATACAACCTGCGTTCTAACGTAGGCCTTAAGGTTACCCGAACCACCGATGTAATGGTACGCCTGTATGGCACGTTCGACGATTACAACGGACCTATCGACGGCGGCACGGGTTTGTATAGAAAGGTAATGCGTACCAGCCCGGTTTTATATCCTGCTTATTTTCCCGTTGACTCAGCCACCCAATTTGTAAACCACATCATGTTTGGCAATTACGAAAAAGGAAATTATTTAAATCCATATGCCGACATGGTTTCGGGGTACAAAGATTATAACAAGTCGCTGATGTCGGCACAATTTGAATTAAAACAGGATCTTTCATTTTTAACAGAAGGGCTTTCTATGAGGGCTTTTACCAACATCAACAGAGCCTCGTACTTTGAAGTATCACGCAATTACAATCCTTTTTATTACACCGCTACCAATTATGATAAATATGCCAATACCTACCGCTTAGCGGTTATTAATCCCGATCCGGTAACAAACGAAGATGCTGTTCCCCAGGGCGGAACAGATTATCTGGGAAAGCCGAAAGCCGGTGATAAAACAGTTACATCCAACTTCTATTTTGAAGGCGCCATCAATTACAACCGCACATTCGACAAACACGGACTGAGCGGATTGCTTGTGGTAACCGCGCGCAGCAGGCAGGAAGGAGAAACCAAAACCCTGCAGGAGTCGCTGCCATACCGTAACAGTGGTGTTTCAGGACGAGCTACCTATTCGTACGACAGCAGGTATTATGGCGAATTTAATTTTGGTTATAACGGCTCGGAACGGTTTTATAAAACCGAACGCTTTGGCTTCTTTCCATCTGTTGGTATGGCCTGGTATGTTTCGAACGAACATTTCTTCGACCAATATAAATCCGCCATCAATAAACTAAAGTTAAGGGCCACGTACGGTCTTGTAGGAAACGATGCAATCGGAAGCGCCGAAGACCGGTTTTATTACCTGAGCGATGTGAATTTAAATAACACAACCAATAATCCTGCCTTTGGCACCGATGGCGGTTATACCCGAAATACCATTGTCATTAACCGGTACGAAAACCCCAACATTACCTGGGAAACTTCGCGCAAGGCCAATTATGCCCTGGAGCTGGGGTTGTTTGGTAAATGGGAAATTATTGCAGAATACTATACCGAAAAACGCTATAACATATTAATGGGCCGAACCTATATTCCCTACACATTGGGTTTGCAGGTGAACTTAGACGACAATCCGCCCAAGGCCAATATCGGCGAAGCATCCGGTAAAGGCGTTGATTTATCGGTTGAATACCTGCAAAACTTCGGGAAAAATTTTCTGGTGCAGGCGCGGGGCAACTTTACATATGCCCGTAGCCGGCTCGATAAAAATGAATCACTGCATTACGGCGATAACATGTATTACCTGAATAAGGTTGGCTATCCTATAAAACAGGAATGGGGTTACCTGGCCGAGCGTTTGTTTGTAGATGATGAAGAGGTGAAAAATTCTCCTACACAAACTTTTGGCGAAACCATGGGCGGCGATATAAAGTTTCATGATGTGAATGGCGATGGCGTTATTGATAAGCTCGATATGGTGCCTCTTGGTTATCCTACTACGCCCGAAATAACCTATGGTTTTGGTGTTTCGGCCAGATACAAAGGCTTCGATATTTCCTCATTCTTTCAGGGAACGGCCCGGCGTTCGTTCTGGATCGATGTTGAAGCCACTGCTCCGTTTGTATCGTACCGGTATAAGTCGGATGAACTTAAAAACTACCAGCTGCAAAACCAGTTATTGAAAGCATATGCCGATGATCACTGGTCAGAAGAAAACCGCAATTTATATGCACTGTGGCCGCGCCTGAGCTCAAGTCTGAATAGCAATAATAGTCAGCAAAGTACCTGGTTTATGCGAAGCGGTGCCTTTTTGCGCCTGAAGCAGGTTGAGCTTGGTTATACCCTGCCGCAGAAATATACCCGCAAAATTCACATCGACAATTTGCGGTTATATGCAAACGGTACCAACCTGGTGACTTTCAGCAAATTTAAATTATGGGATATTGAACTGGCCGGTAACGGATTGAACTACCCCATTCAAAAGGTGATCAACTTTGGAATTCAGGTATCACTTTAAAAAAATAACCAATGAAAAAAATACTCATTATAGTTTCGATTCTATCAATAACAGGCGGTTCCTGTAAAAAATACCTCGATGTAGTGCCCGATCAGGTAGGCACCATCGACAATGCATTTACTTTGCGCAGCACGGCAGAAAAATTTTTGTTTACCTGTTATTCGTATATGCCCAAGCACGGCGATATGGACGATAACCCTGCTTTTAATGCCGGTGATGAAGTTTGGTATATGTACCCGATCAAAGATGTGGATGCCGATTTCTGGAACATTGCCCGCGGGCTGCAGAATACCGGCAATCCGTTGGGAAGTTTCTGGACAGGAAAAAACCAGGGAATAAAACTATTTACGGCACTGAGAGACTGCAACATCTTTTTGGCCAATATCGATAAGGTAAAAGATATGGAGGTAACAGAAAGAGAAAGATGGAAAGCAGAAGTTACCTTTTTGAAAGCCTACTATCATTTTTATCTCGTTCGCCTGTATGGCCCCATTCCTATAATAAGAGAAAATTTACCCGTAGGAAGCGAGCCCGAAGTAGTGCAGGTTGAGCGGGAACATGTTGACAGTTGCTTTAGTTACATTGTTCAATTGCTGGATGAAGCTGCATCCTACGATGCGCTTCCTGCCCGAATAATTGGCACCGAAGGAACGGAACTGGGACGAATTACCAAATCGATTGTACTGGCGCTTAAAGCAAAGGTGCTGGTAACAGCCGCCAGTCCGTTGTTTAATGGCAATGCCGATTTTATATCTGTTAAATCAGGTGATAAGGATGGGGTACCACTCATCAATCCGGTTGCCGACCCCAAAAAATGGGAAGTGGCTGCGCAGGCCTGTAAAGAAGCCATTGAATTTTGCCACACTAATTTTTACTCGTTGCAACGGTTTAATTCCACTTTTTATCCCGGCTGGGTAATAAACGATATACTCAAAACGCAGATAGGCTTACGCATGGCTGCAACCGAAAAAGAACTGAATACCGAAGTGATATGGGCCAATACATCGAGCCGCGCTACTGATATACAACGATGGACCATGCCCATTTTGGCCAGTGGCGCGCTCAGCGGCAGTGGTCCCAAGGGTATTCTGGCGCCGCCTATAAAAATGGCCGAGTTGTTTTACACCAAAAACGGTGTTCCGATCACAGAAGATAAAACCTGGGATTATGCCGGCCGGTTTCAGTTAAAAACTTCCACAGGCGACGATACTTTTTATGTAAAGAAAAATGAACAAACAGTAAAACTGCACTTCGACAGGGAACCGCGCTTTTATGCCGACCTGGCCTTCGACAGAGGTATATGGTTCGGTAACTGGATAAATAATTATACCATGACGAATATGCTTTATGTAAAAGCACGAAGGGCTGAATATGCAGCCCGGCAGGGTGTAAGTAATTTTTCGGTTACAGGTTACTGGATTAAAAAGCTTATCAATATGAGCACTGTAGCCGCTGCCGATGGCAATGTTACCGGCAGTAATCAAAATGCTTATCCCTGGCCCGAATTGCGGCTGGCCGATTTGTATTTACTGTATGCCGAAGCGCTGAACGAAGTGAACGGTCCGGGTGCAGAAGCATATAAATGGATCGATGCAGTAAGAGAAAGGGCCGGTCTGCCCACCGTAGCATATTCGTGGGGAAATTTTTCGAACCAGGGAGCGAAATACACTTCCAAAACCGGCCTGCGCGATATTATTCATCAGGAACGTTTGATTGAGCTGGCATTTGAAGGACAACGCTTCTGGGACCTGCGACGTTGGAAAGAAGCTCATATTGTTTTGAACGCGCCTGTTAAAGGATGGAGTACCGAGCAGCAAGATCCTTCCGGATATTACAAACCGGTAACCCTGTTCACCCAAACATTTAAGCTGCGTGATTATTTCTGGCCCATTGACCAGGACGAATTGCTGCGAAACAAAAAGCTGGTGCAAAATCCCGGGTGGTAATACCGGCTCACACTTAAAACTATGTACAATGAAAAACATTCAGATATTAATATACTGCTGGCTGCTGGTGCTCATTACCGGTATAGCCTGTAAGAAGGATGAAAGAAATCCGCTTTCAAAAGATGGAACGGTGCCAGGTGCTGTAAGTAATGTTGGGGTAACCAATTTGCCGGGGGCTGCTTTGATTAAATACACCCTGCCCGGCAACGAAAACCTGTTATACGTTAAAGCAATGTATCAGTTGAAGGGCGTTGAAAGAGAAGTAAAGGCATCGATGTATCAAAACAAATTACTGGTAGAAGGATTTGGCGATACACTTGAGCGGGAAGTGTGGCTGTATGCCGTAACCCGCAGTGAAGTGGCATCTGAACCGGTTTCGATAAAAGTAAAGCCGTTAACGCCGCCCATCGTTAATGTATACAAATCGCTAAAAACAGATTCAACCTTTGGCGGCATTAATGTGAAATACACAAATGTTGACTCAGCCAATATTGTGTTTGAAGTTTTGGTGCTTGATTCGGTAGGCGACTGGCAGCACGTTGATTTTAATTATACGAGTATGAAGCAGGGCGCTTTTAATATAAGAGGATTTCCGCCCAAAGAACGCACATGGGGTATTTATGTAAGAGACCGGTGGGATAATCACAGCGACACCCTGCAGGTTAAAATAACACCTGTTTATGAAGAAGCGCTTGATAAAACCAAATTCAATGATGTAAGAACCACTTATGCCAATTACATTCCACAGTTTGATCCGCTTCCCAATTCAGGATTTCCGATGGCAAATGCGGTAGATTATTCAAGCAGCTACCCGATGAAATATTTGTACGATGGCAATGTTGGTTCAATGTTTCATACCAAAGAAAAATACGACCTGCCGCTATGGATACCTATTGACCTTGATAAAAGCGGTGCTTCGAAATTTATTTTAAGCCGTTTTAAAGTATGGCAGCGGCCGGCAGGATATTCATTTAATCATGGCAATCCGCATCATTGGGAAATATGGGGTACCAATAAACCCAACGCCGGCAGCGCCGGAGGCGCCAACAATACCGATCCGAATATTGGCTGGGTTAAACTGGGCGAATGGACAATGACCAAACCTTCGGGATGGGAGGTTGGCCTGAACTCGAATGAAGATCTGGATGCTGCTAATGATGGACAGGAGTTTGAGTTTCCCAATAATCTTCCCCCTGTTCGTTACATAGGATGGAAGAACATCGACAGCTGGGGTTCTATCACCGGTTATACAGGATTTTTTCATTTGATGGAGTTGTCGGTATGGGGGCAGAAAAAATGAATTGTTCTCGCCAAGGCGCCAAGGCGCTAAGCCTTTTCTTAGCGTTCTTATAGATCGCGAAGCGATCATCTTTGCGCCTTTGCGAGATAATAAAAACATTTAAAAAGGAAATTTATGCGTGTAAACAAATATAATATAGGTGGTTTGCTGGCAGTCATATGCACCGGCATACTGTTTTCCTGCAGCAAAATGGATGCAACCTATGCTGATTTTTTAAAGGATGGTGAAATCGTATATACCGGCAGGGTAGATTCGGTAAAAACACTCCCGGGCAACTATCGCCTCGGTTTATCTATGTTACTTATTTCAGATCCAAAGATCAGTAAAGTGAAAGTATACTGGAATACAGGCTCACAGCCCGATTCAACCGAAAAAGCCGTTCAGCGTACTTCGGGTATAGACACCGTGCGGTTTTATTTTGATAAGATGCCCGAAGGCACTTTTACATTTTACATTTATACATATGATAACCTTGGCCATAAATCAATAAAAACCGATGTGATAGGGGATGTGTATGGCGAAAAATACATTGCACAACTCGTGAACCGCGCCATAAAAACCGCCACTTATTCAGACGTTGATAAAGGTGCACAAATAAAATGGTTCGGTGTGGGGCAGGATGTGATCGGAGAACAGTTTGTATACACCGATTCGCTGGGCACGGTAAGAGATATGATGGTTGTTACCGACAGTATTAACCTGTTGCCAGCCTTGAAAAAAGGAAATTCTTTTCAGTACAGGACCCTGTATAAACCAACACAGAATGCAATGGATACCTTTTATTCAAATTATGAAACGAGAACCATTCAATAAGCGAAATCGAAGGTTCCGGGAACGTTCCCGGTACTTGCCAAAATAGATGAATAAATGGCGATTTAACCGGAAAAAGCCAGTGGTAATTATTGGTTAGTTGCATTAGTAAAACCCGGCATATATCCGGGCGGGAATCACTTACTAATGCATATGAAAAAAGCTGGTTTTGGTATTGCACTCATGATAAGTACTTTATGTGCAGTTGCTGCACCCGGGGTAATCATTGATATTACCAGGTATGGCGCTGTGGCAGATGGTAAAACGCTGAACACTTCGGCAATTCAAAAAGCGATTGATGAATGTCACCGGCAGGGTGGGGGTAAAGTGGTTTTTCCCGCCGGTATTTTTCTGTCGGGCACCATTGTTTTGAAAGATAATGTTACCCTGCAGTTGAATAAAGACGCCCGCTTATTAGGCAGCACCAATTTAAATGATTACCAGAATATTGATCCTTTTACCGAAGGATTGGGTATCGATGTTGGCTGGGCACTGGTGGTAGCTGTAGATGCGCATCATATTAGTATTGAAGGAGAAGGCGCCATCGACGGCCAGGGCGCCAAACTGAAAGAAGAACAACTTTTAACCGATACACGACCCGAATCGCAGCGGTGGGGCCGCCGCCCTTTTCTGTTGCGCATCGTTCGATGTGAAAATGTTTCAGTAAAAGGCGTTACTCTTAATTATGCCGCCGCCTGGACCTCGCACTATTTTCAAAGCAAACATGTTCGCATCGAAAATGTAAAGATCGTAAGCAATGGGGTGGCCCATAACGACGGTATTGATATTGACGGTTGCGAAAACGTACGTATTAAAAACTGCGACATTGTAAGCGGCGATGATGCGCTTTGTTTTAAAACCACTTCAAGCAAGATGGCCTGCCGCGATATCATCGTTTCGGGCATGCGCCTGAAAAGCAACCAGGGCGCTATAAAAATGGGCACCGAATCGATGGCGCCATTTGAAAACATCAGTATATCTGATTGCTATATATACGACACCAATAATGGCGGTATAAAATTATTAACGGTCGACGGCGCTCATTTGCGCAATGTACAGATTACCGGCATCAATATGGTGAATGTAAAAACACCTATGCTGCTGCGCCTCGGATCGCGCCTAAGCGTGTTTCGCAAAGGAAAAGACACGCAGCAAACAACCGGCACATTCACCAATATTGTAATAAAGAATGTAAAAGCACAGGCTGCTGCGAATGCGCAGCTAACCCCACCCTCGGGCATTTTGATAACCGGTGTTCCCGGCCATTGCATAACCAACGTTACCCTCGAAAATATTGATATCAGTCTGGCAGGTGGCGGTACACCCGAAAATGCCCGTGTGCAGGTACCCGAAGCCGTTGATAAATATCCCGAAGTAAAAACTTTTGGTCCGCTCGTACCCGCTTATGGCATATGGGCGCGACATGTAAAAGGGCTGCAGTTGAAAAACATCACTCTGCGACTCGACAGCAATGACAGACGGCCTGCCTTTATATGCGAAGATGGATCAGATATTACAGTTACAGGTTGGAAAATTCCCCAAACATCCGGCGGCGAGTCGGTGATCAGGTTGCAGGATGTTGAGAAAGCCCATATCATCAATATGGATGTAAAAGCAAATGCAACCGCTTTTGTAAAAATAGAAGGCGATAACAGCAAAGATATTCGGGTAGAAAAGAACAAAACGCCCGGCATCACTCAACAATAAAACGTTTCTTTTAACCAAAACGAAAGCAAAATGAGACAGAATCAACTTCAACTTAAAGACAAAGCCCCGCCTTTACCAGGAAAATTTCCATGCTACGCTCAGGTTTCCCGATTTCTTAAACGATAAAATTTGCCATATGTTAACGCTTATTGCAACCCTGCATCACAGGGCAAGGTATGATATAAACTTTTTGAAAAAGAAAACGCTTATTGCCATATTCACTTTATTGTGCACTCAATTTGTAACTACTACTCTCAGCGCACAGGAAAAAACAGTATCTGTAAAAGGAACTGTAAAGAACGAAAACGGAGAGCCGCTCTTAGGCGTATCGGTTGTTGTTAAAGGAACAACCAAAGGAACCAATACCAAAGATGACGGTTCCTTTCAAATAGATGCTCCGGTTAACAGCACCCTCATGATCTCGATCGTAGGTTATGTGGGCACACAAATAAAAGTTACCAACGCCGATCAGTCGAACCTTGCTATTCAGTTACAATCCGATAAACTCGAGATGGATAAAGTAATTGTGGTAGGATACGGAACCCGCCGTAAATCGGATGTTACCGGTTCCATTGTTTCTATCAGCGAGCAATCTATCAAAGACGTTCCTTCTTCAAACCTTGCTTCTGCCCTTCAGGGACAGGGAGCAGGTATAGATATTCAAAGAAGCGGCGCCAACAGTAAACCGGGCGCTACGCCAAATATTTTGATCAGAGGCTCAAGGTCATTAGGCGCCAGCAACTCGCCATTGATCGTTGTAGATGGAATTCCTTTTAATGGAAACATCAACGATTTGAACCAGGATGATGTGGGCTCGGTAGAAATTTTAAAAGATGGCTCTTCCACTGCTATTTACGGATCAAGAGGCGCCAACGGTGTAATATTGATCACTACAAAACGGGGTAAAACAGCCAAGCCGGTATTTACCTATAGCGGCTATGTAGGTTCAAGCAGGTTAACCCGGGAATTTCCTGTAATGAATGCCGCCGAATTTACCGATCTGAAAAAATGGGCTAACATCATTGCCAACCCCGGAAAATATACCGGTCTTGATGATCCGCTTTTTATGACCAATGGTGTTTTTGATCCTGCCGAAGTTGAAGGTATTAAAGCCGGTCGCAATACCGACTGGCAAAGCCTGATTTATAAAACAGGGATTATTACCGATCACCAGTTGGGTGTTACAGGTGGTACCGAACAAACACAATACGCCATATCCGGTGGCTACTTTAACCAAACCGGTATTTATAATGGCCAGAGTTTTGAACGGTATACCGTTAAAGCCAGTATAGACCAACAATTGGGAAGAATTTTCAAAGTAGGTTTAAATTCATTGAACACCTATTCGATCCGTAAAGGCGAAAGCGCTAACCCCATGGCACAGGCGCTACGGGCAAGTCCGCTGGCATCGCCTTATGATAGTGCCGGTAATGTACTTAATAACTATGTTCCGGGAAGTGCCAGCCAGGTTTGGAATCCGCTTGCCGATCTGATTCCGGGTGCTGCGGTAGAAAACAGGAAACGCCTCGGTACTTTTACTACTCTGTATCTTGAAGCAAATTTGTTCAAAGGATTGAAATACCGGTTGAATGCCGGTGCCGAGATCAGGTCTGATGTGTATGGAAATTTTTATTCCGATAAAACAACTTTCAGGGTGAATCAGGGAGGATCAGCTTCTTCGAACCGCACCAGCTTATCGAACAACTACACGCTCGAAAACCTGATCATTTATGACGCAACTATTGCACGGAAGCACAAAATAAATTTCACTGGTTTGTATAGCCTGCAGGAGGTAAGTTCTCAATCAAATCAGTTTGATAATACCAACATTTTAGCCGATTACCTGGCTTATTTCAATCCCACATACGGATCGAACCTGAAAGGAAGCGGTAGTTCATCCAAGGCCGATATTCTTTCTTACATGGGACGGGTAAACTATAGCTTCAACGACAAGTACCTGTTAACATTAACCATGCGCGCCGACGGTTCATCGCGACTGGCAGATGGCAATAAATGGCACTCATTTCCCTCGGCTGCCTTTGCCTGGAATGTAAGCAAAGAAGATTTTCTTCAATCGGTACCGGTTATCAATAATTTAAAGTTCAGGGCCAGTTACGGCAGCGTTGGTCAGCAATCTATCAACGCCTATCAAACGCTGGGACAATTATCAGGCCTGGTATATAACTATGGGTCGAACATGGTTACCGGAGCTTACCTGAGTTCAACGATCAATCCCACATTGACCTGGGAGTATACAAAAACCGCAAACATTGGTATCGACTTCGGCATATTAAACAATCGTATTTCGGGTTCAGTAGAAGTGTACAAAGCGTTTACCAATTCATTGTTATTACCGCAAACGCTGCCACCTACAACCGGTATACCCAACGCCATCGTTACCAACGTTGGTAAAACCGAAAACAAGGGTATTGAAGTACATATCAGTACCATTAACATACAGGGAAAATTGCGGAATGATTTTAACTGGACAAGTGATTTTAACTTTTTTATAAACAGGGGAAAAGTAACGCAGCTGGCAAACGGCGCCACCAAAGATGTTGCCAACGGATGGTTTGTTGGGCAGCCGCTGGATGTTTATTATGATTATAAACGGGCAGGTATCTGGCAAAATACGGCAGAAGATACAGCCGCTGCAAAGGCACTTGGCCTGGCTACTACAGGTAGCGGTTCTGTAATAGGAACAATACGTGTTGCTGATATCAGCGGACCCGATGGAAAACCCGATGGAAAAATTGACGCTACCTATGATCGTATTATAGTAGGCACCAGCCAGCCCAAATGGGAAGGTGGTACCACACAGCGTTTTGGCTTCAGAGGATTTGATTTAACCGTAGTAGCATTTGCAAGATGGGGATATACTTTAAACAGCAGCCTGTATGGTGGAAACTTTGTAAACACTTATCAGGGTACGTACAATAATTTAAAAACAAATTACTGGACGCCGCT
Organism: Niastella sp. sgz303648; assembly: GCF_059587045.1. Taxonomy (NCBI): domain Bacteria; kingdom Pseudomonadati; phylum Bacteroidota; class Chitinophagia; order Chitinophagales; family Chitinophagaceae; genus Niastella; species Niastella sp. sgz303648. The sequence continues at coordinate 8,489 of NZ_JCAPSW010000007.1, read as the reverse complement.
GAACCACGAGCCATCGAATCCAAAAGCAAATGCCAATGCCACCAATCCATTAAACCGCTCGGTATTAAGTTATTTCGACGGATCGTTTGTAAAGATCAGAAGCATCAGCCTTGGCTACAATCTTTCTCCGGCGTTAACACAACGCCTGCACGCAAAGAATTTCCGCGTATATGCAACAGCTTCAGATCCTTTCATTCTTTTTTCGCCTTATCGCAGAGCCGGTGGTATAGATCCTGAAGGTGCAGGTACTGTAGGCATCGATACGCCGCCTACCTGGCAATTGATCTTTGGCGTTAACATGTCGTTTTAATTATTACTATCCAAAAAGAATTGTATGAAAAAAATATTTTTATTCTGCAGCGGGCTTTTGATGATTGCAGCCGGCTGTAACAAAAAGCTGAAGGAAGAACCCAACTCGCTCCTTGTTCCTTCTTTTTTTCAAACCAACCAGGGTTTGCAGGCAGGTCTGGATGCCGCTTATGCCGGTATGCGCAATTTCTGGGGCGCCCAGGAGTATTTCACGGTAACTGTTATAGGAACAGATGAATTTCAGCGAGGCACTGATGGCAACAGTGATATTAACCTTTACAGTTACACTACATCGCATGGCACCACTACCACGCTTTGGAAAGCAGCCTATATTTTCATCAATACCTGTAACGGTATTATCGACTATGCCGATAAAACAACCCTGCCGGCAGCTACCAGAAATAGCATGGTGGCAGAAGCAAAATTTCTGAGAGCCAATTATTATTTTATTCTGGCGCAGTTTTGGGCTGATGTTACATTAACCACGCACTTTCAATCCGAAGCCATCACATCGGCAAAACGCGATCCGCTGGCAAGTGTGTATGATTTAATTGTTCAGGATTTGAAAGATGCCATTGCCGGGCTGCCTGCAGGGCCTAACTCTAACGGTGTATTGCCGGGCAAGGCCACAGCAGCTGCAGCAAAGCATGTACTGGCCAAAGTGTATCTTACGAGGGCAGGTTCGGCAGTAAAGAAAGCCGATGATTACCAGAATGCCTATAATACCGCCGTTGACCTGATCAATACCAGAACATCGCTGGGCTTAAGTTTATTGCCCGATTTTGGCAGTGTGTTCGCCGAAGGTAATGAGGCTAACAGTGAAGTGTTGTGGACGGTACAACATACTGCAAACCTTGCGTACAATGGTCCCAATAACAGTGGCGTAACCAACTACAGTGCCGACAATGTTTTGAACCATATGTGGGTAGGGCAGTACGAAAAAAGACCCGGCATGATACGCAGTATGCAGTATGGCCGCCCGTACATTCGTTGCATTCCCACCCGCTGGTTAACCGATACGGCTTTTAAAGAAAGAGTAAACGACACGCGGTACAGCAAAACATTTCAAACCGTATGGTATGCAAACAACCCTGCTGCAAACGGCTATCCCGTATGGCCGACTCCATTGCCTGCCGGCGCCCCTGCAGGTGCCGTTTCGGGACAACCGAAATTTAAGTTTGGCGATACAGCTATTTACATGCCGGGCGTAGATGCCAGCGATGCAAAAATAGCAGCAACTCCCTATTTGCTGGTGCCTCCGCGTAAATACGACAATACTTTATCGGCTACTATGAACAAGTATTTTGATACCAAAAGAGGCGATCTGAATTCACCTTCAATAAGACCTGTAATTGCTTTCAGACTGGCTGAAACTTATCTCATTGCTGCCGAAGCAGCCTTTATGATAAGCAATACGGCCGATGCTGTTAAGTATATCAACACCGTGCGCGAAAGAGCTGCCTATCCATCAGGTAATGCATCGGCTATGGATATTACGGCAACAGATCTTTCCCTTGATTTTATACTGGATGAACGCACAAGGGAACTGTGTGGTGAAAATGTAAGGTGGCTCGATCTGGTGCGTACCGGCAAATTATTGGAGCGGATAAAAATTCACAATAAAGAGGCCGCTGCCAATATAATTCCCAAACATGTGTTGCGGCCTATTCCGCAGGCACAGATAGATGCAACCACCACCGGCGATCCGTACAACAACAGCATGTATTTCCCGCTGTGGAATTAAAACGGAAGCCGGAGGTCGGAAGTAAGAATGAAAAACAGAATATAGCTGCGGCTTTCAGGCCGGAGAAAAATATAAAACGCACTATGGTTTCTTAGGAACCCCCTGTGACAAACGATAAGCTGCAAATGGTGGGCGCCATGTTCATTATGTTAAAAATTGCGCCCGACAGCGATGGTTGCTCACCTTTGCCGCATATCGGAATTAAAAATTAAAAATGAAAAATGAAGAATGAGAAAGTTGAGGTTCGGAAGTGTATTTTACTTTTTCATTTTTCATTTAACATTTAACATTCTTAATTTCATTCGATATTTAAAAAGGGCGATATACTTATGAAGAAACTCCTTATCGTATCACTGGTTTGCTTCGGTAATTTGTTGTATGCGCAAAAAGAAGAAAGCGATAACCGTTTTGCAGGCAATAAAAATAAACCGGCACGGCAGGAATGGTTGCGCGATCTGGGTTTTGGCATGTTTATTCATTTTAACGTAGATGCACAACTGGGTATCACCATCAGCCACTCGCTGGTGGGCGCTTCGGATGATTATGTAAAACGGTATTATAACGAGCTGCCCAAAACATTCGATCCGTACAAATTCAATCCGGCCGAAATTGCTAAACTGGCCAAACTGGCGGGCATGAAATATGTTGTGTTCACTTCCAAACACCATTCAGGATTTTGCTTCTGGGATACCAAAACAACTAATTTTAAAATTACCAATACGCCATATGGCAAAGACCTGCTGAAAGAATATGTGCAGGGAATAAGAAAAGCCGGCCTTGCAGTTGGCTTTTATTATTCGCCAGAAGATTTTAAATTTTTATACGATCATCATATCCTCATCAAACGGGGCGATATGAAATTTGATAAAGCAACCAGCGCCGCTTATGATGCCCTGGTTCGCAAACAAACAACCGAACTGTTTACGATGTTTGGTAAAATTGATGTACTTTTTATTGACGGAGAACCTAAAGGACCCTGCCGCGATGTAGCCTGGAAACTGCAACCTAATGTAGTGATTACCCGCGGCGCGGTAAACACCCCTGAGCAAACACTGCCCGGTATTGCGCAGAACGAATTTTGGGAATCGTGTGTAACCATGGGTACCCAATGGAATTACAAACCCACAAACGATAATATAAAAACCGGTGGCCGCCTGATTGAGTTACTGGTTGAAGCCCGCTCCAAAGGAGGCAATTTTTTATTGAATGTTGGTCCGCACCCCGATGGTTACATACCCTATGAACAGGAAACACAATTGCGTGAAGTGGCTGCCTGGCATTTCATCAACCACGAAGCGATAGAAAGTGTGCGTCCATGGATTATTACCAATGAAGAAAATATCTGGTTTACCGCCAGTAAAGATAAACGAACCGTGTACGCCGTTATTACCGGTATGCCCGACTGGCCGAAAGGCGAACGCCGGGAGTTTGTGTTGGGTTCAATAAAAGCAACGCCGCAAACAACTATCAGCGTGCTGGGACAAAACGATCAGGTAACCGAATACGCCAATCAGGTCGATGTGCATTCGCGGTTTGAACAAAAGGAAGATGGATTACATATTTCAGTAGCAAGGGCGCAACGTGTGTATGATAATTACAAATGGCCCAACCCCATTACCGTAAAATTAGAGCATGTGGAACCCGCGCTGGATCCGCCGCAGGTTGAAACAATAGATGCTGTTCCTAAAGAAAGTGGCATTGAATTGCAGGGCCGTTTATTGAAAAAAGGAAGTGCCGAAACGGTGAAGGTGTTATTTGAATACCGTGCCTTTGCAGGCTTTGCCGAAAACCTGTACAGTAAGGATTGGTTAAAAACAGAAGCGGTGAGTGTTACAAACGAAGGAAATTTCACCATACAACTGCCACAGGTTGAAAAAGGAAAAGAATACCAGTACCGCGCTGTTGTGGTGCATCCGCGGTTAACGGTTAGGGGAGATGTGAAAAGAGTAGTAAGTGGTAAGTAGTAAGCAAGAAGCAGGAAGTAAGCTGAAATGGGTACAGGGCGTTGAAGAGTGCGACGCAACGAATGTTCAATACGGGTTCAACTGCCGGCATCAAAAAAATAATAGCAATGAAATATATAATTCAGTTTATAGTGTTTGCGCTGGTCGTAAGCAATACCTATAGCCAAAAGGCGAAACCGTTGTTCAACGGCAAAAACCTCGATGGCTGGTATTCGTTTATAAAGAACAGGGGTAAGAACAATGATTCGCTGGGTGTTTTCTCGGTGCAGGATGGTTTGCTGCACATCACCGGGCAGGAGTTCGGGTACATAATAACAGAAAAAAAATACAGCGATTTTCATTTGATCATTGAATTTAAATGGGGTGAAAAAAAATATCCGCCTCGCGAAAACAGGGTGCGCGATAATGGCATTTTATATTATGTAGCCGACAGCGACAGGGTATGGCCAAGGGCCATTGAATGCCAGGTGCAGGAAGGCGATTGTGGCGACTTCTGGCTCATCGATAGCGTTACACTTGTAATTGATGGCGCCCGTTCACAGGCAACAAAAAATACACGGGTAGTAAAAAAGAAAGACAACGAAAAGCCTTCCGGCGAATGGAACCGCCTCGAAATAATTGCACAAAAAGGAAAATGTACACACATTATGAATGGGGTAGTGGTCAATGAAGGCACCGATGCCAGTTTGCATACAGGCCGGATTCTGGTGCAATCGGAAGGTGCGGAAATTTATTACCGGAAAATTGATATAGAGGAATTGAAGTAGTTAACAAGTTGAAAAGTTAACAAGTTGAAAAATTCATAAAATCATATCGATAAATGAAACCTATGTTTAAGTATTTGTTATTAGCGATGGGAATTGGCGTGCTGCAGACAGATATCTGCGAAGCACAATCGAAAAAAACGATGTCGTATTTCAGCAATTGGCCACAAGGCACTTCACCGCAGGAAGTTGGCAAAAAAGTAGCAGCGCATTTTGTGGCTACACCGCACACCAACTTTGGCCGGTCGACCCCACCCAAAGTGATCACCTATCCCGAAACCTGCACCTGGTATGGTGCGCTTACCTTTGCCAAACAAACAAACGATAAGCAATTAAAACAGGAACTGATTGACCGGTTTGAACCGCTGTTTGGCAAACAGGATACCTTAATTCCTGTTCCCGATCACGTGGATTATTCAGTATTTGGATCTGTACCACTTGAACTGTACATACAAACAAAAGACAAACGCTATCTCGATATCGGAAAACGCATTGCCGATAAGCAATGGGCAGCACCGGAAGGCCCGCGTGTAAAACCCGAATCGCATGTGTATTATAACCAGGGCCTCACCTGGCAAACACGTATGTGGATCGACGATATGTTTATGATCACCGCGGTGCAATCGCAGGCTTACCGGGCAACCGGCGATAAAAAATATATTGAAAGAGCTGCGAAGGAAATGGTAGTATACCTCGATTCGCTGCAACGGCCCAATGGTTTGTTTTATCATGCGCCCGATGTGCCTTACTTCTGGGGCCGTGGCGATGGCTGGATGGCTGTTGGAATGGCCGAACTGTTACGTTCGCTGCCGAAAGGCAATCCCAACCGCGATCGTATTATGAAAGGATACAAAACCATGATGGCCTCCCTGTTGAAATATCAGACAGAGAATGGCATGTGGCGTCAGCTGATCGATGATGCGGAATCATGGCCCGAAACTTCCTGCACCGGCATGTTCACTTTTGCGATGATCACCGGTGTTAAAAACGGCTGGCTCGATGCAGCAACTTATGGCCCTGCCGCCCGCAAAGGATGGCTGGCGCTCATTACCTATATCGACGAAAATGCCGATGTAAAAGATGTATGTGAAGGCACCAATAAAAAGAACGATCGCCAGTATTATCTCGACCGAAAACGCAATGTCGGCGACCTGCACGGACAGGCCCCGGTGTTATGGTGCGCTACGGCGTTGTTACGTTAGGAGTAGCCGGAGTAGCCGTGCCAAGGTTTCAAATCGTGGCACGGCTAACGAAACCGTGGCACGGCTTCGGAAAAATAAACCATCTTATGAAATATATATTGCCTGCCATATTGCTGTTTGCCGGCAATGCATCATGGGCACAATCAACTGCCGATACTGTAAAGCGCGTTAGCAGTCAGCGACCTGCTGCCCGCGCTCCGGTGCCTGATGTATTGCCGGGCAAAGGGCTTCAACAGCATGATTTTTTATATGCCGGTGAATGGGATACACGTAAAGACACCCAAACGATATTTCTCATTCAAAAAGGAAAAATTACCTGGACGTGGTCGATCCCTATTAAAGATCACAATGGACAACTGAGCGAGTTCAGCGATATTCACCGGTTGTCGAACGGCCATGTTTTATATGCGTGCAAAACAGGTGCGGCAGAAGTAACACCCGATAGAAAAATTGTATGGACGTATGAATGCCCGGCAGGCAGTGAATGCCATTCGGCACAACCTGTAGGTAATGATAAAGTGTTTTTGTGTTTGAACGGAACGCCTGCCAAAGCAATGCTGATCAATAAAAAAACAGGTGCGGTGGAAATGGAACATGAAATTCCAACGGCAAGACCCGATGACCCCAAATCGGTTCATGGACAATTTCGACATATTCGCCTTACAAAAACCGGTTCCTATCTGTTGGCGCATTTAAATATGAGCAAAGTGATAGAGTATGATAAACAGTGGAACCCGGTTTGGTCGGTAGATGCCCCTTCGGCCTGGGCCGCTGTACGTTTACAAAATGGCAATACACTCATCAGCGGAAATCAGTATGGATATGTACGCGAAGTAAATGCCAAAGGCGAAACAGTTTGGGAAATCAATAAAGATGACTTACCCGGTTTTCCGTTGTATACGGTGCACGAAGTGGTGCGACTTTCAAACGGCAACACCGTTATTTGTAACTGGGGCGGATTTTTGCGCAAAGAAGACTGGGACAAAGTGGTGCAGGTAATTGAAGTTACACCAGATAAAAAAGTAGTATGGGCCCTGCATCAATGGAACAATCCCGATCTGGGGCCTTCCTCCTGCATTCAGTTGCTCGATGAAAAAGGGAAAGAAGAAAACGGCGACCATGCCCGTTAGAAAGCCACCAGGCAATTGACAATAGGCAACAGGCAATGTTAAAACACAAGGGGCTACAAGTTATAAATGCGTTTGTTGCCAATTGCTAATTGTCAATTGCTAATTGCTAATTGTCAATTGATCATTGACCATTCACCATTCTGCCATGAAACACAAATTTCTTATCCTTGTTTTAACAATATTCTTCATTCAAATCAGCACCGCCCAGGACCGCGCCGTGTGGCTCAAACAGAGCCGCTGGGGTATTATGGTGCATTACCTGGCCGACTGGCGGTCGCGTGCAGACAGCATTACCACAACACCTGCCATTTGGAATGATATGATCAATCGTTTTGATGTGGAAGGATTGGCACAACAATTAAAAACAGCGGGCGCCGGTTATTTGATATTTACCATTGGTCAGAACTCAGGTTATTTTGTTGCTCCCAATAAAACCTACGAACGCATTACAGGCACCACCGGAAAATGTTCCCAACGGGATCTTATAAACGATTTGTCGGTTGCATTAAGAAAACGAAATATAAAACTCATTGTTTACCTGCCATCCGGCGCGCCGGGTGGCGACTCAATTGCCCGCAAAGCGCTTAAATGGGAAAACGGCCCCAATGAAAATCATGCCTTTCAGCAAAACTGGGAAGCAGTTATTCGCGACTGGTCGTTACGCTGGGGTAATAAAATCGATGGCTGGTGGTTCGACGGATGTTATTGGCCCAACATTATGTACCGGGCCGAAACCTCGCCGAATTTTGCCAGTTTTGCAGCTGCAGCCCGTGCCGGTAATGATCAAAGTATTGTAGCATTTAATCCGGGTGTTGCGTATAGAACCCTTTCCATAACACCTTACGAAGATTATATAGCCGGAGAAATCGATAAGCCTGAATTCATTTCTATCAAACGTTCTTATGATGGAAAAGTAGATGGAAAGCAAATTCATGTTTTAAGTTATCTGGGCAAAACCTGGGGCATGGGCGAGCCACGATTTACCGGTGAGCAGTTGATTCAATTCAGTAAACCGGTGGTGCAGCCGGGCGGGGCCATTACCTGGGATACGCCGGTGCAGCGAAATGGGTTAATCAGCGCTGCGTGCATGGAATTGCTGATAGCATTGGGAAAAAGTATGGCTAACTGACTTTCTCATCTCTACCCTTTGCCTGGTTTTAGTCTATACTTAGTCTATAATTAGCCTATACCAACTCTACCCTTTAGGTAGTCTTTGAGGTAGCCAGGAGGTAGAGAAGGGGTAGGCAAGAGGTAGGGCTGAGGTAGCTTTGAGGTAGCAAAGAGGTAGGCACGAGGTAGCCAGGGGGTAGATGTCTTAAATTTTAAATAACGTTGTCTTATACTGAAAAAACTTTACAGGTGGGAATGATTAATAC